>CAZSTW010000114.1:4537-22557 GCA_964609845.1 uncultured Planctomycetaceae bacterium | reverse complement strand
CGTGACTTTGGACGTTTTCCGTTTTTCCGAACCCGTTGAGATTCCAGCACTAATTAACTCGTGGAAACCATCGAATAACCTGCGACCATCAGCCGGAACGCACTCGCGTCCGGTTCCGATAGACGACTGCAGACACGCATCTCCAGAAACCGGACGCGAGCGCGTTCCAGCGGATCGATGTCTCGAAAGTCATACCCGGCTGGCGGTAGCAGCTGGCAAGCACAAAGGCAGAAATGCGGGTAACATCGACTCCCCACGACATGGAAAAACTGATTGCCATGACAACGCATGCTGAGCGACTTTCGATCAGGAACGAACTTTCCTAGAATTCTCGTTCTCCATCCGGCATTGGATGGAGACCTGCGGAAATCGCGGGTCAAGGACTGTCAACCTCGATGAAATTTCCGGAGCTTATTCATGCGATTGGCCAGCCTGCAAACATCCCGGGGCCCACGTGTTGTCGGTGTCGCACTTGATGGACAATTCGTCGATTTGTGTGAAGTCGATACGAAACTGCCGACGACGTTGAAAGCAATCCTGGAATCCGAGCAGGGTTTGATGGCGGCAGCCAATGCTCTGGCGGCGGGAATGACGAAGGGACCATTCGTTACGGGGCAATTACTGGCGCCAATCGCAGCACCATCGAAGGTGATTTGCATCGGGTTGAATTACCGGGATCACGCGTTGGAGACAAACTCGCCCATTCCCAGTGAACCAGTCGTTTTCAACAAGTTTCCTCAGGCTGTTGTCGGTCCGGGCGACGCAGTCGTTCTGCCGTCCGTTGCGCACGAAGTGGATTACGAAGCGGAACTTGTCGTCGTCATCGGCAAGCAAGGACGACGGATTCGCAAGGAAGACGCCTTCAAATACGTCGCTGGGTACACCGTTGGAAACGATGTTTCAGCACGTGACTGGCAAAAAGGACGCCCAGGTGGTCAGTGGTTACTGGGAAAGACTCCCGACACGTTCGCCCCAACCGGCCCGTACCTCGTCACGGCTGACGAAGTCGATCCGCATAATCTGCGGATACAATTGCGTCTGAACGGTGAGACGATGCAGAATTCCTCCACCAAAGAATTGATCTTCGGTATCGACGAACTGATCGCTCATTTGTCGCAGCTGTTTGCGTTGCAGCCCGGCGATTTGATTTTCACGGGGACGCCACCTGGAGTTGGTGCAGCTCGCAAACCCGCCGTCTACATCAAGCCCGGTGATCGAATGGAAGTCGAAATTGAGGGGCTTGGGATTCTCAAAAACCCTGTTGTTGCAGAGACCGTTTGATTAGTGGCAACGTTTCATTAAAGCTGGACAGCGTGTCGGCAGGGACCAGTGGCGTTTCGCCGTGCCGGCCCACCATCAATTCTCAATGCTTCTTGATGGTGGGCCGGCGCTCGAAGCGAGCTGGTTCCACCCTACACTTTGAAAACGACGATTGCCCCAGGCTCAAGCCACAGAGATTTCGCAACCCTTTCAGCTTTGCTATAATGCTTTGAGTGCAAGATCGGTTGAAGAATCTCTCCAATCCTGTTTCTTACGGGTTCTTCCCGCAGAGGCGGATTGCGGGTGGTCGAACATTAGTGATTGCTCGTCAAAGAGGTTCTCAAAACTGCTGCACGGATGCTTTCAATCGTCTGAAGCCCCGAGTCGGTACTATGTTTTCCGCAGCCTTGGCCGCACGATTTGGTCGTTGCTTCCCATTGTGGATTGCGGGAGCGGTGTTTCTGTTGGGAAACTCGTTCGCTGATGCGAGTTGCGGCGACTATCTCCATTCATCGCATCCGGTTACCGATTCCCGGATATCGCATTCAATGCCACTCACTCATATTCCGGCATGCCCGTGCCGTGGACCGGAATGCCATCAGATCCCTGATATGCCGCTTTCACAGCTACCTGTGTTGTTGCAATCTGCGAGCTTTGACCGGTTGCTGAGCCCGGCGGAACCTCTTCCACCGGCATCTTCAGATCGATGGAACTCGCGGGCTGGAAACACAAAGTTTATTGCAGAGGATCATCGTATCGGCCTGGATCGCCCACCCCGGTCTCGCCGGATATTGATGGCATTGTCGTTACAGAACGTACCATTCGCCTGAATGGAAATCTCTGCCAACACGATGCGTCCCCAGGTCAACGTTATGGCGTTTCACGGCCCACAGGGAGACCTGCGGTCGGGTGTTTCGGCGGGGTCAGGAGACCCGCGCCGAACATCGCTCAGATCGTTGGCCATGAGACCCACGTCAAAATCCTGCATCATTGGTGCATGCTGATCGCTGTCAGCTCATCGCTAAAAACCTCGGGTGGAGTCGATTCATGTCCAATCCTGTTCCGGCGTCGGTCCCACCGCAGCGTCGAACTTATGTTCCCGCTGTGGGGCCGCGTCTGCGCGTTCTGATGTGGTTAGTCTTCTTTCTCGTTGCCCTTTTGGGAGCGAATTCTGTCTATCTCGGAGCCGTGACGTTTCTCGGCTGGAATACCGGGAGGACCTATGAGAACTGGTTCTCGATTCTGATGTTTGCTGGACATCTGGCACTCGGCCTGCTGCTGGTCGTTCCGTTCGTGGTATTTCTCGGCATCCACCTGCTGAACACGCGACTGAGAAAGAACAAGCGGGCGATTCGTGTCGGCTATGCGTTGCTCGTGGCCTCACTCGCGGTCCTCGTGACTGGTCTCCTGCTGATGCGAGTTGAACTGGGGACATCGGCACTGGTGATCAAGAACCAGACGACGCGTTCCCTCATTTACTGGGCTCACATTGCGGCACCATTGTCGTGCCTGTGGCTGTACTGGCTGCACCGGCTGGCTGGCCCCAGGATCAAATGGCGTATCGGAGCTGGCTACCTGGTCGCTACGGGCATCGCCGGAGGTGGCATGATCCTGATGCACAATCAGGACCCGCGCAATTGGAATCAGGCGGGGCCGAAAGAGGGGGAAAAGTACTTCTCACCTTCGCTGGCCCGAACGGCAACCGGAAATTTCATCCCGGCCGAAGCCTTGATGAACGATGACTACTGCCTCAAGTGCCATGCCGACGCATACAAAGGCTGGTTCCACAGCTCGCACCATTTCAGTTCATTCAATAACCCGGCCTATCTGGCCAGCGTTCGAGAAACTCGCGAAGTGGCCTTGAAGCGGGATGGTAATGTGCAGGCTTCTCGCTGGTGTGCGGGCTGTCACGATCCCGTACCGTTCCTCAGTGGAGCTTTTGATGATCCGAAGTTTGACGACGTCAATCATCCAACGTCGCAGGCAGGGATCACCTGTACCACGTGCCATTCCATCACACACGTGAACAGTACCAAGGGGAATGGAGACTATACGATCGAGAATCCCGAGCACTATCCGTTCGCGTACAGCAAGAACGCGGTATTGCAATGGGTGAACAATCAACTGGTGAAGGCCAAGCCGGAACTGCACAAGAAGACGTTCCTGAAAGATCTGCACAAATCAGCCGAGTTCTGCTCGACCTGTCATAAGGTGCACCTTCCTTACGAACTGAATCACTACAAGGAATTCCTGCGGGGCCAGAATCACTATGATACGTACTTGCTCAGTGGTGTCTCCGGTCATGGCGCCCGCAGCTTCTACTATCCCGAAAAAGCCGTGCAAAACTGTGCGGGATGCCATATGCCGCTGCAGGAATCGACCGACTTCGGCGCACAGCTTTTTGCCGATGCAAAGAAACCGAGTATTCACAATCATCTGTTTCCCTCCGCGAACACTGGTCTGGCATGGCTGAAAGAGCTCCCTGACACTGTTGCAGCTCACCAGGAATTCCTGAAGGGGAAACTGCGAGTCGACATCTTCGGTGTCAAAGAAGGAGGCGAAATCACCGGCAAGCTGCATGCCCCGATTCGTCCAGAAGTCCCGACGTTAAAGCCCGGACAGACGTATCTACTGGAAGCTGTCATTCGGACGCTGAAGATGGGACATCCGTTCACCCAGGGAACGGTCGATTCTAACGAAGTCTGGGTTGATGTCACGGTGACCAGTGGCGGAAAGATCATCGGTCGCAGTGGCGGGATTGATGAAAACCGTTCGGTCGATCCGTGGTCACACTTCGTCAATGTGTTCATGCTGGACAAAGACGGCAATCGTATTGATCGCCGCAATCCACAGGACATTTTCGTTCCTCTCTACAACAATCAGATTCCACCGGGAGCTGCCGGAACGCTGCATTACAGTCTGGCGGTTCCGCCCGATGTCACAGAACCCGTCACTGTTGAAGTGAAGCTGCAATACCGCAAGTTCGACAAGATCTATACAGACTTCTTCACCAGCAAGGCCCGATCAGGCGACGCTCCAATCCGCGGGCATCGGCCGGGTGAACCTTACACCAACGATCTGCCAATCACGACCTTATGCTCTGACAAAGTGACCTTTCCCGTCGAAGGAAATCCCGCGGTTGTTGAGAACCCCAAGGTCGAAATCCCCGTCTGGCAGCGCTGGAACGACTATGGAATTGGCCTGTTCCTGAAGGGGAAAGCAGAACTTCGGCAAGCCGCCGAGGCCTTTACGATTCTGGAACAGCTGAAAGAGCCAGCTCGCTACGATGGGGCTCTGAATCTTGCACGCGTTCTGCACCGTGAAGGTCGGCTGGATGAAGCAACGGCAGCAATCAGTCGAGCCAGTGAATACAAAGAACCGGCCGCCCCCGAATGGACAATCGCCTGGCTGAGCGGCGTGATCACGCGCGAACAGGGCCGCCTTGAAGAAGCCGAAAAGAATTTCCGGAAAGTCCTGGAAGACAAGACACCAGAACGAACTGCACGTGGCTTTGACTTCAGTCTCGATTACGAAGTGATCGAACTATTGGGGCAAACTCTGTTTGAACGAGCCAAACAGGTTCGTGATCCAGCACGACAGGAAGAACGAACGGTCTTGTTGAAACAGGCCGTCGAAGCGTACGAGAAGATCTTGAAGATTGATTCAGAAAACGTCGGAGCTCATTACGGCCTGCACCTGCTGTATCAGGAATTGGGTGACGAAGCGAAGGCGGCCGAACATGCCAAACTGCATGCTCGCTACAAACCCGATGACAATGCTCGCGATGTCGCGTATGAGAAAGCTCGTCGCAAATACCCCGCAGCTGCAAAAGCCTCCGAGCCGATCGTGATTTACTCATTGAATCGACCGGGAGCTCCCGAGTTGGGTGTTGTGAATCGTGCCGTTGAACCTGTCAAAACCGGGGATGATTGACCACTTCGAAGTCGATCTGGTTTCAGATCGTCGTCGAATGACTCAGGAATAGTTCATGAATCAGATTCAGGGTGAAGAGGAACGGGACGATGCAATCGTCGGTCGGGCATTCGTCTGGTCGGCGATACTGATCGTGCTGGCAGCGACAGCAGGATCGATCGTTTACTGGCGGATGTCGATCAAGCCCCCGCCGATCGTCAAGAAGTCGGAACTGATCGTTCCCGAAGTTCGAGAGCGTCCGAAGATCGAGATTCCTGCGATGCCGTTTGTCGACATCACAGAATCGGCCGGAATTAAATTCACCCACGAAAATGGTGCTGTGGGCGAAAAACTGCTGCCTGAATCGATGGGAGGTGGCGTTGCGTTCCTGGATTACGACGGAGACGGTGATCCCGATATTCTGTTCGTCAATTCCTGTCGCTGGCCGTGGGATGAACGACCGATCGAAGTAGCGCCAACGATGGCACTCTATCGAAACGACGGGGATTGCAAATTCACGGATGCCACTCAGGCGGCCGGCCTGGCTGTCACATTTTATGGCCAGGGCGTCGCCGTCGGGGATTATGACAGCGATGGAGATGTCGATATCTTTTTGACCGCAGTCGGGCAGAACCATCTCTTCCGGAACGATAGCGGCAAGTTTGTAGACGTCACAGAATCGGCAGGGGTCGGTGGGACTGCCGACCAGTGGAGTACCAGCACCGGGTTCCTGGATTACGACAACGACGGGGATCTCGATCTGTTCGTCTGTAACTATGTGAAATGGACACGCGAGTTCGACAAGGCTCAGCCATTCACACTCACCGGGGGCGAACGTGCCTATGGCCGCCCTCAAGAGTTTCCCGGGACCTATCCGTATCTGTATCGCAACGACGGGGAAGGGAAATTCACCGAAGTCAGTGAAACCGCTGGCTTGCGTATTCGAAATCCAGCCCGCAATGAAGTCTTCGCAGGGAAATCTCTGGGAACGACTTTTGGAGACTTTGACAACGACGGCTGGATCGACATCGCAGTTGCGAATGACACCGTGCAGAATTTCCTGTTGCACAACCAGAAGAACGGGACATTCGTTGAAAAAGCAGTGGAACGCGGCATGGCATTCGATCAGCAGGGACAGGCTCGCGGCGCGATGGGGATCGACTGGGCACGCATCCGCGGTGGTGATCAGATTGCCATCGCAATCGGAAACTTTGCCAATGAAATGAGTGCCCTGTATGTCTCACGCGGTGAGGCGATGCAATTCAATGACGAAGCGATCGCCACGGGGATCGGTCCCCAGTCACGCCTGGAACTGACTTTCGGCACATTGTTCCTTGATGTGGATCTGGATGGCCGCTTCGACATTGTTGCTGCAAACGGACATCTGGAGAACGAGATCAACAAGGTTCAGGCAAGTCAGTTCTACGAACAGCCCCCGCATTTCTTCTGGAACTGCGGTCCCGAATCACCCACTGAATTCGTCCCAGTTCCCTCCGACAAATGTGGTCCCGACTTTCTAAAACGGATGGTGGGACGTGGAGCCGCGTTTGCTGACATCGATGGTGATGGTGACCTGGATATCCTGTTCGGAGCGACCGGAGCAAAACCGCGCCTGATTCGAAATGATCAGAAGTTGGGACACCACTGGCTGCGCGTCGAGGTCGCCGGAGTCAAAGGAAATCGATCCGCGATTGGTGCCCGGATTGACGTGGAAATCACTGGTGGCAGATTACGCAGCCTGATCATGCCGACCCGTGGTTATCTGTCTCAGAGCGAATCCATCGCAACGTTTGGACTGGGGAACCAGCAGAAGATTCGCAAAGTCACGGTCCAGTGGCCCACGGGTGAAAGCAAGGTCGTCGAAGATGCCATCGTCGATCAAGTCCTCAAGGTTACGCCGTAGCTTCGTTTACTATCTGAATCAATCTCTGAAACCGCTGACGAGGGTGTCATGCAGGATGTTGGCAGTTCACCGACCGTCAGTCGTAGCGACTGGTCGATTCCGGATGGAGTCACCTATCTCAATCATGGATCGTTCGGACCGACGCCACGTGTCGTCCAGGCAGTTCGCGAAGAATGGTCTCGTCGATTGAGTTCCGACCCGATGGGATTCTTCCTGCGTGAACTCGACGGTGCACTCGATTTCGCGGCAACTCGGCTGGGGAAATGGATTGGAGCCGATCCTCGCGATCTGGTTTTTGTCGACAATGCCACTGTCGGCATGAATGTCGTTGCCGAGTCTGTGAAGCTTGAGGCAGGCGACGAAGTGTTGCTGAATGACCACGAATACGGAGCGGTCTTCCGGATCTGGCGAGCAGCGTGTGATCGTGTCGGGGCGAAGATCGTTTCGCCCACGATCGGAACTGGTGACGACAGTCAGCCACGTCGATTTCAGGACGTTTCTGAAATCGTTCAGCCAATCGTGAATGCGATCACTTCACGTACAAAACTGATTGTGATCAGTCACGTTACGTCACCGACAGCGATGGTGTTTCCAGTAGAAGAAATCTGCAGGATCGCCCGGTCTCGTGGAATTCCAGTTTGTATTGATGGTCCCCATGCCATTGCCATGCGGCCATTGAACCTGCAGAAACTTGAGTGCGACTATTATTGTGCGAGTCTGCATAAATGGCTGTCGGCACCACTCGGTTCAGGATTCCTGTATGTCCGCCGGAAATGGCAGCAGGGACTGAAGCCTCATTTGACCAGTTGGGGAAGGAGCCTAGGTGGCTGTCCGCCGCGATGGCAAGACGATTTGAATTGGCTGGGAACTCGCGACCCCGCGCCATTTCTGGCAGTTCCGGCAGCAATCGATTTTCTCGAACGTACCGGTGTTGAGACGTTTCGACAGCAGACCCATGCGTTGGCTCAGTACACACGGGGGCGGCTTGAACAGATCCTCGGGCAGGTGGCTACGATCCCTGACTCGATCGACTGGTACGCGTCGATGATCGCCGTACCTCTTCAACCGGATTCGAACAAGAAATCACGTCCGAATGCGATTCACCCGCTTCAGCAGGAGCTGTGGGATCAACATCGAATTGAGATCCTGGTCACCGAATGCCACGGACACCGGTACCTGCGCGTCTCATGCCACCTGTACAACGCGTCTGCTGAAATCGACCAGTTGTGTGAGGCGCTGCAGAAATGGTTGAAGGATTCGACGGAACGTCACTAACTAGCAACGATCTTTCGTATCAACGAGAATTCTCATTCGCCGCGCCCTGCATAGATCGACTCCCGACTGTCGTCGACTGATTCATTCGATACTGGATGCAAGTGAATGATTTCGCGCACTTTGACCGCGAATTCCTTGCGGGACGTTGCTCCCGAATCGACGGATGCCACTTCGGCTAGCCGTTCAGAGATGATTTCCTGAACAAACGTTGCCACGTCCTTGCCAACGGCAGCCGCCCGGCGACGCAAGGTCGCTTCAATCTCGCTGGGAATGCTGATGCTTACGTTCATACCGCTCGATTCTCCTTCGCAACTCTACCACGCAATCAACGGGCAGTCAGTCACTGACTTCTTTTTGACTGCTTTTACGTGGTTTTAGCTCGCCCCTGTCGTCGGGTAGTGACCGGCAACTTTAGGAGTGGAGAGTTAAGAGTTAAGCAACCTAGTTGATGGATGGAGACGGCGATCCAGGACGTCGAGTGAATGGAACACGAAAAGCGGCTCCCATGCCGCCGTCCGCAGCGGGCTTGCTGATCGTTTGGGGATGAACAGAATGGTTAGTTCGACTTCTCGGGACCGTGAACGGCGTCCTCTTTCAGCTTCCGTGCCGCGGCCTCCTCCAATCGCTGCAAGCGATCTCTCAACACCCTGTTCTGTTCCTCCGTTTCTTTGATAGTAGCGTCAATGGCCTTGCGGTGTGAGCATGACGAAATAAGCAAGCTCAGGCTCACGAGGAGCAAGGAGACCGTCAACAGTTGCATGCCTAGTGTCTTTCGTCGTGAACTTTTGGAGAGTTCCCCCATCGGTCGCGCTCCCGGCTGCTGACAGCCACTGAAGAACTTGCCTATCGCAACGCACTGAAAACGAACAAACCCCAGCATATCGCCGGGGTCGTTCGGTTTCGAGCCCTGATTTCATAGGCGACAACGGCTGATGTCATGTGCCGACATCGAGAAACTCTCACTCGCTAAACCATCGACATGACAATAATTCCTCATGCAAAAATCAACAGGCCACCAAGTTGAACTCGGTGGCCTGTCGAAAAGTCGCGGATGCGGATGATGAGCAGACTAATTGGCGGCCGCACGTCCGTGCTTGTCTTGAACGAGAAACTTCTTGCGAAGAACAGGCTGGCCTGCCGTTTCAACGACGAGTGTGTATTCACCCGTAGGAGTACTTTCGGTCAACGTGTAATTGAAATTCGTCCGGAACAGTTCGCGAGTGGCGATGTTTCCCTGACGACTGACGATGCGGTTTTCACTGTCGTGCAGCTTGAATTCCACATACATGTCTTCGTGTGGTGGAATCAAATTGCATTGAGCGATGACGGTTTCCCCCTGGCGGAATTGAGTCCGGCGGTTTGCCAGTCGATCACCGACCAGAATCGTCCCCGTATCAACGGCGAGGAACCGGTCTTTCACGCGAAACGGTTCAGTCGGTGCCATCAACTTCGCGACCACTTCGGGTTCGATCGGAGTCAGAGAATATCTTCCTTCTGCACGACGCTCACCATACAGATCCATCCAATGCTCGACTTCTACGTTGGCCACCGCGAAAAGTGCCATCGAGAATACAAATGCAGCCTTAGCGTTGGTCTGCCATCCGACGGGGTTACCGATTCGTTCACGCCACGCAGTGACGTGTGACATCGCTGATTTCAGCCAGGTGGATCGTCGGCAGACTCGACGAAAAGCGGCTGCGATCTGGCGATAGTCGTCCTCGTCCATGAACGAAAGATAGGTGCAATAGCAGACCATCGGGAACATCAGCAGGCCAAGAGTCAGTGTCGTCATGAAGTGAAACACGATCCCGATGGGCAGGATCAGCAACCGCCAACTTCCCTTCCAGCACAGGAAAACGAACATGATTTCCCAGACGATTGTCACATACGCAAATGCCACCAGCAGAATTGGATACAGGCTGATGTATTCTCCGATGGGATGCTTGAAGTTGATGTGAGTCTGCATCCAGTACTGAAGCATGTCTCCAGTGAAAAACAAGGGGGTGTGCATTTTGGTAATTGCAGCACCGAAGTAGACAACGCCGATAAAAAGTTGAATCAGCCGTCGCGGCCAGGCGGGAAACTTCTCGTAAGCGATCGAAGACTCACCGGGCCACGATTGACGCTTCCGCCCCGAAAGCCACGAGTCCACCGACCAGAGAGATCCACATTGCGACAGTGCCAGAATCGTCAGGACATGTGTCGCGATGACGGTGTATTTCGTCATCGAGCTGACGTAGTCCATCATCGTAAAGTAGGTAAACAGAATGGACGAGACAATCAGGGCTGGTCGAGTGCACCATCCAATTGAACTACAGATTAACGAGAAGACCATGATGCCATAGAGGGCAACAGCGATCGTTCCCGAGAATTCAGGGAGCATGTCCATGTAGCCATACCCCACAGACAATTGGGCAGGAGCACCGTCTGTGGAATAGAGTTCACGCGCAACATGCCAGCGCGGCAGAACCATTCCCATCAGCACGAGCGGAAAGGCAATTCGCAAGAGTGCCAGTCCGTAGGGAACTTCGGGGGCGAAGAAAAAGTTGTCGAGTCGCTTGGAGAATCGTTCGGTTTCAACAGTCATGCCTCGGCCTCCCTGCCGGATGTGATGTCGGCTCGTGGCGGGAACATCCGTTCCTCGCCAAATATTGAAAGCTATCTACTTGCGTCAGGACCAACTCTGCGGGAATCAACTGTCAGTTCGCACTGGGGCGGTTCCACTGAGGTTCGCTGTTACCAGAACTTTCGGGCAGCGACACGGACTGCGGTTCCATCAGGTACGCCCCACGGTGTGCCGGATCGACCGCAAAGAACGGTCGGCCTCGCAGAGAATCCGCTCGCAGCCGAGGATTGTTGGTAATCGCCAGTTGCTGCAACGTGCTGACGTAATCGGGGTTGTATTGAATGAGCCCCCCATCACCGTCATAGATTGACTTTAAATGGAAGTAGCTGTGTGCATCTTTCGGTTCATCAAACCGCGCCGCCCACAGGTTCTCTGGCAGATTGTACTTCTTTGGCCACGCCTCTTCGATCACAAAAATCCGGGTCATCGGCTCATGGTCCGTATGCCGTAACGTGTTCATCGCAATCTTGATATACGAATTCCCCAGAGCATCATACTGGGCTCGTTCAAGATCCCCGTAAGGAGCGAATGTTGACCAGGGTGCAGGTGACAGCCTGTAATGCTGACCGCTTTCACCCTCGCCGACGATGTGGTACCGAACTTCGTGGGCTGACCATCCACAAAACATGTCCCAGATAAAGTAGTACATGGCGGGATGAGCCCCCGTACCAAAGTTCATTGCATGGGAACAAATGCCCAGCGCCAATGCCGTCAGGTACGTCCCAATCGTCAGCTTCGCCAACCAGCGTTTCATGAGTGCTCCTTCCCTGGAACAACCGCGGTCACAATCTAGAAACCGTCAATTTCTGCCGATCCGCAGTGTGAGGGAGCTTATTGATCCTGAAAAAGCGGTCAAGTCCAAAAAAGCAGACAAGTAGACAGAATTATCTACTTTGAGAATCGCCCGTACGGTGACACCCCTCTTGACCGACTTACCGAATTGAACTTAAATCCGCCACCGCCAACGAGTCCTGTCGCGGGTTAAACACGGGATCGTGTCGCCAACAGAATCGCATTCGCCGCGGTGCGGAACCACATGACATTTGATCGCTACTTGCTGCGCAGTTTTTTCCACACGTTTGGGGTGTGCTTCATCACCACGTTCGGCCTGGTGATCATCATCGACCTGCTGGAAAACCTGGACGAATTCCTGACAAGAAACGGCGACCGTGGGACAGCCGCACTGATGCGGTCGATCGTCGAATGTTACGCTTATCAGTCGGTCTTTTTTCTTGATCGAGCCGGTCCGGCCCTGACAATCATTTCATTAATGGTCCTGCTGGTTCTGCTTCAGCGGAGTGGCGAACTGCATCCTTTGCTGGCCGCCGGGATACCGATGTATCGTGTTCTGACCCCTTTGATTCTCGCCAGTTCCGGTGTCTATCTGCTACTGGTCCTGAATCAGGAGTTTGTCGTGCCGCAGATCGCGCATGCCGCCTATGAAACTCGCGGCGGTGGTGATGCAACGCGCCATGACGTGGAATCGTTTACGGATCATTCCACGCGAATCTCGATCGACGGACAATCGATTCGCTTGTCGAACCGCACCATTGAAAATGCTGCATTTGTGCTACCAGCTCCATCGCTCGTCAATGAAATCACGATTCTGGAAGCCCCCACGGCAAAATTCCTCCCTGCAAAAGGTGATCGCCCTGCGGGCTGGTTGTTGCGTGACGTTACTCCTCCTCCAGAGGAACTGAAGAAACGCTTGACGGAAAGTGGTCAAAAAGTAGTCTGGCTCCCTTCAAGCGGTCAAAAAGTGTTTGTTGCTTCGTCAGTCACCAGCGATCAGCTATGTCAGCGAAGCTCGAGTTACTCACTGTTGTCGACGACTGAGTTACTGCAACGGATTCGCTGTCCGGCGTTTGGCCTGGTTTCGGTCCACCGACTGGTCCTTCATTTTCATGCAAGATTGATGCAACCCCTGTTGAACGTAATCGCAGTGCTGATTGTCGTTCCGCTGATGGTACGTCGCGAAAGCCCAGGAATTGTGGCCGATTCGGCACTGTGCGGGTTCGTGCTTGCATCTCTTTTTGGGATCACGCAGGGATGCCAGTTCCTTGGACTGAGCCAGATTGTCCCAGCCGACCTGGCGGCCTGGATACCTGTGGTCATAGGTGGTGCGGTTTCAGCGTGGCTATCAGGTGTGATCAGAACTTGAACTGATTGGCGTGCAGGCAGGGTGGCTCAAGTCGTGAAGGCGAATGTGTTGACTGGAATCGAATCAAGCGTGACGGCGGAGTGCACTCCCGGAGCGTCACGGATGTTTTTCGATCCAGAGCGTAATCGTGTCCTTGCGGGACTGTTCGGAATACTGATCCTGAGGATCTGGTATCTTTCGGTCTGCCCGATGGAATTGATTCCAGACGAAGCCTATTACTGGGACTGGTCCCGACAGCTTGACTGGAGCTATTACAGCAAGCCTCCGATGATCGCCTGGCTGATCGCATTTTCAACCATGCTGGGGGGAACTTCCGAGTTTACCATTCGACTGCCTGCCACGATCCTGGGAACACTTGGTTTATGGGGCGTTTACGAGTTGGGGCGACGTCTGTACGGGCATCGTACCGGCATCTGGTCCATGGTGATTGCAGGCGTGACACCTGGATCGACAGCACTCTGCTTGTTGATGACGATAGACGCTCCGTTTTTGTTCACATGGACCCTGGCGGTCTATTTTCTGTGGCGGATGCTGGAAACCGATTCAGAATCACAGAGGTGGGTCCTTCCGGCAATCCTTGCCACGGGTACGGGACTTCTGTCGAAGCAGACCACTTTGGGATTGTTTCCGCTGGTGGCCTTATATCTCATCACCACGCCATCGCAACGATCACAGTTATTTCGCCCGTGGGTCTGGATCTGGGCAATCGGGAGCGTAGCGTTTCTGATTCCTGTCGCCTATTGGAATTCGCAGCACGACTGGGTGACCGTTGAGCATACGCGCGACCACTTTCCGCTGCAGTCCCATTCGATACTCCGGCACCTCGCTTGGTGCGCTGAGTTTCTGAGTTCTCAATTCGGAATTCTATCCCCATTGATCTTCGGACTGATGAGCACGGTGACAATCGTTCTGATGATGCGATACCGGCAGTCAGGTGAAGGCGAACGGTTTCTTGTCTGTTTTGGTGGATTTCCGTTTGCCGCGATTACCGCGCTCAGCTTGATTCAACGGGTCCAGCCAAACTGGCCGGCGGCACTTCATCTGACGTGTGTGGTCATACTGGCTGCATGGAAATGTGGTAAGATCTCTTTGTCTGCACGACTTGATCGATACCGCGTAGCAATGGTTCCGGCTGTATGTCTGGGGGCAGTGATGGCGATCGCCGTAGCGATCATCCCCTTCGTGCTTCCCTCTTCAGAATTTGCAGGAACCCGCCTGGATCCCACCGGACGACTGCGAGGTTGGAAAACCGCATCGCGTCTGATTGCCGAAAAGCTCCAGAAATCAGCATCCAGCGACGAGCTCTTGCTGGTGGCCGCAACGTCACGTGCTCCTGTCAGCGAATTCGCCTACTACCTGCCAGGTCAGCCGCGCGTTTATCGATGGAACGTCGGCGAAGTCATTGATTCTCAGCACGATGTCTGGGGTGGGCCCCGAAATGCCCGTGGCAGGGATGCTGTGATTGTTACGGAAGGGGATGCCGTCGTTCCAGTTCGGCTGGCAACGGCATTCGCAGAAATTGAAGATCTTGGTACAGTCAACGTACCGCTTGGTCCGGCGAAGTCACGTCAATTTCGGATCTGGCGGGGGGAGAGACTGTCAGAATGGCCTGCAAGACGGCCGCAGGATTCGATTGCTGTTCAATTGGAAGAATCACCACTCAGACCGAGTAGAAAATGACCACGGGGATTGTCACACCGCTGGAATTATCCGTCCTGCCCACGATGGCTACGGCTGATCGTCCCGATGAACCGCGCGAATCCGGACAGGTGGCAATCGAACGCGATTGGTGTTTTCAGCGTCAATGGCCGATTGTCCGCCCCGTCCTGGGACTGATCGTGATCAGCGTGTTGATTCGTTGGACTGACCTCGATCTGCGGGTGGCCGGGATGTTCTATGATCGATCCCAGAAGATCTGGACATACGAACTGGCCGAACCATGGCTGACGATCTATCGACAGGGAACACTGCCGTCGTTTGTTGTTGGAATCATGGGAGCGATCGTGGCTTTTCTGGGACCGTGGATCCTGCCACGCCCTGAATGGCGACAGTCGACACAAATTCGCAGAGCCGGGCTGTTTCTATTTCTGATGCTGGTCATCGGACCGGGATTAATTGTCAACGTCGGATTCAAGCATCTGTGGGGGCGTCCGCGACCACTTCAGTGTACTGCATTCGATGGCGAGAAAGAGTTTCTTCCCGTGGGAACCTGGGCCACTGAGCCAAGTCGGAATTCTTCGTTTCCGTCAGGCCACGCAGCGGTCGCATTTTACTTGATTGCGCCTGCCTTTATCGTGGGACGCCATCGTCCACGCTGGAAGGCCACCTGGCTGATCGGTGGTTTCCTGTTCGGCTGTGGCATGGGCCTGACTCGAGTAGTCCAGGGAGGGCACTTCATTTCTGATGTTGTCTGGGCAGGAGGAATGGTTTACCTCACCGGTGTGGCCCTGTCGTGGCTGATACTACGTTCGGACAGTGACGAAAAAGTGATTAAGACCGAGTTTTGACAGGCCTGGATTTATGAGAGTCTGCAATGAGCGGCCCGCTTCCAATCCATCAGATCGCGGCCCAACTCGGGCTGGCGCCACAGGATGTTGAACCGATCGGCTGGTACAAAGGCAAACTCGCGCTGGGCTTGTCTCAGCGGTTGCCAGATCGAAAGCCTGGTAAATACATCGGTGTCACGTCCATTAATCCGACACCTCTCGGCGAAGGGAAAACGGTCATCGCCATCGGGCTCGCCATGGCCCTGGCCCGTCATGGCCGCACAAGCATCGTGACACTGCGACAGCCATCGCAAGGGCCGGTCTTTGGAGTAAAAGGTGGCGGAGCGGGTGGCGGGGCAGCAGCACTTTTTCCGGCAGACGAAATCAACCTGCATTTTACTGGCGATATCCATGCCGTGACCTCAGCCCATAATCTGCTGGCAGCAATACTTGATAATCACGTGCGTCGCGAACTGTCACCGGTAATCAATCCGTCGACGATGACGTGGAGACGCGTGATCGATCTGAACGACAAGGGGTTGGCCCATGTGATTACGGGACTCGACAATGTACCTCAAGCTCCATTGCGTGAAACAGGTTTTGACCTGACTGCAGCCTCGGAAATCATGGCCATCCTGGCACTCGCCGACAGCTTGCCTGATCTTCATCAGCGAGTTGGGCGAATTATTGTTGCAGAATCGAAAACCGGCGAACCGGTGTGCGCAAATGATATCGGTGCAACAGGAGCCATGATGGCGTTGTTGCGTGACGCACTTCGGCCCAATCTGGTGCAGACGTGTGAAGGTACTCCGGCAATTGTCCACGCCGGACCGTTTGCCAATATCGCGCATGGCAACAGTTCTGTCCTCGCGGATCTGACTGCCATTCAGCTTGCCGATTTTGTCGTAACAGAGAGCGGATTCGGTAGCGATTGCGGCGCTGAAAAGCTTTTCAACATCAAGTGCCGGTCCAGTGGATTGCGACCGAATGTCGAGGTCGTGGTCTGTACAGTCCGGGCACTGAAGTACCACTGTGGTAAATTCCCGATGAAGCCTGGAGAATCGATTCCCCCGGAACTGCTGGTAGAAAACCTGGAAGACCTGCGAACTGGTGCTGTCAATTTGCAGGCACATCTGGCTGCCCTGCATAAGTCAGGAATCCCGATTGTCGTGGCGCTGAATCGATTTCCGGCCGACACAGATCGCGAGATCGATCTGGTGCGTCAGCTTTCAATGGATTACGGAGCCAAAGCCTTTGCTGTCGCTGATTCATTCAAAAATGGCAGCAAAGGGACAATGGAACTGGCTCATGCCGTTGAAAAGGCGTGTGAGGAACCAGGTCGTTTTGATTTTCTGTACCCTCTGGACATGCCTGTTGCCGACAAACTGGAGACGATCGTTCGCGAAGTCTATGGAGGAGACGGGATCGATTTGTTGCCACTGGCCAAACGGAGAATCGAGCAGTTCGAACGTTGGGGATTCAGGAACTTGCCGGTCTGCATTGCGAAGACGCAGTATTCACTTTCGCATGATCCGAAATTGCTGGGACGCCCGCGTGGGTTCCGATTACCAATCCGCGATTGTCGCCTCGCCGCTGGTGCAGGCTACCTCTACGCGATGGCGGGTGACATCAGTACCCTGCCCGGACTCCCCAGGGAACCTGCGGCCCTGCGTATTGATGTCAAAGACGACGGTACGATTGTCGGTATGTGATTGAGAATCAATTCGGAACGTCAACGTTGCCAGATTCAATCTCGTTCCGCGATGTATGTCGGTGATTACACGGTTTGTAACCCTGCAATCACGATTTCGAGGAATTCACGAGCACGCCGAGCCAAGGCATCGATTTCCTCAGGTTTTGCAGGGCGGGCAACAAGTGGCGCAAAGATGTTCTCGTAGGCCAGTGGCATGGTCAGTCCTGTAAAGGCGACCGGCTCCAAAAGACGGTAGTGATCGATCTCGCCAAATCCTGGTCCGCAGTCCTGATCCTTCGGCCAGTTGCGGTGATCTTTCACGCAGAAACTGCGAATCTCGGCCGCACATTTCTTGATGTCTGGAATCGGGTCGAGATCCAGATAATCCATGACGTTACCAGCGTCGTAGTTCACCATGATACCTGGATCATTCACTTCGCGGATGATCTCGGCGCACGCTTCGCCTGTCCCGGTGGAGCCACCGTGCTGCTTAACCACCAGAGTGACATTATTGTCACGGGCGATCGGACCGAGTGCCTTGAAACGCTCAACCCAGACCGCTCGATTACCCCCTTGCGTATGACCAAACGTGAGGACTTGCCCGATCCCTGCTGCTGCAGCCTGTTTGATACGGCGAGTCAAGACGTCCAGCCCGCGCGCATGTTCGGGGTAGATCGTCGAAAACATCATGACCGGTTCGAGGC
>CAZSTW010000114.1:0-4410 GCA_964609845.1 uncultured Planctomycetaceae bacterium | reverse complement strand
CGATGCCGCGACATCGCTTGGCAAGTTCTTTGGCGACGTCTGGCGATGCATCTTCGGCGACAACGGGGACATTTTCTCCGTTGGCTTCCCGATGCTTCACCCCCCAGGCAACATGCTGGTACCCCGCGCTCTTGATTCCTGTCAGAGCTCGTTCCAGAGGAAAACTGCTATAAGGGAGCGTCATACAAGCATGCTGGAACAGGGTCGGCTTCCTGTCACTGGTCTTCGGCTTTGTCTCCTCTGCACCATTCAATCTCGTCAGTGGATTCAACGAAGACGAGAATCCCGCCAATGCGGCTGCTGTGACGACAAAGTCACGCCGCGTCACGCCGCGTGATAGCTTCGGTTCCATGGGCGCATACTCCCGGACTGTGAATTCTGGTGAATCCGCACTAAACAAATTTTGTAGAACCGGGAACTGCAACCGGTGGAGCAGGAATTTCACCCCATTCATACCTGGGTGGAGTCAGATCTTCCCGAGAATTCCATGCCATGTCCCAGGTGATTTCCTGCCCCGTGTATGTTGCCATTCGCCCCATAATCGCCAGCAGGCTGCTTTTGGCCATGTACTCGCCATTGTTGATGGGCTTACCATTGCGAATGCTGGCGAACAATTCGTCATGCTCGACTTGATACAAGTTTTTCGCTTCGTCGCGGAAAACCCATTCATCTCGGGCCGAGATTTTTACCCCGTTCTTCCGTTCGGTGAGTGTGGCAGTTCCGCCGGTTCCCAGCATGTGAACGCTGATGTCGTTCTTGCAGCCCTTCATCTGCCGCGTATTGCTAATCAGCCTGGCACCGGAAGCATATTCATACACGACGGCATGATGGTCGAAGATATTGCCGTATTCAGGGCCTTTCCGAACTTCCCGTCCTCCCATGCCGACCGCTTTCTCGGGGTACTTGTCACCCATGGCCCACGCACAGACATCCAGATTGTGGACATGCTGCTCGACGTTGAAGTCACCCGAGAGCCAGGTGAAGTAGTACCAGTTCCGCGTCTGCCAATGCATATCGGTCCACTCGGGTTGGCGCGGCTTGATCCAGACGCCGCCTCGATAATCGTTAGCGATCATCGTCCGGACATCACCGATCGCACCGTCGTGGATTCTTCGGACGGCTTCGACATACGGTTCGTGATAGCGCAGACAGAGACCTGAAACAACCGCGAGACCTTTGCGACGGGCTTCTGCACAGCTGCGGAGAACAGAATGGACGCCAGGGGTGTCAACGGCGCAAGGCTTTTCTGCAAAGACATGTTTACCGGCCTCGATCGCAGCTTTCAGGTGAAGAGGCCGAAAGTGTGGAGGTGTCGTGAGCAGGACGACATCGACTCCACTTGCCAGCACCTGTTTATAGGCATCGAACCCAACGAATTGGCGTTCCCTGGGAACATCGATTTTCGTTTCAAGATTTCGAGCTTCATTCAATGACTTCAGGCTCAGTTGTAATTGATCTTCAAAAAGATCGCCCATGGCGGTCAGTATGACGCGGGTATCTGCCATCAGTGCCTGCGACGCTGCTCCGGTTCCACGCCCTCCACAACCAATCAGGCCAACGCGCAAGGTATCGTCACCCGACGCATGGACCACTGGATTCAGCCCGGTCAGGCCGATAAACGTCCCGCCAATTGCCGTTGTTGCCTTCAGAAACTCGCGGCGTGAAGAATCGTTGGAAACAGACGGATCCTGGCGAAGAGCACTGAGGGTAGAGCGAGTCATGCAACGTTCCTGTACTTGTAAACTCTACGAAGCATTGGGCTTGATGGGGCGAATTTCCATGTTTCGAAAAAAGACCTCGTGCCCTTCAGACTGCAAGAGAATCTTGCCAGAAGCCGGTTGAACATCGAAGCATTCATTGACGACAAACCCGTTCACTTTAATTGTGATCCGTCCCTGATGGCACAGGCATTCGACTTTTGTCCATTCCCCCAAGGGGCTGGCGACATCGCTTTCTCCGCGGGTATCAATCAACTCCTTAAAACCAGGCTGGTGTTTTGACCACCAGAACTGGCGACCAGAATAGACGGTTCTAGTACCGTTTTCATTCCATCGCGGCTTACCATCTGGGCCATTCGTGACGTAGCTCGTGATCGTTGCGGGAAACGGCTGGCCTTCTGCGGTCTTGCCACGAATCAGGATCAAATCCCCTTCACAGCCCTGGGCAAGCTGACATTCGATCGAAGTCATCCAGATCCCACTCTGCGATCCATCAGGGCCGACCCCATTCAACAGAATGCCAGAATTCCTAACATACTTGTCCGTTGGATTCTTTCGTCCCCATTTGTATTCGACAGACAGATGATAATCGCGGTACGACTGCTTCGTTGCGACATATCCCATGTCCTCGTCGCCACAGCGCAAAACACCATTTTCGAGTCGAAACACCTTGTCAGGATCTTCATGCCCCGTCTTTTTGAGCCAGGTCGTAAACTGTCCCATGTCAGGTTGCGAAAATGGGCGAACGACCTCGCTGGGAACGACCCCATCGTCTGCACCGCCCACCTTTGACAGCGACACAGCAAGCAGCGATACCACAACAACGCGAAACACGCGATTAACAAGCAGCCTCATGGGTCTGGCCTTGTCTTTGACGGAACGGGTCGTCAATAAAAAGCGACGAGCTACAGTGGTTGAGTTGACGAGCTTAACAAACTTTACGATGACTCGAAAGTTCCTGCAGCACGTAATCGCAGGTGAACACGACCACCACGGAATCGCTCATTTTGGGGCTGGGCGACTCTCTCGTCAGCATCAATGGTTGTTCCAATGCTGGTGGCATACTGAATGCCGGAACGAGCGGAGTCGTAATTAAGGCAATGACGACCGAGATTGCCATCATTCGAAATATCTTCATTGCTGGTGCGGGAACAGCAGTCAACGGCATCAGAATTCTTGCGAGGAGTACGGTGAATGCCTCACTAGAACTTGGACTGGCGTGAAAAGACGCTGAAGTCGATGTTAGCCTGAATCAGTCGTTCCGATCCTTCAGCCGCAGTGCTTCGAACCAGATCCACTTTTCCAAACGCGACTAATCGAGGCTGTGCTTCCAGGCCTTTTACAAATCGAGCCACATCGTCGAATGCTCCGCGACATCCCAGATGAAATGGATGTGAGGCATACGAAGCAAATTCGACGGTTTGCAATGGCTCAAGCCGCGTGATCGTCAAGCCTGATTGACTCGCCAGGCTCGCAACCTGATGCAGGACTTCTGAAACGTGCGAATCGGTTGGAACCACCTGCTCCATCCGCTCCATCTGCTCTCGCTGGCGCTGCAATCGTGCCTGCAACTGCGTCTGTTCTGCCAGCAGAACGGGAACTTCGTGCATTCTTGCCTGGGCCTGAGAAATTTCCGTCTGAACAGCCGTAGTGGCGATCCGGCCCGGGCGAATGACACCCCAGTAGTAGCCAGTGGTCAGAATGGCGGTCCCGATGATCGCGATCAGCGAGTCGTGTCGAGCGAGAAATTTCACGATGGATGGTCCCGACGAGTTGTGTTCGAAAAATTACTTCAGTTCACGCGGAGCCCTGGCCACTGGCTGATCCACCGTTTTCACGGTGGCCCGTCGATTCAACGACTTGGTCCTTAATCGAATGGCAAACGTGCGAGCGGTCTGGCTTCCCTGGCCCTGCTGATCGGTAAACAACAGCTGAACCTGGTCGAAATAATCGATCCGGTGCAGGGCCGTCAGGAATCGAGAAACTTCAATGTCATCAGGTGCCGCACCTCGAAGGGATATCGTGACTGACCGACGCGGCGTCACTTTGGAAAGTCGCTCAATATCCTGCCGGATTGGATCAACCACTGGGGCATTTGCCGGTTGGGTGACTTTAGGAGCTTCTGGCTTTATGGCAGGGTCAACTCCGTCATCGATATCGGCATGAATTTCCAGAAGCGATGCACGTGGAGGCAATGCCTCGACGATCGATCCCAGCCAGCGGGTTGGAGGGACTTGGGTTCGAAGCCCGTCAAGTATACGGACGGCATTGTCGGCGCGATCCAGGTCGGCTCGTAGGTTTTCGCTGGAATCAAGTGATGCCAGCATTGATCGAACACTCTCTTGAGCATGCGCCCGCTTGGCTCGCAGGTCGTGTAATGACTTTTGCTGCGCGCCCCATCCCACGGCCATCAATCCCAAAACAGCCACGAATAAACCCCGCAACCAATTGTTATTGGTTCGCGTGGTTTGCACGCAGACATAGTCGGATGGCAGGAAGTCAATGTCGTTCATAATCGTATGTGTCGTCAACAGTAAATAGAATCGCCTTCAATGAGTACCTGATGTCAATCGCTTCATGGCCAGACCCAGGGGAGTTGCCCAGCGTCCCGGAGACTTCTGGACAGCTAACGGAGTTCCGTGAATTCCATCCAGCGGCGTGACAGGTCGACACGTCAAACCGACGCGTTCGC
>CAZSTW010000113.1:0-22601 GCA_964609845.1 uncultured Planctomycetaceae bacterium | reverse complement strand
CGGCGACGGGGTGGCCCCAGTTGCCGCTTCGGCTGCTGGGGTAACGAAGTCCGATGAAGTTTCGAAAGTTTGAAACGTGGCAAACTTCTCGTCGCTTTGCGACCCAGGTAGGCCGCGGACGGCCAACCTAGGCCACCCAGCAGCCACAACTCGAATACTCCGGGACTTCGCGAGGACGCTCCAGTCCCGGCCACTCGTCGCTACGACAGCAGTCCATCAATTGTCATTGTGCATTCCCTGCTACGACAGCAGTCCATCAATTGGCTTATTGGCTTCGGCCAGCTTGATGATTTCGCGGGGGACCTGCTGTTCCAGACGTAATCTGCCCACGTCGAACAGAGTGTGCAGGATGGTCGACAACAGGTGCTCGGGGCGATAGCCGTTGCCGATCGGGCGCGTGGCATGGTTGTCGGAATGACCGATTACTTGTCCCATTTTCAAGCCGCCACCTGCCATCAGCAGTGGTGTCAGTTCTCCGTAGTGGTCACGGCCGCCGCTGTTGTTCTTCCTGGGGGTGCGACCCATTTCACCAGTGACGACCAGCAGGATCTTGTCGCTCAGGCCTCGATATTCCAGGTCGTCGATGAAGGCACTGACCGCATGGTCCACCTGTCCCCCCATCGGGTAAATTCCGGCCATGTTTTTCGGGCTGTTCCCGTTCGCGTGATAGTCCCATCCACAATCCGAGACCGTGACGAAACCGCAGCCTGCTTCACACAAGCGCCGGGCCAGTAACATCTGTCGGCCGAGCAGGTTTGAGGCGCGACGCATATCGTTCCAGCGTGTCAGGTCCTCGAGCTTGAACAGGTGGCTGGTGTCGTAACGCTCCACTGTCGCCGGATCTTCCTTGGAAAGATCAAAGGCATCGGCAACTCCGCGAGTGATCATCTCGAACGCTTGTCGCTGATAAGCGTCGACACCTTCAAACGATCCGTTCACATCCGCCTTGCGACGGAACCGATCCAGCTCACTCAGCAGAGACTTGCGATCACCCAGGCGAGCGGGGGTGACTGCTAACCGCATATCCTGTTGCAGGTCGCCACCTCCACTCGGATTGAACGCGGCATACGTCGCACCGAAACTTCCGGGTTGAGTCAGTGTCGGCAACGCAGACGTTTCAAAGTTGCTCCCCAGTTTCAATCCGTCACGGACCGCTTCCGGCAAGACCAGCACGTTGGTTGGTAATCCACTGACCGGGTGATTGTTGCCGCGCACGCGGGCATACATCGAGCTGACGGTCGCCTTCGTCGGGTTGTTGGCACTGAGAACTTCGCCGTAACTGTGACCGCCGTTACCAGAACCGTACGACCGTACAATCGCCAGGCGATCCGCTCGCTGAGCCAGTTGTGGAAAGGTTGCCCCGAACGTGATCCCGGGCAACCGAGTCTGTACTTCGCCCGTCGTGCTGTTGATTTCGGTTGGTGCGGACATCTTAGGGTCGAAAAACTCGATATGCGGCGGGCCTCCCTGCAGGAAGAGCAGGACGACCGACTTATCCTTCAAGACCCCCGGAGAGATCCCGGCCGAAGCCTGCATCCGCAGCATTTCCGCCAAAGACAACGCCCCGGTACCGATCGCACCGACACGCAAAAAGTCCCGGCGCGAATAGCCCTGACAGGTCCGATTCGGCAATGGATCATGAATTGTCAGCATGCAAAACCTCCACCAAGGGGATCGCCCCTTAAAACTCATCGTCGATTATTGATGTGATTATGCATTCGAATCGGGTTCAGGAAAAGACAAATCGGGACCTTTTTCCGTACGGTGAGTAACAACGAGTAAAAGTTTCCTTGGTGGGCCGGCGCTCGAAGCGAGTTGGTCTCCACCCTACCTTGAAAAAGCCATTGCCCCGCGAACTCTGAATTCGACCTCGACCCATCCTCAAAAAAATCCGATTGAGATGCCCAAAATGGTACCCGACAAGTTATTCTTGCTGCGGTACGAACTTCAGGGCGTGTTCGGATTAAGAATACGGACAGGGATATCTCTTCGATGGAAAAGTCGTCGCTCAATCAACTGGCGCCCAATCTGCGTGGCTGTGCGGGATTTCGCGGGATGTCGCGGCGTCAGGCTATTCAAGTCGGCGTTTGCGGAGCCTTGGGACTCTCTCTCGGTGACCTGCTGCGGTTGGAGGGGCGAGCCGAAGACACGAATCAGGCATTTACTGCTGCGGGTTCCAAGGGGAAACTGGCACCGAAGGCACTGAGTGTCATTCAGCTGCATCTCGGCGGTGGCTGGCCTCAACAGGAATCGCTCGATCCCAAGCCCGAAGCACCCGTCGAATATCGAGGTTCCTTCGGTGTGACAAAAACGAAGAATGGCGATGTCTTCAGCGATAACTTCGCCAATACGGCGGCCATCGCCGACAAGATCACCGTCATGCGAAGCCTGGTCGGACGGATCCCTGACCATGCCCAGGCGACCTATCATCTGTTCACTGGCTACACGCCGACGGCGGTGATCGATTATCCTCAGATGGGTGCCGTGGTTTCACATGAACTGGGTGTGCGAGGCGAACTGCCGCCGTACATCGCGATCCCGAACAACCACAGTTTCGCCGGCAGTACCGGTTTCCTGAGCAGTACGTACGGTGCCTTCGACTTGAATGCTGATCCGGGGCAGCGTGGGTTCAAAGTCCGGGACTTCGCCATTCCCAACGGTGTTTCGACAGAACGATTCACTCGTCGCCGTTCTGCCAGGGATGTCATCGAAAAGCAGATTCGCCAGCTTGAAGCGGATCCGACGACCATCGGCACGATGGACGATTTTTACCAGCGGGCCTTCACTCTGCTGACATCGTCGAAGGCTCAGGCAGCCTTTACGCTCGACGGCGAAACCGAAGAAACGATGCAGCTTTATGGTCGCGATGTCGTCGGTCTGCGTGGACCCGATAACAGGTTTCATCCGAAGGGACTGGCCGAGCGACTGATACTGGCTCGTCGCCTTGTCGAAGCGGGGACGCGATTCGTCACCGTGACCTATGGGGCGTGGGATTCCCATGTCGATGTGAAAAACAATTGTCTCGATCAGATGCCGGCGCTCGATCATGCGATTGCCGGACTGGTTATCGACCTGGACCGACGAGGGATGCTGGATTCTACTCTGTTCTGGGTCACTACGGAATTCGGGCGTACTCCCAAGGTGAATTCGACGAGCGGCCGAGACCACTGGGCTCGCTGCTATTCGAACCTGATCGCTGGCGGCGGATTCGCACGGGGCCTGATCTATGGTGCCAGTGACGCAACGGCCGCAGAGCCAGCTCGCGACGCATTGCCGCTCGAAGACCTGCTGTTTACGATTTACCATCAGCTGGGGATCGATGCGGATAAGGAACTGGTCGCATTTGGGACTCGCCCGATCGAAATCATCAAGGATGGGAAACTGGTCAAGGGCCTGCTGTCGTAAACGCTTCGAGCGACCGATTGAGAACTGTTGCTGCCCTGACTTCCAAGTACAGGGTAGGTCAGGCTGTGCCTGACGAAGTAGGGTAAGTCAGGCAGTGCCCGACGAAGTGATTTCAGGTGACGGCATTGTTTGCCGAACTGCGGGATCGGATACCCCGACTTCCAGGAGTCAGGCACAGCCTGACCTACGGGACTTCGAGCGACGATTGAGAACTGTTGCTGCCGCTCCCGTTGGTCGTTCGCCAACAGTCTGAGATTTCTTATATTTGAACCCGTTCGGGTTGCGGTTCGCCGGATGATTCGCGAGACTTCTGCCAGTTTATCGGCCACAGGGTCGATCTGATTTTGGACGGAAGAACTGGGTTTCGGAAGGAAACGAAGCAATGCGGCGGATCACTCTTACGACGTTGTTGTCACTCGGTATCATCAGTTGCGGCATCGGATGCCCAGGCAATAATTCAGACTTCAAGAAGACCAGCGAGCTGAAGAAGGCTCCGCCGGTTCATGAACATGGTCATGGCGCCAAAGGCCCGCACGGTGGTGGGTTGATTGAACTGGGCGCGGAAGAATACCACGCCGAAATCGTCGTCGATCACGACGCTCATGCCGTGCGTGTTTACGTCCTGGGAAAAGACGCCAAGACGGCGGAACCGATCGCTGCCACCGACCTGACGGTGACCCCGGCTGGTAAAGAGGCTCTCAAACTGAAAGCGGCTCCTCAAAAGACCGACGGCGAAGGGAAGTCGTCTGTCTTCGAACTGATCGACGACGGAGTCGTTCACACGCTGATGGATGCCAAGGCGATCCACGGGAAGCTGCAAGTCTCAATCGGCGGCAAGCCCTTTACCGGCGAAATCGATTATCATATCGATGGCTCGGCTCATGACCACAAGGATGAAAAGGGGCACGCCGATCACAAAGACACCGATCATAAAGACGAAGCGGCCAAGCCGGATGCCGCCAAGAAAGAGGACTCCGATAAGCCAGCAGAAGCTGCCAAGGATTCTGAGCCTAAGAAGTAGAAAGCCTCAGACAACAAACTCATTGCTGTCAAAGGCTGAAGCCTGAAAATATTTGAAACGCAGAGGGCGCTGAGATCGCAGAGAGAAGACGAGGGAATCGCTGGCGTTTACTCTGTGTCCTCCGCGCTCTCTGCGTTTCAAACTCACTCCCAATTCAAAGCATTGACGCTTCACGAGCCTGTGTCCATTCGATGATATCTCGCTGATTCGAAGTCCCACATCTACGTCATCATCATCTTGATTTGAAAGGACTGCATCATGACTTGGCGAAACAAATTCTTCCCGATTCTCGCCCTCATTGGATCGTTCGGTTTCTCTCAAGCCAATGCGGATGATCCGATCGTTCCCCCGGACGCCAAGCTCGAAAAACTCTTCGAAACGAACGTGCTGACGGAAGGTGTCAGCGTCGCTCCCGACGGGATGGTCTACTTCAGTGAAATCACTTTTTCCAACAAGTCGAAGGATGCAAAAGGAGTCATCGAAGCGGGGCACATCTGGAAGTTTGATCCGGCCAGTGGCAAGACATCAATCTTTCGTTCACCGAGTGGAATGTCGAACGGTATCAAGTTTGACGCGGCGGGAAATATGG
Organism: uncultured Planctomycetaceae bacterium; assembly: GCA_964609845.1. Taxonomy (GTDB): domain Bacteria; phylum Planctomycetota; class Planctomycetia; order Planctomycetales; family Planctomycetaceae; genus Schlesneria. The sequence goes on along the minus strand of CAZSTW010000113.1, from coordinate 17,586 downwards.
TCGTCGCGGAAGGGGCTGACTACGGCGGTCGCCGCGTGACTCGCACGGACATGAAGACCGGCAAGAGTTATATCATCGCAGGCATGTTCGAAGGCCGACCATTCAACGCTCCCAATGACATCACCATTGATGAGAAGGGACGCATCTATTTCAGTGATCCACGCTATCTGGGGCACGAACCGATCGAGCAACCGCTGATGGCCGTCTATCGCATTGACACCGATGGTTCGATTCATCGCATTATCACCGATGCAGGGAAGCCGAACGGCGTGGCTGTTTCGCCGGATCAGAAATCACTGTATGTCGTCAGCAATGACAATGGCTCTGCAGGGATTGAACGTCTGAGTGCCGATACCCCTGTCCGTAAAGGGAACATGGCTCTGATGGCCTACGACCTTGCCGCCGACGGAACCGCCAAGTTCCGGAAGACGCTGGTCGACTATGCCCCATTCGATGGTCCTGATGGACTGGTTGTCGATAAGCAGGGGAACCTGTATGTGGCCGTACGAGCCGAGAATCGTCCGGGAATCTGTGTCTATTCCCCTGAAGGAAAAGAACTGGCGTACATCAAGACGGAAGTCCCCACCAATGTCGGATTCGGGCGAGGAGCCGACGCGAAACTGCTTTATATTACAGCCGGAACCAGCCTCTATCGCATTCGCCTGAATCGCGAAGGGTATCAACTGCCGGCGGCCAAATAGTCCGGCCGGTTGTGAACTCGGCTGATGCTGAGTTTAGACTTTCTGGATCTGGAACCCTCAGTCAGCAGCCAACGTGACCAGGCGGCGCAGGTTCTGAGTTCAGCGTCAGACTCGCCTGGGCGCTCACGTGGTCGTGAGTTGGGGCAGCCATGCGAAGCAGATTCAGGTGTATTCCACGAATTGTCCTTATCGCAGGTTTCCTCTCGCTTGCGATCGTTGCCGAGGAAGTTATTCGCCACCAGTCTGGTGGGCCGATGAAGATTCAAGGTCTTCCGATTCACAATGCTGTCGTGACGGGTGACTGGCATCCTGACTTCCTGTGGATGGGCACAGCGTGGGTGATTCACGTAGGATCTGACGAAGGCCTTGAACTGATACTTGATGACCGTATTTATCGAGTGCCCCAAGGCCTTCACACGATCTTTTCAAATCATGATCACACGAACACCGGAGAATTTGGGAATAAAGAATTCTGGGGCTATCCGAAGAAGGTCCAAGTCCGCCCACTTGAGAAAGATGCCCTGCAAAAACGCTGAGCCTGAGTCGTGCGATGGGTAGTGAACTGGTGACATCTGCCAGCGCGGGCGCACTTCCGTGTCGCGTTGATGCCCTCGGGACGCCACACTTAAATGCGACGCGCTCTAGCTCAGTAGCGTTTGCAGATGGCAGGCGACGGATTCTGCCAGTCGCTGGGTGTTGTAGCCACCCTCGAGGCAGCTGACGAGTCGACCTTTGCAGTGTGTCAGTGCGACCTGACGCACCAGCTTCGTCAGCGTTTCGAAATCCTCGGTTTGCAATCCCAGTGACCCGATCGGGTCTTCTGCATGAGCATCGAAACCCGCACTGATCAGAATCAGTTCGGGTTTACATTTCGTTGCTGCGTCAGTCAGCAGCGATTCGAACTGAGTCAGATAATCCTTGCGTGACGTTCCAAAAGCGACGGGAAGATTGAATTTGGTTCCAAGGCCTTTACCACTGCCGGTCTCTTCCTTCTTTCCTGTGCCTGGATAGAAAGGGGAACGATGGGCAGACAGAAACCAGACGTCGTCGCGTTCGTAAAAGATGTCCTGTGTTCCATTGCCGTGGTGAACATCCCAGTCGATCACCAGGACCCGCTCGAGCTTGTGTTGCTTGACGGCATGATCTGCAGCGAGGGCAATGTTATTGAAAAGACAAAAGCCCATGGCATCGTGGGCCAGTGCATGGTGTCCGGGAGGTCTGATCAGGCAGAGGGCGGACTTTTCAGGTCCTTTCATGACCGCATCAACGGCGGCAAGGCTTGTTCCTGCCGCGCGTCGAGCGACTTCATACGACTTGCGAGACAAGAATGTATCCTGCTCAATCCAACCTCCGCCAGCATTGGCGAACTCAGCAACCCGGGCGACATACATCGCGCCATGAATACGCGAAATCTCTTCAACAGATGCCGTACGGGTTTCTGCAGGGGAACATTTGGCTGCCAGACCTGTTCGTGCGAGTTCAGCGGTAATCGCCTTCAGTCGTTCCGGACGTTCGCGATGTGTCCCGGTTTCGTGCTCCAGAAATCGGTCGTCCGTATAAAGAACCGTCATCCACACGTCCCTGTCAAAAACCGCTCCCGCTGACGCGACTCAGGGGATATACCACGGGTCGTAAACCATAAACTCTGACTGACAGCAGCAGTTTGAACTGGGCGTGACAGGATTCTGTCGCAAGGGAGTCGGTTGGGGCGACTTTGTTCGTGGAGGTTCAGATTTGACAATGGCGGGAGGGGCCGGCTTGGCATTCACTTCGATGACCGCTCGCGACTCTGCTGAAGCGGGTTCCGTCGCAGAAACCTGAAGTTGACAAATCGCCTGGCCACTTTTCTGAGCGACAACACGCAGAACTGTTCGTTCGGTTCCTTTAACAGGCAAGGTATTGATGGTGTATTCGACTTCGTTCCCCTGACGATGCTTCAGCTGTTCTGGAAGTTGTGCGACGACTCGAACGCGGTGCAGTGGTACGTCGCCTGTGTTCCGGACGACAATCGCAATCTCGACGACGTCATCGACCCTGACACGTGGTAATGACTGAACATCGAACGACAGTTTGGGATGTACGACAGGAACAGGAGCCGGAACTGGAACGGGTTCCGGAACAGGCTCCGGTTGACGGATCGGTTCGAAAGCAGGCTCGGGTTCAACGGGTGGTTCTCGAGCGGGAATCGGTTCAGGAGCGATACTTGGCATTGGCTGTTCGCCAACCGGTGGAACGATTTCGGTAAGGGTTCCGACTGCTGCCATAGCAGTAACGAAGGCGGAATGAGTTCGGCGGCCGAGTGAATCAGCGCGCCAGACCAATTCGAGTTGGCTGCTTTTTCCGGGTTCCAGCCGCTGGACTTTGCGTTCCAGAGAATTGTCAAATTGATCGACGCGTGCCGGTGGGATTGCGTCGGTGATCGTTTCGAGGGTAGCCAACGGTTCGCGAACAGAAATCAGCGGGATTTCCCGAGCACCGTTGTTGTAGAGCAATATGGAAGAATGACTAGCACTTCCTGCCACGGCGGACTTCGGGGCGCGAATTTCAAGCCCGAGTGCTACCTCGGCAAATGAGGGGGCAGGATTCACCCTGAGGTCTCGATCCAGATCGTCAACGATTGGTGTCGAATCCTCCTCGGGCCCCATTCGCTCGGCGTAGGATTCGACCGGTCGTTCAGGTTGAACCTGATTTGGGTCAACCTCAGTCCAAGGCGAAAACTCGTCGAGTAACGGATTTCGGCGTTTTGGCTGAGTGATCGATTCGGGGAATTCGCTCGACACGGAAACGGAAGCAAATCGAGAACCTGGCGGAAATTCGCCCGTTGGTGGCAGGAATTCACGGAGCATCACCATCTGGAACGACAGGTCTGGATGGCGATGATCAACCACCGGAGGGAGCTCGTCCCATTGCGGTTCCGGTACGGGAATAATACGACGGCCCGGTCGACGGACAGGTTCATAATCACAATCGGGACCCAGAGCCCATTCTGCCTGAACCACGAGTTCGGGTTCCCGCGAACGCAGTGCAGCAGTTCGCACGTTACGGCTGTTCGTACCCGCTTCGCGGACAAGTCGGCCGTCAACCAGGCGTTTGGGAACTTCGGCCACTCGCGGAGTGCCCAGTTCAAGCATCACATCCGCATCGCCGATTGCAGAATTCGCGATCGATTGTTTACGGGTTGATGGATGCAGCCGCGACCGGAATCCAGATTTACGCGGCGGCTCAGCGGCTGCAAATGAGGGGCCCGGATCGAAATCATTCAGCACGACATCAGATGTTCGATACCGATTGTGCTTCGGTGGCCGGTGATCCACAAAAAAGTGAGCAACTCGCCATTTGTCCTGTGCGGCCCAATCTCCAGCATCTTCAAGGTGTTCGCGTGTCACGGGAATTATTTTTCCACGACGATTGGCGAGTTCCTTCAAGGTTGGGTCATGCGTGGCAACGTAGTTAAAAAATAGCAGGCCTGTCAGCAGGAATGCCAGCACTCCGGTGGCGGTGACAAGGTACCAAGCTGGCGAACGGCTCAGGCCGATCCAGAACCGGGCGGCAGTCTGGTCGATCCATTTGATGAGGCGAGCCAGTTCCATTCCGATGTCCCGGAACGGAAACGGTAATTCGCGCAAGATCAAAGCCCAAAGCCGAGACCGCACGTTGAAGCCTTCCCATGGCTGGCTGGTGATGCATCCCGCAACCAGCATCGACTCCGTTCAACTCCGGTTACTCGACACGCCGCGTGCCATCCCGGAGATTTTTGCTACAGCTTGTAATACTAACAAGAATTCCTAAGTCAGGGAAAGGGAAGTTTTTGGGCCGAGTCAAGAAAATTGAAAACTGCCCCTTGCTCAATCCAGTCTGTATGTGACAAACGGATTTTCACAGGGATTGCCGAATGCAACATGAAATCGACGATCCTCGGGTTCAGCGATCAGGGCCACGACGGTCTTTCCCTTTCGATCCAGCATTGGACTGTCGGGCCCCTCGTGTGAATGGCGACAAATGCTGACGGGATGACCATCGTGATCCGAAAGAAAGCCCTGAACATCATTCAGGCTGATCGAGCCGAACTTCTGACCAATCAGTTTCTGCATCCGGTTCAGTCGTGGAAACGAATCCGCCGGGCTGAACTGCCAGTTTGCGTCGCAGGCATGTTCCTGACAGAGAAAGTGATTCGTGTGAACCTGAAATCGAGGATTACCACCAGGGTAACGCGGTCCTTCACTGGTCAATTCAATATCTTCAATCGCCCCTCGGCCGTCCGCCAGCATGTAATTACCGTTGGAGCAGACGCGAAAATCCGTCATCAGTTGCCTGACGTCCGCGATGCAGCGCTGTTGAAGTATCAGACGTTTCAAAGGGTAGTGAGAGAGCGCGAACTTCCAGTCGGGCCCACCACCCAGCGCGTTGGCAAAATGTGAAACTCCGTATTCATTGATGCCGTGATATCCCAGCATTCCTCCGAAAGTCCACATCAGAATGGCAGGTTGATTCGCCGGCCGAAGTTTCAAGACGTACCCGAATTCTTCGAGTTCGGGGGGATTGTCACTGGTTTGGCCGATCAGTGTCGAACCCGTCGTTGTACCCCTCGCATCAACGGCGAACGTCGTGCACCCTCCATCATTCAACTGCCCCAGTTCTCCTCGGAGTTGAGCCGCCAGGGCATCTGCCAGCAGCAATCCCGCACCATCAGCAAGCCCCTGTGCTTCGGTCAGCAGTTCTGGGCAGTTCGTCTGGAACAGCGGCAGGAACTTCAGAGCCCGACGTCTAAGTTCGGCTCGTCCGACCTGCAATGAATTGGCGAGGAAATCGAGATAACCATGAATCTGAACTCGCGCCTGTTCGCCGTGCTGTCGGCCAACTTCATGGGCATTGCCGGTGGCTTCAAAGAACGGATACTGTTGAGGCATGACGCGGTTCGCCTGATTGATTCGGAATGGCTCAGCGCCGGGTCGAACAACGGAAGGCTATTCAACAACAACGACCGCCCGTTTCCAGATGGCGTCCCCGGGTTGTTGCTGTGGTGGAATCGATTGAATCAATTGCACAGGAATACGTTTCCCTGCAAATGGAGTCAGGTCGACGACCGCATCACGCCATCCGTTGGAACTTCCCTGCTCTTCGACCTGTTGTTCCAGGAGTCGCTGGTTGTCTGCACGAATGGTGAGTGTCCAGCGGCGATCCTGCATGTTGCCAAATCGCAATCGTAGCGACGTTTTGCGACCGGCGGGAACATCTATGACCTGCATCAGTCTGACCTCCGTTGTCGGATCGAGCCTGGTGGCCATTACCGAGGTTTCGCCGCGCACATCGCCAGGAGTTAACTGGAAGCGAGGTCCATAGTTTGCCTCGGGATGCCACCCTGGCAGTGCCAGGGCCAGGTCGATCAGTTGAGGGGCCGGAACGTCGGGACGCCATGCTCCCCAGGCTTCATCGGTGATACTTCCTGGAACGAGTGGCGAGGCCGGTGTGAGTTCGACAAGTTCTCGCTTGGTCTCTTTCCAGCCTTGTCCTGACAGCGACCACCATTTTCCCCCGGCACTGAACATCGGGCCAATCTGACATTCGACGCGTTCAAATCCGTCAACTTGAGATTGAGCAATCTCCCGGCCTGTTTCTAGATCCATCCACATCAGATAGGGGCGGGTCCTGTTGGGAGCCAGCGTAACCCGGTGCGCCACCAGAATGGACTTTTCGTCGGCCTGAAACGCTTCCAGGCGATTCTCAAAAGCGCGGGACCAGAGAATTCGTCCATCATCCGAATTAATAGATGTCACGCCGCGCCGGGTGTCGACCAGTACATGGTGGCCGACAACTGATAACACGCCGCGCAGGTCGGGAATCGGTTGACTCCAATGCAGGCGGCCTGTCTCCAGGTCCATGCAACTGACATTGCGAACACCAGGCACAGAAACAAACACCCTGTTCCCTCGAATGACGGGAGCTGCAATTCGGAAGTCCTCAGCCTGATCGTCGACGGCCTTGGGAAGCCACAGGTGACGCCGCAGCCAATGGATTTCGCCAGAACCATCGAAACAGGCAGAAATTCCTCCCAGCGAACAGACCGCCAGGCGACCAGCAAGTGTCAATTGAGCTGCATTGGAACGATCGGTCGAGTCGCGCAATCGGAACAGCGGCTGTGATGAGGTGGCGGCCCCTGTTTCAAAGTCAAACCGCGTTCCCTCAACCTGAACCTGATCTTCGTCGACTCGCGAGAGCGTCAACGCGAACAAACTGCCATTCCAGAAGACGGGGTCCGACAGCACCTGCAGGTTCGGTCGCTGTGACCAGACGACCTGACCGTTTTCGACATTGAGGCAGGCCAGTTCCGTTCCACCTTTTCCCAATCTGCGCACAAATAATCGATCGCCGGCGACAAGAGGGGTCATGGGCGTGAATGGCATCGCATGCGCTTCGCCCTGTTCACTTCCCAAACCCTGAGCCCAGGCCTGCTGGCCACTGGGCAGGTTGTAAGCATTTACCTGCAAGCGATTGCTGACATAGATTCGCCGGTCATCGGCAACCGCAGCCAGTTGGCGGCCAAACGGGTCACCAAACCGGTACTCGTAGCGGCCGGGGTTCAGGCCTGGTTGACCATCGAAAGCCGCTCGGGTCTCAACTTTCAGTGCGACAGGAGCCAGTGGAGTTACGACAGTCGTTACGGGACGATGGAAGCGCCTGACAGGCGACGGTCTGTCAGCCAGTGATTTGACGAGTTGATCAAGTTCCTTCGCGGTAATGGTCGCACCACTCAGTTCGATCGAACTGGTCGAACCAGAGGTGTTGGGCGTCTGCTTACCATTGAGTGCCAGGGCCAATTGCAACCGCGATTGCAGGCCATCGCGCTGACGTGGCAGGCAATGCGCCAGTCCCAGTAAGAAATGTTCTTCCGCAGAGGGGAACCGCCCTGCAGAAAGATCGCGATCGCCCAGCCATTGATGAGCTTCCGCAGCCGCCTCGGTCCCGAAGAATTGAAGCGTTGCAGATTGAACGCCGCGCACGTTTCCCGACTGAATTGCCTGTCGCACTCGGATAACGCCGAGCGGACCGAATTTTTCAGTCATCAATCTGGCAAAGTCGGGGTGTAATTGCATGGCTGCGGCAACCGCAGTTGGCAGGGAAACGAACAGTTGCCGGTCGTCCATATCCGGCAGCAATCCCGGACCCTCGCTGACGTTGATGGACATGACGATCCTGCAGGCATCCTCGTACGTCTGTCCCGTCAGTGCCGACTGCAGTTCGGCTCGGACGTTGTATGCTTCCTTATTCCACTGCAGAGCGAGTGGATGTCGCCACGTCGGGGGCAGAACTCCTGTCTGGCCATCTTCCAGTTGAGGTTGATTCTCAACTGCCATCGATCGGACCCAGCGACATTGTCGTGCCAGGATTTCAGACTGGTCGACCGGGATCCAGTCGGGGTGCGGTCCAGCATTCCAGAAAGTGAGTGATTGGCTGGTTTGCCAGGCGTCCGGCCAGTCTGTGCGATAAGCGGTCCTGAGCAGTTCGCGAAGAGCAGGTCGTTCCCAGGCAAATCGCAACTTGCTGATCGTCCACATGGGTGATCGCAGGATTGCTGGTCGAACAGTCAGCAGGGGATGGGGATCCCCGGCGAGTGCCAGTTGCTCGCAGATGGTTTCGTAATGATCCGCGATGGAATGAGCCGAGGCTTCATCCCAGGTGTCAATTAACAGGCTCGCCTCGTCCATGAGTGCCAGCTTTTGGGCCAGCGGAATGTCGGAAAGGATCGCTGCACCGACCAGCCGCTTCAGGATCGCTGCGGCAAATTCGCGAGGCGGTCCCTGCGAAAGCGTTGATACCACGCAGGCATTCATCCATCGCGACAAGTCTACGCCCGCAGGGGCAGCGTCGGTTGCTCGATGTGTCCAGCGGATCGGGTCTTTCCAGTCGTCTGCGGTGAATTGTGGAACCATGGCGATCAGTTGCGGGTCGGCCAGCGACGTCAGTCCGGCAAGCGATCGAACTTCCAGATGGGCCAATTTCAGTGACCGGGCGACTGGCCCAGGCAGACCATACAGCCCAATACTTCCCACAGCCCCGGGCAAGTCTCGTGCTGGATCTTCCGTCAGATGTCCCCAGGTTCGTCCATCACCACTGACAAGGATCTGGACGGTTCCCAGTCCGGCAACGATCTTGATCCACTGAGATCGTGTGTAATACGGCGGGGGAAATGCATTCGGGTCAAAATTTGCCTGATCGCGCATCTCGTTTGGACGCAGGACACCGACCGTGAGTCGTCCCGTCGCATTATCTTTGAAGTAACCGACACGATGCAGCGGACGGCCGTCAGTGTCTCCGAGGAATATCCCTGTTCCAGGATCGGCTGATTCGACTCGCGCAATGACCTCATAGATTCCGCGATGCGCCAGTGGAACCACAACAGTTCCATGCTTGTCACGCGAATCAGCCTTGAAGTCGACGCTGCCATCTGCGGTTTGAATCAAATCAGCGGGGGTCTCGGCCGAGGCGGCCCAGGGAAGATCGACTGCCGGGCCACCCACGACGATTGGATGGCTGTTCTCTGGAATGCTGGGCAGGGGAGCCACTCGATGAATCGAAATACCACGAAGGCGGAATTGCCCTTCGATGAAGACCTCATCGGGGCGGCCTGACAGGGGGGCAGTCATCAAGGGGATGCCGCCACGCGCGAGCGTGATGCCTCGGTCCTGGTAGCGCAGGTCGAATGTTCCTGTTCCCGCACGAGAATAGGCACCGTTGTCTGTCGTCAGCAGCCCCCAGCGGATCGGCTTGGGTGACGAGTTCTCACGGACGATTTCAAATGCCGCCCACGTAAATGGTTCCCTGCGAGTATACAGGCGGAGCGCTACGCCCGTAGGTCCACGCCACAGGTAAATCGTCAGGTCAGTTACGTCGAACGGCGTCATACGCACAAGTGCATCGTCCGGCCACGGAGCTCGCAGCCTGGCAAATCCTTGAAACCTGGCCACGCGACGCTGTTGCTGACCGTATGCGTCCTGCCCCCAGTTGAATGGCTGCCCTTCCACCTGTGTGAACCATCGCCGGGCTTCTGCTTCAGGCAGTTCATCATGTCCGCTGGATTTGAAGTCGCGCGTGAACTTGGGGCTGCCCACAGGCCAGGGAGCGACATCGCGTGCCAGGGACTTCGTCCAGGGTTCAATCACTGCAGGAGTGACGTGATCGGGCTTGATTCCATCGGTCCGGGCTACGACATTTCCTGCTGTGTCGACCTCACCACCACGACCTGCGACGATGGCTGCGACCGCATCGGCTGGCTCATCATCGCTCCCGGTCGTCGATTCATTCTCAGGAGTTGTCGCGTTCGCCGTTCCCTTCGTGTCGTTTTCGGCAATTTCAATCGGCTGCGGGTTTCGTCCTCGCCAGAACAACCCCGTCAGCCCGCAGGCGACCAGCAGGATCAGACCTGCTGACCAGAGCCACATGGGAGATCGCTTTTCAGGTTTGCGACGTCGTTCATCAGCGGCTCGTTTGAGGATCGCATCGATGTTCAGTTCGACCTGACCTAGGGCGCCGGCCAATTGAGATTCGAGGTGCAGATGTTCAATCAACGCCTGACGGAGTTCGGGCGATTGCGTCCACTGCGCGCGCAGAGCATCGAACTCCTCGATCGAGAATTCACTCGGCGGCTTTTCCTGCAGTAATCGAATCAGTTCCTGGTCGGTCATGTCAGCCCGTCACGTCGTCAGGGGTTAATGTCAGTTTTGGGGAAACTTAAAATCGATCAATCATGTCATGTACCATGGGCTGCTTGTCGCTTGCGGCGTTCCAGGCAATCTTTCAATGCCTGGCGTGCCCGATGCAGCAGGAGTTTGACGGCTCCTTCGCTGCGGTGCAGTTGCTTGCCAATGTCAGCCAGCTTTCGCTCGCCCCGATATTGCAATTCGATCGCTTCGCGGGCACTCGGCCCCAATCCGTCCATACAGATTGGCAAGTGCCGCATCATGTCTTCGTCGTCACTCCACAACGCATCTGGAGGCATGACAGACTCCAGTTCCAGGCACAATTCCGTCCAGGCCGTTTCCTTGCGTCGCTTCATACCCTTGACGTGTTCGCGCAACAGGTTGCGAGCAATCCCCAGCAGCCATGGGCGGACCAGGGCTGTGGAGTCAAATCGTGCCTGAGACAGATAGAACCGCAGGAAAACTTCCTGGGTCATATCGTCAGCATCGGAGGCCTGAAGCAGGCGTCCTCGCAGGTAACCGAAAACGGCGCGCTGATGCTGCTCGATAACGGCTGCAAAAGCCGCTCGGTCTCCCTGGCGTAGCTGCTCGATCAAGGCCTGGTCTGCAGACAACAACAAGTTCGCGGTCCAATCAAAGCTCGGCGGTGATTGGGAGGGATCAAGGCTGGGAACTCAACTGCCGCCTCAACGTGCCGCGCCAGCATCGATTGAGAACGAAAGACGACTTCTCCGTGTTCTGGTCCGATAGCCCTCACGTGAGTTAAGAGCAACCGTACTGAGGCAATGATGGTACGGTTTGAGCCAACCCAAAAGCAACTGCTGATGCGGCTTGCGTCGCTACCAGGGGCGGAATTTCCGGGACGCGAAAGAAACCGGAAATTCACCGTTCCGGTGTTGCTTGTGCGCTGCGGGAGAATTCGGCGCGGACAACCGGGGATTGTCCCGGTACCGGATTCCCCCCGTGAGCGAGAATTTCCGCTCGTGCTGCCAACCGGTCACGCAGTCTTGTCCAGACGGTGGATTCCGCATTCCCAGCGAGTTTTGCAGACGCAGTGACAGCTTTCGCTTGCAGTGAAGAGGTATCCTGCCCAGCCAGCAATTTTGCCGTCATCAGAAACTGCCAGTCGGCTGCGGTCGAATTCCGGCGTTCAATGGCGATACCCAGATAGTTGGCTGCTTCGGACCAGCGATCTGCTGCGGCAAATGTCAGCCCCAGTTTCCATTCCGTCTCCGCCTTCAGTTCAGCGGGGAGTGATGGTTGAGATATCACATCTCGCAAGACGGCACAGGCCTGGTGAGAATATCCTCGCTGGACGTGTACTTCTGCAAGTTCCAGCTTTGCCGACACCAGGTCTGGCGCGGCTCTCGTCAGTCGGATGTATGTGGCAACGGCTGTGTCGAAATCTTCACCAGCGGCTTCGGCTCGTGCTTTTACGAGGAGGGCATCTACTGAATGCGGATCGAGACGCAGTGCACTTTCCGCATGGCGGGCAGCCAGGTCGGCTTGACCGAGCGTCCAGTAGATCATTGCCAGTCGCTGGTGAATTCGGGCGTCGCGGGGATGTTTTTCAGCAAGTTCGCGGTATTCCAGCAGGGCATCTCGTTGCCGACCACATTCCCAGAGAGATTCTGCGAGATGTCGCCGGGTTTCCAGATCGTCGGGGCGTTGCCGAACGGCTTCGTTCAGCAGCAGGTCGGCCTGATCGGGATACCCTTCATTCTTCGCCGCTCGAGCCCGCTTGCAATAGGCATCGCAGGTTTCCCGGCGTTCGGCAATTTGCTTCCGGAAGGTCGAACATCCAGACAATCCCATTCCCGTCAAAACGACGATTCCTGCCCGTACCCAAAACGGAACGGATCGAGATCGTGTTATGTGTGACGTGGATTTTGCCATCGCAGACCACCACCAAGCGAGCGCCAACCGGTGCAGGACGCGGAAACGTATCAGTTTCCTGCGATTTCGCCTAGACGAAGTCGGTGGGGAGCGATCTGTCATCAAGATACACAATGCGGATCGCAACTCGTTATGCAGAATAGTCTTGAGGAGTTGTTTAATCTGGAGGCCACCTGACAATTCATTAAGTTTGATGAAGACGGATTCAAACGGGAGGGTGAGGCGGCGAGGCTCCTGCCAAGATGTGTGGCCGGAGCAATCGCAAAAATTGAAAGACGACTCGATGGGAGCCTCGCCGCCTCGCCCTCCCATAAATGTCGCTTAACGCGTCATTTATCGTCGGGGGCCGCTCGACCGTCCGCTGATGCGACATTGGGCCAGCCGATGAGCCTCCCGTCAATTTGATTTGCCTGCGGTTGACTCTGACGAATCAGTCCGTTGGAATGCGTTTCGTGTTGGGTGGTTACGATCCTGGGGGCTGGTTTCATGATACTTGAATTGATGGTGATGTGTTTGCTGGGAGCGAAGGATTGGCCTCAGTTTCGAGGTGCAAATTCGGATGCCCACGCTGTCGATGTGACGGCTCCTCTGGAGTGGTCAGATACGAAAAACGTTGCCTGGAAGGTGAGCGTTCCGGGATTAGGTTGGTCATCGCCTTCAATTTCTGGAGATCGGGTTTATTTGACGACGGCGGTCCCTCGGGGCGAAGGATTGTCGCTGCGAGCAATAGCACTGGATGCCAGGACCGGACAAACAATCTGGGATCGCGAAATTCGGGCCGTTGAAAAAGCTCCTTCAATACACAAGAAGAACAGTCATGCCAGCCCGACGCCGATTGTTCGCGACGGCGCGGTCTATGTTCACTTTGGAACGCTGGGGATGGCTCGACTGACTGCTGACACGGGCGAAATCAAATGGATGTGCCTGGAATTGCAGTACCCGCCAATGCACGGCAGCGGTGGCTCGCCCGTGTTGCACGATGGCAAGCTGGTTGTCGTCTGCGACGGCAGCACGAATCCGTTTGTCGCGGCGGTCGATGCTGAAACGGGGAAAGTGGCCTGGAAAACTCCTCGATCCGTGAAGGCTCGCATCAGCCATTCATTCGTGACGCCGACAGTGGCTGTCGTGGATGGAAAGACTCAAGTTATGGCCCCTGGTCCCGACCATTTTGCCGCGTACGACCTGACCAGTGGTGAAGAGCTCTGGCGGGTGATGGCTCCTGGCTGGTCTGTCGTCCCGCAACCGACGATCGGACACGGAATGGTGATCTACAACCATGATTACGACAACCCGGAGCTGATCGCGATCAAGCTGGGTGGGAAAGGAGATGTCACCAATTCCAACGTCGTTTGGCGAGTCAAACGGGGGGCTCCGAGTACTCCTTCGCCGCTACTGGTGGGTGACGAATTGTACTTCGTTTCCGATGAAGGAATCGCCTCTTGCATCGATGCGAAAACCGGGGATCGGCACTGGATGGAACGCCTCGGAGGAAATTTTTCGGCATCACCGGTGCTGGCCAACGGTCGGATTTTATTTATGAATGAGTCCGGGTTGGCCACATGGGTCAAACTCGGCAAGAAGTTCGAAACCGTTGGTACGTGCGAAGTCCCCGGACGTACGTTTGCGACCCCGGCATTTTCCGATGGAGCAATGTTCCTGAGGACAGACGAGAAGCTCTACAAGATTTCTCAATAGCCTCGTTCCGAAGTTTGATGCCAGTGATCCCGGACGCTTCCGTGATCACTCGGCATCGTTCTGCTTCAGCCGACGAATGATCTCGTCTTTCAGGCCGGGAACGACCGACAGTCCGTTGCCGCTGTAAATTGTCGGATTTCCGTTCCAGTCGATGAATTCGCCCCCTGCTTCCTGCACGATTGGCAATAGTGCGGCGGCGTCCCAGGGATTCATGGCAGGGTCGATCATCAATTCGGCACGTCCTGTTGCCACGAGCATGTGCCCGAAGCAATCACCCCAGCCGCGTGCCAGGTGTACGGACTGCAGTAACGACTCGAGTGCTTCTCGCTTCTTGATCGCCAGCCAGCGGGTTGAATTGGTTGTGCAGAAGGTCGCTTCGCTCATGGAAGTCACGTTCGAAACGTGAGCACGACGTGGTGGCTTGTTACCGAACTGCCACCACGCGCCGCTTCCTTTGGCCGCATAGACAACCTCGTCCAGTGCCGGGAACCGTACGACGCCAATGACACAGACCCCATCCTTCTCCACACCGATCAACGTCCCAAACAGAGGGACGCCGTGGATAAAGGATTTGGTTCCATCGATCGGATCCAGAATCCAGCGGAACCCGGTTGTCCCTGATTTGTCGGGATACTCTTCACCCAGAATCGCATCGTCCGGGAACGACTTTGCCAGTCCATCACGAATCAGCCGTTCAGCCCCTTTGTCGGCGATCGTCACTGGAGTCGAATCCCCCTTGCGTTCAACGGCGAGATCCGGGTTGCAGTAGTAAGGAAGGATGAATTCACTCGCTTCGCGGGCCACTTCCAAGGCAAATTGCAGGCGGGACTGATAGTCCACATTCGTATCTGACATGAATCCATTTCCAATAGTGTTAAGAATACCAATTGAAATAAACGAGAACAGTGGTGGTTGTCAGTTGTCTTCGAGGCGGTACAGGTATTCGCCTGCTTTGCGAACCAGAAGAATCCCTTCATCCTCGCGGTTCGCAAAGGATTCGACGTCAATCGTTTTCGGGTCACGGTACCCAAGATTGATTCGCTGACAGACCTCCGGCGGGATACCGCTGGCCAGCGTCACTTTGACTCGCGGCGTTTCCACGCCGTCGACAAAAGTCCCACTGCCGCGAACATGTGTCGAGTGGGCCAGCACGCCCCACGGAAAATCCTTAAATTTGTCCCACTGTTTCGTGAAATAGTCTCGGACGTGGTAACCGACCTGTTCAATCAATTTTCCGTGCGTGACCGAGATTTCGTGCATATGGGGTGCGTAGATGATTAACTCGCCGCCATCTGCCACAACAGGTTCCAGCTTGTACATGCACTTGCCGGCGACCCACAGTTCGTCATACATCGGTGGGGCACAGGACAGAACCTGCTTGAACGGTTTTGAACATCGCTTGATATGGACCTTGTTCGACAGGTCAGCTGCCTCGTTCCAGGCAGACTCGGGCGTCCCATAGAACAGCCCATGCAGGTTTCCATCTGACGCTACGACAAATGTAATCGCTTTGCGTTCTTTAGGAATCATCGCCGCGGCACGGTCGACGACACGCCGAACCGCAGTATCTTTGATACCAATGATTCCGACGTTTGTGATCAGCGCCCCAAGCCAGTGGAAAAAG
The DNA here is from genome assembly GCA_964609845.1 of uncultured Planctomycetaceae bacterium. Lineage (GTDB taxonomy): Bacteria > Planctomycetota > Planctomycetia > Planctomycetales > Planctomycetaceae > Schlesneria. Next base: position 1,975 of record CAZSTW010000113.1, on the reverse strand, counting down.
TTCAGGATCTCTGGACCGCCGATACCAGGGAAGAAATACTTGTTTCCACCTGAGAATCCGACGACCTCATGCGGAAACACCGGGCCCAGCACCAGCAGAACGTCATAGTCGGCGATACGAGAATTGATCTGCACTGGCACGTCCAGTGACAGCAAGCCGCCAGAAATCTCGGATGTCTCCTGTTTGCTCAGCGTCCCGATCGTCAGCAATCGCTCCGGCCGGTCCCATTCATGGTTGAATAAGCCCAACTGGTAGAACAACCTGCCTCGCTCTGCCTCAGAGATCCCCAGTAGCTTACACATCTGCGAGTCGGACATGGGGGGGTGAGTCCCCAGTGCAACCAGGATATCCAGTTGAGCGACCGCCGGACGCAAGTTTGTATGAAGAGCGTCAAACAACAGTGGCAGGGGAGCCGTTCGCGTCGCGTCCGGAATGATGACCAGGACCCGTTTACCCGCAAAATCCTGAACCGGCAACTTTGCAAACCATTCGCGAACCTGGGCATCGGACAATTTGGGCAACGGCTCGGGCATAAATCTCACCGACGGTCTAAAACGCAATTTCTGCCATGCAACACGACAGGGATTGTAGCTTCGCGCCTGCCAGTCGCGAAGTCAACGGGATTGAATCCCCATGTCCAATTCCGTTTCGAAGCTGGTCAGCATGTTCGCCGCGCCTGTCCACCATGAATTCTCCGCTTTTACCTTTGGTGGGCCTGCGCTCGAAGCGAGTTGGTCACCACCCTGCATTGAAAAAGCCCTTTTTCCTGATTGAATCCTGACCACCAAAGCGATAAACCGGTGAGCGTTCATTGATGAATGGTCGTCTCTCCTTCCAGGAAGCTTTGCCAATATGAAAACGATTCTCCCCAATCGTGGCTCCTTCTGGTTTGCTGGCTGGGCGTTCTTTCTGCTGGCAACCTATGCGGCCGCGGCGGAACCGCCTGCCGGATTGCGAGTGTTCTACACCGGGCACAGTTTTCACATGTTTGTCCCGCCTCAGATTGACGTCATCGCCAAGGCGGCCGGAATTCAAGGGCATCGCCAGGTTGGAGCCCAGGGGATCGGTGGCTCGCGCGTCATTCAGCACTGGGACCTGGCAGACGATAAGAACAAGGCTAGGCAGGCATTGAAAACAGGTGAGGTTGATGTCTTCACGATGGCGGCACATCTTGCGATCCCCGACGATGGGATCACGAAATTCACCGAGTTGGGTTTGATGCACAACCCCAACCACCTGAGGCTCCTTGTTCAAGCGTCGTGGTACCCGTTCGACGTCGCGACTGCAGATAAGAAGATCCGCGAGAACTCACAGCGAAATGACATGAAGATTGCTGACTTGCAGGCTGCCATTGAGGAATGGCGCGTCAAACTGGAAGCCCAGGTCGATGCGCTCAACAAGGAGCACAAACGAAAGACTGTTTTCATCGTGCCCGTGGGGGACGCCGTCGTCAAACTTCGTGGCATGGTGATCGAGGGAACCTTTCCAGGAATCAAGTCTCAATCGGAACTCTTCACAGACCCGATCGGTCACGCAGGACCGCAGGTTCAGGCATTGGCCTCGTACTGCAACTATGTGGCGATCTATCGAGTCAGCCCGGTTGGCTTGAAGATTCCAGGCAAGTCCGTCACGCCGGAACAACACGAGATATTGCAAAAACTGGCGTGGGACACCGTGTCGGATTATTCGCACTCGGGGGTCGTTGCCGTTCCGTGACCGGGTGTCGGATGGCGAATTCAAAACAGACGAAGGAGGGTCAATGTTTTCCGTCCTTCGAAATGACGCTGAATGCAAATTCAGTTTTCAGCCAGAGACGCTGAAGCAGCGTCCGGGTGGGCAGAGGTCAGCAGGGCCGTAGTATTGTCGAGATTGGCTTGTCCCAGCGGGGCCAAAATGACCAGCTACCATAACCATCATTGACACGTAAAGGCAATACAAGAAGATTTTTGAATCGCAGAGAGCGTGGAGATCGCAG
>CAZSTW010000112.1:0-22625 GCA_964609845.1 uncultured Planctomycetaceae bacterium | reverse complement strand
CAAGAAGCATGGACCGCAAGAAATGCTTGCGGCAATGCGCGCGAAGAAGCAGGCGGCCGAGGCGGCAGCGTCGGGAACTGAGGTCGCCGCATCTGAGCCAGCACCGGCCGCAGAAGCTCCCACAGCCGCAACTCCCGCAGTCCCGAAGAAGCAATCTCCACAAGAGATGCTGGCAGCAATGCGAGCGAAGAAGCAGGCTGCTGAGGCGGCAGCGTCTGGGTCTGAGATCGCCGTATCTGAGCCAGCACCGGCCGCAGAAGCTCCCGCCGCCGCAACTCCCGCAGTCCCGAAGAAGCCATCTCCACAAGAGATGCTGGCAGCGATGCGTAGCAAGCTGGGGTCAACCCCTCCAGCGACTGCGGCTGCTCCGAAACTGGCCGCGGAAAGCAAGCTGGCGACCAGCCGCCCGATGGAACTGACCTTAAAGCCGGAAGCGGCAGTTGCTCGACCGCAGGAAATTGCATTGATCCGCGAAGCTCGCTCAAAGGAGTCTGGGCCTGCGGCGTTCGTTGTCTTTTCGTGGCTCAGTCCTTCCGTTCAGGCCATTGTGAAGCGAGGTGCCGAGGGAGAATCGCTGCCGGACAGCGATAAGTCCACCATCCTCAGTGCGCTCAATGCTCTGGCTGGTTCGCGAAAATTCCTGCAGGAGGACTGTTCCGCGAAGAGTATGGAACACCCGGAAATTCTGCGCAAGGCCGCGTCGTTTCCGAAGGGTCTAAAGGGGATCGCAAAAGACTGGTCCGAGCTGGAACTGCGTACGGCGGGCCGTGCCGTCCTGAGCGAGTTGTTTCCGGAACTGATTCGTAAGCCGCTTGAGGTGGCCGGTCCCCCGCGAGTTCTGGCATACATGTCGCGAGGCGATTGCATCGGTGAAATCGCGGTAATCAACCGTAGCTCGCGAATTGCGACCTGTATCGCCTACAATCATCCGTCCAGCGAGATCTCGCGTGACTTTGGACATGTCGAACTGGTCCGGATTCCAGGCGCGGCCTTCCGTCAATTGATGGACGAGTCCCCGGAGCTGACGAAGCGGGTGGAAACACTGGCCGCTAAGCGAATTCAGCGCAATCAGGCGGCCGAAAGCTGCCGTACAGACTCGGATCTGGTTGCGTCTACCGAATTCCAGAAAATGGGGTTGTTCCAGGGGACCAAGCTGCTTGTCATCGATCTGGACTCGTGTACTCGATGTGGCGACTGCGTTGAGGCCTGCGTCAGTACCCATGACGACGGTTATTCGCGGTTGTTTCTCGATGGTCCTCGGTATGACCGATTCCTGGTACCGTCTGCGTGTCGCAACTGCTTGAATCCAGTCTGCATGATCGGCTGCCCTGTGGGATCGATCGGCCGTGGAGACAACGGCCAGATCGAAATCTATGACTGGTGTATCGGTTGTTCCGCCTGTGCCGATCAGTGCCCGTATGATTCAATCCAAATGCATGACCTTGGACTGATTCCAGAGGAATCGCTGGGGTGGCTTTACGCGGATCGTCGATCATTATCCGAGGATTGGCAGGAGGCTCGTCGTCTGGGGAGCGGGTGGAAACAGGGGAAATCACCCTTCCGCTGGCAGGGAGACTTTGTACGGACTTGGTCGGTGGTGCTAAACGAATCGTCATCCGAATCGCCGCTGCATCTTTGTTTTCGTCACGAATTCCGATTGCCAACCGCTTCGCAATCGCGAAGTTTCCGGCTGTCGATCAACGATGATCGCCGCAAAAGCGCCGTTGAAAAAGTTCGTGTCAAGAAGACCAAGGTGGCTGGCGTGTGGCTGAACGGAAAGCCGCTTAGCTGGTCGGGAAACTCGATCGATCTGGCAAAAGATCAGTTTGCCAGAGCGAACAACGTGATCGCGATTGAAGTCATCGTCGAGAATCCCGCCGAATACGGGCAGTTCATTCTGTCAGCATCGCTGGATGCGGTCCCAGAAGCGGGGGCGCAAATTTTGGATGTCTTGGGGACGGAAGTGCGGGTGGAAATGGATCTTGTAACTCGTCGTGCGGCAGTCTGCGATCTGTGCAGCCACACGCCAAGTAAGCAGCCTGCGTGTGTTTCGTCGTGTCCTCATGATGCGGCGATACGCATCAATCCGCTCGTCAATTTTCCAGTTTAGAAGTGCCGTCAGGATTGCTGTTCACCGGGTTGCAGTCGAGCACACGCTGCGAGGTTCGCAGACAGCCAGCTTATTGATTGATGGTCAGTGGTCACGGTTATCGTCCGCGGGCGAACGAGTATTATGAATCAGTTTTCACCAGTAAAGAACATAGCTCTGTCGCGTGGAAAGTATGTTGCAGCGTGGTTGGTGAGTGTTTGCTGTTGCTTCATACTACTTGGTCATTCGCTGCCACAGGCTCAAGAGTTGCCCCCAAACTCATCCCCGGAAGAATTCGATCCGAAATCTGCCTTGCGAGCGGACCTTTCGCCGTTGTCGATCAGTCCACACACATCGAAATTTCTAGGGAGCCAATCCTGCAGTTCCGTAAGTTGTCATGGAAATCCGCGGCGCGTCAATGTTTCGGGTTCGGCCGCGAATTACTTCCTGGATCGTGACAAGCATCAGTTTGCCGGAACGGTGCTCTACAACCAGCGGTCTCAGGCGATCGCCCGACGCCTGAATCTGCCGCACCCTTGGAAAGCACGTGAATGTCTGGTCTGCCATGCCCCTGGTGCGATGGCCGAGGTTGATCCGCAGGAATTTGCGGTGAATTTGGCGGATGGTGTCGGCTGTGAAAGCTGCCACGGCCAGTCGCGTCAGTGGCTAAGTACCCATCGCACCGTCGAATGGAAGCAGCCGACAATCTGGTCAATTCAGCAGAAGGAACTGATTGGTTTTCGCGACACCAAGCCGTTGTTGTCTCGAATCAATCTGTGTGCCGACTGCCACGTGGGAAACGGAACGCAATCGGTCACGCACGATTTGATCGCCGCCGGACATCCTCGATTGAATTTCGAGTACTCGGCTTATCAAGCTTCGATGCCTGCTCATTGGCAGCGATCCGAAGATCGGAAGCGGGAGCCTGCGGCAGGTGAACTCCCTGCAACAGACCGTTCCACTTATGAGGCGACGAACTGGTTGATCGGGCAGTTGGTAAACGCCGAACATGAACTGGACATCCTTTCGGCCGCTGCTCGGAACCCCCGGTCGAGTTGGCCGGAACTGGCTCAGTACGACTGCTTCGCGTGCCACCACGACCTGTCATCGCCGGATTGGAGGCAGACACGTTCCGCTTGGAAGTTGCGACCCGGCGAACTGCAATGGGGAACCTGGAGCCTGGGGTTAATTGAGGAGCTGCAGCAGCAGTGGCCCCAGAGCGTACCCAATTCGATTGCGGCGGGGCAGACGAAACTGCGTCAGGTCATGCGCAAGGTTCCGAGCAGAACCGAGACGCTTGCCGCGATCGCAGGACTGCAAAAAGAAGTGTCGGCGACCACCGTGCGACTCTCGCAGACATCGTTGTCGTCTGAAGATCTGACCAAGCTTCGGGATGCCTTGCTGTCCCGGAACGAACAACTGACGAATCAGGGTTGGGATCGTTCGACTCAATTATTCCTGGCCGTTGTGGCTCTCGATAAGGGCGCGGCCGATGCCCGTGGCGCTGGGAATCGCGTCGATTTCGCTCGACAGGTCGCATTGTTGCGGTTGCGTGAACTGCTTGCATTCCGCGAGAGACCTGTAACGAATTCTGACGTTCAGTGGGAAAGCCCCCGACAGTTGCCGTCAAACCGGCCTGAAATTCGGCAACAGTTTGATCGGCTGCAAATTCCCGACAGCCCCGCACTGGAGAGTTCCGTGAGTATCCGCCCACCGGAGATCGATGAATGAGAATCGCGTTCTGTCGCGTGTGGATCCGCCGGGTATATCTCTGTCTGCCGTTGCTGACTGGTTTACCTGTCCTGGCTGAGGGGCCGGCGGCTCGCAATCTCCAGGACCGAATGGGCTCACATCCCGGTGGTTCGCGAAAGGTAATCGGCCTGCTGAATACTAATTGTTCGCTGTGCCATGGAAAGCCGGCTTCCCGAACCGATGCGGATCAAGACGTTGTCTCGGATATTGGGAATGACCATTGGATCCTGCAGGATGAACTGCTGACCTGGGAAAAGATGGACTACCACCATCAAGCATTCGCCACACTGCTGACGGAACAGTCGCAGCAGATTGCCAAGCTATTGGGGGTGGTGGATTCGGAAGGAAACTCAATCGTTCATCGCGATCGCCGCTGCCTCAGTTGTCACAGTTCGATGCCAGTGGATCAAATGGCACTGAAAGGTGACCTGGTCCAGGAAGAAACTCAGCGGAATCCCCGGTACACGATCGGAGTCTCGTGCGAAGCCTGCCACGGCCCAGCCGGTAAGCGTGCCGATGGCGCAGAAGGGTGGGGGGCCGCGCATTCGAAACCGCATGATCAGGATGATCCCAGCACAACATGGAGAGCCCTAAGTCCACAGACGAAATTCGATGAGTTTGGTTATTGGGATGTCCATTCCCCTCGGACGCAGGCCCGGATCTGCCTGTCGTGTCACGTCGGGAATGCTGAGCAGCAGAAGGTGATTACGCACGAAATGTATGCTGCCGGGCACCCGCCGCTTCCAAGCTTTGAACAGTCGCAATTCATCCAGCAGATGCCGCGGCACTGGCGACGCCTGGATGAAAAAAACGAACGAGTTCGCAACCAGTACCTGAAGCAGCTTGAACAGTTACACCCCGGCGACAAATCAATCCCGGTCTACGATCCTGAAGAAGTCGCAGTCACGAAGGCAACCATGATCGCGGCACTGGTGGCGCTGGAAGATTCCATGCAGTTGACCGCCGACTTGATCGAAGGTTCATCAACAGACACCCAGTGGCCGGAATTTGCCAACTATGCCTGTTTCGCCTGTCACCACGAACTGCAGCGAGATGGGTGGCGGAAACAGCATCGAATCACGTCAACTCCAGGTCGTCCGACACTGCACGAGTGGCCATTGACGCTGTCGCGGGTCGTTGCTGCATCCCTGAACAACGGAGATTCCTCGGACCTATTCATCGAATTGAATGCCGTCATCAACGCGTTGAATGCCAGACCCTACGGCGATCTTCAGGGTTTGAAGAAAGCGACGACGTCGCTGGCCAAGGTTGCGGAACTGCATTCGCGAAAGCTCAGCTCAACCCCCATCCATCGGGAGCAGGCGTTGCAGTTTCTGAATCAAATTGCCCAAGCTGCATCGACCGATCTCGTGGACTATGACTCCGCACGCCAGTTTTTCTGGGCATACGAGCGGACAGACGCGCAGCTTTTCTCAAGCAATCGGGAAGGTGACAATCCGCTGTTCGAGGATGTGGCGTCCGTCGTCATGCTCAGGTTGAATAAGAACCGTGAGAGCATTGCGCCCGTGCAAATGTACGTGGGAGCCGCCCCGCTTCAGCCGAAGCGGCCTCAATTCGCCGTCCGGTTTGACAACACATTGCGGACTGTCTCGGACTATGATCCCAAGGCAGTTCATGCGACTTTTGAAAAACTGCGGAATCGCAGTCTATCGGATGGTCGGAAGAAGTAACCGCTTAGTTTACTTCCCCGGCTGTGGCCGCGTCTGGAACCTTGGATGCAGAGACTCTCCAAACTTGTCCTCAAGCCTGTAATGCAGGTCGCCCTCGCGATCGCGCGGGTTCGCAATCTCTTCGTTGCGGCGCAGGTCTGGAACTCGATAGGGAGTGAACTCACCTCGACGCAGGTACAGACGCATCATTTCTTCCATCGAGAGTGGTCGGCCACCGACGCGTCCGAATACGGCAATCTGGTTCCCCGATTCGTCGACAGCGCGGTCACGATCGACACCTTCGGCAATTGCATAGGCGCATCCGCCGCGTGGAATCTGGTACTGTGCGACCAACCGCGGCCATGGTTTCGGCAGGAAGCCGTCGTAGCCCGGCGTGTCAGGGGACGTCATCTGTAAGACGCGCATTCCATTCTGTCCGTCCGCAACAAAGGCGAACTGGCTGGCATAGTAAGCGCCCAGCTTGATGTCATTGACGTCGTTCATCTGACCGTTGGCGTCGAACGCCGTATACAGCGAAGGCATCTCTGGATTCGTAACGTCCACGATGACCAGGCCATCCGCGCCTCCAGCCACATAGGCGTAGTTGCGTGCGACGTAGACATTACGGGCGTCCCGAAGCGGATAGATCGCCGCGAACCGCGGATGCGCCAGGTCGGTCACGTCCAGGATCTTCAGTCCGTTCTTGTCGCAGACAAAGGCATATCGAAACTGAACCTGGACAGCCGTCGGACTTGTCAGGATGTCGGGGCCCATGGTTGAGACGATGTTTGGCTGTGTCGGATTATTGAGATCCACGACCACCAGACCTGCGGTGCAGCAGACATACGCGTAGTGCCCAACGATCGTGACCGAGCGTGCACCGTTCAGTTGTCCCTGAGGGTTGTAAACGACGTCGGGTTTCAGAAAGTTGTTCGTCGGGTCACCGTCGAGCAGCGTCCCAGCACCGATCAGAATCAGGCCGTCATTCAGGTCCGTGGCGTAGATGTACGCGTAGATCGGATGAACGGGTGTCTCCTTGTTCTCTGGCCGATGTGTACGTGTAGGATCGGGGGCAATCGAAGTTGGAGCGGCAACGGACGTCGCGTAGCCGGTTTTTACATAGAACTTTTGACCCAACGGCGATACCGGAGCGGTCGTGATTCGTTGCGAGAATGCCTTGTTGTCGACGAACGCAATGTCGAAGACACGAACACCCCCTTCGCCACAGGCCGCATACAAGTACTCGCCGCGGGCCACGAGGCTCAGGATCTCCGGCTTCATCCGAGGGTAACGGAACGTGTCGCCAATGTCTTTGCCGGGATGACGCAACGCACGCAATTGAGAATCATCATCGACATGCTTTTGGTGACGTTTCGGATAGACGATCTGGTGCATCGAACTTCCGATGACTGTCTGGGGCTCATCCCGTTCCGAGACTTCGACGGCATGAATGCCGTGCGCGCCGGCGCCCACCCAGCAGTAGCGGCCGATGAAGTTCATATAGTTCGTTCCTTGCATCATCAACTGGGCCATCTGGGCGTTGTTGTTGTTACGCTCCGACAGGTGGCAATCATTGCAAGACTTCGTCTCGCCACGACCGCGAACGGTGTGCGGAACGTTGGTACTGAACGCGATGCCGCTCATTCCTTCTGCAGAGATTGTCTGCTGCTGTATGTAGACCGAGTCGCGATTGGCGTCGTACGAGGTGACGTGAATGGCACAGGACGAACGGGCAGGGCCGATCCGGTTGCCGGTCACGTCGCCATCATGCGCCAACATGTAAATGTCTTCGCGGAGCGTCTGGAAATTATACGAGACGTAGTTACGCGTGACGTCCCCTTCGTTGTGCAACGCCGGCAGCTTCTTGTTTGCTTTCTGAGGAAGATGGCAACCGTAACAACTCGGGTTCCAGGACGAGTGACAGGCGATGCAACTGATCTTTCGGCTGCTGTGCGCACAGTTGGCTTCTCCCGCCGGGACATCCCCCCATTCGTAGTCACCGGTTGGCGACCAGCGTACGGTCTTGGCCAGGGCTGACAGGGCGTTGTAGTCCTTGTGTCCTGGATCGACTGTGTCGGCCACCTGCTTGATTTCCCAACTGAGGTCAGGCTCGACCATTGAGTTCTGGATGACGCGGTTGCCACGAACTTCAAATCGCCGCTTGCGGAACGGTGTCCGCATATTCGTCAGATCTCGTCCATTCATCGCGGGTTCGGCGCGCTCTTCGGCAGCCGGCCCCGACGTGTACATCTTGGGAACTCCGTTGACCATCTGAACGGCGCGTCGCTCAACCGAGCCGTGACAGTCCTCACAGCGGATCTCGATCGCTGCTCGAACCTCGCCGTAAAGCTTGGTGTTTCCATGCATATCCTGGATGAAGTGGCAATCGACGCAGTGCATCCCTTTTTCCAGGTGAATGTCCAGCAAGTGAACGGGATTGCCCTTCTGCTGTTCGCGCAGGGTCGCTTCCAGCGCCCGGATGTCTGCAATTTCATCGGTGTTGCGATGCAGCTTCTGCGTTTCCAAGCTTTGGTCAATTGCGATTTGCCGCTGATGCGCCGACGGATCGGGGATCTTATTCCCAAAGTGATCCAGATAGTTTCCTTCAAGGTCCTTCTTGAAAACAGCTTTAAAGACCCATCCATGGCCGTGGAAATCGGCAAAGTACGATTTCCGCAGCGTTGGATTCAGTTCGGAAACAGCCTGAAGAAACTGAGGGTCAGACGTCTTGGCACGAGCAGCGATTTCGTTGGGGTCGCTCATTTGCGACTGAACGAATTCCTCTGACGTGATTTCCCGCTCGGTGGGCGGGTACATAAATTCGCCGTCCGTTTCCTGGTCCCACCACATGAAGCCCAGGTAACTGTTCATCACGTTCGTTCCCGGGTGAACATGGCAGACGATGCACTGACTGGTGGGAACGCCTGTGACGAAGCGATGTGTCACCGGATGACCGGGTTCGTTTTTGGGAATTGTTGGATCGACGCTTCTGACCATTTCATCGACGGTCGAGTGAGCAAGACCCTGGTTGCCATACTTGGCCCACGGCCCAGAGTTCACTCGGGAACGGTCGTTGGCATAGATCATGTGACATGACGTGCAGCCGCTGGAACGATAATCGCCCGCGTGGTCATTCGTGCCAAGAAAGTTCAGGGTTGGATCGAGCAACCGGGTTTTCTGCAGGCCGACGAAGACGGGGTCGGTCCGATTCAGGGTACCCAGTCCGCGATTGCTCAGTCGTTGTCGTGGTCGTCCGTTGACTTCCAGTGTTTCAGGAATGCCGGATTCAATCAAAAACCGCCCACCGCGTTCGAATGCTCGCAAGATGTTGCCCGGTTGGCTGTTTTCAAACCGAGGAAGCGGATCCAGAAATGGTAGGATTCCCTTCGTGGCAATCTCTTCCGGGGTCGGAGCAGGAACCGTCTGCAGTCGCTGCGGCGTTCCATTCATCGAATAGCTTTCGCCGTAACGCGCCCACTTATTCGGAACCGCTCCGTTGTTGTACAGGGCGGCGCCCCACAGCATGCAGCCGTGCGTCATCATGCTCTTGCGAACTTCCAGCGTTTCGCGAGCGTGGCAGATGCCGCAACTGAGGTGTGCAATTCGCAAATCACCAGGATTGACGAAACGGATGAACTCGGGACTTTCCCTGTTCAGCACGGTGTACGATCGGACTGGGTTGGCGGAAGAACTCCAGACATCGGGATACCGCGGCTGGACATGCGCCAATTCTTTCGTCGTCGCGTGACCGTCGCCACCATGGCAGTCGATACAGCCAAGTTGGACCGTCAGCGGGCGGTCCGGCTGAAGGTGGGGATCGCAGGCATCCTTATGACAAACGACGCAGCCGCGACTTTTGGCGGCAGCGTCCGCTGCCGACTGCCGGGACAGATCGACCCCCGGCGTGTTCGGCAGATTCGGGTAAGGCTGAATGAGATCCGTCGTTTCCTCGGGTGCTAGTGTGACGGTGGTTTTGGTGGTTCGACCCACGAGTCGAACCTTTTCGCCGGCCAGCGTGACGCCCGAGGTCGAATCCGCATCGCTCCCCGGTACCCGCAGGAATGTGAAGGCGCACAGTTCAAAGGCGCAGAAGAGAGTTGTGGCGACGCCGGCGCGAGCAAGTGCGCGGCGCCAGGTTCTGTCGGGCTTCTGACGATCGATCATGGGCGGGATCCGAGCAAATTTATCGAAACAGCGGAATCGACCATTCCTCGCAGGCATTCGTGACGCCCGACTATGGTCTGACGGAATGCCAGGAACAGTTGCTAGCCGCTAGAACTGTAGGGTGAGTTGTGCGAAAATCGAATTTAAAAAGTCCAGTTGTACTGACTGCGCGTTGGCGGTCGTCAGCGGTTTCGTTGATCCGAACAAGTCTTTCAGGCCGGCTCCGGGAATCAGGCACGCGTACCCGCATGTCCAGATCACGTTGTCGCTGAGTCGCGGTCGATACTCAAATCCGACGCTCAGGTCAACTCCAATGGTGCGGTGGATGTTGTTCTGGAAGGTGAATGCCTTCAAAACCCGGGTGTTGTCAAACTCCAGGTAATTGGCATTAGTCAGCATCCGCAGCTTGGGGGTCAAGTCGAAATCGGCCCCTAAGGTCAGCAGGCGCAGGCCGGGATTCACGAAGTTGCTTTGCCCCTGGAATTTGCTCGATCGCAGGTCGGGGACCAGGCTGAAGCGGTTAACGAGACCGACCCCCTGCAGGTTGAACTGCTGTCGTTGCCAGTAGCTGAACTGGCCCCCTGCGAAGTTAGGGTTATCGAAGATGGTGTCGAAGCCACCGGCGGTACGGTCGTATGGGTTCCGGTCACCGGATGTCCAAAAGATCGAAGTGCGAAAACGGACCCAGTCACGATCGTACGAGACTTCTGCGGCTGCCAGTTGCGCGTTAATGGTCTGAGCCGCGCCGGCGATTGGATTCAGACTGTCGCGACCGGTGGCCCAATAGAATGCATTGGTGAAGTTCACCCGGCCAACGTGTCCGTCCCCAGTCATACCGAAGTAAAGTGCCTGGACGCGGTGCGGCTGGAACACCCCGACCGGGTCTGGTCGTGCAAGGAAGTTATTGTGGTCAAACTTAAAGCTCGGTCCGTCATCGTTGTAGTGCATGCTCATCTGAGCGGTGTAGCCAGGGAAGATAAAGTCCTGCCGGTAGTAATTGGCGATGAAGATCGTCTGGTTGCGATCATCCATCGTGTTCAGCTGGCTATTGGTGTCTTTTTCGGCTTGCCGAAAAAGGGCCACGTTAAACTGATCTCGATTGGCCAGTCGCGTCCCAAACAGACGAATCGCTCGGTTCGTATCCGCGAAAATGAGTCCCCGGAAATCGCTGACGAATGGCTGCGAGCCGATTCGAAGCGACATGAAGTCGTAATCCGGGCTCAGGTCCTTCAGCTTGGTCTCGAAGAAATATTCTTCCAAGGCAAGGAAGCGGTCGGTTCGAGTGGGTCCGTCTCTCACATCCGGGTTGACGATCGCCAGCGAGGAAACGTCAAGGTAGTTGAAGTCGAACACAGGCGTGAAACGGACCGTCCAGTCGGCCGGCTTGAAGTTGGTGTTTCCGTGTGTAAGTTCCACGGACAGGCGGAAGAAGTTGGTTGTAAAGTATTGGTTGGGGTCTCCGAAGAACTGGCTTTGCCCTTTATTCAACGTACTTTCAAACGGCGTCGTTTCCGTGGGCAATTGCCTGTATTCCTGTATCAGGTCGGTGCGGCCCGTTAGACGCAAAAAGATGTGCTGCCCGATGATGGGGTAGTCCCCTTTAAGCATGTTCAGGTTGTAGGGGTCCCACCAGTGACCTTCCTTGAAAGGATAATCTTCATCCTCGGGATGGCCTCTGCCGTATCGATCCCATTTGGGAAATCCCGATCGCCAACGATCCGTCATCGGCACGAAGTGGGCATCTTCCTGAGTATCGGTCGGTATGATCCCTGATGGGCCCGAATAACCCAGCGGGGCCTCTAGAGGATGAACGGGCCATGCAGATTCGGGTTCGGTCATGGCAAAGACGTCGTCAGGTTCACTAAGCGGCCGGTTGAGAACTCGAGGTTCCAGGTCATTGCCGGAAAACGTTTCCGCGTCGAACGGCTTCGGTTCTGAAATCGGCGGCAGAGTTCCTCGTGAGACCCCAGAGAGTTCGAACTCGTTGAAGTTGGCCATCTCCACCGACTTGGCCCGCGAAGAACCTGCATCGAGGATCGACATGGCCGCCGCCGACACGAGGATCGGTTCCACGACTAGATTACCACTATCGTCGGTGCGGTTGGTTTCGAACGGTTCGCGTGGACGTCGATCCACTGGCCGCCGATCGGTCGGGCGAGCATCTTGAGGGAGCCGAGTCGTAATAAGGGGACGCGACGGCGCGTCGTTGGTGGTTTGCAATCGCGCCGGAGCCATCGCGGCAAACTCGGCCAGGATCAGCCGTGCCTTCGCCTGGCAACGTGCATCGGGGTCCCGCTCTGCCATGACCGAAACCTGCAGCAACAAGGTGGGACTGGGAGCCCCTCGCGAAACCGCCTCTAACGCGTTACGTCGAGCACGGCTGTCCCGGGAACTCAGCAGATCCAGCAGGATTTCTTCGATCGTGGCCTCGGGATGCGACGTCAGGATCCGATCGGCCGCCTCTCGCGTCTGTTCGGACCAATTCAGATCAGTGGCCAAAGAGTTGAGCGTGGCGACCGAAGTGTCTGCAGTGTCGGAATCCGGGACCTGGGCCTGCGAACTGCCACACATTCCCATCAGGATGCACAGGCACCATCCCCACCACAGTTTTCGTGGAGGTGGTACAAAGTAGCGCCGCGGCGACGCTGCACCATATGCATGTCGCAGCGCTACAAATGGCGATCGTCGCTGCGATGGTAGCAGTGCGGGCATTGATCATTCACGATGATGAAGTCGGAAATGTTGGCGGGCAGTCGAGCGGCTTTCGACATCGTCGGGAATCTCGCAGAATTTCACCGCGTGCTCAACATGAAGGATTTGATAAACAAAGTCTGGCGCGTTCGCTTCTGGCAAAACCCGTTCACCTCCGGCAGAAACCAACACTTGTACTTCAGTTTTCTTGGCAATTTTCCGACAGCGCAGAAAAAAGTGAGTTTGACGGCGGCTTGGTCTACCGATTCTCAAAAGGGATGCGGCAGCGATGCTCGCAGATGTCTGTTTGTCCGATTGTGACGTTGGTCGCTGATCCCGGCGATCAGTGGTTTGTGCCAACCCCGGTTTAAGACGTTTGCCAATTAGTGCTTTAGTGCCTGGGAAGCGCTCTCGAAGTTCAGACTCGATGGCAATCCTCCAGGAGCGTATCAAATTAATTCGCTGCAGATGTTGAAGTGCGCCAGCAAACGCAGTTTGCCCAAGTGACCGTCTGGAGAGTTCCCTTATGAGTTGGCTCGAGGCCATTCGCGACTTGCTTGCGTCCGATGATTTGGAAGAGCGAGTCTCTTCGGTTTCACGGCCAGGTGTCTCCGAGGTCCTTGAGTATCGCCTCGTACTGGGCTCACTCTCGTCAGACTTGTCCTCGGTGATTCCGAGACAGGGTGTTCAGCCAGATACGAACGGAACTGCGATCACCCCCTTAAGCCAGTCCACAACGCCAGCGGATGACGTCGAGAATTCCAGCAATACAGTATCGACGGCCGCCGCGATGGGGCCTGATGATTCCGCCGAACAGACTTCATCCGAGGACTCGTCAGCAAATCAAACGTCGGACCTCACTTCGGGTGATCTTCAACTGACCTCAGGTCAGCAGCTTTCGGCTCTTGCGGACGACTCGAAACCGGTACCGACGACTCTGGAATCGATCACGGTGGCGGATGGCGGCGGTTCGACCGGTGCGCAAGACGTTCCGCCGACAACCCCGTCCACGGATTTGAGAAGCGACGGCAACGTGCTCTCGACAACCAGTGTCCCAGTAACGCCGACGGACACCCCCAGTCCATCAAGTCCGCCGGTCGCCATCGACAAGGCTTTGACCGCGGTCAATCCCGATGTGATGGTTTCGAACGAAGAACTGGCTGCTGCCGGGTTCGGATCTTCGCCTGTTGTTAGACCAGCCTGGTTTGCCGATCAGGCCTCGACAGTGATTCACTACGACTTCCGAGACACCAACGGCGTCGCCAACACCATCACCGATGCGCAGATTCAGTTTGCTGAACAGGTCCTGCAGGCCTGGTCCGACGCCAGCGACGGAAAGATCAAGTTTGAACGTGACATGACATCGGACAGTAAGGACATTGTAAACATTGGCGTCGGCAATTTGTCGGCATTGGGAATGACCGGTGGGACTGGCGGGGTACTGGGAACATCAAGCCACGCCCTGATGACAGTCGACGGCAGTCAAACGTCTGTCGGTACAATCTGGCTCGATTGCAGTAAAACCTGGAGTTCGGCAACAAATGGCACCGTTCCCGCAGGAACTGTGGACTTCTCGACGGTCATGGCTCACGAAGTTGGGCATGTCCTGGGATTGGATGACGTTTCCTCGACACTGGGGATCATGAATCCAAACTACACGGGTCCGCAGGATCTTTCGGGGATCGGGACAGCTTTCCAGAACCCCAAGTTCTTCCTGGCCAGTGCCCAGGACGCAGACGGGTACATTCATGACAATATGACGACCGGACAGCTTTCGATTGCTGATGTGGCAACGTTGCTGGATCGGGCGTCGGTGGCCACACCCAGCAACGACGCGATCATTGCAATCGTCGATCGCAATGGGACCATTCTTGGGGTCCGAGCCGAACAGGATGTCCTGAATACGATCACCGATCCTTCGACGCTGGCGTTCGCCATCGACGGTGCCATTTCGAAGGCGCGGTCGGCGGCGCTCTTCGCCAATGATACAGCGCCGATCACGTCCAGAACGCTGCAGACAATTAGCCAATCGACAATCCTGCAGCGTGAAGTCGAATCCAATCCGAACTCGACCGATCCCACAATCGATGGGCCGGGCTTCGTCGCACCCATTGGCTTGGGGGGGCACTTCCCGAACGACGTCCAACACACCCCTCCAGTCGACTTGTTCAACATCGAAGCCTCAAACCGCGGCAGCACGACGAACCCAGGTCGAGAAGCCTTTAATATTGATCCCGCCAACGTTGCGCTTGGCGTCGATCTGAATGCACTGGTCACATACGGAACGGCTTCTGGTAATCCCGAAATGGCCAGCGATGTGCAGAACCGGGGAATCGCCACGCTGCCAGGCGGATTGCCAATCTATCTTGATGGCAAAATTGTCGGTGCTATCGGAGTCTTCTTCCCCGGCCGCGATGGGTACGCGACCTATGAGCAGGGATTTGAGCATGGGATCGGCCAGACCACCATCCAGCGAGTGAACGCGCCGAAGGTCTTGGAGGCTGAGTACATCGCCTACGCAGCCTTAGGGGGAAGTGTACAAGCGGGCGCATACGGCGTCACGAATTCGGTGATCGGGACAATTGGAGGGATCGCGCCTGTTGCTGGAACCGGTCTACCATTCGGCTTCATCACACTATCAGGTGTCAGCCTACCGTTGTTCGGATCGACTCCCGGTACAAAAGGGTTGCAGGACCTTGTGAATCGGTTCGCTGCTGTTTCCGGGACCGGGGCGAACAGTGGATCGAATCAGCCGCTGTTGGGAACCGCTCCGGAAAGCACGACACTGGATGGAACGCCCGTTTCGACCGGATATCTCGTGGTACCGCACACGTCCGTAGCCAGTGGTCTGACCGTTGCGGACATGACAAAGATCATCGACGCGGGGGTCGCTGCGTCGGACCGGGTACGAGCCGCGATTCGTCTCGACGGGAACACATTAAATACCGGCGCCGTCGGTGTGCGCATGACGTTTGCCATCACAGACACCACTGGAGAGGTTCTGGCACTCTATCGAATGGATGACGGCACGATATTTTCCACGGACGTTGCCATCGCCAAGGCTCGAAATGTGGCGTACTTTGATAGTCCAAACTTGCAACCGCAGGATCAGGTGAAGACCTCTGTGAATGGACCAGTGATTCCTGTCAAAACTGCCTTTACCAATCGAACGTTTCGTTTTCTGGCCGAACCTCGGTTTCCGTCTGGAGTTGATGGCAGCCCGCCACCTCAGTTCTCGATTTTGAACGATGCTATCGCCGCCGGTATCGATCCGACGACGGGCGAGAACAAAACTCCAGGCTCGCCGGCCGCTGCTTCTGCTTTTACGACGGTCATGGGGCATGACGTTTTCAATCCGGGGACAAATTTCCACGACCCGACCGACACTGATAACCAGAATGGCGTCGTCTTTTTCCCGGGCAGCATGCCACTCTATAAGAATGGCGTGCTCGTCGGGGGATTGGGCGTCAGCGGTGATGGTGTCAATCAGGATGACCTTGTGACCTTCCTCGCGGCACAAGGCTTCCAGCCGGATGGCGTAACCATAAAAACGGCCGATGAAACGACTGTCAACGACGTCCGTCTACCGTTCCAGAACTTTGGAAGGAATCCGTTCGCATGACGCTCTTTCTACCCGCAACTTATCGTGAGACCGACACGGGAAAATTCCGGATAAGAATCAATCCCCTGGCGGCCCTGCCCCTCGTGGGAGCGTGGTTATTATTCGTCGGGAAGGCGCATGGACAGTCCAATGACGGAATAGCACGCGCCGGCTGTCCGCACGAGATTGCCACCTACGCGCGGCCTGGCTACGGACGCAGGTACGTGGCTTACTATGTCGGCGGCGGCGCAAGGGCACCAAAGGGTGAAGCTCGGCGTGTCGATGAGGGAACATTCGGAGTCGACTATTCGCCGATCTGTCCCGAAATGCGCCGATCTGTCGTTCTTGGCTGGTGGCACGGTAAGCGACGACAGGGTGGATACGGCGAGTATGAGCCAAATTCCCCAGTCAGTCCCTTCCCCGCGCTCGCGGAATAAAAGCGGAATCGGGGCGATACCTGCGGCGACGAATCTGCTTCACTCCGAATCGGCAATGGGAGGTAGGAGACGAAGCAACGACTCCTCACGGAGCGATCTGGAGCCCTCACTGATCGGGGCTTCGGTGGCAGCGATCGGCTCACGGTGTTGTTCTTCAACCAGAGTGATTGGTGAGGTAACCGCGCCGATTGCGAATCTCCATCTGTTCAAGGCCAGATTGTATTCGACCACAGCGCTGCGGGACTGCTGCAACGCGTTCGCGAGTTGCTGACGGGCTCGCAGCAACCGATCAAGGTCAATTTGACCTGCCGCATACAACTGGCTGAAGGTGTCGGCCTGCACGCGTGCGGAGGCCACTCGCTCCTGCTGTGACTGCCAGACTTCCCACGACGAATTCACGGTATCCCAGGCATCGTGCACCTGTTGCTGAACCAGGAATTCCGTTTCTTGACGTGCTCGTGTTTGTCGAGTAAATGCCAAGCGGGCCTGGTCCAAGGCCGCCTGTTCTGCTCGTTGACCAAAGACGTAGGTATAGCGTAGTCCCAGGCTCAGGGTCCCGAACTGACCTGTCCCCAAAGAGCTGAAGGAACCGAGCAGGTTATTGTCCAGCCCGGTCAGCGAATATCCGGCATAGGCGTGCACATCCGGACGGGTATTGTTCATCCGCCGGTCCAGTTCCAGTTGAGCCTGCGCAACCTGAAGCTGGCGGATCTGGATCTCTGGACGCTGCTGTGCGGCCAAACTCAGTCCTCGCTCCAAATCGGGCTTCACCTGCTCCCGAAGCGGCTCTTCAGTTAATGTCAGTTGTCGCTTGTCGCCCGGCGGGATCCCCATCAGAGTGAACAGATGATTTCTGGCAGAGCGCCAGCGTTGCTGCGCCTGAGCAAGTTCTGCCTTGATGGAATGAAGATTCTCGGTCGCCGACGCGGTTTGAACGATGCCACCTTTACCGACCTCAAATCGCTTTTTTTCCAGGGCCTGCGTCGCCTGTGCCTGTTCGAACAATTCCTCACAGGTCTTAAGCTGCGAATCCGCCAGCCAAGCCATCCAATATGCGGACTGAACGTCGAACAGAGTCTGATTCACCTCAACCTGGAACTCGGATGCCAATTGTTTTTGTCCGGTTTCGGCGATCTTGATCCCGGCCAGGTTGGCCTGACGGTTCGCGCCGCGGAATAACGCCTGCTCGATCACAAGGCTGGCGGCCGACTGGTACGCTGGATTGTAGATCAAATACTGTCCCATCGGGGCGTTGTAATTGTAGGTTGGGCCCAACCCGACGCGTGCCGTCGTCCCTGTGGAGAACCGCTGTTCCAGGGACATCAGATTGGGGGCACCGGAAACCGGGCCGTAGGATGTGATTGAATACTGGGTCAGGCCACCCCGTACGGCCTGGAGCGCCGACGAGACCTGCTGAGTTCCATTCAAGTACTGTGCGTTTGTGTTGAAGGTGGTGTCGTAATGAGCCCGTTCAATGGCGGCCCGCGCTGCGGCCTCTTCCGGTAGATCCTCAACCACGCGCAGGTGCAAATTGTTGCTCAGCGCATTCGCAACAGCATCCGTTACAGACAGCACCAGCTCTTTGTTTGGATTCGCTGAAAACTGGCCTAACGAGGGCGGCGGTGGATCGAGCGAATTCTCGTCTGCTGATGTTGCGGAACTCTGGACGACCTCGGTCGGGCTCATTGAGCTCGTACGTTCTTCCGCACTGGAAAGAATTGCAGACGAGTCTTGCGTCGCGGGCGAACGTTTTCCCATCAGCCATTTGGGACTTCGTAGTCCGCCTGATCGGCAGCCTGAGCCAATACAAAAGATCAGTGCCAACCCGAAGGCGGTCAGCAACCGGCGATCTCTTGTAAATGGCTTCAGGGACATGGATGGATGCACGAAGAAACCGGAACAAACCGGATGGGAATAGAATCGATCTGCCGGTCCCGTCTGAATGCGCCGGACACCGGGCGGAAATTGCCTAAGTTCTCTGACCGCAGGAAAATAACTCATCAATCTGGTGTCGGCATCACCAATACTCACGCGGTATTCAAATTCCCGCGGAAATCCCTTTGGTTGCAAATCCCGGTCGGCAGAAAGTGCCGCTCTAGTGGTCTCGTCGATCAGTCGCGAGGCCATCGGCAACTTCATCGTGGAAACACTGAGACAGAGGTTTCGGAGTTCGATGCCACGGCTTTACATTCTTTCCTGCAGTGGAATGTGAGCAAAAAATGCTTCTGCTGACAGGTTCCCCTCAGCGCTCCCCAGCACCGCCCTGTCAGAAGAAGCATGATGTTAACATAGGTCGGGTATTGCTGGTGTGTCGTTGAAAAAGCCAGTGATGCGAATAATCGCGTGACTTTGCAATTCTTCGCATTCGGGCGAATAGTGCGGAGGTTCATCAACTGGTCATCCGCCTCAGTCACGACGATCCGATAACATATGCTGACCCGTTCGATGCCTGAATTTCGCAAGGCACATGTAGCTGAGTTCCCTCGTGTGCTTTTGCTACCCGAGCCCTGAAGCTGATCAATTTCTCGAATCACAAATATGGCTCGCAAGACGCGAATCACAAAACCCAGCAGCCAACGTATTCCCTTACACCATCAGGTTCCTGCCCCCCTCAAAACACCACTTTCTCAGCTGCCATGGCGAGGTCATGCTGGGATCGTCGGGTATACCTGCTGGTTGTGTTCAGTGATTCATGCCCCAGAATCTGAGCCAGCGATACAAGATTATTGGAGTTGTCTGCCAGAAATCGATGGGCGAATGTGTGGCGTAGAAGGTGCGGATGGATCTTCATGCTACAAATTGCTGTATACTTGTCGCACAGATTTCTGACTCCACGATCTGTCAGCTGTCCACGTTCGCCAATAAACACGCACTTCGATGGAATTGGCGGTCGGGATTCAAGGTAAGCCTGAATTGCACGGCGGGCTACGAGCGGAATTGGAACAGATCTTTGATTGTTCCCTTATTCTATTCCAAAAGATGTACAGTCTGACGGATTGGCGACCCAGTATCGCAATTCGACCGAAAGCCTGCGTTTCAGCACGCAGTGCCTCAGCCACGACTCAGTCACTGACGGCGTGACTTTCTTGAGTTGTTGCGGCGAGTTGCAGTGCAATGTCGTCCTGCTGCGCAAATTCGCATTCGCAGTCAAAGCCTGTTGAAAATGAAGAATCGCCTTTCATACTTCAACAGTGCCTTTGAATCACACCAAGCACACGCAGATGACATGATGGCGCTCAGCATCGCAGATATCGAAAAGCAACTTGACGAACGTCATTCGCACGTTTTAGCCCTCATGGCTCAACGTTTACGACGAAGGTGCAGGGAATGCAGACGGCTTTTTATGTGAGCATTTGGAGCAGCAATTCCGCTGAGCGACTGCAAAAGTGCCTCAGACCTGGAGAAACGGTCCGCATTGGTCGCGCATCCTCCGTGGACTGGCCGATCCCGTGGGATCCTAAGATTTCCCGAGAGCACGCCACGATCCATGCTGATGAGGATGGCATCGAGATTCGATGCCTGGAAAAGGCTGCGAACGGAGTCACTTACCGCGGTCAGACGGGGCGGGAGGCCACGATTGGAGCCAACGAGTGGTTTCAAATTGGCCATACGATTTTTCAGGTCAGCATCAAGTATTATGAGGCCCCGGCACCGCCGCCCGAACCCATGAAGTATGCCGCTGACAAACTCGATGTTTCCACGCATCGAGCGTACTCCGCTGGGGAATTGCGCAGCAGTCCTATTGCGAACACTGACCGTCAGTTCGAGGCACTTGAGAAACTTCCGGGATTGATCGCTTCGGCTCAATCCGACGATCAACTGTGCGAGATGCTTTCGGACTTGTTGATCGACGTGATCCCCAAATCCGTGGCAGTCGCGGTCGCTCATTTTGATGAGAGCAAGCTTCCGGTTAACGACCTGCAGATCGAGAACTTTCCTAATCCACTCTCGATACGCGTCAAAACCCGCGATCCGTTTGAATTCTTCCCCAGTCGGAAAATGATCCGCGAGTGCCTGAAGACTCAAGCCAGCGTGCTGCATATCTTCACCCCCCCCACCGATTCCACCTTTACCCTCACCGAAGGGGTGGGCTGGGCGTTCTGTGCGCCGATTAAGGGGGAATCCGGTCGCGGTTGGTGCCTGTACGTTTCCGGCCGAGGTACTCCGCAAGGGGGGCTCCTCGTGACCGAAGAGGTCCTGATGGGTGACCTGCGGTTCACTCAACTGGTGGCGGAATTCATCGGTTCGATACGTCAGGTCAGGCTACTTCAGGACCAGAAGTCGCAACTCACAACGTTCTTCTCGCCCAAGATTATCGACG
Organism: uncultured Planctomycetaceae bacterium; assembly: GCA_964609845.1. Lineage (GTDB taxonomy): Bacteria > Planctomycetota > Planctomycetia > Planctomycetales > Planctomycetaceae > Schlesneria. The sequence goes on along the minus strand of CAZSTW010000112.1, from coordinate 1,900 downwards.
GCCTGACCAAAGCCAACTCGAAAGACGCCCTCCGTCCTGCCGAGCGACAGATCTCGGTCCTGTTCTGTGATGTGCGCGGCTTCTCAAAAAAGGCCGAGTCCCGTCGCGGGGATCTGATTTCGCTGCTCAAGAGCGCGAGTGCCGCTTTGAACGTGATGGCCAACGGCATCGTCAACGCTGACGGTGCGGTGGCCGACTTCCAAGGTGATGCGGCACTTGGTTTCTGGGGCTGGCCCATGGAAACGGACGAGGGGCCCATTCCCGCTTGCCGTTCCGCGCTGGCGATCTACCGGGCCTTCCAAAAGGACTCGCAACAAAGCGACAGTCTACTTGCGGGATTCTCGATCGGCATTGGAATTGCGCACGGGCGAGCCTTGGCGGGGCAGATCGGTACGAACCAGCATTCCAAAATCGGCGTGTTCGGTCCCGTTGTAAACCAGGGATCGCGGCTGGAGGGCTTGACCCGGCAGTTCGGTGTGCCGATCTGCATCGACGAGAACACCGCAAACTCGACTCTAAGATTTCTGCCCCCGACGGAAGGACGATTGCGGCGGCTTGCTCGCGTACGACCGATCGGGATGGAGACGGCAATTACTGTCTTTGCGCTGTTACCTCCGCTTGAAGAATACCCGGAAGTGACTGAAGACATGATCTTTGATCATGAGTTTGCGGTCACGGCGGTCATCAAAGGAGACTGGCCGCTGGCGATGGAGATTCTCGAACGAATCCCGGACGACGATGGGCCAAAGCGGTTTCTACTAGAAAAGATAAGACACTATGACCACTGTCCCCCTCCAGATTGGGATGGGGCTTTCACACTGACCAGCAAATAGCACGACGCCGATCGAGCTGTTCCGCGGTCGTTCCCGGTGTTGACTGCATCAGGCCGTGCGCTGTCATCAAAACTCGTAGCGGACATCCGGTGAACCAATCTGCAGCCCTGGAATTTTCAGCGTCGCGAATTCGCTAAGAATCTCGTCGTAAAAGGCGGGCTTAATATGGACCGCGATGATCGGGATGCGATGTTGCAGCTTCTGGCATCCCTGGACAAACAGCGTGGGGGTCAAATGCTTGGCCTTCAATGCCAGCCATGCCATCCGGGTCGGGAAGGCCGCTTCCAAGAAAAGCGCCTTCAGGTCTGGAATGCCATTAAGGATGTGCCAGATGGCATCCAAGGGAGCTGTATCGCTGACGAATGCCACACTGCCGCTACCATCCGATGCGATGAACCCGATGGTCGGCACCACGTGATCCAGTGCAATCGCCGTCACCCGAAGGTCGCCTGCTGCGACTGTGTCGCCGATCTGAATCGGACACAGCTTTATGAACGGGGACTCTTCCTGGGAGATTCGCACGAGATCCGGCCAGATGCGATCGTTAAAAAGATCCTTCCGAAGACTGTCGAGAGTCTCGGGGAGCGCATGGATCCGAATGAAATCCGGCCCCGGTTGATACACGTTATCCAAAAACATCGGCAGCGAAGCGATGTGGTCCATGTGTCCGTGCGACAGAAACACATCCCGGATCTTTCGCTGAGTGTCGACGGAGGACTGAAAACCGATAGATCCCGCGTCAATGGCTACGCAGCCGTTGATGACGTACGAGGCCGCAAACTGCTGACCTGGAAACGCCGAATCCACTGCAGACCCAACGAGGTTGATTTTCATGGTCACGTATTCCAGGCCGAAGGAATCGATTCCACGGCGATGCCGTTGTTCAGTATCAACGGGTGACGGCCCCCGCCGAATAGCTTGACGGTCGAGCATTGTAACAACTGCCCTGATCACCCCGCACCCCCGGATCGACCGCAATTTTCGGCTCTTCGTGAAGTTAGCAAGGTCACACCTATCAGCCCGTGGTGAAAGGCACTTCTTGTGAAATCAGTTAGTGCCCGGCGTTC
>CAZSTW010000111.1:0-22836 GCA_964609845.1 uncultured Planctomycetaceae bacterium | reverse complement strand
CCACTGTCCGGGTTGTTTATCTTCGATTCCGTCAAGGTCGATCGCTACGTCTGCATGTCGTGCGGCTTCTGTGAGGAGTGGATCCTGAATCCGGAAGATCGCGAAGATTTGCGTCGCTGGTATCGTCCTGATTCACGTCGAGCCAGCAACAACGACCGCTGGCGTCGTTGGGGACAGAGCGTCGCCAAACTCAAACGCCAACTATTTTCCGGTCGTCCAACAATCCAGAACACGCATGACAAGGAGCAGCCATGAATTCATTCAAGGAATATGGACTGCCGCTGGTACCGATCCTTCTGTTCATCAGCTTTCCGGTGGTCGCGCGGCTGACACGCCACCGTCCCTTTGTGCTTTCGCGATCACTCTCCATCAACGCGATGTGTGCCTGCGGCTTTGCGGGAGGATTCGTCCGTGCGGGGTGGGATAAGGCTCTTGTCGCATTCCTGTTCATCTTCAGCATCACATCGCTGTTTAGCGTCGCCCGCTGGTGCGAACACCGCCGGTATCAATTAACGCTCTCTTCGAACGAAACCTCACCGAAGGTGCCATCATGAACGCTTTTCTCCTGCGTTCCCAATGCATCGCGGCATTGACTTCAGCTATTCTGTTGTCGCTCCCGATGTCCGCCTCGCCGCAAACGAAGCCGCACGAGATACCACTCGTGCTGAAGAATGATCCGAGCGGCGGTGATACCGGCAAGAAGCAAACTCTCATCGCGACGGTCTTCGGCGAACCTCTCTACCTCGAACAGTTGACTCCGGCCGAAGCAGAAGTCAAACGGAAGGAGCTTTCAGCAAGCGAGTACGACAACTGGCTTCACGGATTTCAGGTCGCACGAACGTATGACAAAATCTGGGGAGCGGTATCGCGACGGTACATCGAACGAGAGAAGCTTGAGATCTCAATGGAGGAACTCAACGCCATCGTCAAGTCTGTCGAGCAGCAGATGAAGTCCGAGCCCGAGCGACCGGAAGGTGCTTCGCTGAAGCCCGAGGAACTTCAAGGGATCAGTGTCGCCTTCAGGCGAGCGTCGCTCATGGACTGGAAAGTGTGCAAATCGCTTTACGAGAAGTACGGCGGTCGAGTCGGTATCGGCAGCCTCGGAGCGTGGATTGCCCTGGATGGACAACACGCCCTGCTGAAAGAACATTTCAAAGCAGGCGATGTCAAAGTCCACAACACCGACATTGAGACCGCATTCTGGAAATATGCACAAAGAGATCGCTTCGCCGATACCTATCCAACCGGTCGTGATCTGAAACGAATGCTCAGTACTCCACCGTACCTGGGATCTGATACGGGCCGGTAGACGGCACGGTATTCCGGCTCGATTGTCTCGCACATCGATTCATCGAGTAACGCAATACTACCAGGCAGTGACGCATCACCACTTCAAGGAAGATCTCGTGTTCCGTATGCTTCTCCCTATGATCTTGATTCTTGGCATGACTACACCCTGCATTTCGGATGACACTTTCCCCAGGAAAACCAGCCTGAAAGTGTACCCGGTGGGCAATATTGTTTCGGCGGCTGCGATGAAAGCCAGGGTGATTGGAAGGACCACCAACGACGAGTGGGCATCAGAATACGTCGAGACGAGAAACGCACTGGGCGAGATCAAAGAATTGATCGAAACTCTGTCGCGCGAGAAACCCGAATCGGTAGCAATCTACGCTCCCTCGCTGAGTCTCATTATTCGGCAGTCAGAAGAAGGGCACAAAGAAATTGAGGAACTCCTCAATCAACTGGGAGGTGTCACAGATGACCTGATTGAGATGGAGTATCGACCGGTCGTAACGGAAGGTTCGGAGGAAATCAATGCTGGTTTTGCCAGTTTGACCGAAGTCGAGCAGAGGCGTCTTGTGATCCTCAATGCCAAGCCGCGACTTACGAAGGCCGAGACTGCCGAGTTGAATGCATTCATGACTCGGCTATCTGTACTTGAGTGGACCAAAGACTCCGTACTTCTCAAGCCGGGCCAACGGGCGCAGTGGGGAAGCCAGATGTGGCCAACCACAGCTATAGCGCGAGTCGATCACCAGAAGAAGACCGTCGATATTCGAATTGATGCCATCAGCGACGATTTCGGAGAACTCACACCGGTCAGCACGCACTTGCTGACACTCGCTGAGGGAGAATCGGCACACATCATGTACCCCTGTGATGGCCACATATCGAAATGGTTGATCACTGCGAAATTAGTGAAACCTCGCGTTGGTGCCGATTCAGTGAGTTTTCCGGGCAACGCCGATCCCGCGACCCTCGTGACTGGCACGCCGCACGCTCCCGCACGATCTCGCTTAAGTTCCATTCGGCATCGTGGATCAGTCCGCTTATTCCAATGCACGTCAGAACGATGAACGCCTCTCCTGCACTGTAGGTTCTCGCTGGCGCAACTCCGCATTGCTCGCCCAAGTCTGTAATCATCGTTACACTTCTACGAAATCGCGGAAGAGTACGTTTCGCCTGCAGTACGAAATCGGTCACGCGATTGGGATTTGGCATCTCGTTCAGTGAATTGACATAGGAGTCTGTGGTTCATGTGGCGTCACCTGCAGCGGTTATCGCTGGGAATGTTTTTTATCGTCACCGCTTCTGCAATTCTCCTCTTTTCGGAAGTCAGCAAAGAGACCCGCCGCGAACGTCGCCAGATGCGAGTGGCGATGTTTCAGATGGCTTCGCAGCCGATCATTGACGAGGGTGCCAATGGAGTGATCGAAAGCCTCGCTGCTGCGGGGTTTACAGACGGTTCGACAATGCTGTTGAAGCGGTATAACGCAGAAGGAGACACTGGAACCGCCAACTCGATCGCGCAGGAACTCGTCGGCGGCCAGTTTGATCTGATCATCACGCTTACGACGGGTGCATTGCAGATTGTTGCCAATGCCAACAAGCAGCAGAAAGTCCCTCATGTCTTCGGTCTCGTTTCCGACCCGATCAAGGCGGGGGTTGGGATCGGGACCGACAAAATGGACCATCCGGCTCATCTGGTCGGGATCGGAACGTTTCCACCGGTGGACCAGGCCATTGAAATGGCTCGGAAGCTAAATCCGCAGCTTTCGCGGATCGGTCTGGCCTGGAATCCCGCCGAAATCAATTCTGAAGTCTGTACCCGGCTGGCAGAAAAGGTCTGTCAAAGACTGAACATTGAATTGCTGCAAGCCAATGTTGAAAATACATCCGCGGTGAAAGAAGCCGTCAGTTCGCTGATTGATCGCCGCATTGATACGTTGCTGATTGGTGGTGACGTGACAATGCTGGGGGCTTTGGAAGTCGTAGTGAAGGCAGGCAATGACGCGAAGATCCCGACCTTTACCTGCATGCCTGGAAATGCCGCTAAAGGGGCCTTGTTTGACGTCGGAGCGAACTACTATGAAGTCGGACGAACAGTCGGTCAGGTCGCAGGTCGCGTTCTGAATGGCGAGAAGATCGCCGACATTCCTGTCGAAGTCGCGATCCCTCCGAAAATCTTTATCAATCAGCAGGCGCTGAAGTTGATCAGTGGTGACTGGTCATTTCCCGCCGATGTGGTCGCGAAAGCTGATGCTCGAATTGACGAGACGGGACAGCGTCACGACAAACTGCCGCCCAGGACTGAAGCCGCGAAAGCAACCACGAAACTCTGGCAGTTGCGCATCCTGAGCTACATAACCTCTCCCGACGTTGACGAGGCGGAACGCGGATTGAAGGAGGGATTGAAAAAGTCCGGACTGGTTGAAGGGCATGACTACGCTGTCAAAACATCCAACGCACAGGGGGATATGCCGACGCTGAATGGTCTGGTCGATTCGACCATGGCTGATAAAGCAGATCTGATCCTCACTATTTCCACGCAAGCCTTACAGTCGGCAGTGCAAAAGGCCAGTGGGACTCCAATCGTCTTTACGATGGTTGCCAATCCGTTTACTGCCGGTGTCGGTAAATCCGAGACGGACCATCCACCCAATGTCACGGGGGCCTACGGGGCCAATGACACTCGCCGCATGATGCCGATCATCCGTAAATTGATGCCTGATGCGAAATCATTGGGAACGCTGTTTGTGCCCAGTGAAGTCAATTCGCTACACAGCTACGAACTGCTGAAACAGGATGCTGCCGCCGCGAAATTTGAGCTGATCTCTCGCGGAGTGACCGCAGGAACGGAAATGGTCGATGCCTCGCAGGCTCTTTGTGATCAGCATCCCGATGCGATATGCCTGTCTAACTCAAACTTGACCGGATCAACGTTTCCAACCCTGGGAAGCGCGGCTGCGCGAGCCAAGCTGCCCGTATTCGCGTTCCTTGGCAGTACTGCAACGCAAGGAGCGTCAGTCGTGCTGACACGTGACTATTACGATATGGGGCTGGACTCCGCCAGACTGGCCGCACGAATCATTCGCGGCGAGAACCCGGCTCGAATTCCGTATCACAATTCGACGGGAAGCAAACTGATCGTGAATCCGAAAACCGCTCGCGAGTGTGGTCTGCAACTGTCGGACGAGTTCATCAAGTCCGCGGATAAGGTCGTGGACAAATAACCCGTGCCTGGTCTGGTCGTCTACAATGTCACTCTCCTTCCTGCTTATCGCTTAGACAACATGCAAATTACATTGGAAGAATCCGGCGATTTACTTGAAATGAGAATTGCCGGTCGCCTCGACAACGAATGGGCGAGCCACCTGACCGACGCCATTGACGAAGTTGTCAGACAGGGCTCGCACTCGGTGGTCCTCAATCTGACCGACGTCAGTTATCTCAGCTCAGCCGGCATCGGAGCTCTTGTTCGAGCTCACAAGCAGTTCCAGGCCATTCGAGGATTTTTCGGAGTCGGAGTTGCACCGCCGCACGTTTCCGAAGTCATTCGACTGACGGGACTGGCGAAGATGCTACTCTGCGACATTGAGCAGGTTCGCAAGACCAGCGGCAACACTCGAGCTACGATGCAGCCCTTGTTTCGCGTCGCCGCAGATGCGGGGATGACGTTTGAAGTTTACGATCTCGACCCGGGTGCCGTTCTGAATTGCGAGGTCCTTGGTGACCCCGCGCGATTGCCACAAGAACCGTTTCAAGAGACTCACTGTCGCACGATCGAGTATGAGGCCAATTCCATCGGGCTGGGACTGGGAGCGTTTGGCAACGACTTCGCTGACTGTGCTGATCGTTTTGGCGAGTTCCTGGCGGTGAGTGGTTCGGCGTCGCAATTGCCGACTTCGTCCAACGGTAAGCCCGATTTTCAGCTGGGGCGGGGAACATTCGTTCCCAAAGTTCAAGTCGCGTACGGACTGCGGTGCCGCGGAGGAATGCGGCAACTACAGCGATTCGAAGCGGTCGAGTCAAGTACTCGAATCGGTCTTTCGTCGCTGGTTGACCAATGTCTGACGTTGAGTGAGTCCAATCTGGCGGGGATGGTTTTCATCGCTGAGACTTCGGGCCTTGTCGGAGCGACGTTGCGGCGATCGCCGACGAATCGCGATGCCGCAGCCTCGTCTCGTTTTTCGCATCCGGAAATTCGTCGCTGGTTATCGTTCTCTCCCGAGCGATCCCATGCTCATTCGCTTGCCCTTGTCGTCGGGGTTGCCTCGCGCGGAAACCCCAAAGGGGGCCTGGCTGACGAACTGGCGCCGCTGCTGCGACCGATGGGACCTGAATCCGAGATCTACGGTCACTTTCACGCGGCCGTTTTTTCGTATCGACCTTTCAAGAAACGCAAGCTCGACTTGAATGAGACCGTGGCAGCCCTGTTTGAATCGGAAGACCTGCGCACGCTGATGCATCTGCTGAATGATGACCGTGAGATTACCGGCGCCGGTGAAAGTGAATTTGTCCGAGGTGCATGCTGGCTGTCGCCGATCACCGTCGTGTCGGGAGGAAAACTGAAGTGAATCTTCTGCTGAGTACGTACGCTGTCGGATTGATCCTGGCGCTTCTGGCCCTGGGGGTGCTGATCAGCTTTCGCATCCTGGCCTTTCGCGATCTGACGGTGGAAGGTTCGATCACGCTGGGGGGGGCAGTCTGTGCAGCGATGCTGTTTGCCGGCTGGAACCCTGTTTTAGCGACGGGCGCGGCGATCCTCGCAGGTGCCGCTGCCGGAACTGTGACTGGGATCCTGGCGACCCGGTTCCAGATCAATGGGCTATTGGCTGGAATCCTGGTGATGACGGCACTGTACTCAATCAATTTGCGAGTCATGGGCCGCAGTAATGTTCCCCTGATGAATCAGCAGACGATCGTGACTACGGTTCGAAACTTCACTTCGCCTGAAAACAAATGGCACATCGGCAACTGGGACGTCCCAGCTCAGGAAGTCTATGTATTGCTGACAGTTTCTGTGTTGATTGCTGCTGTCGCCTGTGCAATGTATGCGTTCTTCAAAACAAATCTCGGCCTGGCGATGCGGGCGACAGGTGACAATGAACAGATGATTCGGGCTCTGGGGGTCGAGGTCGGCTGGATGCTGACGCTGGGGTTGGCCATTTCCAATGGGCTGATTGGGCTGGCGGGGGCACTGCTGGTGCAATACCAGGGATATGCCGATGTTCAGATCGGATTAGGGATGGTGGTCTGGGGACTGGCAAGCGTTATTATTGGAGAATCGCTCGTCGGATCGCGTCAGATGGGAATGCTGATCATCGGCTCGATCATGGGTTCCGTCGTATTCCGTCTGCTCGTTGCGATTGCCCTGCGCTGGGGTCTGAATCCGAACGACCTGAAGCTGGTCACGGCGGTGTTTGTCTTCGCGGCACTTGTGGCACCGAGTGCGGGAGAAATTGTTCGCAAGCGACTTGGGGCCGCCGTCGCTAAATAGAGTTTTATCGCGGATCGATCGGTTGCACTCAGACAAAATTGAGTATCGGGAACGAGTCATGCTCGACATTGAAAATATCACGAAGACATTTCATGCCGGAACACCGAATGAAGTCCGAGCCCTTCAGGGGGTCGATCTGCGCATCGAAAAGGGTTCGTTCGTGATTGTGATCGGAACCAATGGGTCGGGGAAATCAACGCTCTTGAACGCAGTCGCGGGCTCGTTTTTTGTCGATACAGGCAAATTGCGGCTGAAAGGACAGGACATCACGCGGTGGCCCGAGCACCGTCGCGCGAAGTATATCGGTCGGGTCTTTCAGAATCCGTTCACGGGAACGGCCCCTTCGTTAACGATCGCCGAGAACCTGGCACTGGCTGCCAAACGTGGTCGGATGCGAGGCCTGGGCTGGGCTCTCAGTGCAGCCCGACGCGACGAAATGTATGAGCGTGTCCGCGCCATGGGACTGGGGTTGGAGAATCGCCTGGGAAACGCCATCGGCAGCCTTTCCGGGGGCCAGCGACAATCCTTGACCCTGCTGATGGCTGGCTTGATCAAACCGGACTTGCTGCTGCTGGATGAACATACGGCCGCACTCGATCCCAAAAGTGCTGATCAGGTGATTCGCCTGACGGAAGATGTGATCAGTCGCGACAAGCTGACAACATTGATGGTGACTCATTCCATGCACCAGGCAGCCCATCTGGGTGATCGGTTGATCATGATGGTACGTGGCAAGGTGATTCACGATATTCGTGGAGCCGACAAGCAGCGACTGACTCCAGAAGATCTGCTGGATCGATTTGACGAAGTCCGCCGCTCAGAACTGCTCGATGAGTCCGCCGCAGAGATGCTGGAACGTCAATACGTCTGACCTGAACCGATTGTCTGCAAACTTGCCTTCATCAAAGTCGCCTTCACACTCCTTCGTGAAGTTCAGCCGATCAAACGCTGACCGCATTCGCCAGGTCATCATCAACCGAAAACTTCGCGAGCAAGACTGTTTGGATTCTGTTCAGAGTCGCGGCTGCAAACGATTGCGGTTCGATATTTGCGGTTACTTGAAACTACCGTCTCTGCAGATGCGGATTGCATCACCGAGCCAGAGAACATTCAGGTCGTCCAGCGTCCATTGTTCGCGTCCTACGCTGGGATCACCGATTTCGACGCGGTCGGTCCCAACTTGTCGAAACAGTACAACCGAATGTCGCAGTCCGGGACTCCATCCATACTGTTCGCTGTAGATGGGGTCCGAAGCCGTTCTGGCTGTCAGCCCGACGGCGATAATCCATGGCCCGCTCCCTTCTTCCAAGAGCCGATCGACGTTTCCGGTGTGAGTTTCCACGCGCAGCCCCGCCTTCACAGCCTTGCGACAAAGGCCCCGATAGAGTCCATGGAATGTCGTTCCGCCCGGCTCGCGCCCTTGCGGGATACATGTCAGGCAGTCACGCACCATTTCGGCTTCGGTCGCAGGAATCTGGTGGTGAACCAGAACGGTCGCTGCACACGCTGCAGAACAACTGGCTTCGCTCGTCTGGATACAAACGCCATTCTGCCAGTTTTCATGGCACTCCGGCGCGGATCGCAACAGAGAACCATATGTCAGCCACAGACTCAATACTGCCAATGGCACGAGAAAGATTGACTTGCGGAGTGCGCTGCCGGGTATCTGCCCCCATCCGCATCCGATAAACGCAAATGCAAAAATCAGTGTCCAATCGGAATAAATGATGGCGTCGGCGAGTGGAATGATCCTCAGGAGTTCCGCGCGTCCTCGGATCGTTGTAATAAAGACGACAAAACTGGTCGTCAGAATGATCGTCAGCCCCTGGAGTGCCCGCTGAGACAATCGCGATCTCAGAGCCGCGGTCGTGATTCCCACCCCAATCGACAGCAGAAGCATGATGGTGATCGGAAAAAGCAGTTCGACTGACATCTTGACCCTCAATTCTGGGGGAGAATGGCAGAACGATGGGGAGCAGAACGATAAAGGAGAGATTGAGTTTAGTTCTTTACGATGGTTCTGACTCCCTATTGTTCTGCCACAAATCTTGATTCCAAGCAATCAGGACACGCCGTTGGATTTCGGTCCCGGATTGGTTACTTTGAGAATTCGATAACAATCCAGCACGATCACGCCACTGATTATGGAAAGAAGTCTGGTATGCGAACACGGCCAAGACGGATGGGAATCCGATATGAACTTGTCATGATTTGCGCGGTCGCGATTGGGACGTATACATTGCCAGTCGTCGCGGCCGAGTTCGACACGGCAAAGCTGGAATTGCTGCGTCCCAAGCTGCAGGAATATGTCGAGAAGAATGTCGTTGCGGGGGCTGTGGCCGCCGTGGGGACTCACCGCGGGCTGGTCGGAATGGTGGCGGTGGGACACCAGAATCGCGAGCAGAATCTTCCGATGCTTCCGAACGCCACATTTCGAATTGCGTCGATGACGAAGCCAATCACGGCTCTGGCGATCATGATTCTTGTCGACGAAGGGAAAGTCGCTGTCGAAGATCCTGTCGAGAAGTACTTGCCGGAATTCAGGGGACAGATGATCGTCGCCAGCCGCGACAAAGAGACCGTGACGCTGAAGAAGCCTACCCGTCCCATCACTGTCCGCGATCTGCTGACGCACACTTCCGGCTTACCCGGAGGATTCCCTGAAGGGATCGGAGATCTCTACTTTCGTCGCCAGTTGACTCTTGGAGAAGCGGTTGCTGTCAGCTCACAACGACCGCTGGATTTTGAACCTGGTACAAAATGGGCCTATTGTAACGCGGGAATTGATACGCTTGGACGGATCGTCGAAGTCGTTTCCAGAGAGTCCTTCGAAGCGTTCCTACAGAAACGGGTGTTTGGCCCACTGGGAATGCGCGACACGACATTTTACCCGGGCGACGAGCAGTTGGCTCGACTGGCTGGATTGTACGAATTGAAGGACGGACAGCTTCGACCGGTCGGGTATCAATTGCTCGGGCCAGCAAAGGCAGCGCGACATCCCATTCCTGCTGGCGGGCTCTATTCGACCGCAGAGGATCTGGCCAGACTGTACCAGGTCATGCTGCTGCGAGGTGCCATCGGAGAATTGAGAATTGTTTCCGAAAAGAGCGTGGCAGAGATGACTCGAAATCACACGGGCGAACTTGCTGCCGGTTTTACTCCCAATGTTGGAATGGGATTCGGGTGGCAGGTCACTCGACAGCCGGAAGGAGCACATGCCATGCTTTCGTCCGGTTCGTACGGACATGGCGGGGCATTTGGAACGCAAGGCTGGATTGATCCGGGACAGGACCTGTTTATCGTGCTGCTGATTCAGCGAGTCGGCCTGGCAAACGGTGATGCATCGGATATCCGTCGCGACGTCCAGCAGTTGGTTGTTGATGCTATCAAGCGATAACAGCTATCAATGTGTCATCAGGCTGATTTCGGTATCAATGCAAAATCGGCCGACACGGAGAGTTTTTCAGAAACACGGGAGGTTTCAATCATCCGGCCCAATTGCCCCAGCAGCCAGGGCCATTCGGCCTTGAAAATCAATGTAAAGACAGGATCTAAGGCCTGAAGGGCCGAAAATTCCGTCGGCAAAGGAACGGCCGGCCCTTCGGGCCGCCTGAGGAAATTCACGTCGGAATCAATGCCGAATCGGCCGACGCGCCCACGAACATGCCCAATTATTTACCAGGGGTCCTTTTCTACATGCACCCCAGGGAGCGGGCTCTTTATTTTGAAATCAGTCTGAAAATCTGGTTCATCAAAAAGAAGGGGATCGCAATCCGTCGATTGCGATCCCCTGAAACTTCCTTGCCGAAATCTTTCCGAGGTCCAAAGGCTTTCAGCCGCCGACGCTGGCATTTGGTGTACCGGCCGCAATCATGTCACACGAAGTGGCGCAATCGCAATCATCAATGCCATCCGTATTCACGGCCCCGAACGTGTAAGAAATGGGATTTCCACCCTTGGTACAGCCAGCAAATCCTGTGAAACCGAAGGACTGGTTCAGAACGCCAATCGCATGAGCAGTGTCGAGAAGTTCCTCGTTGACCGAAAGAATCACACTGCTCAGTCCGACGATTGCGCCGAGAACACAAATTGTCAGAATCAGTACAAGTTCTGTGGAAACGATCAGACCAGCTTCTTCATTCCAGAAATTCTTCAACATCACAAGCCCTTTCTTACTCGGAAAATAAAACAGGCGTCGAAACCCGGAAGTTTCGACGCCTGCCTGTCTCAGCAAGTCTTCATCCGGGTATTAAACCGGAATGGAATCAGCCACCCACGCTACCGTTTGGAGCACCAGCAGCGATCATGTCGCAAGAGGTGTTGCAATCACAATCATCAACGCCATCGGTGTTGACTGCGCCGAAGGTGTAGGAGATTGGGTTTCCACCCTTCTTGCAGCCAGCGAATCCGGTGAAACCGAACGACTGGTTCAGAACGCCGATCGCATGAGCGGTGTCCAGGAGTTCTTCGTTGACAGCAACAACGACGCTGCTCAGCCCGACGATGACGCCGAGGACGCAGATCGTGAGAACGAGAACGAGTTCGGCGGAGATGATCACACCGGATTCATCATTCAAGAAATTCTTCAGCATGTGAGAGACCCTTTTTCGTTTGAAATGTGCTTGAACTGTGTTGAAACCTGAAATGAACACTGGGAGAAAAACTGTTTTAATCTACCCAGCCCCAAAGCAACGGGTGCAGTGTGGCTGCAAGCGTTTGCCTGGGTTGCCAGACGATCAGGAGTTCGACGTCAAACCCTTTTCAATCCCTGGCCGGATTTACCACAACATTCAGTTCGCGAGGCTGATTCGTGGTATTCGTCACAGTCCGCACGATCAGTGCCACTCGCCAATTCATCGCAACAGGCGCAAGGAAGAAAGGTGCTCCAGTCGGCGCGTTCGTCCAAATCGGCTTCATAGAATCAATACAGCCGATACAATCGATCCCGATCTGCGTGTTGCAGACGATACAACCCCTATGGCCGGAATATCCGTTCGTTTTTGGAAAAGCCGCTTATCAAAGATGACAGATGTCACGGAGCAGAAGGAGTGTTTCGAAAGGACAACACCTCTACTTATCAGTTTGTTTGCAAAGCGAATCGCGCAGGCTTCAACAACGGCCTTGCGGTGGCGGGATCGTGCGCGCGATTTTCGATTTGAGTGTGAACAGGCTTTTCCCCGATCGACATAGCATCCGACGGCCAAAATCGATAAATCGCAGGTCGACCACCTGAACAGCTCAGCTCACCAGAACACGGAGTTACAATTTCCGAATGTTCACTCAGCCCACCATCTTGATGTGTCCGCCTGATTTCTACGGGATTGAATATGAAATCAATCCGTGGATGAGTCGCAGCATTCCCAGCGATCCCGATCGATCGCGTACGCAATGGCAGGGTCTGCACGACCTGCTGATCCGACTGCACGTTGATGTGCGACTTCTCGAGCCCATCCGCGGGCTACCGGATCTGGTCTTTACCGCGAACGCCGCCCTGATCTGTCATGACGCAGCATACCTGTCATCGTTTCGGCATGCGGCCCGTCAGGGAGAGACACCAGTTAATCAGGCGTGGTTTCAATCGCACGGGTTTCGAACCGTCTCGATGCCGCAGGGAATGTTCTTTGAAGGAGCAGGCGATGCCTTGTTCTGTGGTGACACCCTCTATGCAGGCTACCTGGTGCGAAGCGATGCTGCCGCGATGCAGTGGCTCGGTCAGGAACTTGGCTGTCGAGTCATTCCATTACAATTGGTGGACGATCATTTCTACCATCTCGACACCTGCTTTTGCCCCCTGGACCAGAAGACAGCGATCTACTATCCGTCGGCATTCGATGACTATGCTCGACGAGCGTTGTCACAGATTCCCCATCTGATTATGGTTGATGAAGAAGAAGCCGCTCGATTCGCCTGCAATGCTGTGGTTGTCGGAAGAGACGTGGTGATCAACGCGGGCTGTCCCAAGCTGGAAGCGGCTTTGGCGAACGCCGGATTTACACCACATGCGACCGAATTGAGTGAGTTCCTCAAGGCGGGTGGAAGTGCCAAGTGTCTGACTCTACGGCTGGACGGTGAAACGGCGGCTGTCTGGCCGCTGGTTCGATAATGGCGCGGGCCAGTAACCCGCGCTGTTTCCCCCTTCGCTGACAGTCTGTCCCGGGAGCATCGATTCGCCAAAATCCACCACCGATCTGCTGCGTGTGGCATCCATTTGCCTGAGGGCTATCGGTTGTGATGTGGCTGCCAGACGCCCTTGACCGGGGATGTCCAGTTCGACCGCCAGTACCCCGAACTGGCTGGTCAGCAAATTGTGGTCGGCAGGGCGTTGCGGAAGTGCCACGACCACCTTCTGAACCCCCGAAGCGTCGATGTCGGATATGTCAACGAACTGCGACCAGGAGCTTAACAGCACCAGATCGCTTGGCTCTTCGAAATACGTTTCGGCATAAGCACGCACCAGACGAGCGTGTCGAGTCCACAAGGAACACTTGAGTGATCCTCGCACAGGACATGGGCTTCCTGTGGCTGTCCGTCCCTGGAATGAAATTTCAAGTGAGTTCCAGTCTGCCAGGCCATTTCTGTTAAAAGCTCGAGCTGTCACCAGCAATTCACGTGGCTCCGCAGTCTCCATTCGACTTGAAATCGCCCCTGGATTGCCCGCGAATGACACTGGCGTACCGTCCTGATTACGTATCCCCACGACCACTCCCGGATCACGCCACGGATTCAGTACCGGAATCGGGCAGATCGCGAAGCATGGGGCGCAGTATGAGGACGGCAGGTGATCGAGTTCCATCGGTTCGCTGTTGATCGTCAATGGTCTGAAGTCAGGATTCTGGTCAACGGACAACATCGGTTCTGGTGGCGGTGGAGGAAATTGCACGGACCTGGCATCCGGTGCCACCGCTGATGGTTCGTACTGCTCTTGTGTCGACGAATCGTTCGGTCGAATGATCGGTTTCGAAGATTCCGCAATATCTTTGACTTCGACGCCGACCGGTGCCTTCAGATCGAGTGCCAGGTCTGCACTGGCGAAAACAATCTTCACGCGACTCCAATTCACAATGCGTTTGAGACGGATCCGTTCATTGCTGACCTCCAGGATTGCTTTCTCGGGACGAATGGCATCGGTGGAAATTGAATTTGCCCGAATTCGCTGCCCGGTTTGCATCTCGACGATGACACCCTCATCAGCCGCGATGCTGAAACGGCACGTGTTGATCAGGAGCAACGACACGATGATGCGAATCGACAACATGAATTCCACCAAGCAGCACAGGCAGTTCAACGCAACGCCTGTATTGGCAACAGCTTGTGCACCAAGCCTCAGTTCAGGAGCAGTACGCTTTGTGAGAGAATAGCGAACCCAGTGCCGGTCAGGCCGAAAATCGAGGTGGCGAACGTGTGCCCAGAATAGCCCTGATTCCAAAAACTACTGGTTGACGTGCACGAAAATCGCCGAGACAATGTGAAGACGTTGGTGTGATTCATGTTTCTACCACCCATCCGGCGGTTTTTGCCGAAAGCTGCGCCATGCGACGACTCATCCTCACTTGCGGACTTCTCGCTGTCGTGGGAGTTCTACCGACTGTCGCCAGTGCTCAATTGAACAACAATCGAGTTGGGGGCGGTTCGACAGGCGGATCAAACTTTGGTGGGACCAGCGGCTTCGGTGGGACGTCAGGCTCGTCAAGCTTCGGAAACTCAGGATTTGGCGGTGCCGGTGGTTTCACAGGTGGCCTCGGATCTGGTGGACTCGGCGGTGGCGGCTTAAGTGGTTTGGGCGGAGGGATGGGAGGGTCCGGCGCAGGTGGCCTCGGTTCGATGGGGTTGGGCGGCCAGGGGATGGGGGGAATTGGACAGAATCAGGGCGGGGGATTCATCGGCGGAAACAACGGCCAGGGGTTGATTGGGCGTAATGGCCAGAATCAAAATGGACTTGGCGGAATGAACGGAATGATGAATCAGTTTGGTGGCGGAAATATGAATCGCGGTCAACGCGGGAACATGAACCTGAACGCTATCAACAGCATGTTTGGGAATAACGGAAATTCCGGTGCCAATTCCGCTCCTCCGATTCGTCCCCGCCAGAAAGTCGCGTTTGATTATCCCGTTCCCAAATCTGAAGTTCTTCAGACAAATCTGCAGAGTCAGTTGACCCAGGTGGCGAAGAGAAATCCCAAGCTCTCCAACATTCTGGTCAGTTCAGGCGATGCCGGTGAGGTCATTCTGCGGGGCGTTGTTAAAACCGAAGCCGACGCAAAACTGGCTGAGCATCTGGTCCGATTCGAACCGGGAGTCCGTTCAGTACGAAACGAACTGACTTTCACTGCGGCTCAAGAAACTCCGTGAGTTCATGCTCCGTCGAGTGCTGCGGCTCTCTATTCTCTGCAAGATCTTCATTGCGACGGCGGCGTCGAGGTAGTGATGTTGACCGTTAAATTGTTCGCGAAAGCTCGAGATCTCGTTGGAAGTCCGACTGTTCAGCTGGCCTGGTCAGACGGTCAAGTCGTGGCACAACTCAAGCAACTGCTTGGTGAACAGTACCCTGCACTTGTTCCGCTCATTCCCCGATTGTTTGTCGCCGTTAACAACGACTATGCTGCGGATACCATGGCAATCTCTGCGACCGATGAGGTTGCGTGCTTTCCGCCGGTCAGTGGTGGGTGACCCCGATGATCAATCGATCTGGATGTGCAAATGATTTCTCTGACAAGTGAACCGATTAATTATCAGGTCCTGACGGAATCAGTACGCTCACCGAATTCCGGTGCCGTTGTCCTGTTTCTAGGGACGGTTCGAGAATTGACGGGCGGTCGACGTACCGTGGCACTGGACTACGAAGGTTATCCCGCGATGGCCCAGGCAAAACTCGCGGAACTTGAAGCCGAAGCCTGTCAGCGTTGGCCGATCGATCGCGTCGGCATCATCCATCGGTTGGGGCACCTGGAACTTGGCGATATCAGCGTCGCCGTCGCCGTCAGTTGTCCGCACAGACAGCAGGCCTTCGAAGCTGGCAAGTTTCTGATCGACGAACTGAAAGTTCGAGTTCCGATCTGGAAAAAAGAAAACTGGGACGATGGAACGACCGAATGGGTCCACCCCGGCGGCGAAATGTCGAAGCCCGAGTGAGCAATCCGACGCTCGACAGCGTAGAATTCAGAAGCGGGAAGCGGTAGGGCCGAATGGAACGGGTTCGGTCGCTGATTGTCAGGTGATTGCAACCTCTCCCGATTTGAAAGCTTTGTGTTGGTCCCTGCCGGAAACCAACTGGCGAGATCAACGTCGAAATCTTACGGAGTTGCCTTAACGGGCAAACGAGTATGCCTGAATTACTTCCTTTGATCGACACCTTTGGCCGACTGCACAATAATCTCCGGATCAGTGTGACGGACCGATGCAACATTCGCTGTTTCTATTGCATGCCGGCCGAGAACGTGGAGTTCATGGAGAAGTCGGAACTGCTGACGTTTGAGGAAATCGAAAGATTTGTTCGGGTCGCTGTTCCACTCGGTATCAACAAACTTCGGCTGACAGGAGGCGAGCCACTGGTTCGTCGCGAACTTCACAAGCTTGTGGAAAAGCTCGCGGCGATTCCGGGAATTCAGGATATTGGACTGACGACCAACGGGATCATGCTGGCAGAACAGGCCGCTGACTTGTACGCCGCGGGGCTGCGCCGAATCAATGTCAGCCTTGATGCACTGACGCCCGAAAAATTCAAGAAGTTCACGCGTCGCGATGGATTTGAGAAGGTCTTGGAAGGAATCAAAGCCGCACAGCGCGTCGGGTTTGATCCTGTCAAAGTCAACGCCGTTTCAGTTCGAGGAATGACAGAAGAAGAGGTTGTTCCGTTTGGACACTTCGCCCGCGAAACAGGTGCTGATGTTCGGTTTATCGAGTACATGCCACTGGATGCAGACAATGCCTGGGAGCGTGGCAAGGTCCTGTTCGCTCACGAGATCATTGAACAACTCTCGACAGAGATCATGCCACTGGTTCCTCTGGGCCAACCCGACAAGAATGCACCGGCGACCGATTTCGTGTTTGAAGATGGAATTGGCCGGATTGGATTCATCGCGTCGATCAGCCAACCCTTCTGTATGAGCTGTAATCGCATCCGCATTACGGCCGATGGCAAGCTGCGAAACTGCCTGTTCAGCCTCGATGAAACTGATCTTCGTCCGTTACTCAGAGAGGGTGGCAGCGATGCTGCCATTGCTGAAGCAATTCGGGCCAGCGTCGCGGCGAAAAAGGAAGGCCACGAAATCAATACAGCTCGATTCATTCAGCCCGACCGACCCATGTATTCCATTGGTGGGTGAAATACGTCATCGTACCGATGGTGGATTTGCGGTTCGAGCAGTGAGCAAACAACCCGCAATCCTGCAAAGGAGCAAATGATGGATGGGCGTCAAACATTTGTCGTCGGTTTGGGAACGCTGGCGATGATTAACGCCGGACTTGCTCAATCGAAAAATCGCAGTGGACTGGTCTGGTTCCTGATTTCCCTGGTAACAGGACCAATCGCGACCTTTCTGCTCGTCACCGTTTTTTCGGAAAGATTACGGCAGGATTAACGTTGCGGAAGTGGCACTTCGTGGTGATACGATCGTCGGTTCGGTTTGTGTCACGTTATCGGACCTGGCCTACAACGAGTCCATTGATCTCGAATCTCACTCGATTTACCTGCGAGCGGAAAACATGGCAGACAAAGAGACGCGAACCACAACCTTGAACGGTCGGCTTCTTAGGGTTGGTTGCGCGGTTTTTACATTCGCCATTGTCGAGGCGGTTGCCGTCGCTCAGTCGTTGGAAGAAAGGTTGTCGAGAGAGACTCATCAGGTTCTGGCTGCTGACGCGCGGCGTACGGGTGCTCCTGTCCGTGGTGCGACGATCTTTTATGCTCGAGCAATGGCCTGCTCGACCTGCCACAGTGTAGGAGATCGGCCGGAGACCATTGGGCCAGATCTTACAAAACTTGTCGCTCAGACGACCGATGCCGCTCTCGTCGAGGCATTGCTCGATCCCTCCGCAACCATTGCTCCCGCTTATGCAACGGTGACCATTGCTACCGTGGATGGAAAGGTCGTTACCGGGCTTCCTGTGGAGGAAACGGCTGACCTTCTGATCTTGCGGGATGCCACTCAGCCGGATCGCCTGATTTCGATCAAAGTGAAAGAGATCGAAGAGCGTCTCGTCACGAAGAAATCGCTGATGCCATCTGGACAGATGAATCTGTTAAGAGACCGGCAGCAGTTTCTGGATCTGGTCCGCTACTTGATCGATATCAAGGAAGGTGGCAAGGATCGCGCCCGCCAGTTGCAGCCCCCTCCAGATCCATTCGCCCTGAAAATTCCCGATGATCCTCTCCCCTGGCAGCCCATCGTGCAGCGGGGCGAGATTACAGTTGAGGGGAACGCAAAATACCCGCATGGTGCCGCCCTGGGCTTTGTTGGTGGGACGCTCGTCTTTGATGCCAACCAGCTCGCGACGGTCGCGACATGGCAAGGCGGGTTTGTGAAGAAGACGCCGCAGAACTACTTTGGTCTCTACTGGCATCGCGACGGTGGCCCGGCCGACATGAAGACGGTTGCATCCAGTCCGATCCAGTTTCAGTTATCGAGCGATGCCGCGTGGGAGACATTCGAACCCGCCGTTTCCAGTGATCCAAATACCGGGACGCGGTTTGAAGGGTATCAGATTGGGCGCGGTTCAATCCGGTTACGTTATCGCTTGAGAGTCGGCTCATTCCTGATCGGCGTGACAGAGAATATCCGTGTCGAATCACGTCCAGATTGGCATGGCGTTGCGCGTGAATTTCAATTCAGTGGACTCCCAACCGGAGCCCACGTGGCATTGTCACTCAACGGAAAAGAGACCGTTCGCTACTTCGACGCCCAAGGTCTATCAACGAGCGACACCAATGTGCGCGTCGCCCCTCTGATCAGTGACAGGGCCGACGAAGTTGTCAGAGTTATCCGGGCGACTGCAGAGTCAACGGCAGCGTGGTCAATCACGGCAGACGGGGCTCAACGCAAACTGATTGCTCTGGCGTCGAGTCAACCAGAAAAACTGACGACAGTTCGAATGGACAACTGGAAATACCAGGGACGACGCTCCGAGCCGAAGCCGACGGAATTAGCCAATCTCGTTTCCAACCCGCCAGTACTCGACACGACCTTCGATCAACCACGTGGACCAGCGTCGCTGCCACCATTGCCTGCTGACAAACCAGCCTCACCCGTAGCCATCCTGCGACCCGGGGTGAATCCCAAGGAAAATGTCGATGAATTCTCACCTGCCAAAGGAAAATTCCTGCGGTTCGTGGTCACTCATACGACCGATGACTCCGAACCCGGTATTGATGAACTGGAAGTGTACGGAGCCGATCCGAATGTGAACCTTGCCTTGAAAGGGAAAGCGAGTGCCTCGACGGTGATCTCGGGATACCCGATTCATCAGATTCCTCACTTGAACGACGGAAAACTTGGCAATAACCATAGCTGGATCAGTGCGGAACGAGGTGGAGGTTGGGCACAAATCGAATTCACGGAACCTCAAGAGTTTCGCAAGATTATCTGGGCTCGCGATCGAACCGGTCAATGCCGCGATCGGCTGCCGAATGCGTATCGAATCGAAGTCTCGAGCGACGGTCAGTCGTGGACCAAAGTCGGAGACGAAAGCGGGCGGGCGGCTTTTGAAAACGCGATCGGCGCGATCAGGCCGGATGCCGGGCCGGGATATGTGCTGGAGTCGATTCCGACGCCCTTCCCCAGTTGCCGACCATCTGATATCGCGTTTGGCGATGATGGGACCATGTATGCGATCGCCATGACGGAAGGGCAGATCTGGCGCACGCGGACTCCACCGGTCGGACGCCCCAATCAGGTGCAGTGGCAACGTTATGCGACAGGACTCTATCACCCTATCGGCCTCGCCATGGTCGATGGCCGGTTGTACGTTGCTCAAAAGCCCGAAATCACCGAATTGATTGATCGCGATGGCGATGGAGTCGTGGAACAGTTCCGGACCGTGGCGACTGGCTGGGGGCTGTCGACCGGCTGGCACGAATACTGTTTCGGCCTCGCGACCGATCCGCAAAAGAATCTGTGGTTCACGCTGAACACGGGCAACTTCTGGACTCACCCAGGTCTGGTCAGCCTCGGCCGCTGGCGTGGATCGGTCATGCGAATCGCACACGAAAGCGAGAAGCTGGAAGAGATGGCCAGAGGATGTCGCACTCCCAACGGGATTGGTCGCGGCCCCAATGGAGATATTTTCTATACCGATAATCAAGGGGACTGGATTCAGGCATGTAAGCTGGCACATGTCGTCCCCGGCCGCTTTTACGGTCACCCGGAAACAAAAGCCGATGCTCTGCCGAAAGAGACCTATCCTGATGGCAAAAGTACAGTCTGGCTTCCATACAACCTGAGTCGCAGCAGTTCCGGCCCGGTCTGTGACACAACTCAAGGGAAATTTGGTCCATTCGCTGACCAGATGTTCGTAGGAGATGTCGGTTACGGTGCCAATCCGGGAATCCTGCGAGTCGCCTTGGAAAAGGTAAACGGCGAGTACCAGGGAGCATCTTTCCGGTTTGTTGATGGTCAGCCACTGGGCTGCGAACGGATGAAATTCGGTCCCGACAATCAGCTCTACATGGCTTCATTAACGTCAGGACTTACCCGCCTCGCTTTTGACGGAAAAACACCACTGGCTATTGAATCGATGCGTCTCCGCAAAGGAGGCGCTGGATTCGTGGTCCTACTCACGAAGCCGCTGGCGTCTGAGACAAAACTTCAGCCCGAAAAGATTCGCTTCAAACGGTACTATTTTCCATACACCAGCAACTACGGTGCGAATCCAACGGACGAGAAGGTCATTCCTGTTGAGCAGGCTGAGCTTTCTTCGGATCGCAAAACAATCACGCTGACATTACCGGTTGAAGTCCATCCGAACGGCATGGTCTATGAAATGGATCTCGGTCTATTGAGTTCCGAAACGGGCGAGAAGCTGCTTCACCGCGAAGCCTGGTATACAGTTCACGCTCTTCCATAATAGAAGACGTTACGCTCCGCAGGTCACTTCAAAACGGCCTGAGCAGCGGACTCTCCGCTGGAGATCGCGTCGGGAACGCCAACACCGCGCAGAGCGTTACCGGCGAAGGCGAGGCCCGGATGCAAGGATGCCTGCACATCGATTCGAGCGACTCGATCAAGATGTCCAACGTGATACTGAGGCATGGCGCGGGGATACCGTACGACCAGTGCGAATTCAGGAGCCCCCCGGACTCCAAAGATGTCTCGCAATTCTTCAGAAACCAACTGCTTCAGTTGATCATCGTCCAGATCGTAAAGTTCCGGTTGCATCGCTCCACCGACAAACGTTCGCATCAGGACGGCATCGGCCGGTGCTCGAACAGGAAATTTGCGGCTGGAAAAGGACGTCGCCAGGATTCGACGTCGTTCGCAGTGCGGAACCACCAGCCCAAACGAATTCAGCGGATGTCGGACATTCGATAACTTGTGAGCTGATACAACGATCGCACTGGAAGCATATTCAATCCCACGCAACTCAGACGACAATTGCGGATTAAGCCCCGACAACAACGTCGCAGCCTGATGAGCCGTTGTTGCAACAATCACGGCCTCGAAGTCTTCATCGGGAGCGTTCTTCAACGAGATGCGATAACCCGTTTGTCCGCCCTTTGCTGCGTTATTTGTGGCATGGATCGATACGACGGGCGTCTCTTTCCGGACACGGCAGCCCGCCTCGACTCGGACTCGCAGCGCAGCGGCTAATTCTTCCATTCCACCCGCCAAGGCTGCGAACAATCCGTATCGAGCACCACTCGACGTTGTATCTGAGACCTGTGAGGCGGCCGGTTTGTCGCGTTTTTTCTGAGCAAAGGACGCCCGTATCAGGCTGCCGTATTCGGCTTCCATTTCCAGAAACCGCGGAATCGTCGCCGCCATGCTCAATTTTTCGGGGTCAGACGTATAGATTCCGCCGACCAGCGGTTGAACAAGGCGATCCAGCGCCTCACGCCCCAGACGACGCCTGACAAAGTGAGCCAGGCTTTCGTCGGCGAAATGGCCGCGCGGAACCAGGCATTCCATCAGCATCCGCAATTTGCCCCATGGCGACAAGAGAGGCGTGGTTACCATCGGCCAGACGGCTGACGGACTGACCAGTTGAAATCCATCGGGGACTCGGACGGGACGCCCGTCGTACAGAACGTGTGCACCTCGATACTTCGGATCGGTCGCAACCAGCCGATGTTCCAGGCCGAGTCGTTTGCAGAGCCCTATGGCTCCCGGCTTGTTCGTCAGAAAACTGTCGGCTCCGGTATCGACCAGGTAATCGCCGATTTGCAGTGTTCCGACAATACCTCCCAGTCGCGGGCTGGCTTCAAACAGAGTCGTTTCGACCGAAGCAGTCTCCCGCGTCAGTTCGATTAATCGATGGGCTGCGGCCAGGCCTGACAGCCCGCCACCAATCACTGCAATACGTCGACCTGCCACTACTTCCGTCCCATTTCGTGCACCATCTCCACCAGTGCTTTGACACTATCGGGTGGAACTTCGGGAAACACACCATGCCCCAGATTGAAAATGTGGCCGGGTCTTCCTGCCGCAGCGTCCAATACCTGCTTCGCTCGCGCTCTCAGCGTTGGGAGATCCGCCATCAGTGAAACGGGGTCGAGATTTCCCTGTACCCCGACGTCGTATCCCACCGTCCGCCATCCATCTGCGAGATCGACACGCCAATCCAGTCCAAAAACATCCCCGCCGGTTTGACGTAACAATGGAAGCAACGCCGGGTTGCCAGTCAGGAAATTGATGACCGGTGTCCCGGGTTGAATTCCCTGAATGACCTGACGCGTGTAAGGAAGGACATATCTCTGATAATCGACGGGAGACAAGCATCCGGCCCAGCTGTCAAACAACTGAACCGCCTGGCAGCCCGCATCGATTTGAGCATTGATGTATCGGATCAGGCTGCGTGCCAATCGCTCCGATGGTGGTGGAGGCGGTGCAGGTGGAGGGAAG
>CAZSTW010000110.1:15626-22958 GCA_964609845.1 uncultured Planctomycetaceae bacterium | reverse complement strand
TCCCGGCACTTTGGAACGCTGAGCGGACGGACCTGCGCTGGGCGTTTGATGTTGATGACCAGCCCGATGCGTACATGATCAAGGCAGAAGCACCGGGATTCGAGCCAACTGATTTCAACGTCGAACTTCGCGGTGATACCCTTGTTTTGCAGGCCCGCAAGTCAAAAGACGAAAAGCTGAAAGACAAGGAATCCTTTACTTCAACCGAGTTCTACCGGGCGATGACAATTCCGGCCGATGTCGCGGCCGATAAGATCACTGCGGCGTACGATCAAGGTGTTCTGACGGTTACGTTGCCAAAAACAGAAGATGGCAAGGGACGCAAGATTCCGGTTCAAGGGTGATCAACAGCCATCGTACGAAGTACGCCAGCGATGCGATGGCCGTATGCGAAATCGTGCCGGATGAACAAGCCCGGCGGAAGGTCGTCAACACGGCGGCCTTCCGCAGTATTTGGGGTGGAGCGAGTTACCGTGTCGCGATGGTGCTCAAAATCTCATCGGTCGGCAACCATCAACACAATCGCCCGGTAGTGACAGACGCTTCCCGCCATGACCAGCAGATGCCAGACGGCGTGGGCGTAACGAACGCGGGCACTCTGCACAAGAAACAGTGTGCCGACGGAATAACAAAATCCCCCGGCGATCACCCAGAAGACAACAAATCCCGGGGCAAGCCGAGACATCTCTCTCAGCCCGATGATCGGCAGAAATCCCATCAATCCATAAAGTGATTTGTCAGTTCGCGACAAATCCCGTACTTGAATGACCCTCGCGATCCCGACGGCTGCCAGCATCCACATCAAGGCAAGAAGCCATGGCCACAGTCCGTGGCTCAGGTACTTCACTGCAAGGGGCGTACACGTCCCCGCGATCAACAGAAAGATGCTGACCTGATCGACTGTCCGGAATCGCTTTCTCCATTGGAGGTCATAAAACATGTGCGAAAGTGTCGAGCTTCCGTACATCAGCAGAAGTGTCGCGACATAAATTGCACACGCGATAATCAGGCTGAATGAGCGATCTGCAACACTCTGCATCAAACAGGGGGCCGCTGCGAGGCTGAGAAGAAAGCCAACGCCATGCGTGACGATATTCGCCATTTCGTCAGTCGGGCGGTTCAATGCAGTCATGTCAAAGTCACCAATAACACCTCAATCGTTGTCGGATCATCACCGAGCCAGCGAATAACGTTGGAAGGCAAGGTGATTGTTCCAGAAAACGTAACTTATCTCTTCGTGCCAGGGCGAATTGTCGCAATCGTGAGTTTTCCCTGCAAAAGTAGTAACTGAAGCCCGCAAACGGTCGTTTCCGGTTGAACTTTCCGCTTGGACAGTTCAAGCTGCGGTGACAACAACTTGCCACGGGGTTTGAGACTGGACAAGTCTGCTGAGAAATTCGTTCGGAGTTTGCGATTGTGGAAGTAACTTTCTGGGATGCGCTGGGGCAACTCTCGCTGGGGCATCAGATCAGTTTCATGTTTGCGCTGTTCGTGGCTTTCGGGTTTGAATTCATCAACGGCTTCCATGATACCGCCAACGCAGTAACGACAGTCATTTACACCCGAACGCTCAAGCCGACTCCGGCCGTGATTCTTTCCGGGTTTTGCAATTTCCTGGGGGTACTGCTGGGAGGGACCACGGTTGCTTTCGCAATCGTCAATCTGCTGCCTGTCGATCTGCTGATTGACAGTTCTTCGATGCGATCCGTCGTCATGGTGTTGTCGCTGTTGGTAGCAGGGGTGATCTGGAACCTGGGGACGTGGTGGGTCGGACTGCCTGTTTCCAGCTCACACACATTAATTGGTTCTATTGTCGGCGTGGGGATTGCCAACAGCCTGATCAGCAGTGGTAATCTGCTTGCGGGTGTGAATTGGAATCAGGTCAAAAATGTCGCCATCGCCTTGTTGATTTCTCCACTGATTGGCTTTCTGTCAGCGACACTTCTACTGCTGATCATGAAGCGGATCATGCCGAATCCCTCACTCTACCAACCGCCTGGCGAGGAACAGCCTCCACACTGGATTCGTGGTGTACTGCTGACGACGTGCTGTGGAGTCAGTTTTGCACACGGTTCGAATGATGGCCAGAAGGGGATGGGATTGATCCTGCTGGTGCTGATCGGGTTTCTTCCAACGTACTACTCGCTGGATGTACACCACGCAGACCTGGCAATCAACATGCGCGAGGCGGCCGTCAAGATTCAAGGCATTGTCGAGAAGGAACATCCTGAGGATGCCGATATCATCAAGGCAGAGCTTGGTTTGATCGTGTCGCTGTTGGACGGCAAGCGTTCGTTTACGGAAGTCCCGGCAGCAGAACGATGGCAGGTACGGCAGGCGATCTACCGCTTTCAGAAAGAAATTGCGAACCACGCGATTTCGCCGGAGACTGTGCGGGCGATTAAGCCATACCGCAAGCACATTACTCGATCAATCGAATTCGTTCCTTTCTGGGTCGTCGTCAGTGTGGCTCTGGCACTCGGCATTGGGACCATGATTGGTTATCAGCGAATCGTTGTCACTGTGGCCGAGACAATCGGCAAGACTCATTTGACGTACGCACAGGGGGCCGTGGCCGAATCTGTGGCTGCAGTGACTATTCTCGTTGCTGATTTTTACCACCTCCCCGTCAGCACGACACAAGTCTTGTCATCGGGGGTCGCGGGGACCATGTTTGCCAATCGGTCGGGATTGCAGCGATCAACAATCCAGCGAATTCTTCTCGCCTGGCTGCTGACACTACCTGCCGCAATGACTTTGTCAGGAACCCTCTTCGTCGTGGGGAGTTTCCTGATCACTGCCACGACATGATTCACATGCGATCGGTAACCGGATGTCAGTTCGCTGACGCCTGAACGGGCATCAAGTTCAGTTCAAAAGCGGCGGCTTCCTCGCCATTGCGAACGAACAGCGTCCTGCCCGAAATCACGGGATGATTCCAGGTCTTCCCGTTGATTGCAGGGATTTTCGCAATTTCCCGGAATTCGGCGGGATTGGCTTCGACCAGAGCGATCTCACCCAATTCCGTTAAAACCAGCAGCAGATGCTGGTCGGCCAGCAGCAGGACCTGCCCTGTTCCGTATCCCTTTCCTGACCCGCGAGTCTTCCAGGTCTTTTTACCATCGCTGGCATTGAGGCTCATGAAAATCGGGCCATCGAAACCGTAGATATGATCCTTAGAGATCACGAAATCGTTGAAATAGGGTTTGATCTCTCTCGACGTCCAGTTTTCGGTCGTTGACCACGTGTCACCGGATTTTGTGACAGTGATTCTGCGAAGGCCGAGATTCATTCCCGTCCCGATCAGGATCTCGTTCTTTCCGACGAGAGCCGGTTGAGCGACTCGTGCAATTCCCGGCGCCGGCCATTCATGAAGCCATAAGACTTTTCCTGTCGCTGGATCAAACGATGTCAGGCCATCTTCTGTCGGAAACAGGATCTGCTCGACATCGTCAATGACAACGGCTTCAGGAGAACAGTAACTCAGCAGGCCAGTTCCGGAGGTCCAGGCGAGTTCTCCGCCTTCGATGTGATAGGCGACCAGACTCTTGCCGTCAGGACCACCAGCGAAGACACTGACAATATTGTGCGAGATGAGGGGTGATGACGAATAGCCCCATTGAGGCACCTTGGCTGTCGTGTCGGCCACGATGTTTCTTTTCCAGATCAGCTTGCCCGATTCCGCGTCCAGGCAGTTCAGGTCGCCATTAGCTCCGCAGGAATAAATTCGCCCTTCGTGAAACGTCGGTGTCGCACGAGGCCCCGCTCCAGCGACGACCTCTGTAAATCGAGTCTCATTGCTGTGTGACCAGACCTCGGCCCCGGTATTGGCTTCATAGCAAACGACAAGCTCTTGATTGCCACGTTGCTCCTGAGTGAAAACACGCGGCCCGATCACAGCGAATGATGACCAGCCCGGACCGACGCGGTGTCGCCACAGTTCTTTCGGGGGATTGACATTCCAGTCCGTCGCGATTGAGACTCCATGGACCTGGCCGTCGCGCTTCAGACCGCGAAAACAGGGCCAGTCGGTCGGCTGTAAAGGCTTCACAGCATCCTTCACGATGCTGGCGAGCTTTGGCTTTGATAATTCAGACAACAGTTTCGCTTCACCGGTCGGTTCCCAGCGCCAGTGAAACTCGGCGGCGAAACTGCCATCCATTCCATCCAGCCGCAGCATCGAACAGACGGCTCCGATCAGAACGAACAGACAAGCCAGTCCATACTCACGCACGGGCCACATCAGCGGGAATGTAATCACGAGCCACAAAACCCAGGCCGTCGAAAGAACTGGAAGTGCATAGATCATCATCGCCATGGGCGGAAAGTTACTGCCCGCGATCAGTGGAGTGGCAATTGCGACAATCGTCAGCACGCCGACACTGACTCGACGATCTGTCCAACTCAGGCGTGTGGCAAACAACCACCAGATGACGAGCCCCAGGGCCGTGGCGATCGGCGAGATCATTTTTCCGAGCATGAATTTGATCAAGGCAAATTCACCTGTGACGCTCCAGGCCTGAATCAGCCACAGACAGGTGACAATCACAATTCCCGGCCACAGTCGCAGAGATTTGGTTGGACGCTGCGGACTCGGAGATTCTGATATTGACACGGTGCTCATCAAATACCTCAACACATCATCGTGCGTTTTGCGTGACCGCGCACTGCGGCACATACGTCGGTGCACATCTTCGCAGGAAAGTCGCGTCGATCAATGGCAATCTGACGTTTGAAACCGGCAAGGTGACCTTCGGTCGGACGTTTCGATGGTGCTGGATGCCACGCGTCGAACGATGCGAACCGAACGTGTGTTGCTCAGATCAGACGCGACTGATCGGAGCAACATTCCAGAGATTGCCCCATGATTCGCACGTATTCCCTCTGATGGCCGGGGTTTTCGCAATTTATGAAACTCTGTTGGCTGACCAGAGCGACCTCGCCGGATTTGGTCAATACAAGCAATGACTTCTGGTCAGCTCTCTCCAGGCCGCCTGGTTCCATCGAGAAATTCCAGCAATGATTGGTGAGCCCTTGCGCCCTGAACACATCGTAAACTACTTGACCGTTTTTCATGGATGAGATACACCCCGCTCCTCCTCTCCCCAACACATCATTTTTCGACGTCCCCTCATTTCAGGAGGAATGCGATGTTCGACTGTCGTCTGCTGACCCAGTTTCGACTGGTAATACAAACCGGTGTTTTTGGTCTGGCACTTCCCCTGGTCAATTGTTTCGCAGAGGACCTTCCGCACCTTGGGCAACCAGAGCCGATTGGAGCACTGGTCTCTCCTGAGAGCCTTGTGGAGCCGGAACTCGGCCCTCCGATTCTGCTGGCAGCACTGGAAGTATCGTTCGAAAATGAAGCCGATTCGCTGCCTGATCCAGCCGAGATCTCGCTGAACCTGAGACGCAGTTCGCTTCTTTTGAAGTCGGCCGGACTTACCGAAAAGGCCGAGGCCATCGATGCCGTGCTGCATGATTTCGAAGTCGCGGACCGCGGCCGCCTTGTGCTGCGAAAGAAACGGGCCGAACTGGCGCGGCTGCAGTCAGAAATTGAACAACTGTCACTTCAGTTTGACAGCCCGGAGAATGAAGCCGAACTGATGCCCGTTGATTACCGGATTCCGGCTCCGGTCATCGAAGACTGAGGACCAGGCGCGAAGTCCGGTTTGTTCGGATCCACAATTTATTACGGAAAGTCGGTAAGCTGAATTGTCACACGGAGCACTGGGAATCATTCTTGCCGCTGGCAAGAGCACTCGGATGAAGTCTGCACTGCCAAAGGTTCTGCACGAAGTCTGCGGACGGCCGATGATCGAATATGTCATTGATGCGGCACGTGCTGCCGGGGTCTCGCGAATTGTTGCCGTCGTCGGACATCGCGCAGACCTGGTGAAGGCCGAGCTTTCCAGGCACTCGGATATTGAATTCGCTCTGCAAAGCGAGCAAAAGGGAACCGGACACGCCGTAATGGTCTGTCGCGACCAGTTGGCATCGCATCACGGGGCTGTTCTGGTTCTGGCCGGTGATACTCCACTTTTGAGAAGCGAGTCCTTGAGCGGGCTGCTCAAAGCTCAGGCCGAATCCAGCGCCGCTGCCGTCATCGGAACCACCGACACGGACGCCAATCACGGGCTTGGCCGAATCGTCCGCGATGCCGCAGGAAATTTCGCTCAGATCGTCGAAGAACGAGACGCCACTGAGGAACAGCGACGGATTCGCGAAATCAACACTGGTTGCTACGCGTTTGACTCTCAATCATTGATCAGCGCTCTTGATCGTATCCGCCCGAATAACAATCAGGCCGAGTACTATCTGACCGACTGCCCGCTGGTTCTGAAACATGATGGCCTGCCTGTTGTCGCAGCCAAAGTCTTCAACATTACGGAAGCGATGGGAGTCAACACTCGTGCTCAACTGGCCGATGTGACTCGGGCGATTCAGCAAGCCACTGCGTCCCGGTTGATGGCAAATGGAGTCTCGATCGTCGCCCCCGAATTGACTTACATTGATCCGCGAGCCGTCATCGGACAGGACACCGTAATTCTTCCATTCTCGCACATTCAGGGCCCCGCAGTGATCGGAGCCGACTGCCGAATAGGTCCGCACGCCGTTCTGGAAGGGGCGGTTGAAGTGGCGGCGGGGAGTCATATTCCAGCCTTCTCGCGAATCACAGCGTAAAACGTGACGCATGAAAGTGATGGGACACGGAGGACGTGGATTACACGGTGGGAATCAAAAGCAAATCAGGTTGAACAACGCTTATCTGAAGTGTGTGACGGTTTGCAGACATTCCAAATGACCCACTGCGATCGTGGAGATCGCGGTGGATCATCGAAGAAATAATGAAGAAGGTTATGGGGGCCCGTGATATTGGAGGTCCCCATAGAAGTCACTGGTTCAGTCTCGTGGAGCGACGGAAGAACAGCTTGTGATGGGCGGCTTTCGGCACAGGCAATTGGCGCCGGGCACTCGACCGTTTTCCACTTTCAAGCTGCTTGTCCGCAGGTCTGCCCTGTGACCAATCTGCGTCAGTCTTGAAACAATCGTGGGGCAAAATCGTGGAATGCGTGGCGCCAGGTCTGCCATTCGTGTGCTAATCCTTCGGCATCGCGAAAGACCACATGCTTGATTCCCGATTCCTGCAGTGCATGCGTGAGATTGCTGGCGCTCTTGTGGATCGTGGCGTCCATCCCGACCGTTCCCGAATGCAGATACAGCAATTTGACTTTCTGATCAAACGCGGTGGGATCTGCGAAGGCGCCGTTGTATGACGTCTTCAGGTCAACGTCGCGAAGCCCGCTGAACGATGACACAACCGAAAACTGA
>CAZSTW010000110.1:0-15497 GCA_964609845.1 uncultured Planctomycetaceae bacterium | reverse complement strand
AACTGATCGAGGTGAGTCAGTCCGATTCGCAGGGCTTGTCCGCCACCCATCGAGAGTCCGGCGATGGCGCGCTGGTTTCGATCGGCATGAGTGCGATAGTTCGCATCGATCATCGGAATCAGGTCTTTCAGCACCACATCTTCAAAGGCACCACCGTCACCACGCCCCCGCTCTGCCGGGACTGCAGGTTCACCTGCCCGGCTTGCGTAGCCTTTCTCCATAACTACGATCATCGGCTTGGCTTTTCCCGCTGCGATCAAATTGTCCAGAATAAAGTTGGCATGTCCCTGCCGAATCCAGCCGGTTTCGTCTTCACCGCCGCCATGCTGCAGATAGAGGACTGGAAAACGCCGCCGTTGATCAGCATCGTAGCCCGGCGGCGTATAGATCATGATATGCCGGGCCTTTCCCGTCACAGTTGAATTGTACCAGCGCGATCGTACCTCCCCGTGGGGCACGTCTTTGACGTGATAAAAGTCGGTTCCTGCTTCCGGGATCTCGATTCCGCTGGTCGGTTTTCCCGTACCAAAGAAGACATCGCTGCCAGGATCGTTCACGTGGACTCCATCCACGACGAAGGCATAGTAATGAAATCCGGCGACGACTGGTGGCGATGTCAGCATCCAGATCCCGTCCGGGCTTTTTTCCATATCCCACGGACCACCGCTGCCGAGCCCGAAATTCGTAAAGACCTGAACCTTTCTGGCTTCAGGAGCTTTCAATCGAAACGTGACGCGCCGATCTGCATGGACACGTGGGTAGGGGGCATTTCCGATGTTTGTCGATGCCGGAATCGCGTCGTCACTTTTTGTTTCTGTCGTTTTTTCCGGGGACGGATTTACTGGTGTCTGCTCACGGAAAAGTAACTGTGCGAAGTGATACAGATCCGATTTCCAGACTTTGAAATCGTGTCCACCATCTGGGATGACATTGTAAAGATGCGGTACCTTCTTCTCGTCGAGCATTGCATGCACGTTCTTGCTGATGCGGAACAGACCGTCCTTGTCACCACAGGCAACATACAGCAGTTTGAGCTTCCTGATAGCCTCGTCAGAATCCTTGATGAGTTCTTCCGGCTGCTTGGTATTGGGCGCGGACGAGAATCCACCCACCCAGGCGAAAGTATCAAGATTGTTCAAACCGAAATTCAGCGACTGACCTCCTCCCATCGACAGCCCTGCCAGAGCTCGCGATTCGCGGTCCGTCTTCACAGAATACGTCTTTTCAATGAACGGAATCAGATCTTTGATCAGATCCATTTCAAACGCTGCAAACGCAGGTGATTGTTTGGGGATTGGATCGCGCGCCGTGACATCCTTTCCGGCACGGCCATTCGGCAGGACAACAATCATCGGTACGAGCTTCTTGTCTGCAGCCAGATTGTCGAGAATGACATCAGGCGCTCCCTGCCGTGCCCACTCGTTCTCATCGCCCCCAATCCCATGCAGCAGGTACAGTACGGGATACTTTCGATCCATGGTGTATCCCGGCGGGGTGTAGACGCGCGCTTTGCGGGGGAGTCCGACGGTCGTCGAGTTGTACTCAACAAGTTCAATCTTGCCTCGCTCAATCCCTTCTCTGCGGGTGTCGAAGCCCGTAGGCGGTGCGGAGAATTTTCCATCTGAAGGTTGCGCTTGAACCAGCGCCGTCAAAATGACCAGCAGAATACCCGTGACGAGTTCAAACATCCGATGTTTCACGTTGTTACCTTTTTAATCAGTTCAGAAGATTCGCCACTGTCTGGACCGGGTTCCGCATTCAAGGAATCCGCCACTTTCATCAGCAGTTTCACCAGAGTTTCCACTTCTTCCGGCTGAAGCGTTTCAACCATCTGAGCCCGGACAGGATCACCCGCTGTCCACAATTGCCGGAATTTTTTCTTGCCTTCAGCAGTCAGAGCCACCGTCCGTGCACGAGAGTCGGTCGGATGAACATCCCGCTGGACCAGTCCACGCTGTTCCAGCAGAACAAGCATGGCTCGCACGGTACTGGGATCAGATGGCATCCGCCGAGCGAGTTCCCGCTGGGTGAGAGCCTGTCCGCGCGAGAGTGTCGCGAGGAGCACAAACTGGTCCGCCGTGACTCCCTGCTCACCAAACACCGCTTCCGACCGGCGGTGGAGCGCCATGTAAGCCGTGCGAAGAGCCAGCGGAAGTTCGCTTTGAGTCGTCATGGAATCCTCAATAACAATATCGTGCGTATACGCACGGTGTTGTCAGGTTACACTCGGGTCGAATCGAGTGCAACAATGGCCGGGGCAAGATTTTTTGATCGTAGGATTGGCCTAAGATCATTCAACGGTCTTTTGAATCCCTGGAACTACGTCGTCAATCGTTCCCACTTCGACTGAAATGTTTCAAGAGATCTGGGTGAACCACCACGGTTCGACGTCGAGTCCCTTCCGCCGCCGCGACAAACGCCCGATTCGCTCGTGTCAGCAGAGACCGGGAATTCAATATCCCAGGCATGGGCGTCGGTCAGAGTTTACAACGAAACCTCTGTGCTCCTCCGTGCTCTCTGTGGTGAATCTTCTCCCGATCCCAGCTTGGCATGAATGCAGTTTACCACAGAGGACACGGAGGGGCACAGAGACTAAAACAGAGGGACAGTCGGGGACGGCTCGTTCGCTCGACCATGTTCACCACCTGCCCTGAAATAAACGAACTCGATACGTCAGGTACTGACCGGCACTTAAGTCGTCAGGCGTTCCCACTTGGATTGAAATCCGGGGCGATCGAAGACTTCTGGGTTAACCACGCCTTTCGGGCGTCGGTGTTGGAGCAGGTCGATCAGACCCTGGCAGGCTGTGCGGCCGATGTCGCGAAACAGTTCGTCCGTCCAGGCAATACAATGAGGTGCCAGCAGGACATTGTCTAACTCGGCAAATCGAGGAGGCTGCGTTAACGGTTCATCGTTAAAGCAGTCCAGCGCCGCTCCTGCCAGGCGTCCATTTGATAATGCATCAAACAGAGCGTCCTCTGCGACAATCCCACCTCGAGCGGTATTGATGAAATAGGCTCCTGGCTTCATCAGTCGCAGTTCACGGTCGCCGATCAGGTTACGTGTCTGTTCGTTCAACGGACAGTGCAGCGACACGAAGTCGGACTGCGTTAACAATTCATCGAGCGACACCGACTTCGCTCCGTGAGCCGCTACCGCTTCCGCCGTGGCGAAGGGATCGAAGACCAGCGGCGTATTCATGCCGAATCCTGACAGCAGCTTGACCAGCGACCGACCGATACCGCCGAAGCCAATGACACCCAGGGTGCGTTCGCGCAATTCACATCCCATGTACTGGCTGCGATCATTCCAGCGAGCCTCGCGAACCAGACGATCTTTCATGCGGAAGTGATGCGTCAGGGCGAGCATCCAGCCGACTGTTGCTTCGGCAACGGGGCGGTCAACGGCCCCCGCTGTGATTAGCAGTGCCACATCAGCCGCAGTGCAGGCTGCGACATCAACGCTGTCGTAGCCGACTCCGAAGCGAGCGATCGCCAGCAGTTCACTGGCTGCCGACAAACTTCGGGCGGTCACTTTCGGAGTCAGCACGATGACGCCGTTCACACCCGATAATTGATCCGGCTGAATCTCGGCAAAGTGCTCCGTGAAGTGACTCACTGCGATGTTCGGGACTCTGTCAAACAGGCTCAGCCCGACGTCACGATATTTGGGTGTTCCGCCGGGGCCGCGAAAATCTGCCGTCAGTGCCACTCGAAATGGTGCGTTCATCGCCAGGGGTTCCCTTCCACAGTTGCACATCGCTCATCGACAATAATTCGCTCGGGCCGCGGGCCGGCATAAACCCAGAGCATCTCCATCGGACCGTTGGATTCGTTGATGAAATAGTGAACTCGGCCACGCGGCTGCAGTGCCGTCGCTCCGTCGCTCATCGAGTATCGTCGCCCCTCAACGATACACGTGGCTGTCCCGGAGATGATGCAGATCGATTCGTCAAAGTCATGCACGTGAGCGGGCAGTCTTCCGCCCGGCTGGAACAGGCCGTAGCCTCCACTCATTTCGATCCCCGGGACCAGTTCTTCATTGAAGCAGTCGATGAATTCGGTATTCGGACCGGCTGCTCCGCGCTTGGCCGAAAAGAATCGATTGATTCGCTCGGCACCGGGCAGGCCTGTCGCATCATCGGGGAGCATGCGGCGCGAAAAGAACTTGTCGATCAGCTGGCGACCGGGGGTATCCGTCGCCATCGCGATATGCAGCACGGCCGATTCTGTCGTCGAGGGATTGCGAGCCGAATGAGCCAATCCCGGTGGTATGACTGCATTATCCATCCGCTTCAGCGCATACCCGCGCCCTTCGACTTCCACAGTGATCGATCCACCGAGCAGTGTAATTGATTCTGTAAACGTGTGCAGATGGTAAGGAAGGACAGCCCCTGGCGCAAACGTGACGATTCCGGTCGTCAGATTCTTCGCCTGATTATGGATTCCGACCAGGCATTCGAAGTTGACTCCGCGCGCGATTTCCATCTTGGGGCCACTCCCCACGGCATTCATCACTTCCGGTCGATCGGGACGCATCGATTCCGGTGGTTTCGCAAGCGGTGCTGGCTTGGCTGCAGGAGTCGACCAGTCGGGCGTTAATGAGGAGCGGATGGACATGTCCCGACCGACTGAGGCGAGTGTGGCTTTCAGTGAACGTAATAACAGGCCGCTGTCCATCCCCAGTCCCAACGCCCGAAACCCCTGTGACTGGCGTTCGTGCAGATTGTCGATGCTGGTCGCGATGACGCCGCAATGTTTTCCCGCACCACGAATCACGTCTTTCATTTTCAAAATCTGTTCGGCAACTCCGGGGCCTTCCCACTGCCCACGGAACCCGGCCGTTGAGGAGTAGTCGGCGGGACCGAACCAGAGCAACTCGACCCCGTCGACCTGGCACATCACCGGGACCTGCCGCGCCGTCGCAATCGTTTCGATAATCGGCACAACGAGGACATGTTCGTTCGCTTCGCTGGCATGTTCGACGAAACACTGTCCCCAGCAGGTGGCTCGTTCGGCCCCGATCCCGCGCAGCCCGTCGGTGGGATAACGAGAATAGGCGACCGCCTGCTTCAACTGTTCGGCGGTTTCTATCCATGGGATGACGATACCGTCGGCCCCGATATCGAGTGCCCGTTTGATCAGACTGCCATTCAGTTCCGCGATGCGAACCAGAGCGACCGTATCGCTGCGAACTGTTGCTCGCAGGTGCTCGACGATTTCTTTCCAATCGAGATGCCCATGCTCGGCATCAATCACAACCCAGTCGAGCCCCAGGGCAACGGCCATTTCCGTGACAGTCGGGGATTCGAGCGTGACCCACATCCCATACACGGGCTGATTCGCAGCCAGTTTACGACGCAAGGCACGAATTGCTGAGGTCTTCATGAATGGTTCCGGTTCGTTCGTGGAGCGGCAGGCGAGTTAGAAAGCGAATAATCTCTGGTATCACCCACGACATTGTTTTCAGATTCGATCCATCAGCCGGAACGCGCTAGCGTCCGGTTCAAACCGGGGCCAGTGCCTGACAGCAGATGGATACGACTGAAAGGTCAGTCGTGTTAACGTCGTACTATTTTTAGTTGAGTCAGCAATGTCACGGCAATCTCGAATTGCAGGACTACAGTATCACCATTGCATCTCCGTAGCTGAAGAAACGGTACTCCTCACGAACGGCTTCTTCATAGGCGTGCCGTATCAGTTCAACTGAAGCAAACGCACTGACCAGCATCAGGAGCGTGGATTTTGGCAAATGAAAATTGGTGATCAGAGCATCGACCACGCGAAAGGAATAGGGGGGCCGAACAAACAGGCGGGTTTCACCCTGCCACGGCTGAAGAGGATCATGAACTTTCGCCGCAGATTCGAGTGTACGCAGGCTCGTTGTCCCGACCGCGACCACTCGACCGTTGACGGATCGGGTTTTCTGGATTGCTGCAACCGTATCCCCGGGCAGATCACACCATTCGGAATGCATCACATGTTCATCGAGGTTCTCGACGGCAACGGGACGAAAAGTTCCCAGGCCGACGTGTAACGTCACTTCGGCGCGAGTGATTCCCCTGCCCTGACAGCGTGCCAGCAACTCCGGCGTGAAATGTAAACCTGCCGTTGGTGCGGCGACCGAACCGGGATTCGAAGCATAGACAGTCTGATACCGCTCCCAATCGTTGGCATCAGGAGTCTTCCGGTCGAAGTAGGGTGGCAGCGGCAGCGTGCCGAATGTCTGAAGCAATTCAACTGCTGATTCCGGGCGAGACGGGGTGAACAGAAAGACCCCTTCTGCTTCGCGGGCGATCAGTTCCAGGCCAAGTTCGCTGCCATCGCCAGCGGTGACTACGACCGATTCGCCGGTCTGAAGGTAACCGCGAGTCTGGCCGATCAGTTTCCAGCGACCATGAGGATCGTTGCCCAGGTACAAGCCTTCCCATTTTCCTCCCGTGGCAGCCCGATGTCCGACCAGACGAGCCGGAAGGACGCGGGTGTTGTTCAAAATCAGGCAATCGTGCGGTGCCAGCAGGTCTGGCAGGTCTTGAATCGATTTGTGAAAGATTTCGCCTGTGGAGCGGGAAATCACCATCAATCGCGAGGCATCACGCGTAGGAAGCGGCACCTTGGCGATCAGGGATTCCGGCAGGGCATAGTCATAGGTGGAAAGTCGGTCGAAGTCCTGCACGTTCAGCCTGTAAAAGTCGATGGTAAAGAATTGAGATCAGGATGGAGATGGTACATCGAGACCGCTTTCGATCAAATCCCGATCTGTCGAACAGGACATTCTTCCTATTATTCCCCTCACTCCCATCGGCCGAACTGTGGCACGTGATCCAATCCCGATCGCCTTTTGCATCACCGAACTCGATCGGGGTGGAGCCGAACGGGCGTTCACTCGACTGATCCTGGGACTCGATCATCAGAAATGGTTGCCGCGGGTCTATTGCCTGGGACCACACGGGTACTTTACAGATCTGCTGACAGCGGGAAACGTCACGGTGGAATGTTTCGGAGCACGCGGGACGGCGAGTTTCCCACGGCTGATCTGGCGACTGACGGGCTCGCTGAGACGATTTCAGCCGCGCCTGCTGCAATCGTTTCTGTTTCACGGCAATATCGCAGGAAGGCTGGCCGGGCGGCTGGCAGGTGTTCCAGTCGTCGTCTCTGGAATTCGCGTGGCAGAACGTCGCAGCCCCTGGTACGGGCGACTGGATCGCTGGACGAATGGCCTCGTGGATCACAACGTTTGTGTCAGTCAGGGGGTCGCCGACTTTGCGATTCACGAGACAAAGTTGAAGCCCGGCAAGATTTCAGTGATTCCAAACGGCGTTGATTTCTCTCTGTTTCGCGATGCCATGGCCGCAGATCGTTCACTGCTGGGGCTGAGGCCTGTCGATCCAGTTGTCATCACGGTCGGCAGGCTGGAACCTCAAAAGGGAATCGTGCATTTCCTCGACGCCGCCGCGATTGTTCTGAAGACCGTGCCGAATTGCCAGTTCCTGATTGTGGGAGATGGCCCTGATCGGACATCACTGGAATCGCATGCTGCTGAACTGGGAATTGCCCCGTCGGTCACTTTCACCGGGCCGCGCCCTGACGTCCCGGAACTGCTGAAGACGAGCAACGTGTTTGTCCTGGCATCGCTGTGGGAGGGGATGCCCAATGCGCTGCTGGAGGCCATGGCTGCAGGGTTGCCCGTGGTCGCGACAGCCGTCGAAGGATCACGCGAAATCGTTACCAATAATGAGAATGGATTGCTTGTCGAACCCCGAAATGCTGCGGCTCTCGGGCAAGCCATTGTCCGATTTTTGGACTCACCTGGCGATCGCTCGAGATTCTCTGAGGCCGCGCAACAAACTGTGGCCAAATACTTTACGGACGATATTGCCGTCGCCGCGTACGACCGTTTGTACTCACGCTTGTTGAATCTTGAGTGAGTTCTGTCGTCGCGAGTCACTTTCGAAGATTTTTTTCAAAATCTTCAATCTCTTATCTGGCAAGAGGCTGCGCTGCAATCTGCCCCCTCATCCGCCCCCAACGCATAACGTGATGCTTGATTCATGCTGAGCGATTGGTAAAGTCTCGCCTCCGTGGGGAACAGTGGGGAACAATGGTGACAAATGGCCCTGACGGGAACATATCTGCGAACTTTGGACGAGAAGAAGCGTCTCGCTCTCCCCAAGCGATTGCGCGACGATTTTGGAGATCCGGAACTGACCAGTCTGATGGTGGCTCCGGGGACCGAGAAATCGCTGGTTGTCTATTCACCTCAAGGATTTGACGCGTTTGCCGCCAAACTGGCGTCGGGCGCCAGCCACCAGAATTACGTACGGTTGTTTTATTCGTCGGCCGAGAGAGTCGATCTCGACGGACAAGGGAGAATGCGGATTCCGGAGCGATTGGCGGAATACGCAGGGTTGAAGAAGGAAGCCTATCTGCTGGGGGTCCAGGACCATGCCGAATTGTGGGACAAGGAAGCATGGGATTCGTTCGTAAGTCGGCATACACCGGCATTCGACGAACTGGCACTGAAAGCGATGGGGGGGTAGTGACAGACGGCAAGGATCGCACCAGATTCTGAGAGCGCGGTCAGGTTGACTCGATGGATCGACGACACCGGCTGCAATTTCAGAGACCCAATAACAGGAGACATTCCGGGTACAGGGAAGAGCAAACATTCGGAGTCGTCGCTTGGCCACCGGGCTATGCGGTCGAACAAGGCGGGCATGGAAGCTGATGCCTTGTAGTGGGGGGTCTCGCGGCAGCTTGACCCACTACAGTCATTCGCCAATGGCGATGTCGCTGGGAGGGAATGGATTCCCACCCGCGGCGAATGACTTACGGTGACTCGTCAGTTCCTACTGGCGAAAGTCATTGTGGCACTGATCACAGCGGTTTTTTACCTTCTCCACGGCGGCAGCACGTTGCGGACTGGAATCCGCCGGAGATCGCAATTCACCCTTTATGATGTCTGCCAGTGCATCCAGATCCGCGGCAATTTCATTGAAACCCGGCCGCATGGCATCGGTCACATCCGCCAGCCTGGCGGCTTCTCGGAACTGCTCAGCCACGTCGTAAGCGGTGGTCAACTGCATGGTAATGGTTGTCGAGTTTCGATCGGCAACTGGCACTGCAACGCGATCCCACATCCGGTCGATCTCGGACATTGTTTTGGCCAGCGGAGGAACGTGCGACACTTCAGGCAGGTCCGACTTCGCTGCTTTCAATTCTGCAGGCGTGGGAAAAGCCA
Source organism: uncultured Planctomycetaceae bacterium (assembly GCA_964609845.1). Classification (GTDB taxonomy): domain Bacteria; phylum Planctomycetota; class Planctomycetia; order Planctomycetales; family Planctomycetaceae; genus Schlesneria. The sequence continues at coordinate 6,257 of CAZSTW010000110.1, read as the reverse complement.
GATTCTGCACACTCTCGTAAAGTCCCTGGTACTTGTCCGCCGTACCAATCACTTTCATCGTCGCAACGCCCTGGTCACCAGTAACATGTCGATCAAGGCATCGCCACAGAGCCACGGCAGCAGCTGGCCCGCGATGCTTTCCATGGTGACAGTGCAGATAAATGGGACCTGAAAGTTCCTTGCTCGCCCTGACCAGGCCGACAAGAGTTTCATGAGGGACACTGCCGTACGTGATTGGAAGGTGCACGTACCGCATTCCATGCGTCCGGGCTCCCTCAATATCAGGCTGAGCTCCGTCAACGCTGATGATCGTCTTGACCCCCAGTCGAGCCAGCGTCGCGAAAGCCCCTTCCTCCTCAGGGGAACTGCCGGTGTACAATCCTTCTCCCAGCCGATAGACGTTGTGTAATCCGGCAACGTTGCTGGGATGAATCTGGCGGACTGATTCCGGGACAGCTGCTTTCACACGCACTTCTTCAGGAGCGGATTCTCGTTCCTTTTTGGCAGTGACTACCAATCCGACAGCGAGAGAAGCGATCAGCAGGCCGCAAAAGAACAGAATACCTCCACCGGGTGTCGCCTGGTGGTTGGAGGTCGGAGCAGTCATAGAAGTAAAGTCTCGCGTGGGGAATCGTCGGGGGCCCGAAAGGGGAAAAATACCTGTCAGCCTCGCTGTGAATCAACCGCAGTCTTTCGGATCGACCGGATTCAGGGAAAACTTTTCCTCATTTCCTGGCACAGTTTCTCTATCTGACTTACTCCGGGGGATCATCTTTCCAGTTCGCCGCAGCCTTCAGAAGATGCTCATCGGGCGAGACTCGCAGATACACCAGTGACTGTTTCAGGATTTTCGCTGCAGCGGGCGCGGCGACCTTGCCACCGAATGTCTCACCTCCGACTGAGGATTGATTGACGACGACCAGCACCAGAAGCTGTGGGTCTTCGACAGGAGCCCCGCAGACAAACGAACTGATGTACTTTCCATGGACATATCCGCCTGACGGCGAAATGCATTGAGCCGTCCCCGTCTTGCCGAACACATTGTAACCGGGGATGCGAGCCCGCTTGCCGGTTCCGCGAGTCACAACCTCCTGCATCGGAACTTCCACCAGCCAGCGAGCGACTTCCGGGCTGACAGTTGGTTCACTGATCTGTCGGACGGCGGCTGTTGAATCGCTGTGCGGTGGCAGAATGATTCTTGGTCGTAGCAATGTTCCACCATTTGCCAGAGCCGCATGAGCCACGATCAACTGCAGTGGTGTCGTTGCCAGTTCATGACCCATCGGAATCGAACCGGTTGAATATCCTGTCCATTGCTTGAGTGGTCGCAGGATTCCTGGAAGCTCCCCGGGAAGTTCAATCCCTGTCTTGCGACCAAATCCAAACAAGTTGGCTGCCTCACACAAGCGTTCATTCGTCAGGCGTTCCCCGATCTTCGCCATCCCGATGTTACTCGACTTCACCAGGACATCCGTCAGGCTCAGTGTTCCGTAGCGATGGTGATCATGTAACAGTCGACGGCCCATGCGGTACTGGCCATGCTCGCAATCAAACATGTCCGATTTATTGAGAATGTGCTGGTCCAGGCCATAGCTGACCACAAATGGTTTGAAGGTCGAGCCCGGTTCGTAGATATCCGCAATCGCCCGGTTCTTCCACGCGTCTGACGAAGCCTTTTCGGGATGATTCGGGTCGAAGGTTGGACGGGTTGCCATCGCAAGGATGTCGCATGTCTTGGGATTCAAAACAATCGCACTGCAGCTTTCCGGCTTCCATTCAGCCATCAGTGCATCGAGTTCTCGTTCCGCGAAAAGTTGAACGACGAGGTCCAGCGTCAATTGAACATTCTGGCCTGCCAGTGGGGGCTCTTCGATGTCATCCAGGATCTCGATGACTCGTCCACGCGAATCGCGGGCCAGCTTCCGCTTGCCTTTCGTGCCTCCCAGAAGGTGATCAAGTCCCTCTTCGATACCTCCGCGGCCGACACCATCAATATCCCGCAAGCCAAGGACATGCGCGGCGACAACTCCCTGCGGATATTCGCGCCGATATTCATCGCGAAATCCCCAACTCCCCATTGGCAGTTTCAGCTCTTTGACCTTGTCGACTTCGGCAGTGGTCAGCCGCCGCTTGACCCACAGAAAATGGCGATGCCGCTCTGCCATCTTTTCGAAGAGAGAATCGGCCTGCAGATCGAGGATCTCTGCGAGAGAATTTGCGACGGTCCACGGCTTGGAGATTCGACTGGGGACAACGTACAGGCTGCGCATCGTCAATGTCGTAGCGACAAGGCGGCCCTGACGATCCACAATATCACCAGGCCGAGCCATCACCTCTTCTGCAAACTCGCGCTGTTGCTCTGCCCGATCTGCGAAACGATCCTGCTGCCACCACTGCAACTGAACCAGTCGCAGGGCCAGAACACTCCAGACGATCCCGATGACCGTGACCACAAATCGGGCACGGTTCAAAATGGGGGCTGTTGGTTCAGGGGCAGGATTCATCGCTGGCAGACCTATTTGCGTGTGGCAGGACGCTGGCGAGGTGCACGATTTTCGGAGGGATTCCAGTTCAGCAGCGGAGCCCGGCGTTCATCGGCTCGTTGCGGTTTTGGGGGACGATAAAGTGAGGCGTCACCTCGTTCGAGCGATTCCAGCAGTTTAGCCGGGGTCCCCAGTTTTTGAGACTCCAGGCGCAGGGCCACCTGCTTTTCCATCAGTTCAGCCATCCGATACTGCTGCTGGCTGAGTGATCGCTTCAGTGCCAGATTTCGCGTCTCAAGCGCTGTCCCGGCGAGTGCCACCGAGACCACGAGCAGGAGTGCGGCACCAAATCGAAAGAACATCACGGCACATTCCGACATTCAGGCGATAAGGAACTCGAGGAACCCTGGAATGCTGGCGTGACAAAAGGCGAATCGCGGATCAGCAGAGGCATGCACCTCTGTCGTTCCGCGACAAAGAGTTTTCCATCGTCAGGCCAGACACTCGCAACAAGATCTATCGGAAGCTGCGAGGGGTTCCCACGATATCGACCTGGCTGGCATCGGCAGGAAGTTGCAAAACCGTGCCGATCTTGAGCGAATTGCCGTCTGTAAGGACTCCGCGGTTCAGTTCGAAGACCTGAACCCACCGTGACGAACGGCCGAGATGCTTTTGAGCGATCCCGCTCAGCGTATCTTCCTGCCCGACTCGATACATCGGTACCCCGTCATTTGACACGAAGAATCCGGGCTCGCTTTCCGTTTCGGCGGTGGCTCGACCTTTCGATGTGACGAACGCGGGTGAGGCTGCAGGAGTACTGGCACTTGCGGTCTGGACGGGATCGATCGCAGCTGGCTTGGGAATCAACTGTGGATAGGCGCGATCCAATGCTTCGGCCGGCGGCGTCGCAATGGTGACCCCTGGCTTCATTCGTTTAGGGTCGGGAATCACTTGAGCATTGTGCTGAGCCAGGGCCATGAAGTATCGACCCGTACCATATTTCTTGCGTGAAATCGTCCAGAAGTTTTCGTTCGGTTCAATCTGGTATGTATCACCAGCAATCAAAGGCTGAGTCGTCGGACGACTGCCGAAATCCTCGTCGATTTGACTGACAGGTGCAGGTCGAGACGTCCGTCGAGTCGCATCGCCATTTGAGACGGGAACGGCAGGCCGAGCTTCCGGGAACGCGTTCGCTGGTTTGTCTGCGGGTGTGGCAGGACGAAACCCGCCAAATCGTTCGTCATTGACTGGTCGAGCAGGAGCCGACGGAATCTTCAGTGTTGGGACCTCGGTTTTCGCCGGGGGTTGATCGAAGGCGTCATCGATCGCGGCTGGTGCTTTGACCGGTGCGGGATCCGGCTGATTCTCGAAACTCAGTACGGGGGCTTCAATCTGGGGAACGGCTGCCGGTCTGGCGGGCGTCTGCACGTCCAGATTATCGTTTGAGAAGGGATCGCCTTCTGAATCCTGCTTTAATGCAGCAGCTTCCGGTCCAGCACTCGGACGGGTAGCCGGTCGTGCCGCGACAGGAGCTTCGAATGGATCATTGTCAGAGACTTCGATCGGTTCCGCGGCTGCTTTTCGAGCGTCAACGCTTTGTGACGGAGGTCCAAAACTCGGCTGAGAATCTTCAATCTGTGCCGTCGGAGCAGGCATTGGAACTGGTTTGGCAGGCTTGGCTGCTGGTGCCGAGTCAAAGGGGTTAAATTCATCGGCAGCGGTCGTCGGCTCTGCGGCGGTATTGTTCGTTGCCGTTTCAGGAATCGAATTTCGTGGCATCGGAGCAGGCATCTTGGCCTGCTCGAATGTATTCACGACAGTTTTGCGAGGTTCAGTGGCGGCGGGAGTCGCATCGATCTCAAAGGGATCTCGTTCCGCTGGTTGTTCCTGTGCAGTCGGCGTCGTTCCGAAAGGTGTCTCGTTGGTATTGTCAGAAATTTCTGCGGGTTCCGTGGCAACAGCAGGAACAACCTTTGACTTCGCGGGGACATCCTCGTCCGCGAGAAACGGATCACTCGATTCGGTGCTTTCACTGGGCGTGTCCGTCCCCTCGGATGGCACAGGGATCTCCTGATGCGCCATCGCCGAGGCCGGGGGATTCATGCGCTTATAGACCATGAAGCCGAATACACCAGCCAGCATCAGGATCATCAACAGACCCGCTTTGGTTTCACGCGTCATGATCGAGGCTCCTTCCTCTCACGTTCTCAGTCTCGCCCGACATTCCGTATCAGGCGGCCCGACGCCTGGCATCGAGCGACATTCCAAACTTATCCAACTTTGCGAGCCACTCGCAATTTTGCCGAGCGGCTTCGCGGATTAACCCGTTGTTCCTGATGCGAAGCCACGACAGGCTTGGCGGTCAGGGACTCCCACTTGTCTGATTTGCGAAATTCCTGCTTAACGATTCGATCTTCCAGTGAATGGAACGAGATCACTGCGGCCAATCCGCCGGGACTCAACGACGCATAGAGACTCGATTCCACCCCTCGTTTGACATGTTCCAATTCCTCGTTTGCAGCGATTCGAAGTGCCTGAAAAACTCGCGTCGCCGGATGTTTATCCCCTGGTTCACGCCGTTTGATCCCCAGGCAATCCGCAATCCCGTTCGCCAGGTCCATCCCTGTCACGATCGGGTTCGACTTCGCTCGACCTGCCAGGTACCGTGCGATCCGATGCGACTCCGATTCTTCTCCAAACTCTTTCAGCCAGTATTCCAATTCCTCAACAGTGGCCGTCGCCAGCAATTCCGCCGCCGACTTTCCACGGCTGGTATCAAACCTCAAATCGAGCGGCCCGTCCGACGTAAACCCAAACCCTCGCGAACTATCTGCCAACTGATCGGATGACAGGCCAAGATCCAGCAGCACCCGATCGACATCTTTCAAATTCAAACTGGCCAGCACAGTGGGAAGTTCCACATAACTGGCCTGCTTCAGGACAATCCGGTCCGAAACTGGCAATGCGGCGGCAGCCAGCGACAACATCATGGGGTCCCGATCAAGTCCGATCAGTAACCCGCTGTCACCCAGTCGCGAAGCAATGACACGAGAATGTCCACCGGCTCCCACCGTTCCATCAACGACCCGCAGTCCGGGCTGTAACTCCAATCCCTGTATCACTTCACGCAGCAAGACCGGTACATGCACCGCCACCCGATCTGACATTCGCCACGCTTTGCAAGAAATGGACTCAAGTTTTCGCCCCGCCGCACCGACAGGTCCGCTGGAGCTTATATTTGGAAAATCAAAAAGAGGAAAGATCAGGTTCGCCCCGCCGGTGTTTCCGTGTTTCCTCAAAAACGGGCTTCGACACTAAGGCGGCCTGGGCGGTCGGTCTTTTCAAAGTAGGGTGGGACAAGTGGCGCTTCGCCACGCCGGCCCACCATGGATTCGAGACGTTCCGTGTTGGTGGGACCCGGCAATCGAAGCGAACCGGTCCTACCCTACGTCTGCACAGACGTGACTGTGTTCCGTCGTTTTTCGAACCCGTTGAGATTCCAGCAGTAATCAACTGGGTGAAACCGTCGAATAACCTGCGACCATCAGCCGGAACGCGCTAGCGTCCGGTTTCTGGAGATGCGTGTAGGGTGGAGTCAATATTACCCACATCGTTGTCACTCAGTGTCGTCTCCGAGGAACGCTGCCCCAAGGTTCGGGTGGCCCGATCGCATTGCGAAAGCCGGTTTTATAACTGGAAATTGAACAGGGCAGGTGTGGACAGGTATAGGGTGCCACGATCTTGGAGTCTGCGACAAGGTCGTGCTGAATTTCG
>CAZSTW010000109.1:8988-23107 GCA_964609845.1 uncultured Planctomycetaceae bacterium | reverse complement strand
TCACACGAAAATTGCAAACAGGCCGATCAGACCGAGGATCGCCAGCAGTAACCCGATGGCAACGCTCAACGGCCACTTCGCAGGAGTCGGGCATTCCCCGCGTCGTATCTTCTGGAGTGATCGCCAATGAGACAGGCTGGCGAGGACGGTTGCCACCAGTCCCAGAATAATCAGTGCGATGCCAAATCGAACCGCTCCATGGTGAAGCTTTATGCTTTCAGCGTTCGGATTCCGTTCCTCAAGCGTCCGGAAAAAACCGACCATTCCGAACCCAAACCCCGCAATAGAAAGCGTGGTTCGAATCCAGGCCAGCGTGGTTCGATCCATCGCTAATTCGGTTCGAAACCCTGCAATTTCCGTCCGATGGCGTGCCATCGTGACGCGAGGATCTTCCGCGTCGTGTTCCTGGCTCATTGGTTTTTCCCTATTGAATGTTTTGGCAATTTGCTGGCTATCCTAGCCGCCAGAGGTCTCGGATCACAATGCGGGATGAATTGTCAAACCTTGAAGCCACGGAGCCGTTTATCGACGCATCAATCTGCCTGATTTCATGGGCAAATGAACGTCTGCCGGTTCCTGGTTTGTCGTGATTTGTGTTTTGACACTGACTTTGCCGAATGGTTAAGCTGACGTTCCCTTTCCACCCCTTTTCACAGAATCGCAAAGAGAAGTGCTGACTTGAGTTTCGCCGATTCCAATTCCCGCTCAAGCAAACGCACAATCGTCAGACTCGTTGTCGCTGGTGTGCTACTTTTGGGTATCGGCGGAGTCATCACCTGGAACGCCTGGCCCCGTTATGACGACGGAGGTCGGGCCGATTTTCTGTTCCGGTTTCGTGGCGGCTCGCTCATTATCGCAGGTGGTGGTGAACTGCCTCCGATGATTCGCCAGCGATTTGTTGAACTGGCCGGAGGCCCGGAAGCAGCCAGGATTGTCGTGATTCCCGCGTTTGAATTCACAGATTCACAGGCACACCAGTTGATGGAGCCGTGGAAATCGAGAAATGTCAGATCTATCAGAATTCTTCATACGACATCTCGACAACAGGCAGACGAAGAGTCGTTCGCGGAATCTCTGGACGACGCCACCGGGGTCTGGCTGAGTGGTGGAAACCAGGCCTGGCTGTCAAAGCAGTATGTCGGAACGCTCGTTGAAGCGAAGCTGAATAACGTCGTCAAGCGCGGAGGTGTGATCGGAGGCAGTTCTGCTGGTGCTGCAGCCATGACAAAAATCATGATCGAACAAGGCCAGGAGGAAGCGGTCGAAGGAATTGGTTTCGATCTCTTTCCCAATGCCGTAGTTGATCAACATTTCTTGAAACGCAGTCGGTTGAATCGATTGATGAAACTGATGGAATCTCACCCCGAACTGATGGCATTCGGAATCGACGAAGGGACTGCGTTAGTGGTTCAGCCGTCCAGAGGAAATCTCGGTGTTGTGGGCAACGCGTATGTGGTTGCATACGTCCCCCGGACCGATCTGGGGACATCGCGATTCGAGGTTCTGAAGGAAGCAGACCAGATCGACATTCAAGGGTTGCGAAGCGGCAAAGTTCGCGTCAGTTCAATCACAGATCTGGATGCGATCTTGAATGATACGTCTCCGTAGATCGGGGCTTTGTAAATCAGAACGGCAAGTATGGAGCGAAGGCACGATCGTCCCCACTTCAACAATTGGAGAAAGGGAGTTGTCGATAACGTGGCCAGTGCGGTTGCCAATTGAGTAATCCACCCTGAGTCTCTATCCTTCCCACAGGAAGCAAATTGTTTCCGGATGTCGACCAGCGAAAGGGATTCTTTCAGATGAAACCGATCATTCTCGGGCTTGTAGGCACGTTCTTGTGCGGTGGAATTGCCATGACTGCGGAAAAGATGACATATCCAGTTTCGAAGAAGATTGATCACGTTGACGAGTTGCACGGCGTCAAAGTTCCCGATCCTTACCGGTGGCTCGAAGACGATGTCCGTGAATCGAAAGATGTCGCAGCGTGGGTTGAGGCCGAAAACAAGGTGACGATGTCGTACCTCGAAGCAATCCCGCAACGTGAAGCGATCCGAAAGCGTTTGACGGAACTCTGGAACTACGAGAAGTATTCGGCTCCATTCAAGGCTGGTAGCCGCTATTTTTACTTCAAGAACGATGGCCTGCAGAACCAGTCGGTTCTCTACAAACAGGATTCTCTGGATGCCGAACCGACAGTCCTCGTCGATCCCAATGCATGGTCGAAGGATGGGACTGTCGCACTGGGGAGCACGTCATTCAGTGACGACGGACGCTACATGGCCTACAGCGTTGCTGATGCCGGATCCGACTGGAACACATGGCGGATCCTCGAAGTGGAGACGGGGCGACTGCTGGACGACGAACTGAAGTGGGTCAAGTTCAGCGGTGCCGCATGGACCAGCGACCATCGTGGCTTTTTCTACGGAAGGTACGATGCCCCTCCTCCCGGTGCAGCATTCCAGAAAACGAACCTGAATCAGAAAGTCTATTACCATCGGGTCGGGACACCGCAGTCACAGGATGTCCTTGTTTACAAACGGCCCGACGAACCGACCTGGGGATTTGGACTTCGAGTCAGTGAAGACGGACGATATCTGGTCATCACTGTCTGGAAAGGAACCAACGACAAATATCGGGTTCTCTACAAAGATCTGACCGAGCCCTATGGGATGCCGATTGAACTGATTGATCACTTCAACGATGAATATTCGTTTGTCGGGAACGACGGAACGACGTTCTACTTCGTTACAGATCTGCAGGCACCGCGCAAGCGCGTTGTGGCGATTGATACGCGTAACCCAACTGTGATACGCGAGGTGATTCCGCAGGCTGCCGAGACACTCGCTGGTGCCGACATCATCGCCAACCAGTTCGTGTTGACTTATCTCAAGGACGCAAAGACTCAGGTCAAAGTTCACGCTCTGGACGGCCGCTTGATCCGCGAAGTGCAGTTTCCCGGGATTGGTTCAGCGACCGGATTTACTGGCAAGCGAACGGAAACAGAGACGTTTTATTCATTCTCCAGCTTCGCAACGCCCCCTTCGATCTTCCGATATGATCTGCTGACCGGCGAGAGCAAGTTGTTGCGACGAGCCGCCGTCAAATTCAATCCAGAGGATTACGAAGTCAAGCAGGTGTTCTATTCCAGTAAGGATGGAACACGCGTTCCAATGTTCGTGGCCCACAAGAAGGGGCTCAAACTGGATGGATCAAATCCTACGTTGCTTTACGGTTATGGCGGTTTTTCGATCGCGCTGACTCCTTCGTTCTCGGTTTCAAGATTGGCCTGGATGGAGATGGGCGGGGTCTTTGCGATGCCGAACTTGCGTGGCGGGGGGGAATACGGTGAGGAATGGCACAAAGCGGGGACCAAGCTGCAGAAGCAGAATGTGTTCGACGACTTTATTTCGGCCGCGGAATGGCTGATCAAGAACAACTACACTCAACCAGCGAAGCTGGGAATTCAGGGCGGCTCCAACGGAGGATTGCTGGTGGGGGCCTGTATGACCCAGCGGCCCGATCTTTTTGGGGCTTGTCTACCAGCGGTCGGTGTCATGGACATGCTGCGGTTTCATAAATTCACCGCCGGGAGATTCTGGGTGGATGATTACGGCAGCGCAGATAATCCCGAAGAATTTAAGGCTTTGCTGGCGTATTCGCCGTATCACTCGCTCAAGGCTCAGACGCGATATCCCGCGACGCTGGTGACGACCGCAGACACCGATGATCGCGTCGTTCCGGGGCACAGTTTCAAATTTGCCGCCCGGTTGCAGGAAAGTCACACAGGCGAGGCTCCCGTTTTGATTCGAGTCGAAACGCGAGCAGGTCACGGTGCCGGTAAGCCAACGTCAAAGCTCATCGAAGAAACGGCTGATCTGTGGGCGTTTCTGGTCAAGAATCTTGGGGTGAAATAGAATTTTTTTTCGGGTCGTGTTGAGAATACTTCTGCAAATTCGTTTCCAGGGAAAGCGAGCGCCGGGCACATCGCCCGGCTCTTCGGAAGTTTGTCTGACGCCGTGAACCTGGTTCCGCGGATGTCCCGCAGTATCCATTCGTCGGCGCTGGATGAATCTTGACGAATCAGGAGACTCCGATGAACTCACGACACTTGAGGCGTTCGTGCCGGACGCAACTTTTGACCGGCCTGCTGGCCGTGACAGCCGTGTTCGGGCCGGTGACATCGTCGTATGCCTGCAACGGTGCAGGCGGAGGCAGCCGAAGCGGAGGGCAATCTGGTGGAGGTCCAGGTACTGGTGGAAGCACCGCATCTGTTGCTCAAGCCATGATGGCGATGCAGGCGGCTCAGATGGCTCAGAACCAGCAACAGGCGACCAACCAGTACGTCGCCAGCATGCATGCTCAGCACAACATGATGTTACAGCAAATGCATCAGCGCCAGTTTCAGCAACTGCAGGCGATGCGGCAAGCCAGCATGAAGAAGAAGGCTGCTGCTGCATCGCGGACAATCGAAGTCAGCAGTAAGTCGCCGGGCAAAGTGAATAAGTCCGTAACAAAATCTTCGAAGAGTACAGCCCCGTCGGTTTGATCGGTGGCGCGGGAATCTTCGATGCGATTATTTTTCGAAGATCAAGGTGCCGGTTGGCCTGGAATGTGATCCAACCGGCGCCTGACCCCGAAACTTTCTCAATCGACAATGTTTCTTGCAGACCGGATCGGACACGTGGAGTCCTTCGGTTCCGAGTCGGCAGACTCGTGCCGAGCAAAGCTGCCATTCGTACGCGCTCGAACGCTTGGAAATCATTTCTGTCGAATGACAGCTTGTCCCTTAACGACTTTCACGGCGAGTGATTCCAGATTCAGCTCGAAAACGCCTCCGTGCTCGTTCGTGACCTCAAGGACATTCTGGTCTGTATCCAGTTTGATGCCTGATATGAAGACATCCTGGACATCGCTTTCCAGATTCGGATTGCGGCGAATGACATAGATCTGTCGAATCCAGACCGGTTGATTGCTGACACTGTCTCGCGCTTCGACGAAGCCCGGCAGATATCCATTGCCCACGTGATGCGTCACACGATACTCAAGATCTCCGTGCCGTATCGGTGGGATCTCTTTCGGAGCCGAGCGTTTGGCAAAGGCTGCTGTCGATGCCAGGCAAACAATCAAGACAGCTGCTGTCGTAGTCAATGAACGATTCATGCTGATCGCTCCTGAGGTCTAAGGTGACGTTTCAATCCAGACGATTGCGAACCTGAAAAGTTCCCCGGTTTTCACGGAATTCGATCTCACATTTCGAAGTCTTGCGTGAGATTCCATATGGCCAGCTCATCCGCCGACGTTTGCAAACCTGTGCTGAATGGTGCTGCAAGTTGCATCGAACGCGTCGCATTTCAGTGTGGAGTCCCGCGGGCATCAAACTACAGCGTCTCACCCATGTTTCGACGCGACGCGGAAGTGCGACACGCACTAGCCATCAGGTGACTTCTGCTGGTGCCGATTGAATCCCGTTTCAAGTTCCCCTAGATTCCTGATATTGGGAGGGGTTGCCTCAGAATACTGAATTCAGAATCGTCAAGGCTCTCATGCAGGGTAGTATCATGCGTCTGCCTGGTCTGTTGATCGTTATTTTTGCTGGTTCGATCACATCGGTTTCGGCACAGGAACCTCCGTACGAGATGAAGTTACCTGCCGACCCGCCGTACTATCGCGTTCGCTACGAAGGTTCGATGCTGGCTGGCGAACTCGTATACCCTGTCAGTTTTACCGTCTGGATTCCACCGCAGGTCAAGACACTGCGTGGGGTGGTCGTCCATCAGCATGGGTGCGGCGAAGGCTCCTGCAAGTCCGGGCAGACGGGAGCGTTCGATCTGCATTGGCAAGCTCTGGCCAGGAAACATGATTGCGCCTTGCTCAGCCCCGTTTTTGAGCAGCCAGAGAAAGCCGACTGCCAGCTCTGGTGCGATCCGCGTAAGGGATCGGACGCGGCATTCCAGAAGGCCCTGAAAGACCTGGGTGAAAAATCAGGTCATCCGGAATTGTCCACGGTTCCCTGGGCTCTGTGGGGGCACAGTGGTGGTGGACATTGGGCTGGTGGAATGACTCTATTGCATCCTGAACGGGTCGCTGCTGCATGGTTACGCTCGGGAGTTCCACCCGTCGAAGCCGTCGAAGGGAAGCCTGCCCCGTATGAGATCTCCGACGCCGCTTGCCAAGTCCCGATTATGTGTAATCTCGGAACCAAGGAAGGTGTCACAGATAAAGCCAGTCGCTTTGCTGGTGTCTGGCCTGGTAATGAGAAATTCTTTCTTGCCGTGCGTGCCAAAGGAGGACTGATTGGTGTGTCGATCGACCCTTTAGCGAGTCACGACTGTGGCAATCAGCGTTACCTTGCGATGCCATGGTTTGATGCCTGTTTGACCTTACGCCTTCCGGAGAATCAAGGTGATTCTCTGAAACCAATGTCAAAGAACGATGGCTGGATTGCCCCTTTGAACACGGGCGAAGCAGAGATTATCGCACCTGTTCCTGCTGCAAGGTTTTCGGGGGCCATCGAGAGATCGGTCTGGTTACCGATCGAGTCGATTGCAGTCGCATGGACTCAGTACACGAAGGACTCGGCCGTTACCGATACAACCCCGCCCCCTGCCCCGACAAATCTGAAAGTGGATAATCATGTGTTGACCTGGTCCGCCGAAGCGGATCTCGAAAGTGGCCTCGCCAGCTTCATCATCGAACGCGATGGCCAGGTCCTCGCCAGGATTCCTGAACAAGGCAAGAACCCGTTTGGTCGTCCGATCTTCCAGAACCTTTCGTATAGCGACACCCCCACTCAACCGCTTGCTGAGCTCAAATACGTTGATAACAAGGCCGAAGAAGGAAAAGTTCATCAATACCGCGTTATTTCGGTGAATACCGTCGGCTTGATGTCCAGATAGGTCTGAAGGCGTCGCGGAGGCTGTCCGAATTTCTTGCGGACGGACGACGTGTTCATCGAAGTTGATCGCATAATCCGCTATTGTCATCCAGAAGCGATGAAGGCTGTTTTCAGAACTCCCAAAAAAGGAATTCCATGCAACGCCGTCTGTTGACCATGTTCACCGTGTTGACTCTTCTGGTGTCTGTCCCGTCGCAGGGCCTTCAAGCCGCCGAACCCGTGAAACTCGGGATCCTGGGGATCGATAACTTTGGTTCGGTCGCCTACACCGAGTTTCTCAATCGCCCTCACGCAGAAGGAGTCTTCGAAGGGGTTCGCGTTGTGGCAGCCTATCCGATCGGCAGTCCAGACTACCCCGATAGCGACAAGCTCGTGGCCAGTTGGAAGGATCAGTTGCTGAAGATGTATCAAAGTCCGAAAGATCCCAAGGACGCCGTGCCGCCGATCGAGATGGTGAATTCCGTCGACGAACTGCTGAAAAAGTGCGACGGGGTTATGATCTTCAGTATGGATGGGCGTCTGCACCTGAAACAGGCGGAATCGGTCTTGCGAGCAGGCAAACGCCTTTTCATCAGTCGTCCGCTTGCCGCATCGCCTGCCGATGCCGTGGCCATTTTGAAACTGGCTGAAGAGACGAAGACCCCCTGCTGGAGTAGTTCGCAGCACCGCTTCAGTGGCGGCTTCAGCGGGATGCGTGATCATCCTGAAGTCGGTCGCGTGATCGGCTGCGATGTCTACGGTGGCTGGACCGTCAATGCTCCCGAAGCGGATAAGTTCACCCGGCCGCTTCACAGCATTGAAACACTGTACGCAATCATGGGTGGCCCAGGGGTCGTTTCCGTGACATGTGCCTCAACACCTACTGCGGAATGTATCACAGCGGTCTGGAAGGACGGACGGGTTGGCACTTATCGCGGGATCAAGGAAGGGGCCGTCAAGTACAGCGCGACGGTCTTTGGAGACAAGGGAGTCTCACCTGCAGGGATCTATGGGCACGGAGTTCCGGTGAAAGGCGTTGTCCCGACGAATGACAAGTACGTGGGGTATGAAGGTCTGGCGACTGAAATTGCAAAGTTCTTCAAAGGGGGACCTGTTCCCGTCACTCCCGCTGAAACGCTGGAGATCTTTGCCGTGATGCAGGCTGCTGAAGACAGCAAGGCTCAAAATGGAGCTGTTGTAACTGTGAAGAAACTCTGGAATCCGTGATCCGGGAGTTCTCATAGAGCGACGGGACCGCAGCGTCAATCGTCGCCGGACATCGCATTACGAGCATTTCTGCTTGAGGAATCCATAGCGAAGCGGTTCCTGCGGATACTCACAAGAATCAAGATCACTGCACCGCAAACGGGTAACCAGAATCGGGGGCCGAATACGACGGTGGCCTGGAGCATCATGAATCCGAAGAAGAACTGGATGATCCAGTAGTGAAGCGAGCTTTGAGGCCGGTCGAGTCGTCGCCACCACAGAAATACGTCCATCGCCCAAAGCAGAGTGAATCCGTAATTGACATAAATGCCGAAACCTGAGTTCCAGCCGATTTCGTTCAGTGATCGTTGGCGGACATGTTCGTACGCAGCCGCATGACTCCATTCGTGCAGAAACTGGAATGCTGCCATCACATGCAGCAGATAGAAACCACATCCGAACGTCCAAATCCAGCGTCCTGCCCGTTGCACATCATCGTGTCGCCCCCTCAAATCACAGCACAACCGCCCTACATAGCAGGCAACGGTCAATCGGGCTGTCCAGCGAATGACGACGTCTTCAAGCATCTGCGTGGTTGCTGTCGAAAAGGAATCACGTCCAACCAGTCATCGGTAATACCCGAACCAGATTTGATGCTGATCAATGAACTGGTGAATCGACCTGATCGACCGACCCCGCCCTCCGCTTGGGATTCCCCGGTGTCAATACAAGGGAATCCGCTGCCACTTCGTCGATGTGGAATTCTGACTAGAGCGCATCTCACTTAAGTGTGGCGTCCCGCGGGCATCAAACGACAGCGTCTAACCCATGTTTCGACGCGACACGGAAGTGCGACACGCACTAATCCGTCGTGTTCGTCGATTGGATGGCGTCATTCGAATTCCAGGTCCCGCCGTTGACAGTAATGCCGATCAGATTCAATGAGATCGGAACTGGCGCCGGCTGACCGTTGAGGGAGAATGCTGGTGAGCCCGTCGGGCCGTGGATCGTCACGCTGTTCAAGTTCAGAGTCAGATCGCTGTTCCCCGGCAAGGCAGAGTTGTCCACGTTGATCGCCGCCTGGCCCTGAGCCCCATTGTGGACCGTCCCGCCGTTGACCGTCACTGAGCCGGTCACCCCCACCAGATCGATGCCGTGCGTGTCGCTACCGATCGAGTTCACTGTGCCGAATGTCAGATCGGTGGCGAGCGGGTCGAGGAATAACGCTGATCCATTCGCGGTGTTTATGCTGCCGCTGGTATTGCTGAGCGAAAACGAGGTTCCCAAGCCCTTAGTGTTGACGTACAGGCCCGTTCCATTGTTATTCGCAATATTGATTTGGCCGTACCTCAGATCACCGGTTGGATCGACAAACCGCAATCCATCACCGACAACCCGGCTGGCGGCAGTTCCGATTGTCCAGTTGCCACCGACAGCCTGCTGCGATAGCAGACTTCGTCCAGAGTGATCAAATGTCACTCGGTTGAAGACAACACCACCGCCAGTGCCGTTGCCCAGAACGGTTCCCCCATTCATCGATTGAATGATCGTCGTATTAAAGCCATTCCCCTGGATCTCCATGGCCTTGCTCCCCGCGCCAAGGGAACTCAACGTGTTGTTGTCCAGTGTCAGGAGAAGTTCACCAACGTTCAGCCCGGAATCCTTGGTTGAGATCCCGCTGGCTGCACCTGTGATGGTGTTGCTGGTCAGGCTGACGGTGTGCAGGCCGCCATTATTGACGATTTCAATCCCGTCGCCAGCGATCGATCCCACACCACCAATTGTCAGAGATGTGGCACTCAGGTTCGTATCACTGCTGTGGATCCCGTCGCCCGTGGAACTGTCGATCGTTCCACCGTTCAAGTTGACCGTGCCGGCATCGGTCAGCAGAACTCCCGCATGAGTCAGGTTGCTTCCGACCCCGTTGATTGTCATCGACGTGATCGTTGTAGTCAGCCCGGACGAGTTATTGATGAAGAGGCCGTTCTGGCTTGCAGAGCTGACGTTAAGCTGGTCGATCAGGACGGTTCCCGAGACAGTATCCAGAGTTGCTCCATCCGTCAGACTTCCCGTCGATGAAACCGTATTGAAGTGGATGTTGACGCTGAGAGAGTCGAGAAACAGGGCGGAACCATTCGTGGTGTCTACGCTGCCACTGGTGTTACTGAGTGCAAACGTGGTTCCCAGTCCCTTAGTGTCCACATACAGGCCAGTGCCATTGTTGTTGGCGATATCGAGCGTTCCGTACTTCAGGTCACCCGTGGGGGCGTTCAACCGTAATCCATCGCCAGTCACACGAACTGCAGGTGTGCCAATTATCCAGTTTCCGGCATTCACCTGAGTTCCAAGAAGCTGGATCCCGGATGCATCAAACGTCACTTGATCAAACAGCACACCGCCACCAGTCCCTCCGATGACCGTGCCGCCATTCATCGACTGAATGATCGTGGAGTTCAAGCCCCCACCCTTGATGCTCAAGGCCTGGCTGCCGCCGTTCAGAGATTGAAGGGTATTGCCATCGAGCGTCAGCAGCAGGCTGCCGGAGTTGCCATTGTCGACTGTGGAAATCGCGCTGCCGCTTCCAGTGATCGTGTTGTTGCTGAGATTAATGGTACGCGTTGCTGCGCTGTTGCTGAGGACTTCGATACCGTCACCACTGATGGTACCGTCGCCGCCAATTGTGGTCCCCGTCACGGTCAGATTAGTATCGACGCTGTGAATTCCATCGCCCGCTGTCCCGTCTATTGTTCCGCCCAGAATGCTGAAAGTACCCGCGTCAGACAGGGTCACTCCGTTATTTGTGGGGGCAGAACCAATTGAACTGATCGCGACAGACTGTAACGACGTCGTCAGGCCGACCGAGTTGGAAATATCAATTCCACTTCCGCCAACAGCAGTAATTGAAAGCAGGTTGGTACCATTGATGGTGCCGGCGCTGTCCTTGACGACCAGGCCACTGTCGCCAACGTTCAGGATGCTGACACTCGTCAGATTGTAGATGCTGCCCCCTTGCGAATTCGTGATTGTTACGCCGGGACCGGTGCCTCCATCGACCGTAACATTCTGCAGGTTCACAGTCGCACCGTTGATCGTATTAATCAACAGAATTCCACCGAATCCTCCGGCGCCTGTAATGGAGACGTTGGTGATGTCGGTGGTGCCGAAAATGTTTCCGCCAACTCCCAGGCTGATCGAACCGTTGACAGCTCCCGTACTGGTAATGTTTGTTAACTTGCTGTTGAGTGCATCCAGTTGAATGTCTGTTCCGTTATTGTTGAACGTTGTGTTGCTGATCGACGTGTTAATCGATGGATTGATCACGATACCAGTACCGGCAACGTTCTTGATGATCATGTCGTTGATGACAGTCCCTGAGGCACCAGGATGGCCAGAGATCCCGTTGGTGATTCCGCCTGCACCGTCGATTGCAAAGCCTTGAATCACGTTGTTGCCAAATAGTGTGATCGCATTTCCTGCTGATGGCATCAGTGTTGGACGACCTCCCAGCCCAGACAGATGCAGGACGTAATCGCCTGGCGGGGCAAACATCACGCTGGCGAAATCGACATCGGCCGTTCCAGTCGCACCACCACCGATCACCTGCTGAGACCCACCCGTCAACGTGATCGGCGACGTGATGTTGCCGTTGGCGTCGAGCAGCACAATAACACTGCCATCCTTGAAGTCCGGCTGAGCCAGAACGGCATTGACGTTGGACGGATCGGATTGTGTCCCGGTTCCCGTTCCTCCCTCTTTGACGAAGTAGACGTGTAACGGGTCGCCGACGAATCCATCGTTATTTGGCAGAAGCGGTCTGAAGGTGTTGACTTCCTGGAAGTAGTTGCCAATTGCAACCTGCTGGCTTCGCTGAACAGGCAGAGTCATCAGGTTCTCGAAGCTCATCGGTCGGTTGCCGCCACTGCCGCCGAAGAAGTAGGTCAGCCCACCATAGACATTGGTACCGAAGAACTGATCGTGCGAAATGTTCACGTTGCCGGACAGATTGTTCGTGATGTAGCCACGCAAGCCCCCTTTAACCCCGTTGGTGAACCCGGCGAGAGGGCCATTCCAGTTGTAGTAGCCTGCGTAGACTTCCGCACGATAGTTGTGAATCTTTCGGCCGATCTCAAGTTCACTTCCCATCAGTGCCACATCCATCCACTGACGATCGATGCCCCCGGTACCAACCGTGGTCCCCTGGAGTGTCAATCCGCCGCCAGTACCGGTCGTGGACGACTGCAGACCGGTGTATTGCTGGTTTGGACCAATCGGTAAATAGAGGTTGCCGCGACCAAACCAGGCCGATTCGGTGTACAGCTCAAAATTCAGATTGATCTGCTGAAACAAATTGTCATAGCGACTTTGAGTGAAATCAACGTAGGCACCGACTCCCAGTATGGAACGGTTGGCATACGGCAACTGTGTCATCCAACGTTGTTGCGCTCCCAGCGTTCCGTTCGGATTCCCCGTGATACCGTTGTAGTTCATCATGAACTGGCCGCTGTAAAGCGTCACCTCTTCAAAGATGGAGCCACGGTGATGGAAGGCCCCGACTCCAGCGTACGGCTGTTGCCCGCCGAATTGCTTTCCTTCAGTCCCCTGAAGCGAGAAATACGTCTGGCTTTCGGGGTCGAATACGTTTGCAAATCGCTCGGTGAAGAGTGGCTGAGCTTGTTGAGCGAGCAGTTTCGTCGATGGCACCGAAATGAAGACCACACCGACGATTAATGCCAACAGACGAATGAGAGATTTCATAGTCAAACTCAATGAGCGAAGAACTGTCGGGCAACAGCCAATGATGCCAGCAAGGGATTCTTCGAAGCCACTGGGCAAACCAGTCGCATTCGAGGATGCAACTTCAGCAGAAATTGCCGCTCAATCCTTCGCGCAGTCCCATCCGTAGTAAATGGAGTCGGCTATATTCGCCGCGGGGGTTAGCGGTGGCTGGTTGTTTCGGGAGGCTTGAGTGGGATAGGGTGTGTTCGAGAGCGAGGTTCGGCAGAAAGTGCCAGATGCAGTAAACTCATCTGCCAGCCGTCGTCTCATATCATGGTGGTCTCAGCCCACGTGAACACGCCGTCGCAGCAATCTGTGTTGATGTGTGGTTCGGGGAAATTCAATTTTGCGGGCGCCGGCCACGTCATCTGGATCCCGTGTTCGTCGTCACAATCGGCACATCCGTTACGGCCGTCCGTCGATGTTGCCAAATCGCAACATCGCGTGCTGTCATTCTTCAACGTCCCTGAAAGACAGGTGCTAGGTTTCCTCTGCGTCCAAGTTGTTGCGAACGGAATTGTCAGAACTGAAGTCAGTTCACGGATGCGTTCGCGATCTACGCCGGAAGAGGTTCATGTTCGACTACGCTCGCCTGAAAACCGATTTACTCGCGCTCGCGATTCTCGCGATGGCGGTATTTGTCGGTTTGAGTCTGGTGAGTTTTGACCCGGCGGATCCTCCCGCAGTCGGTATCTATCCCGCTCATTCGGTCCCACTGAATCTCGCCGGAGTCTACGGAGCGAGCATTGCCCAATGGCTGTTCGCCGCTTTCGGATGCGGAGCCTATTTTGTCCTGATTGCCCTGGTTGTGACCGACATCCGACTGTTCGCTCGCGATTCAGCTGGCGACCCACTGCTGAAACTGATAGGAGCCGCCGTTATGTTGGCGGCAATTTGCATTTCCGCTCAGTGGGTTCTGCCGCTGCCAATTCGGGGTTCTCTGGTTGGTGCTGGGGGATATGTCGGAGCCTGGGGAACGATTCTCCTGGATAGCGGGATCTCGCGTCTGGGAAGCATGATTCTGCTGACATCCATGTTTGTTGCCGGGCTGTTGCTGGCCGGGGAACAGCATCTGGTCCGCACCGCAATCAGTATGGCCATTCTTCCGGTGACCATGTGGAGCCGTCTCGCATTTGGTACTCGACCAAAAGTGTCTCAACCAGCGACTGCTGCTTCGGCCGTTCTTGTTCCTGCGCCACGCGTGACTCCAGTCACCGATCCCGCCGTAGCACTGGATGGTGGCGTTTCTCGAGTCATCTC
>CAZSTW010000109.1:1800-8934 GCA_964609845.1 uncultured Planctomycetaceae bacterium | reverse complement strand
GCCCGTACCGTCCAACGAATGGTATTCATCACTTGTTGACATTCCGGTTCCCAAGGCTGCTGTTTCAAGCAACGAAGACAAACCGGCTGAGCAATCCGCGGTCGAACCGGCTGCAGATGATTGTACGACGTTTACCCTCGCTTCGAATCGAGCCCCGATTCGGGTCAATCCCCCGGTCGGAATGAAAACGTCGTCAGCTGTCGAACCCAAACCTGCAGAAGTTCCGCATGATCCCAAACCGTTTCAGCTTCCCGATGAAACGTTGCTGGAAGATGCAGAAGCGTTTCCCTACGACATTCTGGCCAGCAAAGCTCAGATCGCTGCCGCGACCCTCGAACAGACATTTCAGGACTTTGGCCTGAACGTCAAGGTCGTTGAAATCGACACCGGCCCGGTGATTACCCAGTTTGAACTGGAACTCGAAAAAGGTCTACGTTTGTCCAAGGTCACCGCTCTTGCGGATGACCTGGCTATTGCTTTGCGAGTCCCTTCGGTCCGCGTCGTTGCTCCGATTGCGGGACGCAACACCGTCGGTGTCGAAGTTCCCAACGACGTGCGAGTGATGGTCCGCCTGAAAGAACTTTTGCAAACGTGTCGTCAGGATTTCGACGGTAAGGGAATTCCGATTTTCCTTGGCAAAGACGTCAGTGGAAAGCCTCTGGTCGTTGATATGTGCAAGATGCCTCACCTGTTGATCGCCGGACGAACCGGAACAGGGAAAAGTGTCTGCCTGAATACGTTGATTCTGTCGATGTTGCTCAGCCGCAGCCCCGAACAGGTCAAGATGCTGATGATCGATCCGAAAATGGTCGAGCTTTCCCCGTACAGCCGCATTCCTCACCTGATGCATCCGGTCATTACCGATATGAAGAAGGCGGAAGCGGTGCTCGGCTGGGCGGTTGATAAGATGGAAGAACGTTACGACCTGCTGGCTCGTGTCGGTGTTCGTCATCTGGACAGCTATAACCAGTTGGGTAAAGAAAAAGTTCTGCGAAAGCTGGACATTGATCCCGATTCTGACGAAGCCGATCTGATTCCCGAAACGATGCCTTACATCGTGATCATCGCGGACGAAATGGCCGACATGATGATGACCTCTGGTAAGGACGTTGAGGCCCACATCATTCGACTGGCACAAAAGTCACGCGCAGTCGGGATTCACCTGGTTCTGGCAACTCAGAAGCCGACGGTCGATGTCATCACCGGTTTGATCAAGTCGAACCTGCCTGCTCGTATTTCGTTCCAGGTCGCCAGCCGCGTTGACAGTCGCGTTGTTCTGGATGAGATGGGCGCCGACAAGTTGCTGGGGAACGGGGACCTGTTGTACATGGCCCCCGGAACGAGCACCCTGCGTCGCGCACAGGGGACCTACGTCAGCGATGATGAAGTGAACCGCGTGATTGAATTCTTCGCAGATCAGCAACCTGAGTATGATCAGGAACTGATGTCATTGAACGTTTCGTCCGGTCCATCCAAAGGTGGCAAAGGGTCTGGCGAACCGCGCGATCGTGACGATCTTTACGATCAAGCCGTTGAAATCGTGATTCGCGAGGGTCGAGGAAGTGTTTCTCTGCTTCAGCGGGCTCTGGGGGTCGGCTACGGACGCGGCGCACGGATGATCGACTGGATGGCCGAAGATGGCATCGTCGGTACGTACAACGGCAGCCAGGCCCGCGAAGTCGTGATGACAATGGAAGATTGGGAAGAATCGCGTGAGTTGGCAGGCAATCGCTGATTCATCGAAATCGATCTAAGCCCTGCGCTCGCATTTACTTGGAGCTCGCTCGCAAGATTCTATGGGGCCTTTCGCGGACGACGACCCACCGGTTCACCTCTTTCCAGTCTGAGACATTTCGTACGCGATTCAGCGTCAAATGCAGCAAGATCTCTGTGGACTGCGATGACGCGATAAACGACCTCAACACTCCGCAATATCCCTCTTTCTACGCGAGATCGGCGCGTCACGCCTGTTATAACTGTTGTCTGGGGGGCGACATTCGTTAGACTATTGGTGCAGCAGTTCCCGCATATTTTCCGAGTCGACCGTCATTTCCGACGTTCGGGAACTCCCTCCTGGAGTCGTGTTCGTGTGTGGTATCGCAGGTTTAATCGATCTGAATGGGCATCGTTCGGTCTCGCACGACACATTGCGGTCGATGTGCAATTCATTAATCCATCGTGGCCCTGATGACAGTGGTCTGCTGGTTCGTCCCGGGTTGGGGCTGGGGCACCGCCGTCTCAGTATCATTGGCCTGGAAGATGGTCAGCAGCCATTGAAGAACGAGTCTGAGACCATCGTCTCCGTTGGTAACGGTGAGCTCTTTGACTATGAGAGTCTCCGCGCGGATCTGCAGAGTCGTGGTCATCGATTTTCCACACACTCAGATCTGGAAAACGTCGTTCACCTGTGGGAAGAACGCGGTGAAGATCTGTGGAATCAATTGCGAGGCCAGTTTGCCATTGCGATCTGGGATGATCGCGCACAACAGTTGGTAATTGGACGCGACCGGTTCGGCATCTGCCCTGTTTACTGGGCTGTCCGTGACGGCTGGTTGCTGTTTGCTTCTGAAATCAAAGCACTGCTTGCTTCTGGCATGGTCAGTGCAACCCCCGACTGGCGCGGTGTCGAACAGATCTTCACCTGCATGGCGGTTCCCGGGCCTGCGACCTGTTTCGAAGGCGTGCAGACTCTTCTTCCCGGCCATTATCTTTCGATCCGGCGCAATCCCGTTGATGGTACTGCCCAGGTCGAAGATCGGACCTACTGGGAAATTGATTATCCCGACGCTGGCTCGGAAGAGTCAGGAATGAGCGATGATGCTATCGTTGAGGAATTCGAACGTCTGATGGTGCAGTCGGTTGATCGCCGATTGCGAGCGGATGTGCCCGTGGTTGGCTGTCTGAGCGGCGGGGTCGATTCGACCATCGTTGTTGCCATGGCGAATCATGTGCTGGGACGGCCCATCAAGACGTTTACAATTTCTGTCGATGATCCACGACTTGATGAAACCAGTGATGTTGCAGCATCCGCAAAGCACATGGGGTGCGAATCCGTCGTTCTACGCTGTACGAACGACGATATTCTCGAGCAGTACCCTGCCCTGATTCGCGCCGCCGAAGCTCCCGTGATTGATACCGCCTCGGCAGCCGTTCTGAAGCTTTCCCAATTGATCCGCGAACACGGATTTAAGGTTGCTCTGACCGGACAAGGAGCTGACGAATTGCTGGCAGGGTATGTCTGGTTCAAGACCAGTTCGATGATGGAACGGCTGAACGTTGTTCCCGGTCTGACGAACGGACTGCGTCGTCTTTATACCCGGTTCGCAACACCGAACTACCCTTGGAAGGACATCCTCGGCCACATGCAGTCGCTCGGCGGGCGCTACAACGCCGCATTCGACGCGTTTGGCCGCGTGTTCACTCCACGGTTTGATTTCTACAGCTCCGAAATGAAAGATCGGATTACCGATTATTCGTCATTTGCGGAAATGGGGCTCAACCGGGATCGGATGTCTCAATGGGCACCGCTCAATCAGGGCTTGTATCTCACATCAAGAACTCTCCTGTCGGGAATGTTGCTCAGTTCGAAGGGTGACCGGGCCTGCATGAATGCCTCAGTCGAAATGCGTCATCCGTTCCTGGACGAAGACCTGTTTGATTTCTGTGCGAAGCTGCATCCACGTTGGAAATTGCGAGGGCTGCGTGACAAGTTCCTGCTGCGCACGGTCGCCGACAAGTGGCTGCCGAAGCAGATGTCGCGTCGTCGGAAAGCCATGTTCCTGACCCCGTGGGAATCACTCTGCCCGAATGGATCAGCCGGACCGACCTACGTCGAAGAACTCTTGAGCGAAGAATCATTGCGCCGAGCCGGCTATTTCGATCCTGCCAATGTCGCGAAATGGCGATCCGATGTGCGCAAGCTGCGCCGCGGCTCACTGCTGCGAACGTCCATCGAAATGAGTCTGGTCGGCGTCGTTTCCACCCAGCTTTGGCATCACTCTTTTATTGATCGATCCCTGGCGAGCCTGCCAAGCCAGGCAGGAACATATCCGCATTTCGAATCACATCCGATGGAATTGCGATCCCGTTCCATGGAGCCTGTTGGAATGTCCCAATAGATATACATTGCGTTTTGTTTCACGGATGAAACTTCGGTCGAGTCGATCACCGAAGGCGACAGCGAACGGTGAGAACCGGAGTTGGCGCGTTACGGCTGATGGACAGAACCTATCAGGAAATGTCCTGATTCGTTGTGTTCGATTGCTCAGATGAAAGCGTGCTCCGGCGAGGAATATCATGCCGATGAAGTCGATGCAGCTGTTTGCCTTCTGTCTGGCCACGATTTTCAGCCGCATGGTGTTGGCTCAGACTGCCGATCAGGTACCTACGGCGCTGCGTGATTTCGTAGCGAAGCCTGAAAAAAGTTTTGCCTGGAAGCTCCTTGATCGCCACGAAACGGACGGGAATGTCACGTTCGATATCGAGCTGACGTCGCAGACCTGGCAGGACATTACCTGGAGACATGATCTGCTGGTGTTTCAACCTGCCGAACTGAAACACCCGGATCACGTACTCCTGTACATTGGTGGTGGAAACAATGGAAATCGCCCCAGGCCCGATGACAGGTTGCTGGGGACGTCCATTGCAGCGATGTCAGGAACCCGGGTCGCCATGTTGTATCAGGTTCCCAATCAGCCGTTGCTGGGCGGACGCTATGAGGACGACTTGATTACTGACACGTTTCTGTTTCATCTGGCCACAGGCGACACTCGCTGGCCCCTGCTCTTTCCCATGGTCAAAAGCGCCGTCAAAGCGATGGACTGCATCGAACTGCTGGCTCAACAGGAATGGAATAAGCCTGTCAAAGGGTTTGTGGTTTCGGGAGCTTCGAAGCGAGGCTGGACAACCTGGCTGACAGGAGCGGTCGATCCACGCGTTAAGGGAATCGCTCCGATAGTGATCGATACGCTGAACATGCGCAAGCAGATGGACTACCAGATCGAGACCTGGGGAGCCTACAGCGAACAGATCATCGATTACGAACGGAAAGGATTGATCAAGAAGCTCAAGGATGATGACGCAGCCATCGATCCGCTCTGGCACTGGGTCGATCCCTTTACGTATCGACGCCAGTTAAAGCTTCCCAAACTGATCATCAATGGAACCAATGACCGTTATTGGACTGTCGATGCCTTGAACAACTACTGGAGTGATCTGGAGGGAGAAAAGCATATCCGCTATGTCCCCAATGCTGGACACAGTCTGAAGGGAGGCCGCGAAGAAGCCCTGGCAACGCTTTCCGCATTCGTTCAACATGTCGCTATGGAAAAACCGTTCCCGGCAATTGAATGGAAGCACGATCAGGCCAATGGCAAACTTCGCTTGGCGATCCAGTCCAACGTCGCACCTGTTGTTGTGAATCTCTGGACGGCCGAATCAGAGACAAAAGACTTCCGGGAATCGTCGTGGAAATCTCAACCGTTGAAGAAGAACGCGGACTCCTATATCGGGGAAGTTCCAATCCCCGTGGGGCGTCACACGGCACTGTTCGGCGAAGTACGGTTCCAACTGGGGGATCTGCAGTACGGACTGTCGACACAACTGCGTCGTGAATAGTCAAACGCAAGGCTGAAGTTGTGATTCTCATCCGCCGTGCCAGTATGCTCATTTCAAACCGCACGTCCTTTGGGACTTGCGTTTTCTCTAACGGCAGCCAACGTATGCGATTCTTCCTGATATGTCTCATCATCCTTTCCGCGGGTTGCGGTCAACCAAAGCAAAACCGTTCGGTTGCCAGTGATCCAACCCAGGTCAATGAACCGATCCCTGAATCCGTGGAATTCTTCTCACAATGGCTGAAGGATCACGGGCATAACGATGTCGCTGCCGATGAGCAGGGTGTCGGTATCGCGAACAATGCGACTAGATTGAGTGCTTCGGTCTACAGCGAGAAACCTGCGAACGACGGCCAAGTTGTCGTGGAGACAGAGTTTCGTATCCAGTTGCCGTCAGGACGTACGATTGTCGAGTTTATCGCAGGGATCGGTGATTCCCGAGAGAAAGCCATTCACGATTCCTTCGTCAACTTTGTCGTGACAACATTTCATGTCGTATACAAGGGGTTCATTAATTTCGACGACCCACATCTCGAATCGACGAAACTCACCATCGCGGGGAAAGAACGAGAAGTTCTGCTGGGGGACATTTTTCTGCGAAGTAATTCGAGTGAGCAGCGGATTGATCTGAGCCAGATTCGACCACAGATTGAAGCAATGCTGAAAAGCAGCAAACTTTCCTCCGATGTGCATTGGATCAAGATTGTGTACGCTCAAATGAACAATAAGCCGATGACCGTTTCTGTCACAATTGACAATGCGGAAGATCAAAGTCTGACAGAACAGGTGGGACGACTCAGTTGGCCATCGGCCACGGCCTTCTATATGGCGAAGCAGTTCATCGTCGTGAAGTGATTTTCACAGGATCTCTCATGCGATGAATGGATACTGATTCATTCGTGCCGGGTTACACAATCCAACGCGATTGAACGGGGCGATCGCAGAACGAATATGTTCTGTAAACC
Source organism: uncultured Planctomycetaceae bacterium (assembly GCA_964609845.1). Taxonomy (GTDB): domain Bacteria; phylum Planctomycetota; class Planctomycetia; order Planctomycetales; family Planctomycetaceae; genus Schlesneria. The sequence continues at coordinate 2,354 of CAZSTW010000109.1, read as the reverse complement.
GATCACTCGATAACGAAGAATCGATCTCCTGGACAGCACGTTCCAGAGCCGATCGCAGCCCAGGATGGTCAGCACTCAGGAAGGCCGAGCCTCGGATCGCTCGTCCTGCCCGGCGTTCGGTTTCGGACCAGGTTGCGGCCGAGAAATAGAACATCGAGAGTGCAATCATTCGTTCGAACTCGCGAAATCCCAGAAAGCTGCCGCTGACGATCAGGTCGAGGAACTCGGACTCGCGCTGCAGCATCTGGTCGTAGGATTTCAGTTCCTCCTCCAATGCTGGCTGGTTCCATGACCGCTCCAGAATCCCCATCAACCGCTCAATCCCCACGAGCGTGAATGCATTCCCGGTGGAGTGCAGTGGGTCCAGGAATGTCGCCGTGTTGGGCAACATCACCCAGTTTGTGCCGGCCGATTTCTGTAAGCGCCGCTGCATCCGCCCGGACTGACGCCACGGTACTGTTGGTTCTGCGTCAGAGAATTGCTCTGCGACTGCGGGCAGTCGCTTCATGATCGCATCCCATTCCTGTTCGGGTGATACGGTGCTCACCAGCGGA
>CAZSTW010000109.1:522-1657 GCA_964609845.1 uncultured Planctomycetaceae bacterium | reverse complement strand
TCCAGTGAAAACCCGGCACTGGTAATTCCGTTGTCAAATGGCAGGACCCACATCCAGCCCCCATCAAACACATGATGCAGAGCCGCATCATCACAGGGATACGGATGGTCAGCCGCACCCCCACCGCGTGCCGTGTAAAGATCGTTCCATCGCTTCACATGTTTGAAATGAGAAAATAATCCGCGGGATCGAGTCTTCAGTCCCTCAGGATGCGGTCCGATTCCCAGTTGCCGCGCGAGAAATCCACCTTCTCCTGAAGCATCGACGATCAGATTGGCAGACCACGTGAGTGAATCGCCCTGGCGCGTCCCCGATAATTCCCAGCCGAGCCCACGGGGCCTCAAAGCCTCAAGCGTTGTCAGGTCAAAATACGGGATCCCCGCATCCACGGCCTCGTTCACCAGGAACTGATCGAAATCGGACCGAAGCCAGTGCGTGTCCGCATCGTCTGCACTGGCACTGGCGGCGACGAGTAATTCGTTGCCATGATCGGGACGTGGGCAGAAATCCTGATCCAGATCATGATGAAAATAACTGAATCCGCGCTTCAGACCGCAGACGATGTCAGGGTAGGTTCGTTTCCAACTGCCATAGTTACAGAGTGGCGTCAGTCGAGGCAGGCTGTACCGTTGCGATAATCCTTCAAGGATCAGATTGGCCATCGGGGTCGAAGACTCTCCGATCGCAAATCGCGGATGACACCCCCGATCGATCAAGACGGATCGCAGACCGATCTGCTTGAGCAACAGCGCCAGCAGACTGCCACTGAAGCCTGCACCAATGATGATAATGTCGGTCTCGATCATGATGTTGTTCTACTTCGGCAGTCGCAGTTGACCTGCAGAGCGATCTGTTGTGTCAGATTCGTCTGACGAATCCGCTCGGCCCGAGCTGGCCCGCAGTCCAGGCAATCAAAGAACTTTTCGACGTCCCACAGATCCATCAGGACTCGTCCGCAATTCAATTCGATACCTCGCTCCAACAGAACTTCCATGCTGCGAATGGTCGGCGGCTGAAACTGCCCATTGGCCTGCAGGCGATCGATGTAGCCGTTTCCGGCTCGCATGGGAATGAAACTGCAGCAACTGGCTCCTGCTTCAAACGCATCTATAGCTACCGGAAAATCCCGGTCATC
>CAZSTW010000109.1:0-512 GCA_964609845.1 uncultured Planctomycetaceae bacterium | reverse complement strand
CTCCTGCTTCAAACGCATGTTGCATGGATCTCAGGCCCCATTCAACCCCTTCCTGCTCGCTGAGTCCCGGGGGTTTCAGCAGCAGGAAGGTACGGACATCAATGTCATGCGAACTCAGGAATGCGGCCGCGTGATCAAAGTCGGCGACCGTCATGCGTTTGTTTAATGCTGCCAGGATTTCCGGGTGAATGGTTTCCAGTCCCAACGCGATTTCCAGGCGAGTTCCCAGCAGGTCGCGAAAGTGGACACAGCGATCGGTGGTCAGACGCGGGTGGTTCTCAACAATCACTGTTTCAAAGTGACGAACTCGATCCGCAATGGCGACGTAGTCTTCGGGGGGAATCGCCTGTGCATCGAAGAAATTGCCTGCATTGTAGAGTTTGATATGTTTTGCGGTCGGTAGCCGCTGCAGTGCGTAATCGATCTGTGCCGGGATCGCCCCGACAGGAACTCGTTCATCGAGCGTGTACTTCCACAGATCGCACATCGAACATCGAAACGGGCATTCCCTG
>CAZSTW010000108.1:0-23187 GCA_964609845.1 uncultured Planctomycetaceae bacterium | reverse complement strand
GCAGCAAATTTGCGGTCCAAAATCTTCGCGCCAAGCAAAGAAATCAAACGTTAGTAGTACAAAGCGTGAGAGTGCCAGGAAACCTCTCTCCTAATCCTTATCTTTGCGTCTTCGCGTCTTTGCGTGAAATCTCCATCATGAGACGCAATGTCGCTCAAGCAGCTTGCCAATCAATGCATCGCGGAGGACAGCCCCTGATGCTCACGCCCGCTTCGCTCAAGACGCCAAGACGCAAAGAATTCAAGATTGCCATAAAGTAAATCCCATGCGTCTCTGCGCCGTGGCTTCTCTACGTTGACTTCTTGCGTTGGCCTCTTCGGCTCCCTGAGTGATTCTGGCGATTGACCCGCGTTACCGGGTGAGTGATACTCATTTGCGGTGCCTGATCCGTGGGTGCCCGATTTGGACGGTGGAATTTCAATTGAGGCAGGTGATGCCGATGATGATCAGGATCCTATTTGGGTTGACCTTACTTCCTGTCGCGCTGGCTGCAGCGGATGAAGCACCCAAAGTCGATTATTCCCGACAGATCAAGCCATTGCTGGCCAAGCATTGTCAGCAATGTCACGGCCCGCAGAAACAGCAGTCGGGATTGCGAATCGATAGTGGACGAGGGTTACTCGACGGTGGAGATAGCGGTCCGGCGGTCATTCCGAAAGACATCGCCAAAAGTCTGTTGATTCATGCTGTGACTGGTACTGAAGGTGCATCGAAGATGCCTCCGGAAGGGGCCGGATTGTCGGAGGCCGAAATTCAGATCCTCAAGGATTGGATTGCCTCGGGAGCCAGTTTTCCACAAGACGAAGTTGCGGTCGCGGCCGTCGCTAAAAGGGTTGACCACTGGGCGTTTCAGCCCGTTCGGCATCCGGCTGCACCAGTTGTGAAATCTCATGACGGATTACGGGGACCGCTCGACAGTTTTGTCATTGCGAAACAATCACAAGTGGCACTGACTCCATCTCCGGAGGCCGAGCGTACGACGTTGATTCGTCGAGTGTCGCTGGATCTGCGAGGTGTTCCACCAACGCCGGATGAGATTCACGAATTCCTGAGTGACTCATCGCCTGATGCCTTCGAACGGCTTGTGGATCGGCTGCATGCCTCGCCTCACTTCGGGGAACGCTGGGGACGAGACTGGCTGGACGTGGCGCGGTATGCCGATTCCAACGGGTTTACGCGTGATATGCCACGCACCATCTGGAAGTTCCGCGACTGGGTTGTTGCGGCTCTGAATCGCAACCAGCCGTTTGATGAGTTTATCATCGATCAGATCGCGGGGGACATGCTTCCGAACGCCAGTCTCGATCAGCAGGTTGCCACCGGATTCCATCGTAACACTCTCGTGAACGAAGAAGGTGGAACGGATCCCGAACAGTTTCGAGTCGAAGCGGTTGTTGATCGCGTCAATACGACGGGCACCGTTTTCCTGGGATTAACGATCGGGTGTGCGCAATGTCACGATCATAAGTACGACCCGATCTCACAGCGTGAGTACTATCAACTGTACGCCTACTTCAACAGCACGGCATTTGTCGGCAGTGATCCGACGGCACCTCGGATTGATGTCCCCTCACCCGATCAGATCGCTCGAGGTGAGCCTGAACGGCAGCGGGCGATTCGGGCCAGGATCGCTGAACTCGAGAACGATCTGAAGTCGATGACCGACGCGATTGCTGCAGACCTGGCCGCCTGGGAAAAAACACTGACCGATGAGGACAAGAAAAAGCTCCCCTTCAACGTGAAGAACGCTGTCGATCTTCCTCCTCGAGATCGTTCTGCGACTCATAAACGAGATCTGGATGCCTATTTCCGTGGACTTGAAGTGGCTCGCAGCAAGTATTCGCAACTGGACGCCATTGCGAAACTTCGCAGCGAAGAGCCGAAATTTCCGACGACCATGGTGATGCAGGAGTTGCCAGTTCCCCGCGAATCACACATCCACCTTCGTGGCGATTTCCTGCGTAAAGGGGCGAAGGTTTCAGCTGCGATTCCGGCCTCGCTCAGTCAGCAGAAAGCCGGGGATATCGCGGGACAATCGCGTCTGGATCTCGCCCGATGGCTTGTTTCGAATGAAAACCCGCTCACTTCCCGCGTGACCGTCAATCGAGTCTGGCAGAAGTTTTTTGGTCGGGGCCTGGTCGAAACAGAAAATGATTTTGGAACCCAGGGAACTCCACCATCTCATCCTGAATTGCTCGACTGGCTCGCGTCCGAGTTTTCCGGACAGGGAAAGCCCGTGGACTCGCGCCGGTGGGATTACAAACGACTTCAGCGGTTGATCGTGACGTCGGCCACGTATCGTCAATCATCCCGTCAGCGTGACGATGTGGCAGAGGCCGATCCGACCAACAAATGGCTGGCCCAGCAGAATCGGTTGCGGCTGGATGCCGAGGTCATTCGTGATTCGGCGCTCGCTGCTTCGAATCTGCTGACGTCGGAACTAGGTGGCCCACCGGTCTATCCTCCGCAACCTGACGGAGTCTTCGATTTTACTCAGGACAAGAAGCCCTGGAAGACCGAGACGGATCGAAGTCGATTTCGCAAGGCGATGTATACGCACCTGTGGCGATCCAGTCTTTATCCCTCGATGACGGTCTTCGATTTTCCGGATGCCAACGTCAGTTGTACCCGGCGAATTCGTTCGAATACCCCACTGCAAAGTCTGACCCTCGCCAATGATCTGACGTTTGTCGAATTCGCTCGAGGAATGGCTTTGCGGGCTCTGGCAATGCCAGGCGATGATTCGCAGCGATTGATTGCCATTCACGAAGCCTGTCTGTCACGACAGCCTGCTTCGGTCGAGTTGGCTCGGCTGCGTGCCTATCTGGAGCAGCAGCGATCAAAATTCAGCGAAGACCCGCAGGCTGCGAACGCATTTGGGCCGAGTTCCTTACCCGAGAATGTCAAGCCGGTTGACGGAGCCGTCTGGACGGCTGTTGCACGCGTCTTGATGAACCTTGACGAATTCATCACACGCGAATGATCGTACAGGTTCCTTTGCTATGACGTGTTGAGTTTGTCAGAATTAACGGACGTACCAGCCTGCCCTGATTTCCTTCCATGTAGTTCACTCAGGCGCAATGCCTGCTGACAGGTTTTTCCCATGAACGTTCGCGCTGCATTGTTCACGGTGTTCAACATCGCAGTTTTCAAAAACATTCGTCCCGTTTCGCTCGCCTTGGCGTATACCGTGTTCAGTGCCAATGCTGACGGACAGACGATTGACTTCAATCGGGATATTCGCCCGATCCTGTCCGAGAACTGCTTCTACTGCCATGGCCAGGATGCCAACAAGCGTCAGGCGGATTTGCGACTTGATCAGCGTGATGCTGCGATCACTGCCAAGGCAATCGTTCCCGGTGACGTTGCCATGAGTTCCCTGATCCAGCGAATTCTTTCCGATGATCCAGAGCAGATGATGCCGCCGCCAAAGTCGAATCGGCGTCTGACACCTGAACAGAAGAAGATCCTGCAGAACTGGGTTACGGCAGGTGCCGTTTACCAGAATCACTGGGCGTTTGTTGCCCCGACAAAACCCGCGGAACCTGCTGTTCAGCGACAGGACTGGATTCGAAATCCGATCGATCGCTTCGTACTGGCCAAGCTTGAAAGCGAAAAACTGTCTCCTTCCCCCGAAGCTGACCGCGCGACACTCATCAAGCGGCTTTCGATCGACCTGATCGGCCTCCCCCCTACCCCGCAGGAAGTTGACGCCTTTATTGCTGATCGTGATGAGCGAGCCTATGAAAAGCTGGTCGATCGGTTACTCGCCAGCCGTCACTATGGTGAACGAATGTCGCTGCCGTGGCTCGATGCCGCTCGTTATGCTGACAGCAACGGATTCCAGCAGGATGGTGACACGTGGCAGTGGATCTGGCGCGACTGGGTTGTCAAGTCGCTGAATGAAGACCTGCCTTTCGACAAGTTCACCATCTGGCAACTGGCTGGTGACCTGCTGCCCAATGCGACTGACGAACAGAAGATCGCCAGCGGCTTCAATCGCAATCATCTGTTAAATGGTGAAGGTGGTGCGATTGCGGAAGAACAGCGGTTTGTGATTCTGTTCGACCGCATCGATACGACCGCGACGACGTGGCTCGGGCTGACAATGGCCTGTGCTCAATGCCACGACCACAAGTACGACCCGATCACCATGCGGGACTATTATGGACTGCTCGACGCGTTTAATCGCGTTCCTGAAAGCGGAACACCGCAGTTCTTTTCATCACGAATCCGGGTGGCACCTCCGTTCCTGGAATTGCCGACCGACGAGAACAAGCAGCAATTTGCGAAGTACGAAGAAGGAATCAAAGCGGCGGATGCTGAAGCCGCGCCGATTGCCAACGCGGCTTATGAGGGATGGCGAACCGGAATATTTGCCGACAGCAAACCCGCTGAAGGAAAGGGGCTTCCTGAACCACTGGCGGTCATCCTGCGCAAGCCAGATGCTGAACGTACCGACGCCGAGAAAAAGTCGCTGGAAACGGGCCTTCGCAAGCATTTCGATGAGAAGGTTCGTTCCACGCTCGTCGGCAAAATGCCCGTACTGGGTAAGGCCGACGAGATCCGCAAGCAACTGGCCAGTTACAAAGCCGATAAGATGCCGCGGCCGATGATCATGAGCGATGAGCGTCCACGTGAGACATCGATTCTGGAACGGGGTGAGTACCTGAAACCCAAGGAAAAAGTGACCTTTTCGACGCCGGGCTTCCTGCCGCCACTCGCCGCCGATGCACCCCGCAACCGTCTTGGGTTTGCACAATGGCTGATGACGCCAGAGCATCCTCTGACGGCCCGCGTCCAAGTCAATCGAGCGTGGCAGCACTTCTTCGGTGCCGGGATCGTCAAAACGGCCGAAGACTTTGGAGTGCAGAGTGAATATCCGATTCACGGTCCCCTGCTCGATTGGCTGGCTGTTGAATTCCGTGAGCGCGGCTGGAGCATGAAGTCACTCAACAAGTTGATCGTGATGAGTGCCACGTACCGACAGTCGAGCCGAGTGACTCCTGAACAGCGTACTCGAGATGCCGAGAATCGACTGTATGGGCGAGCCACGCGATTCCGCATGCCATCACTGCTGCTGCGTGACTGGGCTTTGGCAGCGTCAGGTTTGCTCGATCCCAAGTCGGGTGGCGTTCCGGTGTATCCCTATCAACCAGATGCTGTCTGGGAAGCCTTGGCAATTACCAAGGAACGAGATTTCACCTACCCACAGTCGACGGGAAGCGACCTTTATCGTCGCAGCCTGTACACGTTCTGGCGGAGAACGGTGATTCCCGCGAATATGTTTGATGCGTCGAATCGACAAACCTGCCGGGTACGCCTGGGGACCACCAGTACTCCGTTGCATGCCCTGACGACATTGAACGATCCGACGTGGGTCGAAGCCGCGCGAGCCTTGGCGCAAGAGAGCATCAAGACTCAACCTGACCTGGACGCACGACTGACCTTCGCATTCCGCCGTGTCGCTGGCCGTCCCGTCACCGAAACAGATCTGAAACTTTTGAAGCGGGCATTCGATCGGCAGGCGGCGATCTACCGAGCATCGCCTGAATCTGCCAAGGCGCTGTTGAGCGTTGGTGCCTCAAAGCGGGATGAATCAATCGACCTGACAGAACACGCCGCCCTCGCGTCCGTCTGCCTGGCAATCCTGAATCTGGATGAAGCGCTGACGCGCGAGTGAGAGGTAGCCGAACTTGTGAGAGCTCGGAGGCGTGTTCGGGAGCCTGAATTCTCACGAATTCAGCGACGTCTTTTCATCCTGCGTACTGTTTTAATGAATTGCATTGCGCGCAGTTGACGCCACGGTACATTCCCACAACCGTGCGATCGAATCTTCCTCAGATCGGAATGGCGTTAACTCGACCTTCCACATTACAATACCCATCAGACTTCGTTGCTCTGTAAACATGGGAAGTACGATGCGATTGATGGTTCCGATTCTTTGCCTGATTGGCCTTGTCGTGATGGCGAGGCACGTGAATGCAGACGATGCCGCGGACGGAGCGTTTTTTGAATCGAAGGTTCGGCCCCTGCTGGTCGCTCGGTGCCTGGAATGTCATGGCAGTGAAAAGCCAAAGGCAGGACTGAAGCTGGATTCGCGCGAAGCGATATTAAATGGTGGTGAAAGTGGTCCGGCTGCTGTATCCGGGAAGCCCGCCGAATCGTTGCTGATCGATGTTATCGGCTACCGCAATACCGTTCAGATGCCTCCCAAAGCCAAGCTCCCCGAGGCGGAAATTGCCATTCTGACGGACTGGGTACGTCGCGGTCTTCCCTGGCCGAATTCGAAACCGAGCAGTCCTGCCCCCGCATCCGCCACGGCTGCCGATTTCAGCGATGAACAGAAATCGTTCTGGGCGTTTCAGCCGGTCGGTCGAGCGCTGCCACCTGCAGTCAAAGACGAGGCCTGGATCCGCTCGCCCGTGGATCGGTTTGTTCTGAATGAACTCGAATCGCGCGGGCTCACCGTGGCACGTGAAGCAGACCGTCGCACATTGATGCGGCGTGTCACGATCGATCTGACCGGTCTACTGCCAACACCGGATGAGGTCGCCGAGTTTGTCGTAGATGCGAGTCCCGATGCACTGGAACGTCTGATTGACCGACTGCTTGCTTCGCCACGTTATGGAGAACGCTGGGGACGGCATTGGCTCGATCTGGCTCGCTACGCAGATTCCAACGGGCTCGACGAAAACCTCGCTTATGCCAATGCCTTTCGCTACCGGGACTATGTCATCAGGTCGATGCGAGCTGACAAGCCGTATGACCGCTTCCTGATCGAGCAGATTGCTGGCGACTTGCTGGATGTGTCGACTGTTGAATCTGACGCGGACCGTTTCGATCCTCTGATTGCGACCGGATTTCTCTGTCTGGGGGCAAAGATGCTTGCCGAGGATGACCCGGTCAAAATGCAGATGGATATTATTGATGAGCAGGTAGACACGATTGCGCGGGCTGTTATGGGACTGACCATGGGGTGCGCCCGTTGTCACGATCACAAGTATGATCCACTGACGACCGAGGATTACTACGGGCTGGCCGGCGTCTTCAAGAGCACTCAAACGATGGACAACTTCTCCGTCGTCGCACGCTGGCATGAACGTCCCCTCGCAACGTCGGAACAGTTAAGGCATCGCGATGAATTGCAGCAATTGGCAAGCACGCAGAAACAATCTGTCGACAAGATCCGGCAGCAGGCTCTTGAGTCTGTCCTGTCAGAAGCTCGCAACCATGCGGGAGCATACTTGCTGGCGGCCACGCGCGAATTTCAGCTTGCCGACCAGTTAAAGTCCGCAAAGCCACGAGGTGATGATCCCAACGTCGCAAAAATCGCAGGAGCGATTCTTGTCGAAGCGGAAGATTACGCCCGTGGGAATGTCCTCAAAGATCGAGAATCGTACGGCAAAGGGATCGGAGTCCTCGTCAATCGGGGCGAAACTCCGAATTTCACGGAATATGAAATTGATGTGGCGAGTCCAGCGACGCATCAGCTGGAACTGAGATACGCTGCTGCTGGTTCAAGACCGGTCAAAATCTTCATCAACGGGCAGCTTGTGAAGGCTGACGCCGCTGGAAACGTGACCGGTTCGTGGACTCCGGAATCACAGAAGTGGTTTGTCGAAGGAGTTGTCTCGCTGAAGGCGGGGCGCAACGTGATCCGCCTGGAACAGCCCGTCTTCTTTCCGCACATCGACAAGCTTTTGCTGACGCCTGCCGAGGTACCGTCAGGGCCTGCCGTTCAACCGGTCGTTCCCGAGACGCTTCCGGCAGTCAGGCTGATTCCGTCACTCCAGCAGCAGTGGTCCAAAGGACTCGCTGCGTCGAAAGCAGATCCCAAGTCGATCCTGACTGCGTGGCATCAGTATGTTGCAACGGGGAAACTGACGGTCGACAGTTCGATGGAAAACGGGGTGGCTCGTCTGCTGGGGGATTCACAACCGAGTTCACTGGTTGAACTGTCGACACGTTACCAGCAGTTGTTTTCCGACGCTCAACGAGCGTGGGAGGAACTCAAGGGATCGGATGCCGGGAAGGATGCGAAGGCGTTACCCGATGCGGTGCTTGAGTCGGCACGACAGCTCTTGATCGACCCCAAGGGGCCGATGGCTGTCCCCGCAGATATCGAATCGCATTTCCCCGCAGAAACGGTGTCTCGTCTGAAAGAGGGACGCGATGAACTGGCTCGGCGAGAAGCGGCGATTCCCAAATTTCCTGAAGTCATGGCGGTTGCAGATTCCAAGCCCGAGAATCTGAAGATTCATTTGCGAGGAAGCCATTTGACACTGGGGCGCGAAGTCCCGCGCCAGTTGCCCAGGCTGCTCAGCGGTACGCAGCCTCGTGAACTCTCCGATGGAAGCGGGCGATTACAATTGGCAAAATGGCTGGCCAGCCGTGAACATCCTCTCACCTCACGCGTGATGGCAAACCGGATCTGGCAATGGCACTTCGGACACGGACTGGTGCGTTCACCCGACAACTTCGGAAAACTGGGCGAACGGCCATCCCACCCTGCCCTGCTCGACTGGTTGGCGAATGAATTTTCCGGGACAGCGGCCAGTCCCCGCGCCTGGAGTCTGAAAGGCCTGCATCGGACGTTGATGTCGTCAGCGACATATCGACAGGGAGCGGATTACAACGCGACGGCTGCTCTGGCTGATCCCGAAAACCGCCTGTTGTGGCGATTCCATCGACAGCGAATGGATGTCGAAGTCCTGCGGGATTCGTTGCTGGCGATCAGTGGTCAATTGGATGAATCGCCCGGGGGATCGTTGCTTCCTACGGCGAATCGCGCTTATGTCACCAGTACTGCCAACGTCAATCCCGCCGTCTATAACAGCAATCGACGTTCGGTCTATCTTCCTGTGGTTCGTTCTGCACTGTTTGAAGTCTTCACAGCCTTCGATTTCGCCGACCCCAGCACACTGGCCGGCCAGCGCGATCAGACGACGGTCGCACCTCAGGCTCTGTTTATGATGAATAGCCAGTTCGTCTTCGATCAGTCACGCGTCATGGCCGAGCGACTGCAGAAACAGGAAAGGGATCCAGGGGGGCGAATTCGTCACCTTTACAACCTGGCCTATGGACGCGATCCCTCTGAAGCGGAAGTGAGTCGTGGCACGGTGTATCTTGAGAAACTGCGGATGGCGATGACGGCTGCGGGGATTGCAGCCGCTGAGATCGAATCTAAAGTCTGGACCAGTTACTGCCGAGCGATCTTGTCGGCCAACGAATTCGTTTACGTGGAATGAACTGATGCCGTGTAATTCCTTCACCCCTGTTTTCAATCGGCGTGATTTCCTCCGGACCAGTGCCGCCGGTTTCGGCAGCCTGGCACTCGCAGGATTGATGAACGACGAAGCTCGAGCCGATGCCGTGGCCCAGGGGCGTGCCAATCCGCTTTCCGTGAAAGCCCCCCATTTCGAACCGAAGGCGAAGCGAGTCATTTTCTTGTTCATGCACGGCGGGCCATCTCAAGTCGACACCTTCGACTACAAGCCGCTGCTGGAACGTGATCATGGCAAACCACTCCCGTTTGCCAAGCCTCGCGTCTTCTCCGCTCCAACAGGAAACCTGTTGAAGTCGCCGTTCAAGTTTCAGCAGTACGGAGAATCGGGGACCTGGGTCAGCGAGATCTTCCCGCATGTCGCCCGTCGCGTCGATGATCTATGCATGATCAATGGAATGCATGGTTCAAATTCCCGGCACGGTGGAGCGTTGCTGGAATTGCATACTGGCAGCGATACTTTCGTGCGACCCAGCATGGGGTCATGGATTACGTATGGACTGGGGACCGAGAATCAGGACCTGCCCGGATTCATTACAATGTGTCCGACACTGACTCATGGGGGAGTCAATGCCTACAGTTCGGCGTTCCTGCCCGCGGTCTATTCGGGGACCCCGCTGGGAAACGCCAGCATCCCGTCTGATCAGGCAAAGATTCCGTTCATCGAAAACGCGGAAAAGCAGTCACGGCAGTTACAGCGGATGGAACTGGATCTGCTGCGCGAAATGAATTCGGACCAGCTCGCGTCGACGGGACCCGACAGTCTGCTGGAAAGCCGGATTGAGTCGTTCGAACTGGCGTTTCGAATGCAATCGGCGGCTCCGCAGCTTCAGGATATCAGTGATGAGACCGAAGCGACGCAGAAACTTTACGGCCTGGATCAACCCGCGACCAGAAACTTTGGACGCCAGTGCCTGATGGCGCGAAGATTTATCGAACGCGGCGTTCGCTTCGTGCAGTGTACTCACAGCTACAAATGGGATCAGCATGGCAATCTGAAGGCAGATCATTCGAGGAACGCCATGGAAGTCGATCAGCCGATCGCGGCGTTGCTGATCGATCTGAAATCACGCGGACTGCTGGAAGATACGCTGATTCTGTGGGGTGGTGAATTCGGTCGTACTCCCGTCGCTCAAGGGGATGATGGTCGGGATCATAATCCACAGGGTTATACGATGTGGCTGGCGGGGGCTGGCGTGAAACATGGGATCCAGTACGGCAAGACCGATGACTATGGCTATTACGCGGTGGAAGACAAGGTTCACCTGCATGACCTGCACGCCACGATGCTGCACTTGCTGGGGATGGATCACTTGAAGCTGACGTACAAATACGCCGGTCGTGATTTCCGCCTGACAGATGTCCATGGCGAGATAATTCACGGCTTGTTGTCGTAACGCCGAACGAATGAACGTGGTAGACTGCGGTTCGTCGAGATTCGTTCCGCAGGCCATCCGATGCAGAACGGTCAACCGTCGATTTCCTGAAAATCATTCGGGACGATTTGAACACGTGTCCAGCGGCAGAAATATGAACAGCCATCGACTTTACCAAGCGATTTGTCTCGGCAACCTGATTCTTCTGGGACTGGGCCGTAACCTCACGGCGGCAGATGCTTCAGGAATGTTTCGTGACAAGATTGCGCCGATATTTGAGCGGCATTGCGTGCGATGTCATAACGACGAAGAGCACAAAGGAGGGCTGTCGCTGACCAGCAGCACAGCGGCGAAAAAGGGAGGTGATGCGGGTGCGGCATGGGTTGCGAAGAATCCGCAGGAGAGCTTGCTGCTTCAGTATGTCGAAGGCGACAAGCCAGAAATGCCAAAGAATTCGCCACCACTGTCACCGCAGCAGATTGCTGATTTGCGAAAGTGGATACAGGCTGGTGCTGAATGGCCGGAAACCGCCTTGCTCAAGGATCGACAGTTTGAGGGACAGGCCTGGTGGAGCCTGCAACCACTCACACGCCCGGCATTGCCTGCCGTTGCGAACGGCTCACGGTCTCCTGTCGATGTGTTTATTCGAGCGAAGCTGATCGAGAAGCAGTTGACACCAGCGGCCGAAGCGGACCGGCGCACTCTGATCCGTCGACTCAGCTTTGATTTGCATGGCCTTCCCCCGGAGCCTGAGGAAATTGATGAGTTTGTCGCAGACTCAGATCCGACGGCGTATGAGCGGCTGGTTGATCGTTTGCTGGCGTCGCCTCGGTTCGGGGAACGGTGGGCTCGACACTGGCTGGACGTGGTTCATTACGGCGACACTCATGGCTACGACAAGGACAAGTTACGACCCAATGCCTGGCCGTATCGGGACTATGTGATCCGATCTCTCAATGAAGACAAGCCCTACGATCGGTTTATCATGGAGCAGATCGCGGGTGATGTCCTCTGGCCAGACAGTGTGGATGGGATTACAGGAACGGGCTTTATTGCCGCTGGACCGTGGGATTTTATTGGACATGCCGAGGTTCCCGAATCGAAAACCGATGGCAAGATCGCCCGGAACCTGGACCGTGACGACATGGTCACGACAACGCTGAATACGTTCTGCAGCCTGACTGTGCAATGTGCCCGCTGTCATAATCACAAGTTTGATCCGGTGACGCAGACGGACTATTACCGTTTGCAGGCCGTGTTCGCCGCACTCGATCGAGCCGATCGGACTTTTGACGCCGATCCCACTGTCGCGCAGCGCCGCAGCGAACTGCTCGCAGAACAAAAGCGTCTGAAAGCAGAAGAACAACGGCTTGTCGCCGAAGTGGCCAGGCTTGGCGGAACTGAATTAAAGGACCTTGATCAGCGAATTGCGTCAGCAACCCAGGCTGCTTCAGGACAGCGGCGTCCTGAATATGGATATCACAGCGCTATCGAACCTGTGGCAGACAAAGTGAAGTGGGTTCAGGTGGATCTGGGGCGTGAAGTATCGATTCGAAAAGTCGGAATTGTCGGATGCTGGGATGACTTCAATGGCATCGGCGCAGGATTCGGATTTCCGGTGCGATTCAAGATCGAGGCCTCAAACGATGCCTCGTTTGCGTCAGGAGTTGTTCCACTCGTTGATCGAACGGGGGCAGATACTCCAAATCCCGGCACAGCGTTGCAGCAGTCTGATGTTCGTGACATCAGTGCACGGTATGTTCGAATCACGGCGACGAAACTGGCACCGCGCCAGAACGATTTCATTTTTGCTCTGGCCGAACTGATCGTTTCTGACAGCGAAGGAAAGAACGTTGCGCTGGGGTCTGCCGTGTCGGCCGCAGATTCCATTGAAGCCCCGATCCGCTGGGCGAAGAAGAATCTGGTGGACGGAATCTACACAGGACAAACTGCCGACGATGCCGCCAGATTAAGAGAACAGCGGGCTGCGTTGATCGAAAAACTTGTCCCCGCTTCTGTTCGCGACGAAGCACGCAAGACCGAGACCGCGTTGGGCGAAGTCACAAAACGACTGTCGGCCCTCCCTGCTCCACAGACGGTCTATGCGGGGATGGTCTATTCAGGCGGAGGAGCCTTCACGGGGACAGGCGGTAATGGCGGTAAGCCGCGGCCGATCCACATTCTCAAACGAGGCGACGTCAATTCCCTGGGCGAGGAGGTTGGACCGGGCTTTATTGCGCTGCGAACGGGTGAAACCGGTCTGTTCTCGCTTCCACCCGAACATTCGGAGGGGAGTCGCCGGATTGCCTTGGCAAAGTGGATCGTTGATGACGCACATCTGCTGACCTGGCGATCTGTTGCCAACCGCATCTGGCAGCACCACCTGGGTCGAGGGATCATTGATACGCCGAATGATTTCGGACGAATGGGCCAGTTGCCAACTCATCCAGAATTGCTCGACTGGCTGGCCTGCGAGGTTCGTCACATCGAGCCGAAAGGATCTTCGCGATCTTTGAAACACTTGCATCGCCTGATCGTGACGAGTGCCACGTACCGGCAGTCGTCAGCAAGTGATCCAGGCGTGGTGGGCAACGCTCAATCCGTCGATTCCAGTAACACGTTGTACTGGCGAGCGAATCGCCGCAAACTGGATGCGGAAGCCTTGCGAGACAGCATGCTGTTTGTGGCAGGCAAACTCGACGACCGGATGGGTGGCCCTGCATTCCAGGACTTCGTGATTGAAAAGCCCGAACACTCTCCACATTACGAGTACCAGTTGCACAACGCTGAAGACCCACGTTCCCATCGGCGATCTGTATACCGGTTTCTGGTGCGTTCGCAGACTCAGCCTTTCATGACGACGCTGGACTGTGCCGATCCATCCATGATTGTCGACAAACGCAATGAGACTGTTACGGCATTGCAAGCATTGGCACTACTGAACAATAAATTGGTTCTTTCGATGTCAAACCACATGGCCAGCCGTGTGGAAAAACCTTCGTCGAACGAACAGGCCCGGATCGAAGTAGCTTTTCGCCGCGCCTTAGGCCGCGTCGCCACGGCGGATGAATCTCAGGCACTTGTTGAATATGCAAGAAAACACGGCATGGCTCAGGCCTGTCGAGTCCTCATGAACCTCAATGAGTTTGCGTTTGTAGACTGACTGCTGAACTGTTCGATCTGTTTGCAGGCCCGTTTGAATATCGGGTGCAGATGCACAAATCCTGCTCGTCGGTCGTTTATTGATGATCCAATACCCAAGGCGCTGGCAATTTTATTGCCTTTGCGGCGTTGCAGCCAAGTCTGGTATCATTGGTGCGATGAAGGGGTTGTCGGTTACGTGATTGTCATCATGCTTGCGAACAACTGAGTCCATCGTGGACGTACATTAGCCGATGATCCACGAAGACTGGTTGTTTTGATTCACGGCACTTGCTCTTGAATCGATTTGTGAGGACTTCAGCCGAACCAGTAATCAGCACTCATCTGTTGTTTCACGATGCCACTTGGCATTTTGAAGCTCGCGAGAATGAGTGCGGTAGTGTTGGTCGTAAAAGCCTTGGATTGATCACGTTCAAGAACTCTGTCTTGGAATGGAGGACGCCTGTGATGGTACCTGAACAACAACTGATTGGTGCCGAGTTGTCATCGGCAACTGTTTCTGGTCAGTCTCCTGCCACGCGTTCGGATTGCATTGTCGGGCAGTCAGCCGGAATGCGGGATGTCATGACGGCCATCGATCGTATTGCTTCGCAGGACACAGCGGTTCTGATCGTTGGTGAGCCCGGTACAGGTAAGTCGTTGGTTGCTCGTGCCATTCATAGTCAAAGTGCGCGGAATCGAAAGCCATTTGTGGCAGTCGACTGTGCCCGTGAAAATCTCGTTGAGGAACTTGATGGGCGGTTGCCCGACCAGGCACGGCCCGATTCCGGTGCCAGCAAGTTCTATCAGGTCGGTGGTGGGACGTTGTTTCTGGACGGCATCAGTTCCATCGGATCTGCCGGGCAAGTCAAAGTGCTGCGACTGATCCAGGACAAAGCGACCGAGCAAAGTGATCACGGAAGCGCTGGAAACACCGACATTCGGATTATCGCTTCCGCTGATCGTGATCTGAAGCAGACGGGTTATTTTCAGCAGGAACTGTTGGAACGGTTTGAAGGAGCGACGATCCAGCTTTTGCCGCTGCGGGAACGTCCCGAAGACATCCCGGCGCTGGCTGAACACTTTGTGGCTTTGTTCAATCGTGAACTCGGCAAGAACGTCCAGAGAATCACTCCCGAAGCGATGCAGCTACTGCAGCAGTATCGCTGGCCTGGGAATGTGCGTGAATTCCAGACAACGATTCGCAATGCCATGACGCAGGCGTCTGAAGCCGAATTAACGGCAAGTTGTCTTCCGCAATCACTACGAGAATCTATGTCCAATTCGAATGCTGCCGGGCCTGATAACTCCACCACGGGAGGAGATGGCTTCAGGTTTGACAAACTTCAGGATTTTGTCAGGTCGATGCTGGTCGATGGGAAAAGCGATGTTTATCGCAGCGTCATTCACGAGATTGACCGCCATGTCCTGTTTGAAACGATGAAGCATTTCCGCGGAAATCAACTCCAGGCCGCAGAACGCCTGGGGATTTCCCGAATGACGTTGCGTGCCAAACTGCGATCACTCGGTATGCTTCCAACTCGATCGAAAGATTGACTGGGAACGATTGCGTTCTTCCGTAGGCCGGACAATCCTGTCCGGCTCGGCGCACGTTCGTGATTCGATTCTTCATCAGCGATCTACGATCACCGTCTGGTTCCTGTGCATCTCCGCGCCTCTGTGGCTCCGTGAGATACACTGCCTTGAGAACGTAAATCGTGCTTGGATCGATGTCGCGGGCAGTGAATTACCTGCGTACTGCGGACTCGATCACAATGTGATTCGCCAACTTTGATGCTCCCTATGTGGAACCTCGCCCGGCGAAGGTCCCTTCTACGAATCGACCAGAGAACTGATTGCGACGTTACGTGAGATTGGCCGTGAAGTTTCACAGGATTTGTTTGAACTGCAAAGCTTCGGGAGCAACGTCTACACTTTCAATTAACGCTCGGCTCGCTACTTTGTAATGGAGAATTCAATGATGGCAAGGCTGTCGCCGAGGATACAACTGCATTTCCATAAGCAATCGTGCAGTTATGCGCCAAGCAATGGAGTGAGGTGGGTATGAGTCTCGTTCGAGATGTCGGAACGGTTTTGCTAGTGCTGGGCTCTTTGGGACACGGGGCTGAGCCGTCCGGCGTAGAAGGACTGAGGCAGTCCTCTTGGGCTCGTGGGGTTCGGATTCGAGCGAATAACCGTGATCTGGAGTTTCCGAGGATTGCGTTTTCAAGTCGCGCCGCTGCAATCGCCTATGCTGCAATTCCTGGTGGACAGACTCGAGTCATTTGCAGCATTGGGGATGGGGTGCGGCCAATAGCAGAGACGATGCTCAATTGCGGTGGCGATCCTGGCGATCGTGTTATCTTCGTAGACCCAGAAAACGGTGCCTGCCAGTCGATTTCTTATCACCAGCCTCGTCCTGACGTGCTTTCCGCGAGTCCCGATGGAAGATATGTCGCAATGGCGAGCGAGCGTGGTTGGTCCACCGATGGTGTTAAGGAGTTGGAGGTATCCTCCAAGGAATTTAACGTCAATATGACAGTCGGGGCGGTGAACAAAGCTTTGAAGGACATTACTCACGGGACTCTGCGTTATTCTATCTGGGAAGTTGCAACGGCTCGACCGATTTGGGAAATGCGGTTTTACAGAGCGGACGGCGAGTCCGGTGCGCGTGCACGATTTGAGCAACCGTGGGCGCAATACGCCAAAATCGCTCTGCCATGGTGGGCAATAGATACTCGTCCGAGTCGTCAGGGATGTGAAATTGGTTTCTCGCCGGATTCGAAACTGTTTGCGGCTCTGGATCCAGTACACGGTGTCCATCTTTTGAATCTTTCCGATGGTGCGCAGACCCATTGTTGCAAGCCTGACATGGGTAATGCACCAATGAAATTTGCTTTCTTGGAAGGAAGTTCTCGGATCGCAGTGATCTGTGAAGGCGGGACCATCCGTTTGTTTTCGACTTCGACTGGAGTGGAGGATAGAAGTCATTCACTTCGTTTGCCGAGTGGAGCTTCGATTGACAAGGTAGGGTGTAACTTTGTTGTGTCACCAGCGAGCGGGCAGATCGCCGTGTTGAAGAACCCTGCAGCGTTACTGACTAAAATCACAGAAGCGAATTCAAGTAATGCAGGATTCGAGATAAAAGGGCGAGGCCGGGGATATGGAGCGAATCAATTCGACACCTTGGTGGATGGTAGGTTTGTTGGGATCGGCTATGGATGCTGGCACGAGGTTACGAGTTCTATGGCGATGCGTCAGACGTGCATGTACGAAGTAGTCGATTTACGCCAAACGCAAGTCATTCGTCGGTTGGTCCGTAAAGGGGCGATTGAGCTCCCGGCAAACGACAAAGTTCCGATTATCGAAATTGAAGAGGCAAATGACGTTCGAGCGTGCTTAGGTGCAAACGGGGAAATTGTTTATGTGCAACAATTGCCACGAGAGAAATAACAGCGAAATCAAAATCACCAAGTTTCACCCTGCCTGGGAGAGCGACCGTCCCGACGTCCTGACCCCTTCGATTCTGTCGAAATGAGTATGACGAAGCCGTGAAGTTTTGCTTGTCCCCGCGACGAATCTTTCATCGGCTTTGATTGTTGCTTGTATGCCAAGTGCGTCCCCGGCTATTCAGTTCTTTTTTCGTGCTGCTTGATGGTCTTGGCAACGCGAAAACCAACGTCGAACTCACGCGTCTTCGGCAACTTCTGGTTTCTGTGGGCCGACCTCGCGAAAAGTGAAAGCGAGTTGAATGAACCGCCACGCAACACTCGTCGATCTTCGTCGTGAATTGTGAATTTAATTTCTTGATCTGGAATAACCCTGTCTTCCATGACACGGGTACCCGGCCTGTAAAGTTCTTGGCACCACTCCCAATTGTTTCCGTGCATGTCAAAGAGGCCGAAGTCATTTGGCTTTCGTGATCCAACGGGCATATTTTGCGGTGCTTTCCAAATGACACCATATTTGCGGAGCAGGTCATCCGATCCCCCAAAAGAATATCCGGTGATTGTACCTGCTCGACAGGAATACTCCCATTCCGCCTCGGTAGGCAAACGATATCCTGTCCGTCGCAAATGATTGGTTGTCATTTGCATTCCGCTTTCATACTTGCCGTCCTTGTCCGGTTCGTAGCACCACTGCTCCCTTGGTATTCCCTCCTGTTCATTCAACCAATTGCAATATGCTGCCGCATCGAACCACGTCGCGTTCATTGGTATTTCGGCCGTAGAAAAATTTGCGATGATATTGAATCGGTCCTTTTGAAATCGGAGGAATTGCTGGACTGTTACTTCCTTGGACGCTATCGCAAAACTTTGCTCAATCCGCTCGTTGTGCTGCGACTCATCTTCCGATCTTCCCGTTTCCGTCTTCGGTGATCCCATCACAAATTCGATCAAGCCAGGCATGACTACCAGCGTCTGTCCCTGACTGTTGACATACCATTGTTGCGGCGGCCTGTCTTTAGGATCCAGTTGCTGGATACTTTCCAGAAGTTTCCCTCGCTTCTCTTTATCCATTGCCCAGGTTTCGTTCAATTCTTTCAGCCAGTCCTCGTGTTCCCATTCCCGCAAGAGCCATTCGCAAGCGGCATGGAGTCCCGGATCGGTCCCAGTCCGGTACATCTCCTGCAATTTCGGCAGAAATGCGTTGCGTGTCTCAGGTGGAAGCTGCTGTTCATCAAACTCTCCAAGACTCAACACCAATGCTCGGCGAATTGTGATGTCGGGCTCTTCATCCAGACGCCTGATTATGGTCTTTGGGTCTGTCCCGAAGGGACCGAGGCGATGGACCAGATAACTCCGTACTCGTGGGGCGGTGTTGTGTTTGAGCAGCGGCCAGACATGCGCTGGTTGGTTTAATTTCAGTAATGCTACGGCTGCATTCGCTTGCCTCGTCGCCAACCTGTCTTTGGCCTCGTCGCTGGCATCCGGTGGCCGTTTTTGGGAAATCTCGCTGATGAGGATGGAAGCACATTTCTCGGAGTGTTCCTTGACCTTTGGAAAGATGACTGCGAACTGCTTTTGGTCAGCAGCCATGAGTAGATCTGCGAGATCGCGCGGCTGACCGCCAGCGGCGCCGCTGGCCATCACACACCCGACCAGAACCACGCCAATCAAGATTTGGAGATTGCGTCGAATCAACCGCAAATCTATTACGGATTGAGTGAGATGGGTATTCACTGCCTGACCTCCTGGGTTTCGCATTTCTCATGACTTACAGGTGAAAACCGCAGAATCTGTTGCTCGTGCTTCACCGGCCGATGCAATCATAGCCAGATTTTCTCCCAGGGTGGCCGTGGGTATCCCGGCGACATTTCGTACTCGTTGACAAGCATAAAGCGGTTTTCAATGCGACGGCATCAACAAGTGGGTGGTGGTCAGAGTTGTTGTGAGTGAAGGTTACGCTCAGGGCCAACAGTGATTACCATGGACAAGCACGTTTCCAGTTCAAACTTTACCCAGACAGTTGATCACGGTCGGGATGGTTGAATTCTACGAGTAGATCGCTCGTTACGGTGCTGAATGACTCTTTCAATCAACGAATCAAGGGGTATCCCATGGAATATCGCAGACTGGGTGGATCGGGACTCAAGGTTCCCGCATTGACTCTCGGGACGGGGACGTTTGGGGGAACGAATGAGTTCTTCAAGGCCTGGGGTCAAACGGAAGTTGCTGAAGCCTCGCGGTTGATCGACATTTGTCTGGAAGCCGGGCTGACCATGTTCGATTCGGCGGATATCTATTCGAATGGTGCGGCCGAATCGATTCTGGGGCAGGCGCTCGTCGGACGACGGGACAAAGTGCTGATTTCGACAAAGGCCACATTTCGCGCGGGAGAAGGTCCGAACGATGTCGGGTCGTCACGGTTTCATTTGATTAAGGCGGTCGAAGGATGTCTGAAGCGGTTGCAGACTGACTACATCGACCTGTTCCAACTGCATGGGTTCGATGCGTCTTCACCCGTCGAAGAGACGCTGAGTACTCTGGACGATCTGGTTCGCGCGGGGAAGATTCGGTACATCGGTTGCTCAAACTTTTCCGGCTGGCACTTGATGAAGTCGCTGGCGGTGTCGGAACGGTATGGATGGTCGCGCTATGTCGCTCATCAGGCGTACTACTCGCTGGTCGGCCGCGACTACGAATGGGAGTTGATGCCACTGGGTCTGGACCAGAAAGTGGGGGCGGTTGTGTGGAGTCCCCTGGGTTGGGGCCGATTGACTGGAAAAATTCGCCGCGGCCAACCGCTGCCGGAATCGAGTCGCCTGCAGAGCAAACTGGTACGAGACATCGGTCCACAGATCGACGACGAATACCTGTATCAGGTGGTCGATGCACTCGACGCGGTCGCAAAAGAGACCGGTAAATCGGTTCCTCAAGTGGCACTCAACTGGCTGTTGCAGCGTCCGACGGTCTCGACGGTCATTATCGGCGCTCGCAACGAAGAGCAACTACGCCAGAACCTGGGTGCCGTCGGCTGGAACCTGACAGCCGACCAGGTTGCCAAACTCGACGCAGCCAGCGTACGGCCGTTTGCCTATCCCTACTGGCACCAGCAGGGCTTTGCGGAGCGGAATCCGTTCCCTGTTTGATCGTCACGCTTTCTGCCATTTCCTTCCATCAGTTGAGGCCTCACGCCAAGACGCGAAGACGCAAAGGTCGGAGATGATTTCATGGCATTCTTGAAATCTTTACGTCTTTGCGTCTTGAGCGAAGCCGGCGTGAGGATCCTGAATTATCCACCAAATTGTTGGAGATGCATTTGATGGCATTGGCCAGTGCCATCTTTTGTCTGCTCCACTACTTGAGTAATTGCAGAAACTGTGTTCCAGCGTCGATTACGGAATGCGTCGCCTTTCTGGCAGTTGGACGGACGGTCTTCGCCTGTATCTCTTTACTGAACTTCTCACTAAATTTCGCTCTCTGTGCCCCTCCGTGTGCTCTGTGGTAAATCGTTCTCATGTCAAGCTGGGGCCGGGAGAAGATCTGCCACAGGGAACGGAGGAGCACAGAGGTTCCCTTGGGATAGGGAAGTCGACGGAAGATCGCCTTTCGCCGTGATCTCTGTCCGCCCGCTGTGTATCCTCATGGCGAAGTGTCGCCCTCAATGCAACTCTGGAGAGACTCGATGCGTACTTTGTCCCCTTCTGTTTGGTTTGTTGGAACCCTTGTCATTTGCTGCGGACTCGATTTGGCAGGTTTCGCGCAGGAGCCTGCTCCAGATTTGAAGTTTGGCGATGCGGTGATTGAATCTCATTTGACGCTCGAATCAGCGAGGCTCAGTGAGCACATTCATGAAGGGGCTGAGTCGAAAGCCGATTGGGAAGCCAAGCGGCCGGAACTGAAGCGTGAGTTCTTCGACATGCTCGGCTTGTGGCCGCTGCCTGAACGGACGCCGCTCAACGCCAAAGTGACGGGTACGCTCGAACGGGATGGATATCGCGTTGAAAAACTGCATTTCCAGAGTATGCCGGGACTGTACGTCACGGGGAATCTCTATCGTCCGGCAAAAGTTGAAGGAAAGTTGCCGGCAGTCCTGTATGTCTGCGGCCACGCGGGCCGCGGCCGCGATGGCAATAAGGTCGCGTTTCAGCATCATGGACAGTGGTTTGCGACTCATGGATACATCTGTCTGATCATCGATACGCTTCAGCTTGGTGAGATCGCGGGGATCCATCACGGGACTTACCGTGAAAATCGGTGGTGGTGGCATTCCGCGGGGTATACACCCGCAGGTGTCGAGTGCTGGAACGGCACGCGAGCCCTGGATTATCTGATCAGTCGCGCGGACGTTGATTCCGAAAAACTCGCCGTGACAGGAATCAGTGGTGGCGGTGCGGCGACGTTCTGGATCGCTGCAGCTGACGAACGGGTGAAAGTCTGTGTTCCTGTCAGTGGAATGAGTGATCTGGAGAGTTACGTTACAGACAAGGTCTGCAATGGCCATTGCGATTGCATGTTCTTCTACAACAATTACCGCTGGGAATGGTCCACAATCGCTGCGCTGATTGCGCCACGCGCCATGTTGTTTGAGAACTCCGGGTATGACAATATCTTTCCGATGCCTGGCAATGAACGAATCCGGGATCGGCTGGCACACCTGTATCGCTGGTACGAAAAGAAGCCCGGTGAGTTGTTTGACATCGGAGTGACTCCAGGTGGCCACAGTGACAATGTTGAATTGCGTCTGATGGCTTATCGCTGGATCAACAAGCACCTCAAAAATGACAATGCCGAAGTTGCTGAGCCCAAAATGCCAACGATTGAAGGAAAAGACCTGCGAGTCTTTCCGGAAGATACCGATCTTCCGGCGGACCGGATTAATGCCCGGATTGATGAGACATTTGTGAAGCTGGCGACGCCGCAGATGCCGAAATCGAAAGAGGATTTTTCGAAGTGGTCTGAGTCGTTGCGTCAGGAACTGATGGCTCGAGTGCTGACTGAGTGGCCGGAGCAGGTTCCTGCTGCGGAAATTCGTCATCAGGACAAGGATCTGGGACTGATGATGTTAAGGACAGAAGACGACGTCACCGTGATGGCACTGCGAACAAAGTCTGAAACGGAAGTGAAGCGATCTCCTGAGCATCCCGAACGGATCTGGCTGGTGGTCTTAAATCCGGGAGAGCATGAAGGAGTCTTGCCGGACTGGGCGACGAAGGTCATTCCCGCAGGTCAGGCAACCGTGATCCTGAGCCCGCGAGGCAGTGGCGAGACGATTCAGTGGACATCGAAGAATCCGCCGAACTATGTGGAGCGGGCTCATGCGCTGATTGGCAGGACTGTCGATGCTGGCCGGATCTGGGATGTTCAGTCAGTGGCTCGCATGCTGCACGAGGCGGAAGGTAATGAATTGACGATTGGCGTTGCTGGAAAGGGTGTCGCAGGCGTTTTGGGGGCCTATGCAGCGCTGAATGAAACGAGCATTGCCGAGGTGATTGCCGTGGAGCCACCTGCTTCGCATCGCGATGGCCCGTATCTACTGAGTGTCTTGCGGGTTCTCGACATCCCTGATGCCTTGGGGATGTTGTCGCCGCGACATTTGACTCTGGTCACACCAAATCAGGCGGCGTTTGCTCGCACGGCTGAGCTTTACAAGTTGTCAGGCCATCCTGACCGAGTGAAGGCTTCGGCCCCGGCAAGCAAGAAGTAACGAAAGGCGGTCTACGAAAAACAGAATCTTCAGCGGGCGGCAGATTTGCCCGCTGAAGATTGTCTGTGATTCGGTTTGTCAATTACTCGACTTCAAGCAACTCGACGATGAAGTGCAAGGTTGCCTTGGGAGGAATCCGCGGCGGTCGTCCGCCTTCTCCATATCCCAGTTCATAGGGAATTTCGAGTTCGATCATGCCACCCTTGCCGATCAGCTGCATTCCTTCGGTCCAAC
>CAZSTW010000107.1:20480-23253 GCA_964609845.1 uncultured Planctomycetaceae bacterium | reverse complement strand
AAGAACGTTTAAGGTAAAAAGACCTGCGGGAATCTCTGCCACTGGCGTACAATTGGCCAGTGTCAACGACCATGGATCGCGAAACTTGCAGCGAGTGAATAAGTATGGCTTGGTTCCCGATCAAGGCTTTGGGTATCACGGTTGCGTTGGCAGCCGCTGGAGTTGGTGGATATCTGATTGGCTTCAGAGTTAATCAACTGTGCAGGTTCGACGAGTTCGAACGAAGTCATCCAAAACACGAAGTCACTGAGCCGCAAGGGGCAGGAGTCGAGTTTGCGGGAGAAAATCCGCGACGACTGAAGCTCAGTGCGGAAGCAATGAAATCACTCAAGATTCGAGTCACGGCCGCAGTTGCTGCGCCGGCAACCGAGCCGTTGATTCTTTCGGGATCGCTCTTTTTGGATTCCAGCCATCTGGCAATCGTTCATACCCGGTTTGCGGGCGAACTGGTCCGGGTCGGAGAGGTACCCGACTCAAGAACTGGCAATGGCGAGATCAGGATGCGTCAATTGCGGGCGGGGGATCATGTCAAGAAAAACGATGTCATTGCGGTGATCTGGAGTAAGGAAATTGGCGAGAAGAAAAGCGACCTCGTTGAGTCTCTCTCACGAAGCAGAGCGTCTAAAACTACGCTCGAAAGATTAGAGAGCCTGAAAGACGGAACCGTCGCCGGACATCTGATTCGCGATGCACGTCGACAATACGAATCAGATCTGATTGCCGTTGAGCGGGCGGAACGAACACTGCGTGCCTGGAAGGAAACCGACGCCGAGATTGCGGAAGTCCACGCAGAAGCAGAACGAATCAGCCGTGGAGAATCGCCCAAGGATACGCATGTGGCTGAGACATGGGCGAATGTCGAAATCCGGTCACCGCTCGATGGCGTTATACTTGAGAGGAATGTCTCGATCGGCGAAATCCTCGATACCAATGTCGATATGTTCAAGATCGCCGACCTGAACAGCATGGGGGTACTGGCCAATATCTATGAAGAAGACATTCCACGCTTGATGGCACTCAGTGGCGAACAACGGCAATGGAAAGTACGACTGAAATCTGAGCCGAAGTCAGATGCGATCTGCGGCGCGTTTGAAGTCATCGGCCACGTGATCGATCCTGGCCAGCATACTGCCGCCGTCATCGGATGGATCAGGAATTCCGGTCAGCGACTGCGAACGGGGCAATTCATCACCGCGACGATCGACCTTCCCGCCCCCGAGATGGCAGTCTCTATCCCGAATGCTTCTGTCATTGATGATGGATTGTCATCAACGGTCTTCGTGGCAACGGATAAGACAGCTCGCGAAATCGAAGTTCGCAAAGTCGAAGTGCTCCGTCGGGGCCGCGAATTCGCTCTGGTGAAACGTCATGCAAGCAGGGGGCCTGAAAACGGTCTTGATGGGGGACTGCATGAAGGCGAATTCGTCGTGACGTCGGGTAATCTCGAATTGTTCGGTGCCGTTCAGGACCAACCCCCAGCCGAGTCCAAAGAGACTGTTTCGAAGCCAGGATCTGCGACAACGCGATAACCATGACATGATTCGCCAGGACTTAACAATCGGAATTTGTTGAGCACGAATCTGCACTCGAATGATGACGTGGACCGTAAACGATCCTCCAGGAAGGCTGGGATAATCCCGGTCGAGCAAATGCCATGATTTTTCGACTGATTCAATGGGCTCTTGGTAATCGACTGGTCGTCATTCTATTGGCCATCGCCTTGATCGGTGTCGGCAGCTATTCGCTGGTGCACCTCAACGTTGAGGCCTATCCCGATCCTGCCCCTGCAATCGTCGAGGTGATCACGCAGTTTCCCGGAGCATCGGCCGAAGAAGTTGAACGCGAAGTGACAATTCCTCTGGAGATTGCCCTGTCCGGGATGCGTGGACTGCAGTCGATGCGCAGCAAGTCGCTATTCGGCCTGTCTCACGTTCGAAATCAGTTCGACTATGGAACCGATTTTTTCCGAGCCAGGATCGAAGTCCTGAATCGAATCTATACCGCAGGTTTGCCACCGGGAGTGCAGCCGGGCCTCGCGAATACGACTCCTACGGGCGAGATCTATCGATATATTCTTGCCGGCCCGACCGATTCATCGGGACACGATATTTATGCACAATCCGATTTGAAGTCGCTTCAGGACTGGGTTCTGGAACGCGAGTTTCGTCGAGTGCCACGAGTTGCCGATGTGGTTTCGTTCGGTGGTGCCGTCAAACGATACGAGATCCAGCCGGATCCTGAACGGCTGAAAGCCTATGGAATCGGCCTGGTCCAGCTTCAGGAGGCAATCGCTGCGAACAACTCGAATGTCGGCGGCGATTTCATTACGACAGGCCCGACAGTTCAGGTTGTTCGCGGACTGGGACTGCTCGGACAAGGAATTGACCCGGCACGGACATATCCCGTGGGGGCAGGTCCCACTGACGTCGCGAATCACTTGCGCCAAGGGGAGGACCAGCGTCTGAATGAACTCCGGAGTATGGTGCTGGCCAGTACCAACAACGTGCCGATTCGAGTTGGGGACATCGTCGATGGCGGCCGGGGAGCGGAGTCCAGCGAGACACCGCGTGGTGTGATTGTCGGGTCGCACCCGGCGCAAGGGCGCGTCGCCGTCAGTCGACCGAAAGTTGTCGATGGTGAAGAGGTTCTGGATGGTGACGGAAACCGGGTCTGGGTTGATCGTCCCGATGTCGTTCAGGGACTGGTTCTGCTTCGCAAAGGAGAGCAGTCACTGCCGGCGCTGACCGATGTGAAAGAAAAGGTCAAAGAGCTG
>CAZSTW010000107.1:18562-20372 GCA_964609845.1 uncultured Planctomycetaceae bacterium | reverse complement strand
TTAAAGAAAAGGTCAAAGATCTTATCACGACTGGTGACAAATTGCTTCCCGGCGTGAAGCTGGAGACGGTCTATGATCGCACTCGGCTGGTGGATCTGACGACCCACACAGTACGCGAAAACGTTGTTCTGGGAATTGTACTGGTTACCTTGATCCTGCTGGTATTTCTGAATCACATCCCCAGCGCCATTATCGTCGCGATCAATATTCCGCTGGCGTTGCTGTTTGCCATGTCCGTCCTCTACTTCCGCGGGTTAAGTGCCAACCTGCTGTCACTGGGGGCCGTTGACTTCGGCATCATCGTCGATTCATCCGTGATCATGGTCGAGGCAATTTATCGATCGTTGAGTGCGGGTGAGCGGCCCGAGATGGAGCTGAAAGACCGGATTCTGCATGCAACGAGTGACGTTGAACGGGGGCTGTTCTATTCGACGATTATCATGGTTTTCGCCTTGTTGCCACTCTTCACGATGCAGGGCCCGGAAGGCCAGATCTTTGGCCCCATGGCAGATACATACGCCTTTGCCCTGGGAGGTGCGCTGATCCTGTCCCTGACACTGTCTCCTGTCCTGTGTCGGCTGATGTTCACGAGACTGAAACCGTCGCGCGACAACATGCTTGTTCGAGCATTGAAGGCCTTTTATGTCGGTCAGTTAAAGATTGCTCTGCGACTGCGATGGGCCAGCCTTGCGTTCTTCGCAGGACTGATTATTGCCACGGGACTGGCGTTGCCGCATCTGGGGGCCGAGTTCATGCCGGAACTTGAAGAAGGAAACGTGTACGTCCGCGGAACGTTTCCTGTGAACGCCTCGCTGGACGAAGTGGCGGATAAAGCTGCCGTTGCTCGCGCAATTCTTCGAAAGTTTCCAGAAACAAGCTTGATCATGAATCTGATGGGGCGACCCAATGACGGTACAGACCCGACAGGCTTCTACAATTGCGAAATCTCGGTTCCGCTGAAGACGCACGACGAATGGCCACTGCTCATCAAGCAGACCGGTTGGAAACGCTGGGCGTTTGGTCCAATGCGGGCAAGAACCAAGTCCGAATTGATTGATGAAATGAATCGGGATCTTGTTGCCGCGATTCCAGGTGTCGATTGGAATTTCTCGCAGTATATCCGCGACAATGTGCTGGAAACTCTGTCTGGCGTAAAGGGTGAAAATGCCGTGAAGATTTTCGGTCCCGACCTCGATAAGCTCGAAGAAATCGCGGAAAATATGAAGGCCACCCTGAGTGAAGTCCCAGGTATCGTCAATGTGGGAATCTTCCGGATCAAAGGGCAGGCGAATCTGGAGTTTGCGGTTGATCGAGCTAAGTGTGCCCAGTGGAATGTCAGCGTTGCCGATGTCCAGAATGTCCTGTCAACGGCCGTCGGCGGTAAATCCCTCACGCAAGTCGTTGAAGGCGAGAAGAAGTTTGATGTCACTCTACGGTGGCCGGAACGGCTGCGTCACAACGAAGAGACGATCCTGGACATTCCCGTCGAAGTCATTCGAAATCGCGTGACTCATGACACCGATGGACCGGGGGGAGGGAAGGGAGGGCTGATAGACTACGCTGGTGGCAGGGTTTCCGATCTTGCCACGACAGGCAGCCGCGAGAATATGTCATTTACGGATCAGGCCAGCGTTCCTCGACGTCGCTTGCGAGACCTGGTGACACCGCTGACGGCTGACGGAGAATCTCTCGAAGACGGTTCCTATGTCCGTTCGGGAGCCTCAACAATTTACCGCGAAAAGTCGAGCCGTCTGATTGCGGTGAAATTCAGTGTACGTGGTCGCGATCTCGCCGGAGCGGTTGCAGAAGC
>CAZSTW010000107.1:1001-18427 GCA_964609845.1 uncultured Planctomycetaceae bacterium | reverse complement strand
ACAAGAAAAAACGAAAGCGTTTCTGCAGGCGCCATACTCGGCTGAGTGGAGTGGTGAGTTCCAGGAAATGCAGGAAGCAGTTCACCGACTGGTCATTGCCTCGGCGCTGGCTCTGGTTCTGATTGTCATCCTGTTGTACCTGGCTCTTCGATCACTTCTCGATGCTGTAGTGGTTCTTTCCAACGTCGTTGTGATGTGCATCGGTGGGATCTGGGCGCTGTTGCTGTCAGGAGTCAATTTCAATATTTCGGCGGGAGTCGGCTTCATCTCGGTTCTAGGGGTCGGAATTATGAACGGACTGCTGTTGATCTCTCGTTTCAACGGGTCGCGTTCACATGGTGTCCCCTTAACAGAATCGCTGATTGACGGTGTCGAAAAGCTGATCCGGCCATTAACCATGACCGCATTGGCGGCAATTTTCGGCCTGCTTCCGGCAGCAGTATCGACCCAGATTGGGTCAGAAACACAGCGGCCATTGGCAATCGTCGTCGTGGGCGGAATGACGATGACACTGTTACTCGTCAACCTGCTTCCAGTGCTTTACAGCTTCTACGGAAACAGGACTCCCGTTGCAGGCGGCGGAGTCGGACATTGATCTGGTGAAGGATGACTGAACTACCGTGGACACACGACGAATGTGTTCCCTCAAGCGTCGCACGAACCGATTCTGAACAGTCCCGATCGATTTGCTGCACTCTTCTTTAGCGTCGCCCGTGCTTTCGTTTACTTCTTGGTCCGAACTTCCGGCTGGCTGAAACCAGATTACCCCTTCCCGTGGTGTTGCGCGGGATTGCCTGAGCACATGGTATCGCTGAGCACAAGCTGGTAAGGTAATGTGGGGGAAATGCGCGCCGGTTGAATTTCCAGAGCATTACCTGAACAGAACAGAACAAACGGATGGGTCTCTGCTCCAAATCGAAGTCAGCGCTGCCATGAATGGATTAGAAGTTTCACATCTCAAGAAACGCTACGGTGATGTGACGGTTGTTAATGACTTGAGCTTTCGCGTCGAACCGGGAGAAATCTTCGGCCTGATCGGTCCCAACGGTGCGGGCAAATCAACGACGATGATGATGATCATCGGCCTTCTGCAGGCGGATGGAGGGACAATCAGCTTTGATGGGGAACGATTCAATCCTCAAAACGTCGACATGCGTTCGCGACTGGGAATTGTTCCTCAGGAACTGGCGATCTATCCAGAATTGACGGCAGTCCAGAACCTGAGGTTTTTTGGCAGTCTGAACGGTGTGCGCGGAAACCGGCTGAAGCAACGAGTCGATTATGTGCTGGACCTGATCGGCCTGACGCAGAACGCAGATCACACACCAAGTACATTTTCCGGGGGAATGTCGCGACGGCTGAATTTTGGAATCGCACTGATCCACGAACCACGATTCGTCGTTCTGGATGAACCGACGGTCGGTATCGATCCACAGTCCCGGTCGAGCCTGCTTGACGCCGTTCGACAACTCGGACGTGATGGCGTCGGTGTCCTGTACGCCTCTCACTACATGGACGAAATCGAGGCCGTCTGTCATCGAGTTGCAATCATGGATCGCGGAAAACTGCTTCAGGAAGGGACATTGGATCAGTTGCTTGATCGAACTCGAATCGACTTGTGCGTTACAGTCTCACAGTTGCAGCACGAGTTGCGGGCAGAGCTTGCCGAATTCTCGGAACTTCTGACGGAACCTGATGGGACGATCCGTATTCTGGTTCGTGAGACCCTGGAAGCGCAGAAACAGGGAAATTCGGTTCATCTGCGGCGAGTTCTGGAACTGCTGGAGAAAGCAAAAACCCCCTTGCTGGGAATAAGGACTCAGGAAACCAGTCTGGAAACGCTGTTTTTGAGGCTGACAGGAAGGACGCTGAGAGACTGAATGGAATTCTGGGAAATCACATTGAAGGATCTTCGTCTGATCCTGAAGGACCGAGGGGCGCTGTATACGCTTCTGGCGTTGCCCGTTGTGTTCATTGCCATTCTGGGAGTCTCGACGGGGCAACTGATTACGACCCACGATGCTGCCAAACTGGTAAAAATTGGCGTGGTGGACGAAGACGGCGGCGAGATCTCTGATCACGTTTTTCGCGATTTGTCAGCAATCGGCGGACTTCAGGTCAGCCAGGTTGAAAATCGCGACGAAGCCAAATTACGGCTGCAGGATGGACGGAGCAGTGTGGTTGTCATACTGGGAAAGGATTTCAGCAACCGAATTGATGACTTGAACCTGAGCGACATTTTTGACACCGAGCATGGCAAACTGTCCACCGGATTGTCTGCGATCGATATGCAGGTCGAAAGCGGTGCAGCATTCGTTGGTGTCGCCGATCTGGTGCAATACGTCGTTCTTTCCGCCGTATTACGCGTTGTGGCCCCAGAGGTCGCCCGACGAAATCCGCTTCTGTCACGGGTCCTGAACCGCATGATTGAGCAGCATCAGGCAGAACTTGAATCTGGCGTGGCGGAAACACCGCGACCGGAACCTGTCAAACCAGGTTCCAGCATTATCTATCAGACATTGGTGCCGGCGTTTATGGTCATGTTTGCGTTCTTCCTGGTGAACATCATGGCGAGTTCCTTCATCAATGAACGGAAGCTTGGCACTCTGAAGCGATTGCAGGTTTCGCGGATCTCGCCAGTCCAATTAATGTTCGGCAAGACCATGCCGTTTCTGATCGTCTCCATCGCACAAAGCCTGTTGCTGTTTCTATCGGGGAAGATCATGTTTGGCATGTCGTGGGGAACGTATCCGCTGATGCTGTTGCCCGTGATCCTGACGACTTCACTTTCGGCAACCGGCTTGGGACTGCTGCTGGCGACGATCGTTCGCACGGAATCTCAGGTGACATCGTATTCGACGTTTCTGGTGATCGTCCTTGCAGGAATCAGCGGTTGCTACATGCCACGCGACTGGCTGCCAGACCTGATGAAGAATGTGAGCCTTGGAACCCCTCACGCCTGGGCCTTGATTGCGTATCAGGAGTTGCTGACGCACGACCATCCGAACATGCTGGTGGTAGGCCAGTGCAGTTTCATTCTGGCCTCTTTCGGAGTGGTCTGCTTCGTGATCGGCTGCGTAAGATTCCGCCGATACGAATATTCCCAGTGATTTTGTATCGCGGGATATTTACTTTAAGCTTCGCGGCCCTTAAGAAAAACGCCCACGAACTGTGATCGTTCGCTCTTGCGACGTGAACGACGGTCTTCCAGTCTGTCGAAACAAGTGATGGACAAGATTTCCGTATTACGTGAAATTGTTTGCTGACTGTTTCACCTCTCGTCTGAAGTGATATAACTACGAATCACGATAAGCGGAGTTATATCGTCCTGTGGGATGCTCAAACAACGTGCGGGTACTCAAGTTGGCAGCGGGCACGAAAGATGTCGGTACCGTTCATTTCTTACGTCGTACGATCACCCGACTCAACTCTGGACCGTTCCCTCTTTCCCGGAAATTTGGCGTTCGTTTCAAATCTTCATCTGCAGTTCAACCATCCGGTGACATTTTTCGTCGGGGAGAACGGTTCCGGTAAGTCGACCTTACTGGAAGCAATTGCGGTTGTTGCTGGCCTGCCGATTGCCGGAGGTGGAACGAATGAACTCGGTGCCTCACACGGACTAAGCGAACAAAGTCTATTGGCTGACGCGCTTCGCGTCGGCTTCAAACGACGACCGAAAGACGGATACTTTTTAAGGGCTGACCTGCAGCCTCACTTTGCCTCGTTACTTGATCAACGGGCCGCCGATCCAGATTTTCTGGATAACCCCTATAAACTGTACGGAGGCGGGCAGTTGCATTGGTTGTCACACGGCGAAGCCTTTCTAGCCATCATGAAGAATCGCTTCAACCAAGGCCTGTTCTTGCTCGACGAGCCTGAATCGGCATTGTCACCACAGCGACAACTCAGCTTGTTGGCCCTGATTCACGAACTTGCGAGTGGCGGCAATTCGCAGTTTATCATTGCGACACATTCGGCGATTCTACTGACATACCCAGACGCACAGATTGTTTCGTTCGACGAAGGCGATCTGAATCGAATCTGCCTGACAGAAACGTCGCACTACCAGATCACAAAAGGGATTCTGCAAAGCCCTGAAGCCTATTGGAAGCACTTGCGCAATCACGAGCACGAGCCATGAACTATCAACTCCTGTGGAGCGATTTCCCTTGCGGAGTGCTGTTTTGCTTTTTGTTTGTCACTTCCGCCACCGCACAAGTGCCTGCAGAACTTTCGCCCGACGAAAACGTGGAGCGGCAAATCTACGTACGCAAGATCTCGCTCAACGTCGAGAACATGTCACTCAAGGAGGTTCTTGCCAAAATCGCTGCATTGGCTGAAGTCGAAGTCAAATGGAGTGACGAGATGCTCGCACTGATCGACCTTGACCGCCTGCAGAGTGTATCGATCAAGGATTTCTCGTTCGCGCATTCCCTGACCGCACTACTCACCAATCAAATTCCAGACAGATTCGGTGAGAATTACCCGCTTGTGCGAATCCAGGATCACCGCGTCGTCGTCACGACGATGCGAGCCGAACGTGATCGCATCAAACGCCAGTTGCCTGCCTGGCTGCAGTCCGTCTACGACGATCGAAAGATTTCCGTGGCTCTCAATTCAAAACAGCAGGTAGCGGAAATACAAATCTATGACGAGTTGACAGATGAATTGCTGAGTCGTCTGCCGTCACTTGCCGGACTGCGCGGGCTTACAGTTTCAGGGAAGACACATCTTACCAACGATGGGCTCGCACACCTTGCGAAGTTGCAAGCCCTCGAAGTACTGGACTTGTCGATCAATCCGACAGGGGCCATGTGCGATGAAATCCTGAAAAACGTCAGTGCGTTACCAAATCTCAGAACTTTAAAACTGCACGAGTCGGGCGTCACAGACGTTGGACTCGAGTATCTCGAACGACACCCGCATTTGGCGAACCTTCACATTTACCAGGAAGGTCGCCTGACAGAAGCAGCGGTCATCTCTGTCGCAAAACAGCGACGGCTCAAATCGCTCGCTCTCATTTACTACGTTGGAACCGAACTGGGGCACATGAGGTTTTCGAAGGCCGCGACCAACCTGCTGGAATCACTGCCGAACATTGAGCATCTCGATCTGTCAGGCCAGGAATATTCTCCAGAGCTGTTTCGCTTCCCGCACTTGAAGTCTTTGGTTATCAGCGGGACTGAGTTTGATGCTGTCATGGGCGCGATTCTTCGGGAGAGCCGTCATTTGGAAAATCTCTCCTTGAATTTTCGCCAGATCACAGATGATGCGTTTGAAATGCTTTCCGGACATCCGGCATTGTCAAACCTCAATATTCGATCTCAAGGTATTTCTGACGCTGCCCTGTCGCAGCTGTTTCGCCTGCCAAAACTTAAGCGAGTTGAGATTTGGACATCAGGCCTGTCAGATAAGTCGCTGGCATCGCTTGCGAGAATTGAAACACTTGCGGAATTGCAATTGAACTGGGGAACTAATCGGTTTACGGCTGTCGGCCTGAAATCGCTGGCCCAAATTCCAGAATTGCAGGCCTTAAATCTGTTGATCATTCCGCAGTCGGGAGCATTTGGTCATGGATTGAATTTGCCCGTTACTCCTCCGTCCGGCGCCGTCCGAACAGTACTTCCTGGCGCTCAATTCAATGGACCACTGCCAATCGATCTGTCAGAGTTGACCATGGCTCTGCCGAAAACAAGGATCGACATTCGTCATGACCATCTCAGCATTGGCCCCAAGTAAAGCGCGTAAAAAATGTTCCATGTCAAGTAGCGTTGGGGCGCGGAGCGAACCGCGACTATCTCATGCCCCACGATTGCAGGGCGTTGCAATGCCTCGCTGATTTGTCACGAGGTCGGCAACACGAATACTACCATTCAACATATGGCTACTTACGCTGAGGGTCAGTCAACCCAGGTGCCGCAAAAACCTCATTGGGCTGCTTCCAGAACCGGGATCGCGATCGTGATCGAATAGTTTTCGCCCCCATTTGGCGAATCGTTCATGAACACGCTGAAACCGGTCTTTGTTTTTTCAAACGCGATTGTATCGCGTCCCTGCCGTCGAACGACCCATGCATTACTGAGGTCAAGTTTACCGCGATGGGCAGACCACGCCTCAGGCGATTTGGTCAGGTCTTGCCATGGCTGACCATTGAACTGCACATTGGCGGGTTTGGTCCAATGCTTATGCTGATATTTCAATTCGTCGTCGGAAAAGTGAAACACACCACTTCCATCGACCACAGCGGTCAACGTGATTGTCCACGCGCGGGCTGAATTGTCACCCAGCGGCTCAACGGCATACGCCGCGACAGAAACGACAACAAGACTGGCAGCGGTAAGCAGACGTGCGAGCATGAGGTAATCCATTTCCTTGCGTGGGGAATGCACAGATCGCGAAATCAGCTATGAACTGATTCACAACTAAGACATTCAGGCAATAGTACGGTTTGGCGAGTAATGATTCAATAAAGCTCGCGCTGAAACGCTGGTGGAAGAAGTGCTCACGCTAAGACGCGAAGACGCAAAGGTTGGAAGAGGCGACTCTTGAATGCCTGAAAGCTTTGCGTCTTGGCGTCTTGAGCGAAGCGGGCGTGATGCCCATCGCCTGTCTGCCAATTTGTAAGCGTCGTTTTTTCACTCTGCCGAAGTCAGTGTGAAGGTTCAGTCGTTACTCGCCATTACTCATACGTCCACTTCAATTCCCACGGGTCTTGTGTTGTTTTCTGCCATGCTTGCAGACGCTTCTGCAGGTCTTCCAAAGTTGCCTTGTGAGAAGATGATTCTGCGAGATTGGTAAGTTCGTCCGGGTCCGCGTCCAGATCATAAAGCTCAAATCTCGGACGCTGCAGATACTTCCTTACCGGGCGACGACCGAAGATCTCCTCTGGATCCTTGCGAGCCAGCACCTGTTGCCATGTCGGAGACTCCTGCAGATCGGACGCAAATGGGAACGGCAGCGGATGAGCGATGTTGAAAATCAGTTTGTATTTGCCTCGCCGTACTACTCGCATGGGATAGTAATTTGTGATCTCGTGAAACGTGTGCGACAGAAAAACCGTTTCGTCAGGCGCGGGCTTTGTGTCGAGTCGATTCAGGATGGATTTGCCGTGGAATTGGTAAGGTTTGACAGGACCGGTTGTCTGTGGTTTGCCTGTATTTTCTGTCGCGCGGACAACGGGAGCTGGTTTCGGTGCGACTGAACAATAGTCCAGTACCGTTGGTGTGATGTCGGCCCACGTAACGGGCAAGTCGCTGGTATGCCCCTGTTGCTTCTGGCGTGGGTCGCGGATAATCAACGGGAGCCGTGCGCCGGGTTCGTACAGCGTTGTTTTAGCACCGGGAAATGGAGGGCCATTGTCGCTGAGAAAGATGACCAGTGTGTCGTCCCAGTGACCGGTCTCCTTGAGAGCCGTCATCAGTGCGCCGATGCCAACGTCCAGTCGCTCGATCGCCTGATAGTACTCGGCCAGTTCCTGGCGGACTTCGGGGTGATCGGGCAACCAGGCGGGGACCGGAACGTCTTCTGGTCGATAGGTGGTTGGTTGAATGCCGGGAAATCCTTGAGCTCGTTCCGGCTGATTCGAAAACCCGCCAGGCCCGGGGCCTCGATGAGGGTCGGTTGGACAGAAATACAGAAAGAACGGCCGTTTGTCTTTTTCTTCCAGCCAGGCCTTGGCGTTCTGTGCCATCCGCACCGTGTTTCTGGCTCCCTGAGTCCCTTCCTGACGCTGCGTTTCAAACTTGTAGATGTAGTCGGGGGCCAGGTGGTATTTGCCGATCAGGCACGTTCGATACCCCGCCTCGGTCAACATCACGGGAAGCGACCGAACAGTCTCGTAGGTACTGAAATGGCTGTATCCATGTGCATGGCCAAAATGCCCAGTTGCATGGTTGTACAGGCCGCTCAGCAGCACCGAGCGACTGGCACTGCAACTGGCGGTGGTGCAATAGGCCTGCTGAAACCGGATCCCCTCAGCCGCTAACTGGTCCAGATGCGGTGTCTTCGCCACTTTGTCGCCGTAGCACCCGAGTTGATATCCCAGATCGTCCGCAACGATGAGTACGACGTTGCGGACGCTACCTTCCGCAGAATACGCCTGCCTTTCCGTGCGATTTGACAAGATCATTAACAGCAGGAGAAGAATTCGTGGTAAGGCACGTGGAAATCGAATCGGCGACGAAGTCAGGTTGATGGAAGTTGAAGGCATGAGCTCTCCCTGAAACTGGGATTCGAACGAGGAATGCAGCGGAGTATCGGTAACAGCACACTGGTCGTCAACGCAGCGGAAATGGGTGATTTGCTGAATGAGATTGCCGTCAAAAAACAATCAGAATCATGTTTCTGTCGAGTGGAGGCGTTGGCTCTACTGCTGTAAACTGAGAACTGTTGTATCAACACATTTCTGTCGGGTTCCTGCCAGATGAAAACGATCACCTCCACCAGCCTGCTGGAACGAGTCCGTGCACGCGATGACGATGCCTGGAGGCGGTTTGTGGCGGTGTACGGTCCAATGATCTATGACTGGTGCCGATCATTTGGCATTCAGCCAACAGATGCAAACGATATCGGGCAGGAAGTATTGAACGCCGTCTTGCGGAATCTGGGAGAATTCAAGAAAGTCAGGCCGAGTGATTCATTTCACGGATGGTTACACGTGATTGTCCGCAATAAAGTACGGGATCATTTCCGTCGGCTGAAGAATCATCCGGCAGGGGCAGGAGGTTCTGAAGTCAAAGCGATCCTTGATCAGGTTCCAGATGATGTCAGCCAGTCATCCATTGGGGCGGATACCGCTGGCAACCTGGCTCTGAAGCAGGCTTTGGAACTGATCCGGGCCGAATTCCAGGAGCAGACGTGGCTTGCTTTCTGGCGACTGACGGTCGAAGGCCACCGGGCATCCGAAATCGCCGAAGACCTCGGCATGACACCTAACAACGTGCGCCAAGCCAAGTTCCGTGTACTGCAACGCCTGCGGGCCGAGTTCGGCGAATTATTTTCGACAGCCGAATAACGGGCCAGCGTTGTATTAGTGGTGAAGGAAATTGCAGTGGCACGATCCGTCATCGCGCACAAACGGCAATCGCTCATTCCAGACGTCCGCTGACAGTTACGAAGCAAGACGCGCTGGTTGAACGATCGCCGACAGCGTCAGTGCCACAGGTGTTGATCGAGCGTTCCGAAGTCGTCTGGATGTGAGAATCTCATGACACAGAAGCCTTGCCCTGCCACGGAAGACCTGAAGTCATTTGTCCGATGTGAGGTCAGTGAACAGCAGGCCGCACAAATCGAACAACACCTGGAGGCATGTCCGAAGTGTGAGGAAACGGTCGTGGGAATGGAACGCGACGTCGATACCGTTGCGAATCAGATTCGCAAGGCGGCGACTCAACAGACATTCGCCGACGAACCGGAATGCCAGAAAATGATCAAGGCGATGCAGGATGGCCGGGCACTTGAAGCAACGCAAATATCGGGAGCAGATTCGCCTGCGGCTGGTTCGTCGGTCGAGATTCCAGACGGACAGGTTCTTCGTGACTACAAAATCGTTGCCAAACTGGGCGAAGGGGGAATGGGAGCCGTTTACAAAGCGGTCCACCAGCGACTGAAGAAGCCTGTGGCGCTGAAAGTCATGCCGACAAAAACGATCGGCGACCGGAGTGCTGTCGCGAGGTTTGAACGCGAGATGGAAGTGCTTGGCCAGTTGAATCATCCTCACATCG
Source organism: uncultured Planctomycetaceae bacterium (assembly GCA_964609845.1). Classification (GTDB taxonomy): domain Bacteria; phylum Planctomycetota; class Planctomycetia; order Planctomycetales; family Planctomycetaceae; genus Schlesneria. Next base: position 8,705 of record CAZSTW010000107.1, on the reverse strand, counting down.
TCCAGGCACTGGATGCGGGTGAACACGAGGGCCAGCATTATCTGGTCATGGAATACGTCGATGGAAGCGACCTGTCGGAGATCACGCGGCGTTGCTCACCGCTTTCCGTGGCCGATGCCTGCCTGATGATTTCGCAGGCCGCTGCCGGTTTGCAGTATGCCCATGAAAATGGATTCGTCCATCGTGACATCAAACCATCCAACCTGATGCTGGCACGAGGCGGGGCGTCAGCAGGCCGGTCTCAGGCCGCAGTCAAAATCCTCGACCTGGGGTTGGCCCGTGCACTCGAACAGCGGCCGAATGCGGCTGGGTCGGCTGAACTGACGTCCGCGGGGCAGATGATGGGGACGCTCGACTACATGGCTCCTGAACAGGGGGGCGATGCACATCAGGTTGATATTCGCGCCGACATCTATTCGCTCGGGGCAACCCTTTACAAACTGCTGACAGGAGAGTCGCCGTTTGCTGAACATGCCCGCAAACCGATGATGCAGCGACTGATGGCGATGGCGCAGAACGACCCACCACCGATTCGGTCAAAACGGGCGGATATTCCCGAGAAGCTTGCCGCGATTATTCATCGGATGCTGGCCAAGCGACCTGAGCAACGATTCGCAACGCCTGCCGAAGTGGAAGAGGCGTTGAAGCCTTTCTGTGCGAACGCCGACCTGGCAGCGCTGATCGTTCCTGACGGTGAAACACAGGTAATGAAAGCCCCGCCAATTGCACAGGCGACTCCCGCCGTTGTGTTGAAACCGGGGGCGAAACCACGAACGAGGACTGCCATTGCAGGAGCAATGGCGATTCTGGCCCTGGCTGCTGTGATTGTCATTTCGACGAAGCACGGCACGGTGGAAGTGACCTCTCCCGACGGTGAATTACCTGCCGACGTGAAGGTCCTGGTGTCACGAAACGGCGATGAGATTGAAGTTCTGCAGTCCGACAATCACTGGTCGGCAAAACTGGTCAACGGTGCGTATCAGGTTTCACTCCGCGGAGGGGAAGACAAGTTTGAAATTAAGGACTCCAAACTGATCGTCAGTCGGATGGGCCGTACGCGAGTCGAACTGACTTTGAAGCCGGAATCTGTCGCCGCAGCAGCGAAGCCGAATCCCGAGGCGGTAACGCCAGCGAAGGTCATCAAGCCTCAAGACGATACAAAAGGGGAACCTCATGGCGTAGCCAAATCCGCCAATGACAAACCATTCACGATTGAACGGGGTGGTAAAAGACTGCGGTCATTCAAGTCACTGGGAGCAGCGTATGACGAAACGCTGCCAGGCGACATCCTGCTGCTTGAGGGTGGCGGATCGATCGCAGTCAAGTTTCCACATATCACCAAGCCACTGCATTTGAAGTCGGTCGGGGAACATCGGCCGCTACTCGTCATCACCAATGGAGCCGATGACATCCCGCATTCCAGATACATGAATGTTGACAGCGAGCTTGTTTTCGATGGATGTAATATCGACGCGGGAGAATCGATGTTTTTCGTGCGTGGCACCGGAAATCTTGTGGTTCGTGGCACGCGAGTCTGGGGCGGAGTCACCGATATTGGACGAGCACAATTCACGGACAGTCTTTTGGTCGGCCATTCGTTCTCAATCAGTCGAGATGAGGGAAAACCCTCCGAACTCAGTTTTGAAAACTGTGCGGTCCGTCATATCGGGCAGGCGCTCGTTGCAGCCGTAATGGGCACTTGTGAACTCAGCATGAAAAACAGCACGTTTTTCAGTCGCGGAGGTGCATTCATTGCTGCTTCGGATAGTAGTTCCATCAATGCAAACGCCATCGGCAACCTCTTCGGCTGGGATTCCGTGTTTGTGGCAGAGTACGGAGCTCAGTGGCACTCGATGAAGGGTTACCAGCGAGTCGACTGGTTAGGCTCGGAGAACTGCTATGCGGGGCACTGGTACACGGAATACGAAATGAATGACCAACAACAAGCCATTGTGAAAGCCCAGGGGCTGGCGGCATGGAATCAGCGTTGGAAGCAACCCGAGCAGAATTCGCGCGAGGTTCCGTCGATGATGCTTGAATTTGGGCGAATTCAGAATTTGACCGCCCCCGAACGGACCAACCAAATTTCCCTGGTGATTGATGGACTCCGCAAGCAGCAAGCGATGGGAGAGATTGGTCCAGACATCAACCTGATCGGGCCGGGAGATCCCTATGTTCGGGCTCTCGCTGCCGCAGGACATCCTGTGCCCGAAAACGAACTTCGTCCAGAACGCCCTGAGCAAGGTCCCGTTCTGCTGCTGCGAAACGGGAAACTCATCAAAGCGTACGAACAGCTTGAACCGGCAATGCATGACGCAATCGATGGCGATGTTCTGGAACTTCGTACCGATGGAAATGTTGGAGTGGTATCGACCGCAGGGACAGGACGGCATCTGACAATTCGGTCTGCACCCGGCTATCGACCGATCATAGATGCTTTTGGAAACCACAACGATCGTGTGACGCTGGAAGGATTATTCATCAAGATCGCATGTCTCGCCAGTGGCGGATTCTGGACTGGCGTCCCCGCCAAACCGTTTCCATCAGAAGGGGGCTTCGAACGGATCATCAACTGTTCGATTATTTCAACTGCGGAAAATGGGCAGGTCGTTTCGGGATGGCTTTATCCAAAGCATGGCGCCGCCCCGGTGGTTCAGAACTGTGATTTCAGTAATGTTGAATTCGCGGTCCCGCCGAAAACAAACGCAACAATTTCTAATTCCATTCTCTGCTGGATGCGATTGACGACGACCGGGACACCAGAGACGACCAGCAGGGTCACTTTTGATCGTTGTCTCGCATGGAATCCGACGAGTTTGGCTGGACAAGCAGGCCACGTCATGGTGACTTCGGGGACAAATCGAATTGAGTGGAATAGGTCGCTGTTTGTGACGGATTACGCGCCACTGCCAGGGATGTCACTGGAAGACGTTGTTGGCTTCACAGGCGACAAGAATGTCTTCATGATTTCAACAACGTGGGGCAATCACAGGTTGGATAGATTCCGAAACAAGTTCGGGCTGCCGGTCAATGGTGTCGAGCTTCCCCCATTGGAGGTCGATCCGGCCCAGTGGCGAATCCAGAAAGAGATGTCTGTCGGTTATAAGCCTCGCCCCGATGGAAGCGACGATGGAGTCGACGTTGACCGCCTCATCAAGGCGATCACAACTCCTCGTCGCCCAGAGTAACCTCATCAAGGTAACGGTTGCTTCGGTCGACGGCGTTCGAGTCGTTCGCGTTTTCTTGCTTCCAGTTCCTTGCGGCGTTCTTCTCGTTGCTTCAATGCTTCCGGTGAAGGTGGCTCTGCGAGTTTCCTGAAGACATCATCGGGAATGAACTGCTGCACACCGTCGGGAATGAGCGCCTTCATCATGATCGGTGCAACGCGTCTGGCGGCGGCATCTGCCGGCTTTTCTTTGGGAGCTTCCGCGGGCTTCTCTGCTACGGCTGGAACAACCTGGCCTTCTGCAAGTCCCAGTCCCCCTTCGTTCGTGGCTGGCTTGCTCTGTGCCTGTAGATAGCCCGCATATCCGGTGTGGAACCAGTTGTTCACGGTGACGAACCCAGCGATCATTCCAATCCCCAGGTGAGGATTTCGCGATTCCATCAGAATTCCGTCGTTGACCCTGGCAACTGACAACGTGATATCACCCGCATAGGGGACCAGAGCCGCTGACGACGGGATCACGAACGGATCAAATGTTCCGCCCTGCGTGTGAACGATTTCGGCAATCGTCTGTCCCAGGAACGGGATCAGTCCACTGAGAGTCTGTACGGAACGAACACCATCGAGATAACATCCCAGGAGCAGTTCGTCCTTCGTGAGAGACAGCTTTTTCATGGCAACCCGATCAAATCCGGGACGCTGCAATGCCAGATGGCGCAAGTGAGCCTTCATCGCCTGCGGATGTACGGCAAACAGCAAGTGACCACGTGTCAGGCAGAATGTAGGGATGACAGTAGGATTCACTCCGAGGCTCAATCCGCTGCCATTCACGTAGGAAATGGCATGCCCAAGAAACTCCTGTTGCTTCAGTTCGACATCGCCACCAAATTCCGCTCCCTGCGGTGACAGTGCCTGTTCGACCAGTTGCAGCAGGCGATCGTAAAGGACCTGTGCCTTGGCTGGATCACGCACTTCCAGGGCTGCGATGAGCCCGCTTCCCGCGAGTCCCCCTTCCGAAGGGGAACTGAATGCCGTCCAGGCATTTCCAAATGCCGGGTAAACGTCGTTGACGAGGTTCAAGCCGAGCTCTGTTTCCAGCTCTTTGAGCGTTTCATCGAAGACTTGAACCGACAGTGGATGAGTTTTTCCGACCAGTTCGCGAACCCCATTGACAACCTGTCCGACACTGAGGCTTGCGGCCATGACGAGATCGCTGTCGATGGGGATATGCGACAATTGTTCGATTTTCAATGGCGGGCTTCCTGCCACAAGCAAGATTCCGTCTGTTCGTCCACCCGTCGCCAGAAATGATCGCTGTACAACGGTCCCCTCGACAACACCAGCCCCCGTCAGCAGAAAATCCAACGCATCGGCTCCCAGGCCCTGAATGATCGGTTGAGCGATCGCACCTGCGGGCCCGAGCGACTGCAGCACGATGTTGGTCGTGTTTCGCACGTCAAACCAGCTGACGGCACCGACTCGGTCGATCCCAACTCGCTGCCAGCCTGCCTGAAAACGAGGATTCGTATCAAGACCTTTAACCTCCCCACGCAGTCCCGCCTGGATCTGTGCGACGGTATTGACGCCAACCCCGATCAGCAGTCGAGTTCCCTCCTGATGAATATTAACCGGCATTCCATTGGGAGCCGGAATGGCGTGCATCGCAGGTTGATGTGGGATTTCTTGTCCGGAAATCCGATTGATGGCATCAACAATGGCATCACTGTCCGTCCCGGCGTCAATGATCACGCTGACGTGGAGACGCTTCAGCAGGTCTTGTGGATTGGGGACAAACAGCAACCCATTGGCTGCCGGCGGGGGATCAAACGTAACGAAAATACACCCCGGATGTGCGGTCAAAAGCTTCGCCAGACGAAACGAAGCACCTGACGAGAATTGCGAATGTTCCTGATCAGGATCAGCACCCTGCTCGTTCTCGGGGAGCAGCCCGGTTTCTATGGATTTCAGCAAAAACTGAATTTCCGGATCTGCGATCAGACCGTCGATCCCCGGGGCATCGACTTTTCCGGGGCCGCGAGCCGCCCATTCGACGTAGAGCAGGCTGTTCTGAGGGGCCGCTTTCAAGAGAGCCGCATCACGTTCGCCAGGGGGCATGCCCAGTAAACCGCTGCCACCGAGCAGAAACAAAAAGATCTCAATCCAGCCAAGACCAACAGATGCAGATGCCATATTTGCTCCTTCAGAGAAGTACAGGTTCGCGAGTCCTTGCGATCGAACGGCTTTGGATCGTTATCGTACCGTGTTGGACGATGTACCTCCAGCCGCTGTATCGGCGTTCGTTGATCTGGCACGGGGACGGAGTGTTCCACAGACGTCAGCCTCGCGCAGGTGGACAACAGCTGCAGCATGGCGCCAACCGGCTGACTTCAGGCAGAACGTTGAAGGCGACACTTGTCATTCATGCAAGTATTTCGTGGACGACCTCACCTGCGATATCCGTCAGGCGGAAATCACGACCGGCGTGGCGGTAAGTGAGTCGCTCATGGTCTAACCCCAGCAGATGGAGGATCGTGGCGTGGAAGTCGTGGATGTGGACTTCATTGGATGCCACCGCACAGCCATGGTCGTCGCTTTCGCCATAGCTGAATCCCCCCTTGATGCCTCCGCCTGCCATCCATGAAGTGAAGGCTTCTGCATGATGTTCCCGGCCCTTCGCATCCTTACCCGTGTTGAACGGAGTTCGACCAAATTCGGTCGTAAAGACGACCAGCGTGTCATCGAGCATACCGCGTGACTTCAAATCCTTCAGCAACCCCGCCACGGGCTGATCGACATTCTTGGCCAGCGGTCCGTGAGTTGCCATATCGCCGTGCGCGTCCCAGTTGTTCGAAGCGCCGGTGTCGATCAGTTCGATGAATCGAACCCCTCGTTCGGCCAGACGGCGTGCCATCAGACACTGCCACGCAAACCCCTTTGTACTTCCTCGAGGAAGTCCGTACAGCTGAAGTGTGGCGTCTGTTTCGCGCGAAAGGTCAAACGCTTCCGGGGCTGCGGATTGCATCCCGAATGCGGTCTCGAACGACTTGATGCGCGCCGACAGGTTGGAGTCCTCGGCACGTCCAGAGAGATGGCGACGATTGAACGCCTGAGTCAGTCCCAGTTCCAACTCCTGCAGTGAAGAATCGGACTGACGCCGCTGAATGTTGGCTATTGGTTCTGCTCCGGGAGTGACAGGCGTCCCCTGATGGCAACCGGGCAGAAAATCAGACGCCCAGACCTGACCACCGGCATAGGGCGTCAGCGGAGCCAGAACAATAAACGAGGGCAGGTTCTGATTGATCGTCCCCAATCCGTGGCTGATCCAGGATCCGATACTGGGACGGGCAAATGTCACCGAACCTGTGTGAATCCCCAGTGTTGCCTGAAAATGGTCGGCGTGGTCATTACGCATGGATCGTACAAGGCAGATGTCATCAGCACATTCGGCGATGTGAGGGAACAGGTCACTGATCCAAAGGCCCGATTCGCCCCGTTGTTTGAACTGCCAGTCGGGTCGCTTGAAATACTTTTCGACCACTCGGTTGTTCAACGCGAACGCCTCCAGCATTTTGGCGGGGACGTGATACGACTGGTTGTGATCGGCAAACAGCTTGGGCTTGTAGTCGAACGAATCAACGTGCGAGACCCCGCCACTCATGTTCATGAAGATTACCCGCTTGGCACGCGCGGGGAAATGTGGTGCTCGTGGCGCCAGAGGATTCACTTCAGGGGCGGCGGATTCGGCGAGCAATTCGGAAATGATCCCCGGTAACAGCAAGGAACCACCGACGAGTGACGAAATCACTGATCGACGCGAGCAAGGACAAGATTCATTCGGCATCGGAAAACCTTTTCGTGACGCGTCACAAAGCGGGTTGTTTGAAGTTAGATTGGCGCACAGAGCAGATAAAATCTAATCGACGTAGATGAACTCGTTTGCCCCCATCAATGATCGGGCCAGTGCGGACCAGGCTTTGATCTCTGTCTGATCTGCGGGACTCTTCAGATCGACCAGACGCGTTCGGTATCTGGTCAAAAATTCCAGGCATTCCTGTTGTTCTTCGGGCAGAGCAGGGCGGCTGAAGGCTAATTGATAGGCCGCGTTGATCCGCAGTTGATCGTCGGAGCCCGATGCCAGAATTCGTTGGGCGAATTTTGTCGACTGGCCATGTGCCAACGGATCATTCATCGCAAACAACGCCTGTAACGGAGTCGTACTGGGGAGACGGACGCCGGTACTGGAGCTGGGATCGGCTCCATCGAACAAGGCCAGATAAGGATTCTTTTTCAGCCGCTGCTGCATCAGGTAAATGCTGCGGCGGCGGGACTCGTAATTGGCGACAAATGGATTGTGCTGAGTCCAACCCCAGGTGTGCTGCGGAGGGAACGGATGCACACCACCAGGTGTTTCATCAAGTTCGCCTCCGACAAACAGCAGCGAATCGCGAATGGATTCGGCGTCCAGTCGAGATCGATTGAAGTGCCAGTACAGATCGTTATTCGGATCGAGATTCCGATTCTTTGCGTTGACACCGGCA
>CAZSTW010000107.1:0-991 GCA_964609845.1 uncultured Planctomycetaceae bacterium | reverse complement strand
CGGGGTCACTCGACCGCTGCCAGGTCTGCGACAACAGGATCAGCCGGTGCATCGACTTGACGGACCAGCCCTGCTTCACAAACCGGCTCGCCAAAAAATCAAGCAGTTCGGGGTGAGTCGGCAACTGGCCGCGCAACCCGAAATCATTCGGCGTGGCGACAATTCCCCGACCAAAATGGTACTGCCAGATCCGATTGACCATGACTCGCGCCGTCAATGGATTTTGTGGATCGACGAGCCACTCGGCGAGTTGCAATCGGCCGCTGCCATTCGTGTCTTTGGGAAGTTCCTGCCCGCCAAGGATTGCCGGAAAATGCCGGGGAACTTCATTTCCCAGGCGCTTGGGATCGCCACGCAGTTGCATCCTGGTGTTGGCTGCAGTTCCGTCCGCCACGGCATAGGCATTGGGGACAAGTGGTGCTTCATTAGCTGCGGCTTTGTGACGCTGTCGCGCTTCGTTCAGGCTTTTGGTCGCAGCATCGACGATGGCTTTCTTTTCCGGGCTTTCAGGCGTCTTCTTCGCTTCTGCTTCGACCGCTTCCAGCATCTTGACTTCCGCATCGAGCGTCGCCATTTTTGCCCGATGGGGTGCCAGAAGTGCGTCGATTTCTGCGGGAGACATCAACGGAACAAAGTCGGCTTGTTTCTTGTCTGCTTCCGCACCGGGGAAGGGATACCGCGTGCTTTCGAAAATTCCATAGATTCCATAGTAGTCACTCATGGTAATCGGGTCGAATTTATGATCGTGACACCGGGCACATGACAGACTGGATCCGAGGATCGCCCGTCCCACGTTGTCGATGGTGTCTTCCAGTGTCAGATGATGTTCACCCGTGCGGCTGCCACCGAAGCGCCGAGCGATTGCCAGATAACCGGTTGCAGTGATGCGATCGAATCGCTGGACATCGTTGTCACTCGGGAGCAGGTCCCCGGCGATCTGCTCTCGCAGAAACTCCTGATAGGAAAGGTCTCGATTGAAAGCACGAATGAC
>CAZSTW010000106.1:0-23300 GCA_964609845.1 uncultured Planctomycetaceae bacterium | reverse complement strand
CGCGCTAGCGTCCGGTTACTTGAGATGTGTGTCTCAAGTCGTCCATCGGAACCGGACGCTGGCGCGTTCCGGCTGATTAATGTCTCAGAATTCATGGCGGCAGCAACTGGCAATCGCAGAGACAAAGACGTGGACTCCACCCTACATTTCGCCCAGCCTGAAAAAGGCATTGGCCGTGGCGAGATTTCCCTAAAGACTTTCGAAGTGGGCGACGATTGCTCACAATCAGTTTTGAACTGTTTGGATCGCTGCTATCGCCATCCCCTATTTTTCCGGAGCCTGCCATGTTGAAACGCTGCGTTTATTGCCTGGTTACGATGGTTGGGGTGATTGTTGGGTTGTTGGACAATTCCGCCGTCGCGCAGGAGGCTCAGGCTGGGAAGAAAGAGGAGACAAAGCCAGCGGCGAAGGCCAAGGTTCCGCCGAAGAATGTGATGCCGCCGACTTTTGAAGATGTTTCGTATGGTCCACATGAACGGCAGAAGATCGACTTCTACCAGGCAAAGTCAGACTCGCCGACGCCGCTCGTGTTTTACATTCATGGTGGCGGGTGGCAGGGAGGGAGCAAGACAGGCTTCAACGTGAAGCCGTTTCTGGAGGCAGGCATCTCGGTTGCGGCGATCAACTATCGTTATGTGAAGAATGCCGTGGACGAGAAGGTTGAACCGCCAGTGAAAGCTCCTCTGCATGACGCTGCCCGAGCGTTGCAGTTCGTCCGTTCAAAGGCCAAAGAGTGGAACATCGACAAGGTTCGAATTGGCGCGACGGGCGGATCGGCGGGGGGATGCTCGTCGTTGTGGCTCGCCTTCCATGACGATCTGGCTGATCCCAAGAGCGACGATCCAGTCGCTCGCGAATCGACTCGCCTGTACTGTGCGGCGGTGAATGGAGCCCAGGTGACACTTGATCCGATTCCGCTGCGCGAGTGGATGCCGAACTACAGCTACGGAGCCCACGCTTTCGGACTGAAGAACCTCGATGAAGTAAATGCTCAGCGCGAGAAGATCGCTGACTGGATCAAGGAGTACTCGCCAATGTCGCACGTCACGAAAGACGATCCTGCCATAGGCCTCTTTTACAAAGGCGTTGCGGGAGCAAAGAAGGGCGAAACTCACCCCGATCCAACGCACTCACCGATGCTCGGCCTGTTGCTGATGGAGAAGCTGGACAGCACTGGCGTCGAAGGACAGATGTCCAGCAACACTCAGCCCAACGCCAAGTATGCCGACACAACGGCCTTTTTGATCGAACGATTGAAGAAGTAGAGCACATCCGCGTGGGACGACCTCAAGGCTGTCTCAAGAGACGTTGCACGTCACGCGAAGGTTGACGGCTACCTGGCTTCCATTTCCTTGCAGTATTCGGCGGCGGGTTTCTGGTTGATGCGTTCAACGATGGGGATTGAACGCAGGATTTCGATGTCTCGGGCGGGAATAAAATCACATTCGAGATCATTGAGGGGGGCGGTGGTTCTGCGGGAACAACTTACAACGAGGCGAACGACGAACCCAACAGCATCGAGCCTTCGCGAGATTGAACTTCAAACATTGTAAGTAATGAGCCAGGTGACACGTCAATTCGCGAAACGGACGCAGTAGATCGGCGGCAGGTGTTCGGAGATCGCCTGCCACGAATCGCCCTGATCTTCGGTGACCCAGATTGAACCGGTGGTCGAACCGAATGCCAGGCGGTTGCCGGTGGCGTCGATGTCCAATCCGTGACGGTAGGTCAGATCATAGGCGTGGTCCTGTGGCAATCCGTTTCGCAGAATGTCATACGTCTGCCCGCCGTCTCGAGTCCGGGCGACGACAACCTTGCCATCGGGGGGCAGACGATGTTCGTCCTTGACCCCTGGCACGAACCAGGCCGTATTTGCGTCCTGAGGATGAACGGCAACCGCAAATCCAAACGAGGTCGGCGACAGACTCTTCAGGTTGGAAACGTCCTGCCACGTCGCAGATCCGTTCGTTGTCCGAAAAATGCCATTGTGGTGCTGAGCCCACAATGCGTCAGGTTGTGACACACATTGAACGACCCGATGAACGTCCTGCACATTCGGATTTTCTTTTTGATCCGGGGGAGTGTACGCCGACCAGATCCCCTCGCCACAACAATCCCATGTTGCCCCGCCATCGTTCGTCACCCAGACCCCGCCGCACGAAATTCCAATCGTGATATGTCGAGAATCGCGGGGATCGACGCAGACCGAGTGAATGCCGGGAAGGTCTGCTCCTCCACCCATCCACTCCTGCCGACGTGGATCATTCCACAAGGATTCGACCAGCTTCCATGTCTCACCGTGGTCACTGGACCGAAACAGTCCGCCGGGAAGTGTGCCGCACCACAATACGCCCGGCTCACTGTCTCCACCTGCTTCGAGAGCCCAGATGCGATCCAGCTTCCATTCAATGACGCGGCCCCACATATCCTTCTGGACTTCGCCCTCGGGTTGCCTGGGATAGGCTGGAACGGCGATTTCCTGCCAGGTCTGCCCCTTGTCCGTGGTACGATGCAGTTTCGATCCAAAATGTCCGTGATACAGAGAAGCGTACCATGATCCATCCCGGTGATCGGGCAGTGTCATGATGACATGTTCCGCCAGGAACGACGTTTTTGTGATCGACCAGCCGGATTTTCCCTGCCCCGTCCGTTCAATGGTGAACAGGCCTTTTCGAGTCGCCGCCAGAATCCGATCGCTCATACTGATATTCCATGAAGTGTTTGAGAGACTGAAGTATTCAACCGCCTGAAAGTGCCTGCATCACGTAGATTTCCGAGGCAGGAATGACTGGATCTGCCAGTGTGATTCGATCGCGAATCATCGTTCCATTGATAAAGATCACCATATGCTTGCGAACGGCCCCGTGTTCATCCAGGACGTATCCTCGTGCGCGTTCGTTGGTGGCGAACACGGCGTCAAGGACTTCGCGCACGGTCGATCCAGGCACCTGAACCGGTGGACAGGAAACGTGTCGCTGGATGTTTTCGGTAAAGACCACTCGAGGCACAATGGCCTCCGATATCTTGACGTGAAATGGTTACCAAGCCTGCATACGGGCTCACAAGGCGATTTGCCAGCCCTCAGAAGAATCTGAGAGGAAGTGATTCACCGGGGAATATTGCATTTCACGCGACGCTCGGCAAGAGGTATGCTGACAGCCGTTGGAACTTGTCACAATTACTGTCACGGCTGACAGTAGACCGCTGCGGAGCATTTTCGATGAATCGCCTGTTTTTCGTCTGCCTGATGACCTGGTGCAGTGTTTTGTCGGCGGATGAACATTACCCGCGATTCCACGGATTGATGCATCACGGCCATTCACCTCGAAGCACGTCCCATTATGGAGGGTGGCAACAAGGAAGCCAGTGGGCGTCGATACCCTATGTGACGTATGTTCCCAACGCGGTTCCAATCATGGCTGGATATTGGCCTTCGTTTCCTGTCAGCGGATATGTCGGGATGCCCGTCCCCGTTGCTGCAGGATTTGCACCCGCTGGAATACCCGCCAATGTGATACCGGTCCATCAGCGCCCCGACATCAAGATCCAGCCGATCTATGATCCAGCCAGCGTGAATGCAGGCCTTGATGCCTCTCAACTTCCTGCGAAACCATCCACAACTGCAGGACGGCTGAAAAGCCTGGAGCAGCAGGTCCATGGAGACGACAACTTTCGCAAAGGACTTTGGGGGAAGGCCTACGGCTATTATCGCAGTGCTGCAGATGCTGCCAGCGATCGCGGAGAAGCGAGATTCCGACTCGGTTTCTGCTATACAACCATCAAGCACTTTTCCTCGGCCGTCAGAGAATTTAAACGGGGCGCGTTCCTTGATCCAGAACTCGCCACGTCGGGGATCGCGTCATCGACTCTGTACGGCCCCAACAGTGAAATCGCGCGAACATCGGTCCTGAATAAGGTCGCGGAATGGGTACGCGAAGATCCGCGTGATCCTGATCGCTGGTTCTTGCTGGGGGTCATCCTGCATTTTGAAGGGGATGAGCGATCTCGAATTGCCCTCCAGACCGGTCGCCAGCTGACAACCGGTCATCAGAGCCATTTTGACGTGTTTCTCGCGACAGAATTCATTGTTCCAGCGGGGAACAAACCTGCAAATCTGCAGGAACTTCCGGCGGTGCCGATGAATGGTCTCGCAGTCCCCATCCTACCGGGTGGTGATTTGCCGCCGCTCCTGGACAAACCGATCCCACTGAATATTCCCAAGCCATAAGTTCGTCGGCTTACAGACTCCTGGCGAAATCTTCGAGATCTGGCGGAAATGCCATCTGGAAAAAGAGTTCTTCGCCAGTGACAGGGTGGACAAATCCGAGTTCAGCGGCATGAAGAGCAAGCCGAGGTGCCTGGCTGTTGTCACGGACCATTTCATTCAGATAGGGTTGAGCGTACTTGGGGTCACCGCAGACCAGATGTCCTGCTTCTGCCATATGGATACGAATCTGATTGGTTCTCCCGGTCTCCAGGCGACATTCAATCAGGCTGTATTGTCCTAATTGCTCAAGCCATCGAACGTGAGTAACAGCACGCTGTCCGACCTTGGGGTTCTGCACGCTGCCACGACGACCATCTCCGCGATCGCGAACGATGTTGGAAACGATCGTGCCGTCGGCGGGACGACCATGAACGATAGCCCAGTAGACGCGGTGGACGGTGTGCTTGCGAAATTGAGAAACCAGGTGTGCTTCCGCCTCTTCATTGCGTGCAAACACGAGCAGTCCGCTGGTATCGCGATCAAGTCGGTGAACACATCTTACCTGCCCTGATCGTGACCGCGTTCGCGGACCTGTTGCGGCACGCCGTGCCAGCAATTCATTGAGTGCTTCGTCGAGTGTTGGCTGGCGAGCTTTTCGTTCGTCCGACCAGTTCCGTTCCTCAATCCGTCGATGCGTCAACATCCCTGAGGGCTTCTCTACAACGACCACATGAGGATCAACGAAGACAATTTTGACGTCAGATGGTCGTGGCGGCTGAGAACGTGGCTTTTCACTCAGTTCCAGAACGTCCCCTTCTGCGACGCGGCGAACCTCATCAACGCAGACAACGCCATTGAGGGTCACGTAGGCTCGCCGAACCTGATCAGTCAGTTTCGACCACGATTCTCCGGGTCTCAACAAGCGCAAAACTGCCACGACGGTTTTACCAACGAGTTGCCTGGGGACGACGAAGGATTCGCCGGGCGAAATCGGCTTCAAACTCAAAACCGGCTCTGCGACGGCGGGCACTTCGCTTTCGGGCTGACTGACCGGAAGGGATGTGTTTCGCCTGGCCTGCTTTGGATCAGACGGCCGGGGATCTGCGGGCTTTGGGCGATGTGAGCTTTTGCCAGAATGCTTTCCGCGCTTTCGCGGCTTGGGCTCACTCATGAATTGGCAACTCCCACTTTTCGGTTCGCAGCGACGCCAGCAAAGTCTGCTGGGTCAGATCAAATTGAAGCGGAGTCACGGTGATATAGCCATCCGACAGCATCTTTACGTCGGTGGTTGAATCGAAAACATGGCATTTGAGCGGATTCAGACCGCTCCAGAAGTAGGTTCGACCACGCGGATCAACGCGGGTTTCAATCTCATCCGCGGAGCGACGGCATTCCATTCCGACGAACGACACACCACGCGGCCAGTTGGCACGTGGGGGCGGGAAGTTCACATTCCAGAGCATCCCGGGCTGCGATCGCTCGTACAGCTTGCGACAGAGCGGAAGTGCCCGTTTTGATGTCTCTTCGAAATTGGCGGGACCGTCCATCCATTGAGACAGAGCAATCGAGGGGATTCCAAAAAAGGCCCCTTCGACGGCGGCAGCAACGGTCCCGGAATAAATAATATTCAAACCGACATTCGCGCCCGCATTCAAGCCGCTGACGATCAAATCGGGACGTGAGGGACAAAGTTCGTGGATCCCGAGTTTCACGCAATCAGCCGGACGTCCATCGACTTTCCAACCGAAGAACTCACCGTTCCGGTAGTCTTTATTGACGACCAGCGGATGCAGATACGTGATGGAATGACCGACTCCACTCTGTTCGGTGGCTGGTGAAACAACTGTCACATCGCCCCAGCGACGCAATTCTTCGTAAATTGCCAGCAGGCTGGGAGCATGGATTCCGTCATCATTTACCAGCAGAATCTGCATTGTCGTCCCTGAAGTTCAGAAGTTCACCCAAAGAATGAACCAAGGCCGGACAACCGGCCTCGCTTCGCAGTCAATTCCTCAGCGAAATGCCCGTGCGGGGGCACCACTGTCGCTTTAACCCTAATCAGACGCCCATCTTCCGTCGTTTGGCCTTACGAGCCTTCGAACTTGCCGGACGACGGCCGTGGTTTGCTTTGTTGACTTTGCGCGTATTCTTGGCCATGACGAAAACTCTCCGTGCTCAAACAAATCGAGCCCCAGTTCCAGGGGCGACGTCCACGTAGGATAGCAAGTCCACTTCCATCAGAAAAGTGACCGGCCAGACTTCGCTCAAAATCTTGGCCGAATTTTTCGGAATTCATCATCCCGTCACGATTTCGGGAAAACTACGTTGCTCTGCGGCGGATTTCCGGTGAAAATCCTTGGATGGGGTGCTTGAGACTTCGATTGTGTTGCAAAGCCAACTTGAAAGACGATTCAAAGCGACTCCCGCAAGGGGAAGATATGCGTTCTCAGACCCGCAGGTTGCCAATAAACGGCGCGATTGTTTTCGCGTTTGCATTGGCAATGATTCTCTCCGGGCTGCCCCTCCCCGCTGTTGCTCAGGAGTCCAAAAGCGATCTGATTCTGCCTCAGGATCGGCTGGCAGAACAGCAACTGGAGAACGCCCGAAAGGGAATCGAGAAGGGGGATTTTGCTGCGGCGGCCGCGGTGCTTCGTCAGTTCATTTCCGCTGACGACGATTCCCTCGCCCGCAGTTCGCAAGCCATGACGCTGGCCTCGATTCGCTCGCAATCTCTGCAATTGATGCTGCAGATTCCCCAGGAATTTCGCGACCGACTGTATGCCGAGCTGGACCGACTCGCCGACGCAAGCTGGTCAGCCATCAAGCCAAACTCGCCCCGTGAAGAAATCGTGGCGATTGTCAAACGGTATCCGGGGTCAATCGCAGGACTGAATGCCCTGCGATGGCTGGCGGCTTCGCATCGCGATAACGGGCGACACAAACAGGCCGCGATCGCGTGGAGTCAGGTTGCCGTTCACCCACGCATCACCCAGGCTCAACGAACCATCGCGTTGGCAGCCGGAATCGAATCACTGCTCGCAGCCGGCGAGATCGAGACCGCTGAACAAATGGCGCGCGAAGTGACTTCCAGCGACCCGATCCTGATCGGAGGGAAATCGGTTGCTCCGCGTGACTGGGTCGCCGAACGTCTTCGAAAGGCTCGGTCAAACAGTCTTCATTGGGTAGCAGATATCCCGAACGAATTCGAACGGGGACTTCCTGCAATTCAGCCCGCGTGGTCTGTAGACGTTGGTCAGTTTGCAGAGCTGGAACGAAGCGTTGAGAACCTACGTCGGTATTTTGCAGACCAGCGAATTCCATCGACGCCACTACTTCGCCCCGTCATCGCGGGGAATGTCGTGTTGATTCGTTCAATTCTTGAATTGCGAGGACACGACCAGACTTCCGGAGCACTGCTCTGGTCGATCCCCAACACGGAATCAGCAGGTTTGGCAAAGCGGAGCTTTGAACACAACCCCTTTCGAAACTCGATCGCAGCCACCTGGCATCGTAAAGCGGAAGCGGACTCCATTTTTGGCGGCCTTGCTACAGATGGAAAACGGATCGTCATCGTCCAGGAGCCGGATCGATCCAATCTTGAATTCCCCAACAATTCAGCCAGCCGTCCGGCCCCGGGTGGCCAGACGACTCGCTGGAATCGGTTATGCAGCTATCAGGTCTCCACAGGTCAGCTGAACTGGCAGATGGGTGGGCCACCGACGGGACCCGCGGACGTTCTTGGCGGCGTTTCGTTCCTGGGGGCTCCGCTATTTGTCGACGACCTGCTGTTTGTAGTTTCGCGACGTGATGATGAATTGTCATTGATGGCTCTGGATCGTGACACGGGGCATTTGCGCTGGACAATTTCACTCGGAACGATGGCCCCGGAACTCGCAGAATCCATTTCGCGCAGGCGAATTGCCTGTCCTGTCGTACTTGCGGACAGTCGACTGATCTGCACCACAGCTTGTGGAATGCTGGTGGCCGTCAACCCGACAACACGCACCATCGACTGGGCCGCGCGCTATCCGGTCCTGCAGCACGACCTTCCTGTGAGACAGACGAATGGCGCGCAAGTCCCTGCCCTCCCTGATGCCTGGTGGGACGAATGGAGAAGTGTGACCTGCTTGCAAGGCGACCACCCCGACGGGAAAGATGGGGCCTCGCATTCAAAATTGGCGATTCTGGCATCCCCGGACTCCGACCAGTTGCAGGCGTTTCGCCTGAAAGACGGAAAAAAAAGCTGGAGTGTTCCTCGCAGCGGCGCCCTGCATTTGATTGGAATTTCCGGGTCTCAGGTGATTGTGGCGGAAGCGACTGCCATCCGGGCACATGACCTGCTGACGGGTGCGGTGCGATGGCGCGTGTTGATCGGCGAAATCTCGGGGCGAGCGACGATTTCGGGAAATCGTCTCATCCAGCCGCGGCGTACCGGAGGTCTGGCAATCGTCGACCTGGACGCAGGAATCCTGCGGTCATTCCTCAGTGATACTGGGCCGGGCTACGGAAATCTGACAGCCACACCCGATGGCTGGATCAGTCAGGTCGATCAAACCCTTCAGTTCTTTCCCAGCATTGCCAAGGTTCGAAAGCGTGTTGAAACTCGGGCTGATTCCCAGCCATCGGAGTCAGCGACAATCGAACTCGCGCGGTTGGATCTCCATGCGCGCGATCCCGTCGCAGCATACAATCGCCTGGCAGGTGCCGAATCGGCTGAGGGGAAATCGCTTCGCCGCGATGCAATTCTGACGTCGCTTCGGCATCACGTCTCGGGGAGACGGGAAGGGACTCTTGACCGGGCGACGATCTCCGCCGAATTGCTGCAGTCCTGTGATTCGGATGAAGAACGATTGGAGGCCATGCGAGCCCTTGGAAACGCCGCAGCAGCTTCTGGAGATCATACCGAAGCTCTGACGCAATACCTGAACGGGCTGGACCTGATCAGCACGATCGGACTGAGATCGATCGGTGAATGGAATTGCGATCCGATTACGATGCGTCGTGCCCGCGTTGACCGCATTTTTCTGGGCGCGATTCAGCGTCTGATGGACGACCCGGTCGCCAATCGCGTGGACCCGAAATCGGGGACTACGTTACGTGCCAAGCTGGAGCATGTGCTGAATGATCGTCTGGAAAAGGCGAAACAGGCGGACGACCCATTCGCTGTCCAGGGATTGATTGATCGTCTGTTGCCTCTGGAATGGGCTCAACGCGCATTTCTGGCAAACTCAACCACAGCACTCTATGCGAGAACATTGCAGAAGGCGGAACCACAACTTCTGGCACTGGCGGGCTCACGCGACCGAACCATTTCATCAAGTGCCCTTGAGAAGTATTCCGAGTTACTGACCCAATCTGGCTGGCGTGTGCAATCAGAATCCATTCAACGTCGTCTGTTGATCGAACATGCAGGGACACCGCTTTCCAATGGCCAGACGATCGCAGCGACGATGTCATCGACTCCTCAGCTGACTGAGACATTTCAGCGACTGTTGCAGCCACCAAAAGATCCCTGGGCTCCTCGAACACCATCAATTGAACGAGAGCGAGAATCGCGACGACGTGAAGATGTCTATCAGATTCCCGTGCGCGTACAGGGGCAGGCGGGATCGCTGCTCGACCAGATGGACATTACGGTCTCACGTGACGCTCGCAAGTTGCGATTTTCGTCAGCAGGACATGTTGGAACATGGGAATTCACGATTCCGGGTTCACTGCAAGGTTCTTCGAAGATTTTACGAGGCCAGTTTGCCCCGCTTGACCTGCTGGAGGCATTTGCTGTCGGCCGACTTCTGGTCTTTAGAATCGGCTCGGAAGTTTTTGGAATATTGCCATTCAATGAACTGGGAGGACTCGGTGCCAGCCATACTTCGCTGCAAATTGACATTGCACCAACGACCAGCGAATCACCAAGCGAGTCCACGTGGCAACCAGAACCTGTTCGGGGGAAACCGGGGATTCGCCAGGATGGAATTCGTCTGGTCAATAGTTTCGGCCAAGCGATGGAAGGCCTAAGCCCGGTCCGCGCCAGGTATTTCTGCTACCGGAACCAGGCAAAGCTGATCGCCATCGACACTCAAACGGGAAAACGACTCTGGGAGCGACTCGATGCACCGCCGCATTGCCAGGTAATGGGCGACGAAGACCACGTTTATCTCTGGAACACCGTCGCGCACCTCATGCAGGTGTTGAGCGCGATTGATGGTGAAGTCCTGCGGCAACATCCGTGGAATGTTTCGAGTGACGATGTCCTGATGCATCAGGGGGCTTTTCAATGGTCCGTTGTTCGAAAGCCTCTGACAACTGTAGAAAAGAAAGATGCGAGCAGCGGCATGACTGTCTGGTCGCGCGAGTTTGAAGCAAACTCCACACCGTTCGTCATGGATCAGCAACATCTGGGAGTGATCGTACCGTCCGGGTTGCTGCAGATCTTGTCGGCGGACACCGGCAGCCCGATCGGCGAAGCCATGACAGTGGAGTTGCCAGAGAAGATCGAGCGGGTTGTGGCAACTTATGATGCGCATCGCTGGTATGTGACGATTTCCGGTCGAGTTCCCCGGCTTGCAAACCTGCAGGCCGAACACGTCTGGGGAGCATTGCGAACACCGTTCGTCAACGGCTGGATGCACGGAATCGACCGGCAAACCGCGACGATTTCATGGCGTCGTTATCTCGACAGCGAATCGATTCCGTTGACCGCATCCAAAGTCGTCCCAGTGATGGTTCAGTCGTGGAGGCTTCCAAATCTGGACACTGGAACGGGAAACAGCGGGATGGGAATCCTGAAGATGATTGATCTACGCAGCGGTCATCAGATTCTCACGCATCGCGAGCCATCACTTCAGCCGTACTTTTCCGTCGTTTCCAATGAAACGCGAGAATCCATCGATGTGATGACCGAACGGGAAATGTTTACGCTCAACTTCGGGACGAAAACCCCGTCACCGTAAAGTCATTCTGCTTCTACGTAGTCGTAGCCCTGCTTGGCAAGCTGTACGAGCGATAGCAGGCGGTCAAGCTGATCCGAATTTCGATCCAGATCGACAATCAGAACATCGAGTTCACTATCGCTATCTTCGTGAGCGAGAACTCGCAACCGCTGGCGGCCGTAGACCAGAAAGACATCCTGAGTTGAAATATCGCGGCCAAAAATCACTTCCATCTCTGACAGTAACTCGATCGCTTCGAACATCGGCGACCAGCTCATTTTGTCGCCAAGGACTTCATCAAGCGTCAGTGACGGAATATTCATAGGGCGGCTTTCCATGGCTCAGTTCTGATTTTGTGAACCTGACTCCGCCGGGTTCCCCTTCAATGGCAGTCCCCTCAATCACTCAGGCTCCGACTAAACGTGTCAAAAGATGGCTCCTGGTCCCACCAGGAGCCCCCTTGGAACTCACCCGGTCTCGTTTGGCGATTCCTGGTCTGGCGTTCACCACCTTCACAGGACGAGATCAGGCGAGCAGGCGATGAAAATCGGTGCATTCTTCAACGGGGCGTTCTCCCCGAAGATGATTGTTAAGGCAGAGGACGGATGATGACAGAAAGCATCACAGATGCCGCTGCGTTGCCAAATAGCGACACGCTGGCTCATGCGGGGCCGCGCGAGTGCGGCAGATGAACGTAAACAACGTCAGGACAGAGAGCTTTGTTCACGAGCAAAGTCGAAGAATTCACAAAGCGGATGGACGGCCCACCCCGCACGAAGTGAATCGTGTTGTGAAAAAGCAACGTGATGTCAACAACGATGACAGTTTCTTTGAACGTACCCTGTCCGTACTTCCAGCCCCCCGGGACTACATGGCTGAAAGATTCTAACCGTATCCTGTTACGATCTTGCCGGTTAGGACGACGAATCCAGGGGATTGTGACGATCGTCCCAAACAGGCTGATTTGCAAATAAGCAATGTCTGTACCGAAAGTACGACCTATGCCGAATGGAGCAGGAATTCTTGTGAGCAAAAATGGACAACGAGCGCGGACCACAATCTCCGTTTTCCCAAAAGGAAGATTGCTTCTTCAGATACTCCACAAACGATTCGCCCGTTGATATCCTCTTGCACCAGTGACGTCTGTGAACAGAGCGTCCGTGTAACAGTGAAAAATCAAGACGTGTGATCGCATTTTTGTCGTGGCAATTCAGTCACGACGGAGGCCAGCGGAATGCAAAATGTGCTGTCGGTGGTGCTGGGAGGCGGTAAGGGAACTCGGTTGTTTCCATTGACCCAGTATCGTTCCAAACCGGCGGTCCCTCTGGCGGGCAAGTATCGTATTATCGATATCCCGATTTCCAACTGTCTGAACAGCGGTCTGAACCGCATTTATCTGCTGACTCAATTCAATTCTGTCAGCCTGCATCGCCATATTCGACAGACCTACCGCTTCGACCGGTTTGATGGTGGATTTGTCGAAATCCTTGCCGCTCAGCAGACAATGGAAGGGGAAACCTGGTACCAGGGGACTGCTGACGCTGTCCGGAAGAATCTGAACAATCTGAGGGACAAGAACGTCGACTACTACCTGATCCTTTCGGGCGACCAGCTCTACCGAATGGACTATCGGGAGATCCTTGAAACTCATAAGAAGTCTGGTGCCGATGCAACGATCGCTGCGATCCCGGTGACGCGGGAAGCGGCTCGTGGATTCGGGATCATGCGTGTTGATGACACGGGGCGAGTCCGCGGTTTTCTGGAAAAGCCGCAGACGGATCGAGAAATTGACGAACTTGTACGCACTGACCCCGCCTGGATTGACTCCCGTGGGATCAAGAGCAATGGTCGTGACTGCCTTGGAAATATGGGGATTTACGTCTTCAATCGCGACGTCCTCATCAGCCTGCTGACCAAAAGTGATTATCAGGATTTCGGAAAAGAAGTCTTTCCGATGTCTATCCGGACTCACAACGTTCATGCCCATTTGTTCGATGGGTACTGGGAAGACATTGGAACCGTTCGCTCGTTCTACGATGCGAATATCGATCTGACGCGCCCCAATGCTCCATTTACGCTCGAAAACCAGGACGCTCCGATCTTTACGCACGCCCGCTTCCTGCCGCCATCGCGGCTGGATGGTGTCAAAGTGACCAGCAGCCTGATCTCGGATGGTTGTGTGATCGGTGAAGGCTCGGTGATCGAGAATTCCGTGATCGGCCTGCGATGCAAGATCGGGAAAAACGTCCGCATCTCGAACTCGATCCTGATGGGGGCGGACTATTACCAATCTGCCAGCGACCTGGCGACCGAGCAGATCGAGGGGCTGCCACCGATCGGAATCGGCGAAGGAAGCGTGCTGGATGGGGTCATCATCGACAAGAACTGTCGTCTGGGACGGGGAGTCAATGTTTCCAACACCCGTCCGCTGACGGGAACTGATCCGCGCGTCGTCCTCCAGGACGGGATCATTGTTGTCTCGAAGGGGACGACACTTCCGAACGCCTGGCAGTCCTGAATTTGCCTTCTAATCCGGACGACCGCTACAACCGGAACAACTCGCATTTCGAGCTCGAAATCGAACAACCGCAACCGCAATCAGAAGTCTGATTGCGGTTGTTGACATTCATGTCCGAGCAGTAGCGCCGGTTCTCAAAAAAACACAACTGTCCTCTTTGAAACCCCTGAAAATACCGATGAAAACGGGGGTCTTCCAGTTGTTGCGCACTCTCTTCACGCACCGTGCATAGAATACGGCGTGCGCCCCGCAACGGCGAACCAGTCTTCATCCATCCGCGACAGAAACGGGGTGACGCGTGCGCACATCAACGATGCCGATAGCGATTGTCCAATACGCCCCTGTGGCGCTGAATCCGGCAGCCAACCTGGATCGGATTTCAAATCTGGTTGCTGATTCCGTTGCTCGTGGTGCCAGGCTGGTGGTCTTCCCCGAACTTGCGTGCACTGGATATGTCGAACATACCCGGCTGCATGAACTGGCTGAGTCCGCAGATGGACCGACTGTTCAAGGGCTGAAGAATCTGAGCCGACGGTATGGCGTCTACCTGGCAGCAGGGTTTGTGGAGTGGCATCAGGGACATGTCTACAACGCACTGAGCTTTACCTCACCCGATGGACAGGTCTCGATCTATCGCAAACGACATTTGATTTTCTGGGAACACTTCTATTTCCGACATGGTCAGGAACCGCTGATTGTTGAGACTGACTTCGGACGAATTGGATTCGCGATCTGTGCAGACATGATGTACCAGCATGTCTGGCAGGATTATCGGGGCAAGATTGATCTGGCGATCATTGCTGCCGCCTGGCCCAAACGGACTCCGCAGACGGCGTTTCGCGTCGGCTGGATGCTGGAGCCAAGCTGGTCGCTCGCGGGTGAAATCCCGTCACGCATTGCTCGCGATCTGGAAATCAATGTCGCCTTCGCCAACCAGTGCGGTCCATGTCAGGTCCGGATTCCGCATCTGGGACGCGCCACGCCAGCTGCCTTTGCAGCACGCTCCGGGATATACGACCACCTCGGAAACAGGATGACTGCTGAAACAGACTTCGAAGATATTTCGTTTGGAACACCCCAGATCCCCGAGGAGCATTTGCCATGCGTCATTTTGTCAGCCTAGGAATTCGCGGTGTCATGCTCGAATTTGGCGGCTTGCTGATGCGAGTTCAAGGGGGCATTTCCTATCGCCTGCTGCTCTTGCGTCGGCGTGCGCGGTAGGCCTTTAGTGCGTGTCGCACTTCCGTGTCGCGTCGAAACATGGGTTAGACGCTGTCGTTTGATGCCCGCGGGACGCTTCACTTATATGAGATGCGATCTAGACTCATTCGTCAGGCCGAACGACGACAACTTGAAGGTCCATCACGTTCGTATCCGTCGGACCGGTCTTCAATAACCCACCGGCGGCAGCAAAAAACGTGTAAGAATCGTTGATCGCCAGTGCGTCAAAGGGATCCAGTCGGGCTGCACGTGCTGCATCACGAACACCTTCACTGCAGATCGCTCCTGCGGCATCGGTCGGACCATCTTCACCATCGGTCCCTCCCGAAAGAATCGCGATTCCGTTGAGATTCGCATCCCACAAGTGGCACAGTGCCGCCAACGCAACCTCTTGGTTCCTGCCACCCCTGCGAGTGCGACTGGTCGCGGCCAGTTGAACGACGGGTTCTCCCCCTCCAATCCAGCACAACGGCCGGGACGATGAAGGGACATTCTGGCTCAGCGCTGCGAGCTCTAGTCCAATTTCCCGCGCGATCCCCTGACGATCCGCCCCGAGTGACCGAACTTCGTATCCGAGGTCGCGGGCTTTTGTGATAGCCGCATTCAGCGCGGTTTCGTTGTTGCCGATGATGCAATTGCGACACGAAACCACGGGCTGTTCGGCAGAACGGTCCTCATGCGATTGCCGGCGCAATTCACTCCAGACCGATTCCGGGACGCTCGATTCCCCTTCACGACCGGTGAACCGTTCAAGGATCGCGAGTGCGTCTGTGGCAGTGCCATGGTCGCACACCGTTGGCCCTGATGCGATCACATCCAGGGGATCCCCCACGACATCAGAGATCACTAGAGTGACGACTCGGCCCTCTTTCGCGGCCCGAATCAATCCACCACCTTTAATCCGTGAAATCCGCTTTCGAACGGCATTCAATTCATGAATGGACGCCCCGCCGCGGCTGAGCAGTCGCGTCACGGTCAATTTGTCCGAAAGACTGACTCCACGGACGGGGAGCGGCAAAAGTGCACTCCCGCCACCCGACAAGAGGACAATACAAAGTTCGTCCCGCTGCAATCCGGCAACCAGTTCCAGAATCCGCTGGCTCCCCTTCACTCCCTGTTCGTTGGGCTCGTTAACTCCCGCCGGTCGGGCATCGTGCAGGTGGATTTTCTGCAATTGTCTGACACAGTCCGCGGGAACGTTGATCCAGCCTTCCACTTTGTCCGCGACCAGATCCGTCCCCAGGGCCGATTCCAAACCGCGAGCCATCCCGGCCCCTGCCTTGCCGGCGCCGACGACGACGATCCGGCGAATTGAATCGACTTCGTAGACTTCCCCGCAGATTTCCAGGCGGTTTTCAGTCCTTCGAACGACGGAGCGAACGAGATCTGCGGAATTGACGGCCGCAACCCCCGCACTCCAGATTGCCGTTGCGTCACTGACTGCGACCGAAGAATTCATGCTCGATTCTCCTGACGAAACTGCCAAACCGTCACTTGTTCGCGAATTGTATGTCAGCAACGCAAAACGGCACCAGCGTTGGCATACATTCAAGCACGGGCTTATCCGACTTCATGGCCGTGGTCCCCGTTCTAATGCGAACTACCCCTATTTGCGTGACCCAACTCACTTTTTCCCGCAGTGAATCAGCAGTAAGATGCCGTGCGTCTCGTACTCCCGCCCAAAGGATTTGCTTCATGTTTGACCGTCAGGAATTAATCGGGCTGTTTCATCAGCGTGCCCTGAAGTTTGGAGATTTCACACTCGCCTCGGGCAAGAAATCGACGTATTACCTTGATGGGAAACAGATTTCGCTCCATTCCACTGGATTGCGTCTCGTCAGCCACGGATTGCTCGACCTCCTTTCTGACGTTCCGTTTGACGCCATCGGGGGGATGACGATCGGGGCCGACCCGATCATCGGCGGGGTACTTGTCGCTGCTGCAGAGCGGAAGCGTTCCCTGGCGGGATTCCTGGTTCGCAAAGAGCCGAAAGGGCATGGGACTCAACGCTACATCGAGGGTCCGGTAGTGCCGGGATCAAACGTCGTTGTGATCGATGACGTCGTCACGACGGGTGGAAGTGCACTTCAAGCGGTTGATCGCATCGTCGAATTTGGTTGCAAAGTCGTTTGCGTCGTGGGAATTGTCGATCGCAAAGAAGGGGGAGCCGCAGCATTCGCGGAGCGAGGACTTCCGTTCCGATCATTGCTCACAATTGAAGACTTCGGCATCGCTCCACCAGCTGCGGGTTGATGATTCGAAAGGACACCTCCAAGGGTGAGGGACGAGACCTGTGCGGACTCCGGCAAACGATCCACGATCCAACGGACCGCGCGATGGCGCGCACGGCGACTCCGTCGATCCCGTGGAAGATTCGCAGGAACTCGAAATCGAATTCGTGGAACTTGTCGACGACCTCGAGGATGGAGACATCGTTGGTGATGAAGAGTTGCCTGAGGTCGAGGTCGAAGCGATCGAAGTAACAGACGCCGACTTCGTCGACGATGAGCCGATTCAGATCGAGATCCTGGATGAATCTGGCTTGCCGGTTGAGATTCCTGCAATCGATCTTCCCGAAGCCGCTGCCGAGAGTCCGCCCCCGCCTGCTCCTCCATCACCTCCCCCGCCACCGCCACTTCCACCTCGGCAGCTGATTTTGATCGGAGCCGGACACACGCATCTGCAGATCCTCAAATGGTGGCGGCGTCGACCTTTTCCGCGAACCGAACTGACGCTGGTGACCGCCTTTGATCATGCGGCTTACAGCGGCATGCTCCCTTCAACCCTGGCGGGGTTGTACAAGCCCGAACAGATGCTGATTGACCTGCCGAAACTGTGCAATTACTGCGGCGTCCGCCTGATCGTGGACCGCGCGAATCGGCTTGATCCTGTCAACAAGGTTGTCGAGTTTGCGCACCAGCCAGCACTGGAATTCGACGTTGCGGCCGTCAACATCGGGTCAGTCCCGGCCGCAGAACCGCTATGGCAATCGCATCGTATCCTGATCAGCGTCAAACCTCTGTCGACATTTCTGCAGAGATTCGACGTTCGCTTCCGTGAACTGGTCGAACAATTCCGCATGGCGCCTGGGCCGGAACTGCTGCAGATCGTTGTTGTCGGGGCTGGTGCCGCCGGGATCGAAATGGCGCTGTGCCTGGAGCAACATAAACACGAATTGGAATTACCTGCTGACGTCCGCGTTGTGGATGGTAATCCGGGAATTCTTGAAGGGTTCTCGCCACGCACGATTCGAAAGGTCGAAAAGCTGCTGAAGCTGCGAGGAATCGATTTGAGCCTGGGATCACCTGTCGCTGACTGTGAAGATGAAGGTCCAGGCGTGCTGGTTCTGGAGAATGGTGATCGCATTCGGGCCGATCTGGTGATCTGGGCTGCGGGAGCGGCACCTCCGATGGCACTGCGAGGCTTTGACCTTCCGAAGACAAATCGGGGTTTCCTTGCCGTTCGACGAACACTGCAGACCACGGCCGACGCCCCGGTATTCGCCTCAGGAGATTCTGCCGACATCGAAGCCTGCGATATTCCGAAAGCTGGAGTCTTCGCAGTACGCCAGGCTCCTATCCTGTGGCGAAACCTGCAGAATTATCTGGAAGCACAACCGCTCATCGATTTCAGGCCGCAATCGAGTTTCCTGAGAATCCTATCGTGTGGAGACGGAACGGCTGTGATGGACTATAAGGGATTCGCATCACACAGTGGTTTCGCGTGGAAGCTGAAAAACTGGATCGATCGCAGCTGGGTACGCAAGTTCCAGATCCGGTAGGCTGGGCGGCTCTTTCAGATCCTGGAGTCGGTCATGTCACGTTCTAAAAATCGGCAGCAGAAGTATTCGCTCAAACGTCGCGGCGCGATCGGAGCGGCGCCGGGAAGCATTGTCGCCGACCCCGCAGCGCCTCAACCTCAAATCAAGGTCATGGCCTACGGCCCTGACGAACTCAATGAACGAACCCTGAAAGACGATCACGGCATCGATGTTGGCAAGACGCCAGTCACATGGATCGATGTCGATGGCTTGGGAAACGCCGACCTGATCCAGAAACTCGGCCGACAATTCCACCTGCATCCGCTGGCACTCGAAGATACGATCAATACTCATCAACGTTCGAAAGTTGATGACTTCGATGAGATTCTGTTTGTGGTCATGCGGATGATTCAGGGGCCGCCGCTGGTCACCGAACAGATCAGTTTCTTTATCGGTTCAAATTTTCTGCTGACATTCCAGGAGGGAATCGAGGGCGATTCACTGAATCCAGTTCGAGAACGAATTCGCCATCGACGAGGCCGGATTCGCGAAGCGGGACCTGACTATTTGCTCTACGAACTTCTCGATGCCATCATTGATGGGTATTTTCCAGTCTTCGAGCGGATTGGAGAGCAACTCGACGATCTGGATGCACGTGCGGCCACGGCCAACATTGGCCAGACCCTCGCTGAGATCCATACGATTCGTCGTGATTTACTGTTCCTGCGCCGGATCGTCTGGCCAATTCGCGATGTCATGATGTCACTGCTGCGAGGAGGGCATCCGCAGATTTCGTCCAACACTCAGATCTATCTGCGAGACTGCTATGACCACGTCGCTCACCTGATCGACATCCTCGAAATCTACCGCGAGACCTGTTCCGATCTGCGAGACTTCTACTATTCAAAACTGAGTAACCGCACGAACGAAATCATGCGAACACTGACGGTCATTGCCACCGTCTTCATGCCGCTCAGTTTTATCGCCGGTCTGTACGGCATGAATTTTGATAACATGCCTGAACTGCATTGGAAATGGGGCTATCCGATGGCGATCGGGATCATGTTCTCCACGGCATTCGCATTCCTGTATTTCTTCTGGCGAAAAGGTTGGTTGAGAAGTGCGGAACTCAAGGACCTTCATCCGGCACCTCACAACGACATCAATATCTAACGGCAATCAACGAATCACGAATCAATCAGTCTGTGGCATTCACGGCAACGACAAAACGGAGTTAGGTCGATGAATTCGATACTTTTCACTGCGGTTTCACTGCTTGGTCTGTTTTTGACTCAGGCCGCGGACAAGCCTGAAGTCGATGAAAGCGCCGAGTTTTTCACGAAGGGGGCGATTCCCAGGCTGCGAATTCAGATCTCTGCTTCGGAACTGGAGAAACTGAAGGCAGACAATCGTTCGTACGTTCGCTGCACGATTCACGAAAACAAAACAGTCTACAAGGATGTGGGAATCAAATTGAAAGGGGCTGCAGGAAGCTTCCGTGAATTTGATGATCGTCCTGCCTTAACCTTGAATGCGAACAAGTTCACCAAAGGACAGACGTTTCACGGCCTCGACAAGTTTCATCTGAACAACTCAGTGCAGGACGAAACGTACATACACGAATGGTTGTGTGAAGAACTGGCGAGAGCGGCCGGGCTGCCAGCAACACGAGTGACGCACGCCCGAGTCTGGCTGAACGGTCGCGATGTCGGGCTGTATGTCCTGAAAGAGGGTTTCGACAAGACATTCCTGAGCCGCCATTTCGAGAACGGTAATGGCAATCTGTACGACGGCGGCTTCGTGCAGGATATCGATGCCGAACTGGAAAAGGATGCGGGAAAAGGCCCCGATGACCGGAGTGATCTGAAAGAACTGCTCGACGCCTGCCACGATCCGAACCTTGAGGAGCGATGGAGGCGGATTGACGAATTGCTCGACGTCGAGTCTTTCATTTCATTCATGGCATTCGAACTGATGACATGTCACTGGGACGGATATACCCAGAACAAGAACAATTACCGGATCTACTTCAATCCCGACGACAACAAAGCCCGGTTTCTACCGCATGGAATGGATCAGATGTTCGGTGATCCCAACGCGTCGGTACTGGACCCGCCTGGAGCAATCGTCTCGTCAACGGTGATGCTTAATCCCGCCTGGCGCGCCCGCTACCGCGAACGACTGAATGAATTGTTACCGCTGTTTGATCCGCCGTCGAATCTGAATAAACGAGTCGATTTCCTGCGTCGACGCCTGCAACCTGTGTTGAATGCGATGGACCCGCAACTGGCACGCGACCATGCCCAACGCGTCAAGGAATTCAAAGAACGAATCACCGCGCGTGCCGCAAGTCTTCGAGAACAGACACAACTCGAAGATCCCAGGCCGCCTGAGTTTGACGAAAACGGGAATATGCATCTTCCCGACTGGTACGGTGCTTCCGAAAGTGAAGATGCGGCTGTTGAAGAAGTTGACCTGGAGGAAGAAAAGAAAGCCTACTCCGTGACTTGTGGCCCCAGCGGCCGCTGCATCGCTTCATGGCGTCGCAAGGTTTTGCTGACTCAAGGGACATACACCTTTCACGCCATGGTCAAGACAAATGATGTCGCAGCGATTGAAGATGAAAAGGGAAGCGGCTCCGGACTGCGAATTTCAGGTCAAAACCGCACCAACAAGCTGGAAGGGACGTCCGACTGGAAGCCCCTCGAATATGAATTCACGGTCGCTGAAGAAACGCGAGAAGTTGAACTCGTGGCCGAATTGCGAACAACGGCAGGACAAGCCTTGTTCGATCGAGAATCGTTGCGGCTGTCCAGAAAGATGCCGCCAGCGGCAGATCAGTGATTACGCTTCCCGTACCGTGAACCGCTCGAAGCTCCCCGAAATCAGTCCCATTGGGACTGAAAAATGTGTCGGTTTCCCATACTCGAACGATCGGCCCGTTGGTGTCAGGCCTCCATGACGGATCATGGAAATGTATCGAGCTGTGCGATTCCAGCCATTTCAGCGGCGGCGTTCCAGCGAGCTTCGAGTGCGTCAATGAAGCCGAGGTTTGATTCGACCAAGGCTCGCTGGGCCTGCAACAGCCGCATGATGTCCAGTTGTCCCTGTGCGAAACCTTCCTGGATCATCTTCACACCTTCGCGGGCCTTGGGGACAATCTTAAGTTCAAACCGACGTGCCTGCTGATCTGCTGCCCGGTAGCGTCCACCAGCTTCAGCCATCTGCCGGGCAATCTCATTCTGTACGGCATCCACATCGGCGTGTGCCTTGGAAAGGTTGGCATATGCAGAGGTGATGTTCCCCTGATTCTGATTCCACAAGGGGAGTGGAACCGACAACGTGAGCAGTCCCATGTTGTGCAAGGCTGGCTCAATCTGCCGCTGGTAACCTGCATAGACCGTTACGTTTGGAAATGGTTCGACTTCGGCGCGTCGAATCAGAAACTTTGAACGGTCGACTTCCAGTTCTGCGATCTGCACGCTGGCGTTGTACGGTACGTATCCCTCGAGCAACAGTTGCTGGGCAACTTGATCAAGTGACTCCAGCAGGTTGCCGTTGATCCGTCCGATCTGCATGTCGCGCAACCCCAGCGTCGCGGCCAGTTCTTTACGTGCAGCAGCCAAACGTGCCTCGGCGTTCTCCACGGCAACCTCAGCCTTTTCGAATTCAATCTCGAAAAGGAGCAGATCTGTACGTGTCCCTTCACCAGCAACCCGCAGCCGATCCGCAGTCTCCATCGACTTTCGGGCGATTTCGACGAGTCGCACGAGCACTTCATAGCGACGCTGTGCAGCCAGCGTCTTCATGTAGGACTGGCGAACGGCTGTCAGCAGCTGATATCGAGTGGCAATAAAATTCTGTTCCGCCTGCAGCACCTGGCGAGTTGCCGCCTGTTGACTGAGCCCCAGTTTGTTCTTGGTCACAATTTCCTGGCTCAGGGCACTGTAGTACTGGCTCTGGTTACCAACGATCTGATTGGCCCCGCCGATCAACAGGGGATTCGGATAGAGCCCCGCCTGAATCGCAACGCCACGTGCCGTCTCAACATCGGCTGCAGCCTGACGAAGCGCCGGACTGCTGGATTCGGCCAGAGCGACGAGTTCTTCCAGAGTCGCGCCGAGGTTCGTGCGAACATCGGGTGACGGCGGAACCGGTTCGTCTTCCGCTCGCAACGAACAATTCATTGACAACAAAGCACAAATGGCCAAGCTTGTGAGCTGCCACCGTTGCATGGTGAGCCACCTTCCGTGAGGGCATTTCCGTCGAACGTGGGGCATTCCCTGCCACACGCATCATCCGTATCACCGCTCTCATCGGTTGTTCCCTTAAGGATCGCACAAGCGAACCAGCGGGGAAGTCACGTCAATCACAACCCGCAAGGCTTCGCAAAACCGACTTCGGTAACCCGCAGACACGCGAGCAATCGCAGGGTGATCAAATGATTACGAGCGGAAAACGCTGCAAAGGCGCAACAACCGGAAAACTCGTCAAAGTCGCTCCCTGCAACTCTGACCGCTGATTGCTGACCGCTGATTGCTATACAAACACCAACAGCCCGCGATTTCTCGCGGGCTGTTGATTATCAAATGGCCGGAGGTTCTGAGAAAACTTTGCTGACCGAAGCGGTCTGTGAGTTTATTATCTTTTTGAATCTTTTCGTGA
>CAZSTW010000105.1:0-23453 GCA_964609845.1 uncultured Planctomycetaceae bacterium | reverse complement strand
AGAAGCTCTGGCGAATGCGTTGGCCGTATTGACGGATTCACAACGAACCCAGTGGAAGGAAATGCAGGGGGCGGAATTTCAGTTTCCTGAAATGGGTTTCGGTCCTGGTGGGCCAGGTGGCCCTGGTGGCATGATGGGACAGGAACGAAAGCTGGTTGCGCAGTTCGATAAAAATGATGACGGTCGATTGAATCGAGAAGAACGCGTCGCCGCTCGCGAATTCCTGAAGAAAGATCGTGGAGCCGGTGGCGGTCGCGGATTTGGTCCCCCAGGTGGCTTTGGACCGCCAGGATTTGGACCGCCACGAGGCTTTGGTCCCCCAGGTGGCCCGGGTGGGCCTGGCGGCGGCCCGGGCGGGCCCGGTCGTCCGGGGTTTGGGCAGCGGGACGAAAAGCCGACACCCGGTCAAAGGCTCAGTCCTGCCGATGTCCAGCCAATCGCAGATACCAACCTGTATGAACCGACCGTACTGCGAACAATCTTTCTGGAATTTGAAGATCCTGACTGGGAAACAGAATTGGCGGATTTCAACAACACGGACGTCGAAGTCCCCGCAACGGTCACTGTGGATGGCGTAAAGTATCCCAATGTCGGAGTTCACTTCCGCGGGATGTCTTCCTTTGGAATGGTAGGGGCAGGCTCCAAGCGTTCCTTGAATCTTTCGTTCGACTTTGTTGATCAGAAGCAGCGGCTGTATGGCTACAAGACCTTGAATCTGCTCAATTCTCACGAAGACCCGACATTCCTGCATTCGGTGCTGTATCTCGAGATCGCCCGCAAATACATCCCGGCTCCAAAGGCAAACTTTGTGAAGGTCGCCATCAACGGGGAAAGCTGGGGCGTGTATGTGAACGCTCAACAGTTCAATAAAGAATTTCTGACAGACAACTTTCAGACGACCAAGGGGGCACGCTGGAAGGTTCCCGGTAGTCCCATGGGGCGCGGCGGGCTGGAGTATCTGGGTGATGACCCTGCTGCGTACAAATCTCGCTATTCACTGAAGACCAAAGAGAGCGACAAGGACTGGCGAGCACTGATCGAACTCTCCAAGACCTTGAATGAAACTCCCGTCGACAAGCTGGAAGAAGCCCTGGAGCCGATTCTGGATATTGACGGAGCCCTCTGGTTCCTGGCATTGGAAAACGCCCTGATCAATAGCGACGGGTATTGGATTCGCGCTAGCGACTACTGTATCTATCGTGATGACAAGGGGAAGTTCCACATCATCCCACATGATTCGAACGAAACCTTTCAACCGGGTATGGGGCCGGGTATGGGAGGGCCGGGTGGGCCGGGTGGGCCGATGGGAGGCTTCGGTGGCCTGTTTGGTGGCGGACGCGGACGCCCCGGTGAAGGCAGGCCGGGAGAAGGCAGGCCGGGAGAAGGCAGGCCGGGTGAGGGTGGACCTGAAGGACGCCCGCGTGAGCCTGGTCCCAATGGTCCGGGTGGCCCCAGAGGTGAAGGCCCCGCAGGTGGTGGCCCCCCGGGACCACGTGGTGGTGGATTGGAACTCGATCCACTGATTGGTCTGACCGATAAATCAAAACCTCTTCGCAGCAAGTTACTGGCGGTCCCCAGCCTTAAAGCCAGGTATCTCGCACACGTCAAAACGATTGCCGACGAATGGCTCGACTGGCAGAAGCTGCAGCCAATCGTTGATCGCTACGTCACTTTGATTGATGCCGAAATCAAGGCCGACACCAAGAAGCTGTCCTCGTACGAGGCTTTTCGACAGACGGTCTCGGGCGAGCCAGCACCGGCCACCGAAGGGCGTCGACCTCATACGTCATTGAAATCATTTGCTGAACAGCGTCGGAAGTTTCTGCTGGGACATCCCGAGATCAGGGGGCGGTGATCCGAATCAATCCGCAAGTATGAGAATCAGATAGAAGCTCAAGACCAGATGCAGCAGGTCGAATTTCAGATCACGGATTTCTGACAGTGCTATTACTGAGGGGGGCTTGGATCGGCACGACCGCGGCTTGGCGACGTGCCGGCCCACCATTATTAAAAGTCGGTTGCCAGGTTCCGCGAATCACATGGGCATCCCTACTGCCAGGATAGTGTCGGACATGTGTCCCGTCGGTTGACAATTATGGGGCAAACCGAAACAATCTGCCTCGGGCGCGCCTTCCGTAGGTGGATGTTGCGCAGTTTTTGCAGCGTAAATTCGTAAGGGCTTTCGCAATTATGGGTCGTCCAGTAACCCTCTTCACCGGTCAGTGGGCTGATCTCAAACTCGAAGAATTGTGCAAGAAAGCCAAGGACTTCGGCTACGATGGCCTCGAACTCGCCTGCTGGGGTGATCACTTCGAAGTGGACAAGGCCCTGTCAGATGACACGTACTGCGCTCGCAAACGCGAATTGCTCGAAAAGTACGACCTGCAGGTGTTCGCAATTTCGAACCACCTCGTTGGACAAGCCGTTCTCGACAATATCGATGCACGCCATAAGGTCATTCTTCCTCCCGCTGTCTGGGGTGATGGCAAGCCAGAAGGGGTGAATCAGCGTGCCATTGAAGAAATGAAAAACACCGCCCGTGCAGCTCAGAAGCTTGGCGTGAGTGTTGTCAATGGATTTACCGGATCCAGCATCTGGCATCTGATTTACGATTTCCCGCCGACCCCTAAGTCAATGTACGATGATGGCTACAAGCTGCTGGCGGAACGCTGGAATCCGATTCTCGACGTCTTTCAGGAATGCGGTGTCAAGTTCGCACTGGAAGTCCATCCGACCGAAATCGCGTTCGATATCTACACGGCCGAACGAGCTTTGAATGCGCTGGGCAATCGCGAAGAATTCGGTTTCAACTTTGACCCCAGCCACTTGATCTGGCAGGGTGTTGATCCCGCGGAATTCATTCGGTACTTCCCGAATCGAATCTATCACGTCCACATGAAGGATGCGAAGGTAACCTTGAATGGTCGTTCCGGAATCCTGACAAGCCATCTGTCGTTTGGTGATCCACGACGTGGCTGGGACTTCCGCAGCATGGGACGTGGCGGTGTGAACTTCGAAGAAGTCATTCGTGCCCTGAACGCCGCAAAATATGCTGGCCCACTCTCCGTGGAATGGGAAGATATGGGAATGGATCGCGATCACGGTGCTCGTGAATCGTGCCAGTACGTCAAGAACATCGACTTTGCTCCTTCCAAGCGAGCGTTCGACGCTGCGTTTTCGGAATAGGGATAGACGGCAGTTATCCTCGACGCCAATTGAACAAGGACGGGCAGAAATGCCCGTCCTTTTTGTTTCAGCATGCGCACTCAGGATCATCGAATGAGCGAGCGTAACGTCTTCACCGGGACGCACGATTTGAAGACCATCTGAGGGTCAGCCAGGTCAGATTCATTGCTCCCCGCTGGTTCCTTCTCTGGGGCGGATTTGTCAGCAGAATCGCTCGCCACACGTCGCGGCCGGCCGCGGCTTTCGCCCCCGGCATAGAGTGTGAATGTGCGACTGACCTGCCCCACGACATTGCCGCACTCATCCATGACCGGGCCGCCACTGGATCCCTGACCGAAGTCGGCTGTCGTGTTCATCCAGACGGTTCCATCGTGATCCCGTTCATAGTTGGCCAGCAGTCCGTTTGACATGAAGTAGAAACTGTCACCAGGATGCCCCAGCACTCGCACATGTGTACCCGGAATCCCATCCTCTGCCAGCGGTAGCGGCTTCAAATCAGTCGCATCGATTCGGAACAGGCACGTATCTGCCTTTTTGTTCACCGCGAGCAGTTCCTTGACTGGATAGACCTTCCGATTCTTGTCCATCACCACAACGACGTCGGCGTCATCTTCGTTGTCAAACACGTGGCAACTCGTCGTCAGGACACCATCTGCTGTCACGGCAAATGCCGTCGCCAGCGAAGTCTGCCACTCATCAGTATCTTCGATCTTGTACATGCTGCAGACGATGAACACGCTCTCACTGGCACGCCGATAAAGTTCACGATCAGGGATCGGTTCGTCGGATGGCTCGGGCAGATCCAGTTCGACGAACTTTCGGTTCAGTTGCTTACGAAAGTGAGCGTCATTTCGAGTTTTCCCCTGCTTGTACAGTCGAGCCCCTTCTGTGGTAATCGTGTCAATCACTTCAGTGATATTGAAAATGGGATACGGTGATTTTTCGACCGTGGCACCAAGATATTCGATCAACTTTCGACTCAGCTTACGTCCCTGAAGATCCGTTCCGATGACTCGACCGGCACGATCCAGCAGAAACGACGTTGGATAGGCGGTGATGCCGTATTGCGTTGTGGCCGGGTGGTCAGATCCCGCTTCTTCATCATGCACGATCGTCCAGGGAAGTTGCTGCTTTTTCAGAAACGATTCGAGTTCTTCACGATCGTCATCGACACTGATCGCGACGATCTCAAACCCGCGATCATGGTATTTCTGATAGTGTCGTTTCAGCGCCGGCAGTTCATCGAGGCAGTGACCGCACCATGTGGCCCAGAACTCGACGAGAACGATCTTTCCCTGAAGAGTCGCGATATCAATCGGGTCGCCGTTAATGGTCTGGCCGGTCAATTCAAACGGCTTGCCAACGATACCCAGGC
The DNA here is from genome assembly GCA_964609845.1 of uncultured Planctomycetaceae bacterium. GTDB lineage: Bacteria > Planctomycetota > Planctomycetia > Planctomycetales > Planctomycetaceae > Schlesneria. Next base: position 18,892 of record CAZSTW010000105.1, on the reverse strand, counting down.
GGCGAGCAGCCCCTTCCAGGAAAGCGCCGCGTTTGGCAATCTCTTCGTGCTTGCTGTGAACAAACATCTCGCCCAGTGATTGATACAGCGCCTTGGCTTCCGTTGCCGGAGCAAAGTCTTCAAACGCTGTGGCAATTGTGGTGGCGAATTCGGCATCGGCAGCGATCAGCTCCGAAACTTTGACGAGTGCCACTGTTTCGGCAGCGACCCGTTTGCGATCCTCTTCACCGACAGTTTCGTCTTTGGCAAAATCTTCAACGTCGAACAGCAGAAGTTCCCGTCGTGCGAATCGCCTGGCTGCGGAGGCTTCATTCGGATCGAGTTCAAGGATTCGCTCGCACGCGGTACGAATCGCGGCAGCCGACTTCTGGTCATAGTCCAGTTGTTCCTCTTCCGTCTCGGGTCTTGCTTCGCGGACTCGCTTGATGAAGTCGACCAGGACAGGAACCTCGGCTGACGAGGGAACCGTCAAGGGATTGGGTACAATAGCCCTGGCGGGGACTGCGGCGACAGGAGGTTCTTGAGCCACAGCCCGATCGGAATCGGGAGCCGTCTGATCGAACCGAACCGCCAGCAGTGCAGCCAGCGTGATCACTGCCAGGCACAAAAGCGATCGTCGCATGGTTGTCTCCCATTTTTCTCGTAATTCGTCAGTAACCGAATTGATTCATTCAGTCGATTATTGAAACTGGTCTTGCGTATCAGGCCTCGGACAGCCAGTCCCAGTCAATCGGCTGTGTGATGTCCAGTTTTGGCAATTCACAGGTGAGTGCTTCGACGTATTTCTGAGACGCTCCCGTGTTAAACACCACAACTCGCTCTTCAGGCCGAATCCAGCCTGACGACGTCAATTGCTCGAGGGCTCCGATGCATGCGGCCGTTTCAGGGCAGATCGCGATCCCTTCCGATGACGCAACCAGCCGCATCCATTCGCGAATCCGGGCTTCTTCAACGGTCAACGCAGTTCCACCACTGTCACGAACGGCATCGAGAATCATGAAATCTCCCACCGCTGCAGGGACTCGGATTCCACTGGCGATCGTTGCCGCGTTGGCGAACGGCTCAGCAAATCGAGATCCCGCTGCAAACGCAGTGGCGATGGGCGCACATCCGGTCGACTGGACACTGACCATCCGCGGAAACTTCGGAGTCTTTCCCTGCAACCAGCCGAGCGTCGCCAATTCCTGAAAAGCCTTCCACATCCCTATCAGACCTGTCCCGCCCCCTGTCGGATACAGGATGACGTCCGGCAGATCCCATTCGAACTGCTCAGCCAGTTCCAGCCCCATCGTCTTTTTACCTTCAATGCGATAAGGCTCTTTGAGAGTCGAAAGATCGAACCAGTCAAGGCGTTGTTTCCCTTCGCGAACGATGCGGCCGCAGTCGGTGATCAATCCATTGACCAGGAACGTTTTGGCTCCCGCCTGAGCACATTCGTAGATATTGACGACAGGTGTATCCTGCGGCATGAAGACATACGCCTCCATTCCCGCTCGCGCCGCATAGGCCGCGGCAGCTCCACCAGCGTTTCCGGCTGACGGGAGTGCGACTCGACGGACTCCAAAATGGTGCGCCATCGTGATGGCCATTGTCAGGCCGCGGCTTTTGAAACTGCCGGTCGGCAGGTGGGATTCATCTTTTATCCAGAGATCCTTCAGCCCATACCGAGCAGCCAGACGCGAGCAGGTCAGCAGAGGGGTTTGTCCTTCCCCCAGCGACACCGGTTGCGACTCAAACGGAACCGGTAGCAGTTCGCGGTATCGCCACATCGTGGCAGGGCGGTCGCGTAACATTTCTTTCGTTAAAGCCCGACCAACCGCCGCCAGGTCATATCGGACCCATAACGGCCGATCTTTGTGGAGAGTCTGAATCCGATCGGCCGGAAGTATGGTTCCGTCGATCGCCCCTTCGAGATGCGTCACAAACGAAGTCATGAGGGTTCCGAGCGTTGATGGTCAATCCGTTGCCCAGGGCCGTCGGCCCAAACACACAGGACAAGCCTGTTTTTCAAACTGCGGCTGGGTGGCCGGGGCTGGAGCGTCTTCGCGAAGCCCCGGAATGCACGATCATCCGAAAACCAGTTCTGGCCACTCCAAATTGAAAAAAGCGATCGTCCTGATCCAAACGCCTGAATCATCGCAGCCGAAGCAAAATCGAGCAACAGGAGTTCACTTGGGGGTGTGGATAAAACCCGGCCAATTCTGGAGATGGCGGGTCCCGGTGGTCGCGATACGTGCAAACCGAGGGTTGCACAGGTAGACTTCGTATTGATGGAGATTGTCCGCTCGACAATCGGCAAATCAATCAATCGACAGAGTTAGACTAGACTTCGGGATATGGTGGATGTCGGCAAAAGAGACCGCACCGGCTGATTTGGCGGGAATCTCGATCCGCGTGCTGATCGTGGATGATGACGAAGCGCATGCACAGGCCGTCGCCGAGAGTTTGCGACGCGTCGGATACGATTGCACGGTCGCAGGTTCCGGCGAACGAGCGGTTGCGCTGATCGAAAGTCAGACCTACGATGTTGTCGTCACGGATCTGATGATGGACGACGTCGACGGGCTGGAGATCCTGCGGAAGTCGAAAGAGGAACTCCCCGAAGCGGAAGTGATTCTGCTGACAGGACATGCGTCAATCAAGACGGCGGTTGCTGCCGGGCAGCACGGAGTTCACACGTATCTCACCAAACCGCTCGATATCACAGAGTTGCGACACGCCGTCGAAAAGGCCTCGACGCGAGTCCGACTGCTGCGTCAGAACGCGGAACTGAGTCAGCGGCTGGATGAAAAGTTCGGGTACGAAGGTGTCGTCGGCAACAGCCCGGCCATGCATCGGGTGATCGACAAGCTGCGCAGCGTTGCGGCCACGGATAGCACGGTTCTGATTCTGGGTGAAAGCGGGACCGGGAAAGAGCTCGCCGCGCGGGCCTTGCATCAGAACAGCGAGCGCAAGAACAAGCCGTTTGTACCACTGAATATCTCGGCGCTCCCGGAAAGCATTCTCGAGAGCGAATTGTTCGGGCACGAAGCGGGAGCATTTACCGGTGCCGCGACAAAGCGCATCGGCAAATTTGAGTACGCCAACGGGGGAACGTTGTTCCTCGACGAAGTTGGCGAAATGCCGATGCAGACACAGATCAAAATGTTGCGAGTGCTGGAAGACCGCAAGATTACCCGCCTGGGAGCGAACGACGAAATCGATGTCAACGTGCGCCTGGTTGCCGCTACCAATGCTGCCCTGCAGGAGATGGTGAAGAAGGGAACTTTTCGTAAGGACCTGTTCTATCGACTCTCTGTCGTGACGATCGAACTTCCCCTTTTGTCCGAACGGCGCGGGGATATTCCCTTGCTGATCGACCACTTCTTGAGAATGTTGTCCGCCCGCTACAAGAAACCCGTTCCGATTGTCAGCAAACACGCCCAGCAGGCCTTAATTGCTTATTCCTGGCCGGGGAATGTTCGTCAGTTGCGGAATGCTGTCGAACAGATGCTGGTTCTCGACAAGGATGGGCGTCTGGATGTGGATGATCTGCCTGATGATATCGCTCCACTGGGGCAGACTGTCGAAGGGGATGTCGCGTCCAATGTCGCTCGCGGTGCCGATTTTCTGATTGGACGCCCCTTTACCGAAGTCGAAAAGTTCTATATCGAGCGTGCGCTGGAACTGACCGGCGGCAAGCGCGAAGAAGCGGCGAAAATCCTCGAAATTGGTGAGCGGACTTTGTATCGAAAGATCAAGGAATACGACATCAAGAACTAATTGACCGTATGCGATTATGGTTGTTGCATTGGTGCCACTGCTTCGGAGTCCTCGGAGAAGCAGTGTCTTGGCCGCGACCTCATTGACCTTCGAGCCGACATCCGACGATGGTCAAATGTTTGTCATCCCACTGTTCGTCTTCCAATGGTCTTGATCGAAATGCCGATCCCTGAATCCAGTTCGCTGTGTCTGTTCTCTGAAGATGAAGTCGCGCAGTTCTGGCGTGATGGTTTCCTGTGCGCTCGGGGCCTGGCAGACAAAGCCGATGTCGATCGCATGCGAGGCATCACCGAGACCGGCTTGCGCCATCAGATTGCTCCGGTTGAGTACGAAGCGGAACTCAAATATCCAGGTGCTCCCAGTTCACTCGAAGCTGTCGGTGGCAGGACGATCCGTCGCCTGAAGCAGGCACTGAGTCGCGATTTTCTGTTTACCGAATGGGTCCTCAGCCCGCCGGTGCTGGGACGCCTGAAACAACTGCTCGGTCCCTACGTTGTCTGTCCGCTAGCTCACCATAACTGCATCATGACCAAGCAACCGCAGTTCAGCAGCGAAACGGGCTGGCACCAGGATATCCGTTACTGGTCGTTTTCGCGTCCGGAACTCGTCAATGCGTGGATTGCATTGGGCCGTGAATATGCTGCCAATGGATGCCTGCAGGTGATTCCGGGAACGCATCGCATGGAGTTTGACCGATCTCGATTTGACGAGGAACTCTTTTTCCGCCCGGATCTGCCAGTGAATCAGACATTGATCCAGACTCGCCAGTACGTCGAACTGGAACCCGGGGATGTCCTGTTCTTTCATTGCAAGACATTGCACGCCGCCAGCCGCAATACGACCAGCGAATCGAAGTACTCCGCCGTCTTCACGTTTCACGGAGCTGACACATTTCCGCTGGAAAACTCGCGGTCATCTGCCTTGCCAGAACTTATTCTGACTCCCGGCAAGGCGAAATAGGTAGCCGGAGATTTGACGGCGGCCGTCCCCTTTCGGGGGGGCCAACTGGGTGTGCAGCACAAGAAACTTCAAGTCGAGTATCAATGCCAGAGTCGCGTTCAAGCAGGTCGAACACCGTACTACCGATCTCTAATCGGTCTCTATCCACCGACGTGCTGCCGGTTGAATCGATGTTTTGTGCAGAATGCTGGCCACGGCAACCAAAAGACCTTCGGCGATCATGAAGCCGAGCCACAGACCGCATTTTATCCAGATGATAACAACACAGACGGCGACGGCGATGAAGCCGATTGCCTGACAGGGACCGAGCCACCAGACCTTGCCGAGCAGTTGTGTCAGCGCAGTCAATTGGCAGAGTAATAAACAAGCGGGTATGGCAATCAGGGTGCCCATGATGGCGCCGGGGACGTTCTCTGTTTCATAGAAGAGCAGACCGAGTTGGGCCACCACGACCGGGACGACGACAAATCTCTGCTCCCAGACCGCTGCCTGAAGCTTGAACCATAAGAAATCGAAGGGATCGATCGGTAGGAGCATCAAGCTTCCCCACGTCCGCTCGCGGAATTCGACTGTCAGGAGGGCATCGAATCTCAGGGACACTACGACTGCTGCACCAGCAATCGAGACGAACGCAATCACGGTTCGAAGTCCCGTATCGCGGGATTCTCCGGACAACAGGATCAGCAACGCGACAATTCCAATTGCAAACACGAAATAAGCAATCGTCCACGGATTCACTTTTCCTCGTTCATCACTCAGAACATAGACATCTTTCCAGAAAAATGGGTGGTCCGAACAGCGTGGACGACGTCCGTTCGAAACAGGTTGCCTTCTGGTTACTGGTGTGGCTAATTGAGGGGGCGGACTCGCCTCAGCGTTTTCTGATGGTTTTATCCACTTGGCAACTTGAGCACGGCGAGACGGGAGGTCGAGTGAAGAAAGCCCGGCATCAGATTCGGAATGTGATCCTGTCGGACTGCTTCGGAACCGGACTTTCATAACCTGCGTGGAAAAGTAGGCGATACCAATCGCCACCACAAAATGTCCCCAGTACGCAGGATCTGTGATGGCATCGGTTCCCGTTGACTGAAAAGTTCGAAACACAACAAGAACAGGCGTACAGTTCAGGATGTACGAAGCGAGCTTTTCAGTCGCGACTGAAGTACTTCGGCCGAAGATGACTTCTGACGTGATTATCGCCAGCGATAGGAAGACGAATGCAAGATTGTAGAAGGCCAGCAGAATGACAGCCGATCCTGTCGCAGTCTTTTCGGGATTCTTGGAGTCGGTCGCCAATACTCCTGCCAGCATGCCACTGGCACCCGTCAATACGACGAGCATGGCCAGGCCGCATGTGCCCGATATCAATTGACCCGAGGTGACACCGCCCATCGTCTTTGCAAACATCGCCAGCGGTAGGATCAATAACAGCGACCAGCCAATCGTCCACCACCGGGCCACTGTTTTCGACCACAGCAGAGTCGTTGCCCCAATCCCGGTGAGTCGCACCAGGTCGCGCATTTCGGAGCTGACTTCCCAGCAGATCGACCTCGCCGCAAACTGAACTCCAGCCACAACGATCACAAAGCTTGCGACCGCCAGCAGGTTACTGATGGCCGCCGAACCGGCACTTGTGAATTTGAAGTCGGGCCAGATTGTGGCAGCAGATAACCACGCAGCAATCGCTGGCAGCAAGAACGTCAGGCGAATCAACGGAGGTCTCCAGCGTGGTGCCTCGCGCTGCAGGCACCACTGGAAGAAGACCTGGCTCGCCGGATCGAACCGCCATCTCATGCGATCAACCCAGGTTCATGGTGACGGTTTTCAGCTCGGTGTAATTGGCCAAACCCGCCGCACCCAATTCGCGGCCCATGCCGCTCATCTTGAATCCGCCGAAAGGCGCTGCTGCATCAAACACGTCGTAGCAATTGACCCAGACCGTTCCCGCGCGAACTCCGGCGGCAAACCGATGGGCTTTCTGAACATCCCGTGTCCACACCGCCGCCGCCAATCCGTAGTACGTGTTGTTGGCTCGGGTGATAATGTCGTCCACATTTTTGAACGGCAGGATACTCATAACGGGTCCAAAGATTTCGTCCCGTGCGATCGACATTTCGTCCGTAACATTGTCGAACACGGTCGGTTCGATAAAGAAGCCCTTGTTGCCGACACGGCTGCCACCGGTCAGGCAGGTAGCCCCTTCCGTCTTACCTTTGTCGATGTAATGCATGATCTTCTGGAACTGTTCCTGATCAACCTGCGGTCCCTGAGTCGTATTGGGGTCGAGCGAATCACCCAGTCGCCGAGACTTTGCCCGAGCCACGACCTTTTCCACGAACTGTGCATGAATCGATTCTTCCACGAACAGCCGTGATCCTGCACAGCAGCATTGCCCCTGGTTGAAGAACAATCCGAACTCAGCCCCGGCAACAGCGGCATCCAGGTCGGCATCGGCAAATACGACGTTGGGACTTTTGCCACCGAGTTCAAACGTCAGTCGCTTCAACGTCGCCGAGGCATCGACCATGATCTTCTGGGCGGTTTCGTAGTGCCCGGTGAATGCAATCTTGTCGACTCCCGGATGCTTCACGATTGCCGCGCCGGTCGCTCCATAGCCAGTCACGATGTTGATCACCCCGTCCGGGATCCCCGCTTCCTGAGCCAGTTCGGCCAGCCGCAGGCAAGTTAAGGGGGTTTGCTCGGCCGGCTTCATGACAATCGTGCAACCCGCTGCCAGTGCCGGGCCCCACTTCCAGGCTGCCATCAGCAGGGGGAAGTTCCAGGGGATGATCTGTCCGGCAACACCGACCGGTTCGCGACGCGTATAGCAAAAATAATTGCCGCGAATCGGAATGGTGTCGCCAGTCAGTTTGTCGGCCCAGCCTGCATAGTAACGCAGGCAATCGATCGCCAGTGGCAGGTCGGCCGCGCGTGCGTCACGAATTGGCTTACCGTTGTCGAGCGATTCGAGTGCGGCCAGTTCCTCCAGATTTGCCTCCATCAGGTCAGCCAGTTTGTTCATCAGGCGACCACGATCACGAGCATCCATCCGCGACCACGGCCCGCTGTCGAATGCTGCGCGAGCTGCCTTTACGGCAGCATCAACATCGGCACTATCCCCTTCAGCGACTTCGGCAATCACTTGTTCGTTGACAGGGTTCACGGTGGCAAATCGCTTACCACTGCGGGATTCCAGCCATTTTCCGCCAATCAGCAGATTGGTCTGACGGATTTTCGGAGCAGCAACGGTTGTTGTGGTCATCGCAGAATCTCCCGAGCACAAGGTGTAGACATGAGCAACCTGATAACAGCGTAACGAGTGCTGGCGGACTGCTCCAGCGCGTGATCACATCTATCCCCGTTCTCCAACCTCGCCTAGAATGCTGCGGACCGGTTCCTGGTGTCTTCAAATGACAACGGGTGTACATCGGCACGTCCCGTCGGTTGCTGAGGAAAACCTGCGGGTCGGTAAGCTGTAACAGCAAGTTCCATCTGCGGAGCGTTGGCAATGATTGGTCAGATCCAGATGCGCGGCGCGGCGATTCTTGTCGCCTGTTGCATCGCAACTTTTACGACAGGACGTGTCGAAGCGCAGCCTCGTCAGCGAGATCTGTTGACGATTCATCAGGACAACCATCGCCAGCTCTACCGCAAATTTTCGGAAAAGCTCGAGGAACTGGCCACGACTTGCGACGGACGCGGGCTGGATGAAGGGGCAAGGGAGGTTCGCGAGCGAATCATCGTACCTGAAATGGAGTCGCACAAACTCAAGGCATTACCCAGAGAGGTGATGCCCGAAATTCCCAACAACCTGGCCGAGGGTGAACGATTCTGGAGGGTCCAGCTGCGCACCCTGGAGAAGGACTACGCACGCGAACTCTACATGCTCTCACGCCGCGCGCTCAATGATGGCTATCCGACGTACGCTTTCAGCCTGATTCGCGAAACAGCGACTCATGATCCTGATCATCCCAACGCCCGCAAGATTCTGGGCTATGTTCGGCAGGGGAATGAATGGGTCACTCCGTTCGCTGCGAATCAGATCAAGCAGGGGAATGTCTGGCATGAACAGTTTGGATGGCTCCCCAAGGGCCATTTGCAGCGTTATGCCGATGGCGAGCGAAACTTCAAAGGGAAATGGGTTTCAGCCGCCAAGGAACGAGAACTGCGCCGCAACTTTGCCGACGCATGGGAAGTCCGTACCGACCACTATCTGATCCGGACGAATGTCAGCCTGGAACGTGGAGTCGAACTGGGCCGTGCGATGGAAGACTTCCACGAGTTCTTCTACGAGACGTTTGCGAGCTTCTTCAACAGCCGTGAAAACATGCTGAAAATGTTTGATGGGACCGCCCGTGCCGTCAATGCCAGGCCCTATCTTGTCCACTACTACCGTGATCGCAGTGAATACATTGATACGCTGAAGAAGAACTTTCCGAAGATCGAAATCACCAACGGCATCTACATGACTGTTGGTCGTACCGCCCATTTCTACGAAGATCCCGACAACAACAACGAAGCAACATTATTCCATGAGGGAACTCATCAACTCTTTTTCGAGAATCAGAACCTGAAGGGGCACGTTGGCGAACTCGCTCACTTCTGGATCATTGAGGGAATTGCCTGCTACATGGAATCGTTTCAGCGGACGGATGGCACCTTTCGACTTGGTGACCCGAATTACATCCGGTTTGCCGGTGCCCGAACCAATCTTCTGCAGAAGAACTACTACGTACCCCTGCGTGAGTTCTCGCAAATCGGGATGCATGAATTCCAGCATTCGCCCGATGTTGCCAAAAACTATACTCAGGCTTCCGGCCTGGCCCGGTTCTTCATGGAATATGATGGCGGTCGCTATCGGGAATCGCTGATCACTCATCTGACGCAACTGTACAGCCCGAATGCCAAAGTTCGCGACCATGCCGCAGGACTTGATAAGTTGACGGGAGTCGATTTTGAGGACCTTGATCGCCAATACGCAGAAGACGCGCGATCGTTCGAGAAAGAAGCACCGTAAGTCCGTTCCAGGTCTGCAATCATTCCTGTATGGGATCTTTCAGGCTGGAGCAGTCCAACCTCTCGTAAATCGATTTTCAGCGAAACTGGTCGGCGAATACCCGTTCCATGTCACGTCTTCACACGAAGGAACACCCGCCCATTACCCTTGATCGGCGAATAACTGCATGCCCGCAAATGACTTGTGACTCATTGCGAAGATCTCTTGGTTTGCTGAAAGAAATCGTCAATGATCCGCATCGCGGCGGACGCCGTGAATCATGGAACTCACCCGACCGAAGCGATGCCTTCTTTCAGGGTGAAAATTCAACGGGATCGCCAATTTTCTGACGGAGAACGGATCGGATGAAGTATCTCGTCACCGGCGCGGCCGGATTTATTGGAATGAATGTCAGCACGCTGTTGCTGCAGCGCGGCGATGAAGTCGTCGGGCTCGATAACCTGAACCCGTACTACACGGTGCAATTGAAACATGACCGACTGGCTCGTCTGACGGGACGGACCGGCTTTCGATTCGAGCAGTGTGACCTGGCAGACCGCGACCGACTGACTCAACTTTGCGCCGATGAGCGATTTGACGTCGTGATTAACCTGGCCGCTCAGGCTGGTGTTCGCTATTCGCTGACCAACCCTCATGTCTACGTCGAAAGCAACCTGGTCGGCTTCGTCAACATCCTGGAAGCCTGCCGTCATCACGGTGTCAAGCACCTGGTCTACGCGTCGTCGAGTTCCGTCTACGGCGCAAACACCACCATGCCGTTTTCGATTCATCACAACGTCGATCATCCTCTCAGCTTGTATGCTGCAACCAAGAAAGCGAATGAGCTGATGGCGCATACGTACAGCCATCTGTATCGCCTGCCCACAACGGGGTTGAGGTTCTTCACGGTGTATGGTCCGTGGGGACGGCCCGACATGGCGATGTGGCTCTTTACCAAAGCCATCCTCGATGGTCAGCCGATCGACGTCTTCAACAACGGGCAGATGCGTCGCGATTTCACATACATTGACGACATCGTGCAGGGCGTTGTCCGGGTTGCGGATCATATCCCCACCGGAAACGATGCCTGGACGGGAGCCCACCCTGATCCGGCCACCAGTCGCGCACCTTATCGAGTCTACAACATCGGTAACAACCAGCCGGTGGAACTGATGCACATGATCCGCACGCTGGAGCAGACATTGGGAGTGGAAGCGGTTAAAAACTATCTTCCCATGCAGCCGGGCGATGTCCCGGCAACGTATGCGGATGTTGATGACCTGATGCGCGACGTCGGATTTCGACCAAGTACGCCGATCGAAGTCGGCATTCGACGATTTGTGGAATGGTACCGGGACTATCACAAGGTTTGATTCATGCGATCGATTCTCGTCACTGGCGGAGCCGGATTTCTGGGCAGTCACTTGTGTGAGCGTCTGCTCGAACGCGGCGACAACGTGATCTGCCTCGATAATTTTTTCACGGGCCGCAAACAGAATGTGGCACATCTGCTCGCGAATCCGCGCTTTGAGCTGATCCGGCATGACATCGTGCATCCGATCTTTATCGAAGCGGACCAGATCTACAATCTGGCATGCCCTGCATCACCGGTCGCGTACCAGTTCAACCCGATCAAGACCATCAAGACTTCAACCGTCGGCGTGGTCAATGTTCTCGGACTCGCCAAACGCTGCCGGGCTCGTATCCTGCACGCCTCCACATCCGAGGTGTACGGCGATCCGACTGTCCATCCGCAACGGGAAGACTACTGGGGTAACGTGAACCCTCTGGGGCCACGCAGTTGTTACGACGAAGGGAAACGCGTCGCCGAATCGCTCTGCATCAATTATCACCACGAACATCAATTGCAGGTCCGGATTATCCGGATCTTCAATACCTATGGCCCGCGGATGGATCCCAACGATGGCCGGGTGATTTCCAATTTCATTACGCAGGCCCTGCGTGGCGAACCTCTGACCATCTATGGAGACGGCAAGCAGACTCGTTCGTTCTGTTACGTCGATGACCTGCTGCGCGGGATGATGGCGCTAATGGATCAGGACCACGAAACGGGACCGGTGAACATCGGGAATCCGGGTGAGTACACGATGTTGCAGCTCGCCGAAGAAGTGCTGCGGGCGATCCCGGAATCCAGATCGACGATCACGTTTGTTCCATTGCCCCAGGATGACCCCAAGCAACGCTGCCCCGACATCACCAAGGCTAAATCACTGCTCGGATGGTCGCCAACGATCGATCTGAAGACAGGTTTGCAGCGAACGGTCGAATACTATCGCGCAGAGCTTCAGAAATAGTCGGCACTCTGAGTCGGCAACGCTGTTAAGGTCCCCACAACGAAGATCTTCAGTACGATGGCACACGCCATCGTACGCACACTGATCGATGTCACGAGACCGAGTCGAGGCATGCACTCAGCAACATCGCATAGATCACAACGCAGACGAATCCCAAAATGATAGCGACGATGCCAAAGATCATCGAAAGAACGACCCAGGTCCACGCGGAAATGAAACTGACGAAATATCCCACGATGATGAACAGCATGATTGCAATCTGAACCCCGCACAGGTTCAGCAAATGTGTGGCTCGGTCCGTAATACTGTCGTCACCTTGAAACCGCCCCAGTTCCCTCAGAAACAAGACGAAACAGAACATTCCGACAACTGAAACCAACCCGACTGATCTGGAGAGAAACGGCGGGATTGTGACGAAGAAGGAACCAAGGCTCACGCAAATCGATGCGACGTCTGCACCTGCAGCAAGGTAAATAAACGGCTTTCCCGACATCTGCGGCGGGGCTGAAACACACAGCACTTTACCGATGGCTGTGGCGAGACTGGAGCAAAGCATCAGAACGACCATTCCCCTGATGTAATTCATCAAGCTGATGGGGCTGAGGATTTGTGCTCGAACCAACCCCGGGAATATCGCGACACAAACGAAATACAACACCAGCAGACCAAATCCAGCTGCCACCAGGCGCAATCCCGGAACAATCAGCGTCTTGTGAATCGGGCGCGATTTTGATCGTCTGGAACGGCTGCTGGATCTTGCCTTTGATTTTCCCGCAGCACGACGTCGAACAGGTTGCGCTTCATCGTAGTCTTCGATCTCATCATCATCATCGTCGTAATCTTCGTAGTCCTCTTCGTCAGAGGCGGCACGTTTTTTCCTCGGAGCATCAATCGTCAGTCCTTTGCCGCATCCTTTGCACTTGAATCGCTTGCCAACAGCATCCTCCCGGACACGATGTGATTCAGAGCATTCGTCACAGATGACCGTGATCGGCATGAGATGTTACCTCAAGAATCTCATTCAGACAGAATAGGGAACTTGGTATCTTACAAGTTGAAAATTAATCGATCCATCGCACATCGGGATTTTCCGGCGAGTTGACTCTGCTCGCCGACTCCTTTACGAATGGACACCGAATCACCGCCAATTCCGGCGGTTCGAGAATTTCCATTGAGGAGCCAGCATGAGTCGAATCGGATTCTGGAACGTGATCGCCGGGATGGTGGTCGCAGGAAGTCTCTGCGGAGCAGCACACGCAGACGTCAAGCTGCCAAAGGTGATTGCCGACCACATGGTATTGCAGCAGAAGCTGCCAATTCCCCTGTGGGGAACTGCGGAACCGGGCGAAGTCGTGACGGTCTCGATCGGAGACAACACGGCAACAGCAACGGCAGATGCCAAGGGAAAATGGTCCGTCAAGCTGAAAGAAATGACCGCCGGGGGCCCTTACGAACTGGTCGTCAAAGGGAAGAACGAGATCAAGCTGACGGATGTCCTGATTGGTGAAGTCTGGGTCGCCTCGGGCCAGTCGAACATGGAATGGTCCGTTTCGAATTCCAACAACCCCAAGGAAGAGATCGCTGCTGCGAAGTATCCCAACATTCGTCTGTTTCACGTTCGAAAGGTACCAGCGGTCACACCACAGGACGAGGTTGTCCTGGATCGCGAATGGTCGCAGTGTTCTCCGGAAACGATCGGGAACTTCTCGGCCGTCGCCTACTTCTTCGGCCGTGAACTGCACAAGGATCTGAACGTGCCGGTCGGCCTGATCAACACTTCGTGGGGTGGAACCGCCATTGAACCCTGGACACCCATCGCCGGTTTCGAATCGGTGGAATCCCTGAAGCCGCTGGCTGCACAAGTTGCCGCTCAGCAGGCGAAGCCGGAGGGTGTCAAAGCGGGGGCCGGTGGTCCGTCGCACCTGTACAACGGCATGGTGCACGCGATCGTTCCCTTCGGAATTCGTGGCGCGATCTGGTACCAGGGTGAATCGAATCGCGGGCAGGGTGTCGGCTATGAACAGCGGATGCATGCCCTGATCAATGGCTGGCGCTCTGTCTGGAATCAGGGAGATTTCCCATTCCTCTACGTTCAACTCGCTCCGTACAAGTACGTCAAGCCACCGGCAGTTGATGCCCAGAACCTGTTGCCACAAGTCTGGGAAGCACAGACCAAGGTCCTGGCGATGAAAAACACCGGGATGGCTGTCACAACCGACATCACAAACCTGAACGACATTCACCCCCGGAACAAGCAGGATGTCGGCAAGCGACTGGCACTTTGGGCGCTGGCGAAAACGTATGGCAAGACCGGACTGGTCTACTCAGGCCCGCTGTACAAGTCGATGAAGGTCGAAGGCAACAAGATCCGCATCGAATTTGACCATGTCGGCGGGGGCCTGAAGGCACGTGATGACAAGCCGCTTTCGTGGTTCACGATCGCAGGCAAGGAAGGGGATTTCGTCGAAGCGACCGCTGTCATCGATGGCAACAGCGTCGTCGTTTCCAGCGACAAGATTGCCGAACCCGCCGCCGTTCGATTCGGCTGGAATGAACTGGCAGAGCCGAACCTGATGAATGCCGAAGGACTGCCCGCTGGACCGTTCCGCACTTCGCGGTAAGGGCTCCAGGATGATGGACCCTCCGTAGTAGCGCGGGGCCGTAGCGTCGCGGGTCTGTCAAATCCATTTCAGAAGGGCAGGACGATGGAGGGCAGGACGATCAAAGATCTCCAAATCAAGATTCTTCATCGTTCTGCCCCCATCGTTCTGCCAAAGTCTGACTTTCGTGAAATTGACGATGAGACGTTTGGTTGATCGTTTCGCTGGGGGCGGCAGACGCACGGACCCGTACCGAAAAAAGTAGTGGAGAAGCCGCTTCTCAGGAGACATCCACAGGCCCACCGAGATCATCTCGGTGGGTTTTTTCGTCGGAACATCGATTGAAATCCCGCAACTCCAACGAAATCTTCAGCCAGACACCTATTCTCACAGGTCGCTTTTCCAGTTTTTGGGGTTACAATTTGCAGATCGGCACCGGTCATTTCCGGAAAGTTCGCTGGTGCCGACCCGAAAAGCCATTTCAAGAGTTCGCCAGGAAAGTCTACCGTGACTCGATCTCGTGACCGTTTTGCCGTTCTTCGCGTTTCGCGGTTCTCGTGTTTTCTGATGCTTGGCCTGGTCGCGATTGCCGCCTGGGGTCTGATGGGCTCAGACCTGCCCTCGGTTTGGGCTCAAGGGGCCAAAAAAGCGCCGCCGAAAAAGCCCGAGCCCCCTGTTCACATTCCTGAACGAAAGATTCGCATTACGGCCGTCAATCCGGCCACACGATCCAGTGCACTCGCTTCGGCCGCAAAGATCGATGGCCTGATGGACGCGAATTACAAGAAATTCAAAGTCACCCCGAACCCGATCGCCAGCGACGAACAGTTCGTACGCCGAGTTTATCTGGATCTCGCCGGAACGATTCCGACGTTTAAGCAAGTTCGCCTGTTTGTCAGCAGCAGTGATTCAGAAAAGAAGGCCAAGCTGATCGACGTACTGCTCAGCAACCAGGCGTATTCCAGCAACTTCTACAACTACTGGGCTGACATCCTGCGACTGAAAGACGGGCAGCTTACGAACAATGTTCCGGGTCGGCCCTATTGCGAATGGGTCAAGGAATCGCTGGAAACCAACAAACCGTACGATCAGTTCGTTTATGAAATGCTGACGGCCGAGGGAAAGATCTGGGACGCGCCCGCGTCTGGATACATCCTCCGCGATTCAGGGATGCCATTGGACGCCATGAACAACACCGTCCGCGTTTTCCTGGGAACGCAGATTGGATGTGCACAATGCCACAATCATCCCTTCGACAGGTGGACTCAAAAAGAGTTCTACGAAATGGCCGCGTTCACGTTCGGAACCGCTACTCGTCGTGGAGCCGGCGACAAGAAGTTTGGTGGCGGAAATGTTGTCAATAAGCTTCGCGAAGACATGAAGAAGATCGACGAGAAGTTTGACGGGGGTGGCAAATACAACAAGTTCCTGATCAGCAATCTGTTCGAAGTTTATGACAATGGTTCGAAACTGGTGCTGCCACATGACTACCAGTACGAGGATGGCAAACCGAAACAGCAGGTGACGCCGAAGACAATCTTTGGCCCTCCAGCCAAGATTGAAAAAGGAGAATCACCGCGCGTCGCTTTCGCCAAGTGGATGACTTCACCTGAGAACCCCAGATTTGCAAAGACAATTGCCAATCGCCTCTGGAAGCGATCCTTCGGCGCAGGTCTGATCGAACCGGTCGACGACATGAAGGATGACAGCAAGCCAGAGAATCCCGAGTTGATGGATTTCCTCACAGCAGAAATGATCCGCGTGAAATTCGACCTGAAGGAATACCTGCGAATCGTCTGTAATTCCAAGGCCTATCAGCGCGAGGCCACGACGGCCGAAGTCACTCCGGGTGATGAATATCACTTTCCCGGTCCCTTGCTTCGCCGGATGACGGCCGAACAGGTCTGGGACAGCTTCATCACACTCGCGGTGACCAAGCCAGACGAATACCAGAAAGAACCTGCCCGCGTTGAAGCCAAGCTGCTCAACATCGATCTTTCGAAGGCGACTGCTTCGATGATTTACGAGCACAACCAGGAACTGGCCTCATCGGATATCAAGAAGGCGCGCGACGCTCGGAACAAGCCCTACAGCTACAAGGGACAGTTGCTGGTCCGGGCCTCGGAACTTCCTTCTCCACAGCCGCCCGGCCACTTTCTCAGGCAGTTTGGCCAGTCGGATCGCGAAGCGATTGAAGTCTCGACAGAAGATGGATCGGTCCCTCAGGTCCTGCAGATGTTTAACGGGCCGATCACACATATGCTGCTGGAGAAAGAGTCGCTGATGTACAAGAACGTCACGGCCGAGAAGTCACCAGAAGCACGCATCGAAGTCATTTTCCAGAGCATCCTGTCCCGACGTCCGACCAGTTCTGAGCGGCAGGTGGCGCTGGCAGAAATTAAAGCCCACGGTGACGCAGGTTATGGAAACGTGATCTGGGCCCTGGTCAATACCCGCGAATTCCTCTTCGTTCAATAACGAATCTTTTTCATACGACTCGCTGGCTGATTGCGTTTCGAGATCCCAAAGGTTGTTGCCATGTTTTCTCAACTGAAGTCGCTGGATGCAATGAATCGTCGCTCGCTGCTGGAATACGCCGCGCGAACAATGCTCGGTGTGACCGTCCTGCCGGGTGCTCTGGCATTCGGAGCCGATGAAAAAGAAGACAAGAAAAAGAACGAGGCCAAGAAGTCCTCAGCAGCGGCCAAGGCCAATTCCCCCGGAGGGACCGCCAAGCACGTCATCTTCCTGTACATGAACGGCGCGATGACGCACCTGGATACCTTCGACCTGAAACCCGGTCGCGAAACGCAAGGCGAGACCAAGGGGATCTCCACCAGTGTCCCTGGAATGCAGTTTGGTCAGACATTGCCGGAACTCGCCAAACTGGCGGGTGACATGGCTGTCATTCGATCGCTGCACACCGAAACAGGAGATCACGAAGGAGGGCGTTATCTGCTGCGAACGAGCTACAAGGAAATTGCCTCGATCCGTCACCCGGGAATGGGAGCGTGGGCTCTCAAGATCAACGGTCGACTCAATCGAACGCTGCCTGACAATGTCTTGATTGGTGGCGAAGCCCGGCATCCGGGAGCTGGCTTCCTGGAACCCGCGTTTACTCCTGTTCCGATTGGCGACCCCAATTCGGGTCTGCAGAACACGGTGACACCGAAGTATCTGACGGACGCTTCCTTCGAAAAGCGGATGGAACTGATCGACAAGTTCGACGAAGGATTCCGCAAGAAATATCCGCAGAAGCAGGTCGATGCGTACAGCGAGTTTTATCGCCAGGCCAATCAACTTGTGCACAGTGAAGAATTGAAAGCGTTCGACCTGAACCAGGAGAAGGCCGAGGTTCGTGACAAGTACGGTCGGGATCAGTTCGGACAGGGATGCCTGCTGGCTCGTCGACTGGTGGAACATAACGTCCGCTTCATCGAAATCGGCCTGGGTGGCTGGGATATGCACACCGACATTTACCAGACAGACAAGCTGCCACGAGTCTCTGGAATCCTGGACCGTGCAGCCTCGGTCCTGATCTCTGACCTGAAAGCCAAAGGACTGCTGCAAAAGACACTGGTGGTCATGGCGACCGAGTTTGGTCGAACGCCGCGCATCAATCAGAACGCTGGCCGTGATCACCATCCGGGAGCATTCTCGGCCTTCATGGCAGGAGGCGGCATCAAGGGAGGCCGCTTCTATGGCAAATCTGACAAAGATGGTTTCAGTGCCGAAGAGGACGATGTCACAATCGCCGACTTCAACGCCACGATCGGGCACGCCCTGGGATTGCCATTGGACAAGGAGTTCTTCTCGAAATCCGGCCGCCCCTTCAAGGTCGCCCACGACGGCAAACCGGTGACTGCGCTCTTCACTTGATGCTTCTGTTGTCTCTACCAACGGAGTTACGTCTTATAGCCCAGGGTTGCGACCGCAGCTCGCTGCCCTGGGAATGAGGCCGTTGATCTTCTACCCCGAAGGGGTTGCATCGCATTTCATCCACGAATTCGCGCAACGGCAGGTCGGCTCGGACACAGCAGGTAGTTCGGTTCTTCCAAAGTAGAACCCGTTGCATTTCGTTGCATTTAGGTGTGGCCTCCCGCGGGCATCAAACGACAGCGTCTAACCCATGTTTCGACGCGACGCGGAAGTGCGACACGCACTAGCAGCGCGTGGTGAAAGTCGTCGGGTGGCCGGGACTGGACTGGACTGAGGCTGGACTGAGGCTTTGCGAAGGAAGGCCCGGTCTTCGCGTGGAG
>CAZSTW010000104.1:0-23481 GCA_964609845.1 uncultured Planctomycetaceae bacterium | reverse complement strand
TTGAAAAACTCTGAATTCTCACGAATTCAGCTACGAAGATCGTTACCCGCGATTACCTGCCGTTATCCACACTCACCAATTCCACAACCGTCAGGAAGGCACGGTGATCTGAAGCAACCGCTTCATCAAGCGCCCTGGTTTCGACCACTTTCCATCGATTTGCCGGCCGGACCAGGATGTAGTCGATCTGGTCTTTTGGCTTTTCCACGGGGATCGTCGGCACGGGTTGGTCATTTGCGCGAGTCCAATTCGACTGAAGTTCCTTCAGCGGAACGCTGTCAGGAACAGCGTTCAGGTCTCCCATCAGCAATGCGGGTTGCAACGGATTCGTCTGAATCAGTTCGTTCATGACCCGGGCCGAGGCGACTCGTTCACGCTCGAAGGGGCGATGATCCAGGTGTGTGGCCAGTACGCGCACGTTGGAACGGCCCGGAGACGATGCAGGCCAATCCAGTTCAACCTCAAGGACTCCGCGTTGTTCGCCTTCATCAAACCGCGGCAAGCGATGATTCCGGCTGGTGCGGATCAGAAATCGCGTCAGCACCGCGTTCCCGTAGTGACCTCCTTGAAGTGGGATGTTGTCACCAAAAACGACGTGCATTTGTGTCAGTCGAGATAACTCGTCGGGCTGGTCCACGGATTTCGTCCGTTTCACTTTGCGATCAACTTCCTGCAACGCGACGATGTCTGGTTCGACCGATCGAATGACACGGGCAATCCGTTCCAGGTCCAGCTTGCCATCGACCCCTTCGCCGTGATGGATGTTGTACGTCAGCAACCGCAGTCGCCAGTTTGGATCAGCCGCGAAGACCACCTGCTGCTTACCGCGGTTGATCCCCACCAGTCCCCCGGTTACTGGATCTTCGGCAATCCCCTGGCCGGTGAACGGAGCGGGCTGCCGCCCCTTGTCGACCAGCACGCTTCCCTGTTCGGGCAACGCCAGCCGCAGCAGCACAGGGTCATCGTGGCCGGTGACCAGCAATTCGCCGTCACGCCAGATACCGCCTGACAAGCTGTAGCGGCCCAGTTGCCGGATAATCGAATCGGGATAACTCCAGCGTGCGAGTTCCCTCCAGTCGTTGTCGAATTTAACGAGGAACGTCTTGTGGTTCGCGTCGCCGTAATGAGCGAAATTACACCACCAGTGTTCCCCCGACCGGATCACCCATGTCAGGCTTCCGCCGAAGTCCTGGAAGTCGTGAAACGTCGTCAACTGCATCGACTCGACATCCAGCACCTTCACCTGACTCTGTTCCGGCTGCTTCGGATAGTTTGAATGCGCACAATACAGCCGCCCTTTCCAGAAGAAGCCGCTGTTCAGGTGCTGAGCCTCACCCTGACTGACTGCAATCCGTTGACCCGACTTGCGGTCATACTTGGCGACGTGAGTACTGGAGATCGCATAGACAAACGGGCCGTCGGCAGCAGCAGCCTGCACAGCCTCAGGTGCCGCCAGCACGCCAGTCATCCGCCACGCACCAGTACGAGTATCGAGCGCATCCGCCGCCTGCCCCCGCTGTGCCACCGAGAAGCCCATCAGCGCGATGCTGCACAACGCCATCGCCCGGCTCAGTCTCACGAGAATTTGATCAGACATCGGATCTTCCTGAAACAACCTCTTCGGTCAAGCATCCAGCAAACACTGTGACGAGCTTGCGAAACATCCAGTCCCGTAGGTCAGGCTGTGACAATCATACGAACCATCCAGAATAGGACTTGATCGATGGAATCGCAATCTGCGAGGAAAGCTAACGAGAAGTGGGTCAACAGCGCCGGAATACAGATCTCAGGCGATTCGAACCCGAAGCATCGGTTGATGCCGCGGCCAACCAACTTAGGCCACCCGGGAAAAGGCATTGAATCGTTTTCGCGCCGGAGGGACAGGAAAAGGGGACAGGTCCAATATTGACGAAGGCGACCATTCGCGAGACCTGTCCGACCTGTCCCCTTTTCCTTTCGTCTTCATGAAATGATTCTGGCCGCGGTAACCAGTACCGCGGCCAGAATAGCGACTGGGTCATGGCTCCCCTTTACTCTCCTTCGAGAGGAACCGCTATCGCCGGGTCGAGAACCCGACGCTACAACCGCCCGGGTTCCCACGTCTCCTGGGCGGTCCAGTGATAGAACTCGCTTTCCTCCCATGCTACCAGCGAAACCCAGCCGTTTGTGACCAGGTTTCGGACCATCGAATGTCGTTCGATGATCTTCTGGATCGAAGACCGCGGTGCGTCGATCACGACGAGCAGGCGTAGCGGTTCGTGTTGAAGCTTGCTGCCGTCATGCACGGACTGCCAGGGGAGGCCGGTCATCAGGTCGCCTCCGTTGCCCAGCAGTACGCCAAACTGACCGACCACGTTGTGGATCACTTTGTTTCCGCTGCCGAATGCGACCGGATCGACGGACGAGACATAGTACTGCAAGTTGATCCAGTTCGTGACGACCATCGGCGCGGTCATGATCAATTCGAGGACCTTGAGTTCCGGGTCCAGCCGGTAATCGTAGCTGTGCATGAAGGTTCGCCCATCGAGCTTCAGGCCGAGAGTACGTGACCGGGGAGCGACGATGAATGCGGCGTTCCCGGCCAAGCCCCATTCCGGACGGACTTCGGCCCAGTCTCGACTTCTTCGAATCACATCCTCGACATCGGGCGATCCAAGTCGTTGGCATCGTTCCTCACGACTTAATCGGCCCGCAATCTCAAGCCACTGCTCAATCTGACTCAGTTCCACACGATGTGAATCGAGGACCAGGTGACTGTCGCAGAGACTGATTTCATCCGTTGTCGTATTGTGGACAGCCGCAAGGAACCAGGTGTCGTTCGGAATGTCGATCCGTCGGGCAGCCAGGCCGATTCGCACATTCACATCGTTCAGCAGCGCGGCCGCCACGCGAGCGTTGGGTTCGCCCGAGTGACCTCCGCAGGCACCACAATCCAGTGCCGCTCGATAGGGATTGTTGGTGACATCGGACGCGTGACCGCACAGGACGACGATGCGGGCGAATCCATCTACCAGACCCAGGTTCCGCAGCATCCCTTCTGCCAGATCGATTTTCCGCTTGGCATCCAGACCGCAGTTCTCTGGGGCATGAATGTCTGGCCCCAGACGCGGAACCAGACTCTCTGTCAGGCCGTCTGAGTCGGCAGAACTGGCTGGCTTTGTCCAATGCAGCGAGTCGGTCAGGAGCTTGCCGAGATACGGCAATCCCAGTGATTCTACGAACGAGAAGCACGACGTTGCGGAGCTTTGGAAGGACTTCCACAATTTGCGGCTTTGCCTGACTGCGATCCGCTTCTGTGTCACATCACGCTCAGCGGAATCGTCGACGCTTCGCAGCTTTTCGTGGACATGGAAGCTCGGTTGCAGGAGCACGGGGAGTTGCGGGGTTCCGCTTGAGAAGCCCATCGGTACATATTCCATCGGCATTCCGAAGAATCCAGCGAAGCCGAACGTTTCGATGGAATCATCGACCGTTTCGAGGTTGCGCCGCATGACTTCGGACCGGACATCAATGCAGAAGACCATCTGCAGACTTTTGCGTGTCGCCGCTTGAGACTCTTTCGTGCAAGAACCGAGTTGCGCGAGCAGGTCCCGGCGATAGAGTTGCTCGGTCGCGACTTGAAGGACGTACCGGGCCAGAACATCCGTGGCGGGGACAGGTGGGACCGCAATTCCATGGTCGAGGTCTGCATCGGCAGGCCACAACGGTAATGGCCAGGAACCCCCTGGTATTCTCGATACGGCGACGTCGTAGGCCAGTCGAATTGCGAGCAGGCCGATCAGGTCATCATCCTGCTCCCCTTTCACCTCGGCCTCCCGGACTCGATACCGAACGTACGATGCCCATCCGGCGACCGAGAACGATTCGCAGAGCAGAAACTGTCGCCAGTGCGATGGCGGCACTTCCAGCGCGGCCAGCATTTTTTCCACAGCCTGACGCGGATCTGCGGGCAGCGTGGCGACAAACTCGCGGAATCCCTTCAGTCCCAGCATGTCCATTCGACGACTGAGCTGTGCGGCTTCGCGCCAGGCGGTGTACAGCGTGGATTCTTTCCAGGGACTGCTCCAGGTCGCCTGGCCTTCATCGTAATGTGCTGCACAATGACGAGTGATGTCGTTGACAATGTGACTCGACCACGTGCTCCCCTGCTGCTGATCCACCGCCTCGGCAACCGTTCGGAAGCGGACTTCCATCGAAGATGAGGTTCGCCCCGATTCGGTCAGCCATTCCGTCAACTCGGAGAGGCTCATGCTCGCATACCACTTCGGATACTCGATGGCACACTGAGCGTGTGCGGCGGCGACGTCCTGAGTCGTCAGTCGTCCCGTAGCAAACAGCGCCTGGAAGTATTCTCGCGGCATCAGCAGATCGCAGTTGCGGACGTTCGTCAACATCTGATACGCGCCGAGAAACGGCCGATCGATCAGCCCGACGCAGGGATTCACAGCAACGTAATCTGCGAGCGGCCACAACGGGGCGACAATCGTATGGACATCGCTTAGGGCCTGAGTCAGCAGCATTTCGGCCGAATCACTCGCGGGAGCCACTTCGTTCACAACAGTACCTTTTTTGAGAGGATGTATCGCTTTTGAGATCTTGGTCATGATTTTTTCCAGACTCTGAGATTGATGGTGGAATCGAAATCAGAAGACGCTATTGAACGGGTGCGGCCTGGCCGTAGAACCACGCGGTCAGCCGCCGCGCGGGGATATCAAAGTAGAACCCGTTCATGGCGTGGACATACAGACGCTTGAACCACTGGGGTTTGGTGAGTGACCCTGACAGGATCTGCAGGGCGAAGACACCGACAAATCCGATCGACACCACTGCAAACACGGCAACATCAAGGACTGAAGGGACCACGGTGTGATGTGAAGTGGAACTCGCGACGAGTCGGTCAATCCCGAGGTAAGCGACCGAGTACGTCACGACGACGACTAACGCGCGGAAGATACTTCCCAGGCACAATCCGACGTGGCCGACCGCCAGACTGTTCCAGATCAGTTGCGATAGGGCGAGGGTCATGATCAGCGTCAGAACAAGCCCCCCGGGCTTGTTGCTGACGTCGACTCCAACCACCTGAAACGCTGCGTAGACCAGTCCGAAGGCAAGCGGGACAGCGATCAACAAGGCCGGGGCAATGCGCCCCGGCAGGGACATCGGTTTCGCAGGAACCTTCATCCGCGCTGCGTTATCCAGAACACTGCCGCAACTCAGGAACGCGTGCGCCTTGTAGGCCGAGTGCGCCACGATGTGCAGCAGTGCCGCAGAGAACGCCCCTAACCCACACTGAAGCATCATGAATCCCATCTGGGCGATGGTCGAGTAGGCCAGCGATCGCTTGATACTGGTCTGCGTCAGCATCACGACGCTGCCGAGCAGTGCTGTCATGGCACCAATTAGCGCCAGCAGATCCAGGGCGATCGGCGAGAGAGAAACCAGTGGACTGAGTCGAATTACCAGGAACCCGCCCGCATTGATGACGCCGGCATGCATCAGGGCTGAAACCGGTGTTGGAGTCTCCATGGTGTCGGGCAGCCAGCTGTGGAATGGGAACTGAGCCGACTTGGTCATCGCTCCCAGCACGAATAACAAACCGATCAAGGCCGTTGAGAAACTGCCCGACGCTTCCCCGTTGTGAATCGTGTCGGCAGCCGCAAAAATTTCTGTGTATTCCGTCGTGCCGAAGCAGCGGTACGTCAGGATCAGTGCCCCGATCAACATCACATCCCCCAGGCGGCTGATGAGAAACTTCTTGCGAGCCGCCCAGATGGCCCAGGTCCGTTCGGGGTAGAGAGTCAGAAGCTGATGTAACCCGTAGCTGGTGAACATCCACGCGGCAGTGAACATCACCAGGTTGCAGGACATCACCAGCAGCAACGATGCCCCGACTGTGGCGGACATCCAGCGGAAGAACCGTTCCTGGTGCGGGTCGCCGAGCAGATACCGCACGGAAAACCGGGCGATGATCAGCCCGATGAAACTTATCAGGGTCATCATCACCACGGCGATCGCATCAATGTGCAGCCCCAGACAGACGGGAACCGGCAAATTCGCCCGGAAGAACACGTAGTCTACTGGCCCGGAAGTCGTCACCTGAACGGCGGCCACGATCGACATCAGAAACATCAGGCCGCACAGCAGTGTCGTCAAGCGGCCGAAAATGCCTACGGCTCCATTCGAACGACCTCTCGGAATCAGCCCGAGGACAATCAAGGACGCCGCGGGAGCGGCCAGTAAACCTGGGGGAAGCCAATTCATGAAATCTCCTTTTACCCGAGGCAGCCGAACGCAATCTTCATGACGCGAATCATAATACACGACTTTTGTGTCGTCAATCGAGCGTCATGCATTATCGGCAACTTTCTTGCAAAATCTTAATTTTCCTGTGAATGACAGATCACGTCATTGAATTCGCTGTTTCCATATCGCGTGTCAGTTGTTACGCTTCTGGTTTGTCACTTCGCACGTACAGATTCTGCGAGCCAACGAGACGCTGCTATGAAAGCTGCCCCCAAACGATCCGCTGCCGATTCCAGGAAGCCGGCGCGAAAAGGCGGAAAGAAAGATGCACCACGATCAAACGCGATTGTGCCGCCAGTCGCAGCGGCAAAAGAAATAACGGGTCAGAATTGGACATTTCTGACCAACCATTCCCACGTGCTGGTGCTGCTGGCCCGCAATCCCACGATCGTGCTCCGCGAAGTTGCACTGCAGGTCGGTATCACCGAGCGTGCCGTGCAGCGGATTATCGCGGATCTCGAAGCAGGTGAGATCATCGAACGCGAAAAGGTTGGTCGCCGGAACCAATACAGTATCCGCGCCGATCAATCCCTGCGTCATCCCATCGAATCGCACAGAACGATTGGCGAACTTCTGGTTCTGCTGAACACTGCAGACGAATAGTGCGGGTCGCACTTCCGTGTCGCGTCGAAACATGGGTTTGCTCGGCGCGGGTCTCCCGACCCCGCCGAAACCGACGACCGAAGGTCTCCACTTCTTGCTGATCGCGTTTCATAACGATGAAGACGATCAGCCGCTGGGAGCTATCGCACGGTTCGAACCGGACGCTCGCGCGTTCCGGCTGATGGGTTAAACACTGTTCGGCCTTTTTACCACGAAGGTCACGAAGAGCACGAAGGGAAAGAGGAATGAAGTACGTTTCTAACTGTCCGTAAACCTAGAAGGAGCAACCCGTCGCTCATTTGGAAAGCTCTTCGTATTCAAACTTCGTGCTCTTCGTGTCCTTCGAGGTGAATCTTAAACGCACTTCAGCACAGAATTTCCCTGGTTTTTACGGCATTTCCCAGCCCTTGAAAGACGTTGATAGCAGTAGTCTCCCGACCCCGCCGAAACCGGCGACCGAAGGTCTCCTCTTCTCGTTTGATGCCCGCGGGACACCACACTGAAGCGGGATGCGCTCCAGCAGCCAGCTTCATCCGAGAACGCCCTGTATTCGCAGATGCGAATTCACCCGGTCGTTCGCATGCCAGCGGCAATCCCCTGCACCGTCAGTCTCAGCAGTTCCCGGACTCGTTCACCATCAGCTGCAGCAAGGCGACGCCGTCTCTGGATCAGTTCTATCTGAATCAGATTCAACGGATCGATGTACGGATTGCGAGCATCGATCGAGGCTTGCAGCCAGGGAGAATTTGAGAGCAGGTGCATGTCACCCGTAAGCGACAGAATGGCACCGTGAGCCCGGTCGCGCTGCTCCAGAATCATCGCTCCAATACGGCGTCGTACGTCGCCGCTTTCGACCAGATCTGCATAGCGGCTGGCAATGAAAGAATCGGCCTTGGCCAGGGCGAGTGCGGCGTTGTCGATCGTCGCCTGAAAGAACGGCCACTCGCGATACATCTCGCGCGCGATTTGCCAGTCATCCGTTTCTTCGTCCGTCAGCTCCGTCAGGACTGTCCCCAATCCGTACCAAGCAGGGATCAGGCAGCGATTTTGCGTCCACGAAAAGACCCAGGGAATCGCTCGCAAATCAGCCAGCGACCGCTGTCCGCGCCGCCGGGCCGGGCGTGATCCGATGTTCAGGGTTTCGATCTCGTCAATCGGTGTGGCAGCACCGAAGAATTCGATGAAGCCCGGCTGGTCAACCAGTTCTCGATAAACCTGGAATGATCGCTGAGCAATCCTTTCCATGATTTTGACCCAGGATGACTTCGCGGCGCGCACCGGCAGTGCACTCGCCAGCAGCGTGGCAGATGTCACCTGCTCCAGGTGTCGATACGCGATCTGATCGTCGTCGTAGCGTTCCGCCAGGACCTCTCCCTGCTCGGTCAATCTCAGGCTGCCGTCCAGCGCGTCGGGTGGCAACGAAAAAATTCCCCGTGCCGCAGGTCCACCCCCACGACCGAGCGAACCTCCACGACCGTGAAAGAACGTCAAATCGACTCCATGCCGATCGGCAACAGCTTTCAGTTCGCTCTGCGCCCGATACAAACCCCAGCAGGCCGCCAGATAACCGCCGTCCTTGGTACTGTCGGAATAGCCGATCATGACGATCTGTCGCGAACCCTGATGACGCAGATGAGCGGCATAGAGGGGTTGATTGAGGATCGCGTCGAGTGTCGCGGGACCGCACTTCAGGTCATCAATCTTTTCGAACAGTGGAACAATCGACAGCTGCTCGGGAAACGCCGCCACGTCGACTCCCGACGGACTGCCGACTACCTGTGCCCAGCGCCACAGCCAGAGGACGGTCAGCATGTCGCTGGGGACACTGGTCATGCTGATGACGTGACTTCCCAGACATTTCGGACCAAACGCCACTATGGCGTCGTGAAGAAGCTGGAACAGATCAAGAGTTTCCAGAGCCTGCGGAGAGAGTCCTTCGCGGGGAATGTTACTGGCTCGGGAAATTGTCCGTGATAAAAGCTCCTGTCGCTGATCTTCGGCAAGCGAGGCAAAATCGTCCGTGATTTGAAGTCGCGCGAATAACTCGGTCATGACCTCACGATACACACGTGCGTCCTGCCGCACATCAAGACCTGTCATATGCAGGCCGAACACGCGAACAAGATCCAGCCATTCCAGCAGCGGTTCGCAGAGGATTTTCCTGGCTCGATTTTCCTGCAGGCTTTCGACCAGCACCCTGACATCCTGCTCCAACTCACTCCCGTCGCGATAGGCTCCCGGCGGCAAGACGTCGCCAATCATCGCGGCCCGAGATTGCTGAAGTCGCCATTCAATGAGCGTCAGCCACTGCCGCCAGGTCTCCATGGAAGCCATCGATCCAATGGCTTGCTCCAGCGCTGGCCACCGACTGACCGCCGCAGCAATTCGTGGCTTCAACGCCTCGGCACCAACGACTTCGTTTTCAGAAACTGACAGGAATTCTGCAAGTTGCTGACAACGCTGCAGGTGAGCATCAATTGCGGCGGCACGCAGCAACTGCAACGTCTCGCGGGTCACTCCGCTGGTCACATGAGGGTGGCCGTCCCGGTCGCCACCGATCCACGAGCCGAACTTCAAGAACAGCGGCAGATGAAATTCTGTCTCTGGATAGCATTCGGACAAGGCACGTCGCATGTCCCTGTAAATTTCGGGAACAACTTCCCAGAGTCGGGGAGCGATCGACAAGCCGCGACGGACTTCCTGCAGAACTGTCGGGCGGGAAGGACGCAGAAACTCGCTTTGCCAGAGCACGACCAGTTCGGTACGTAACTGGTTTTCAAGCTTTCGACGTTCGCGTGGCAGCAGATCGTCTCGCTCCAGTTCTTCCAAAGCCTGCCGCATCCGCCGAATCTTCGATCGGTGGCTGCGTCGTTTGGCTTCGCTGGGATGCGCTGTGAAAACAAGCTCGATCGACAAACGATTAAGTGCTGCCTGCACCGCATCGGCAGTCATGCCTGCATCGCGCATCCTCAGAATCGCGTCCCCAATCGACTCGTAACGCGGATGAGGATGTCGGTCGCGTTCCCGAGACCGCAAGACTCGAACGCGGTGACGATCCTCGGCAAGATTCGCGAGGTCAAAAAAGATGCTGAAGGCGCGCGTCACAACCCGAGTCTCTGATTCGTCGAGCGAGCCAATCACTTGCGTCAGTTCAGACTCGGCAGACAGATCACCCGCCCTGCGTTCCCGCGACAGCTTGCGGATTGTCTCAACACGTTCCAGGGCGCTTTCGCCGGCCAGATCTCGAATGACTCCGCCGAGCATGTCGCCCAGAAATCGAACGTCTCGACGAAGTAACTCCTGACTGACGGTTTTCACGTTATTCTCACCCTTCCGGCCATGGCCAAAAACATTCGAACAAACTGTCTTTAAATCAAGACGCACTTCACGGGTTGCATTTCCCACAGAATCGTGCTGAAGCAAATACCAGCCCATCTGACCGCTTAGTACTTTTGCTGTGCCCGCAGAGAGCACAGCTGTGGATTTCCGAAGAAGTCACTTCGGTCGGACAATTGCAGAACTCGCAGGGTAAGCCCTTCTCTGCCCGAATCATTCCCCAACCGGGAGCGTGACATACAGGACAGGAGGCAAGAAGACGACGACACAACTTGACTGCCAATTCCTTAATGACCGACATCCGAGTGGGATTCCGGTGGGCTCGCATATCCGTTTCTACCCACACCCTTCCGTCGGAAGAATTTCGTTGAGACTCTTCGAACGCTTTGGCCAGGTCCTCGTTTGACTGAATGCCTTTAAAGATGATGGAACGGTCCTGCCATACGTTGGGACGCAAGATGAGTCCATGTGACGGGAAGCGCGCGCTCGTTCCAAATTTGATGAGTTCCTCGAATGTCCCCAGCGACTGCATTCGATAGTTTGTGTCGGTGCTCAGAATCGATTCATGCAGGCGTAGATTTCGTGTGGAATCGATGAAATACAGCAGTTCGTAGTCGCATGGAATGAACGGTACGGATGGATGTGGACCGAAACTCCCTTCGCTGGCGAGGCCGAACGGTGCATTCAAGCATTTGATGCCGACTTCGCATTTTCGCTGAACACAATCCAGGGCTGTGCCAATACGTTCGACTTCCCCTGAGAATGTGCCAAGGGTGTCGGTATCGAAATCACATTCAACGACGTCTGCGGCCAATAACTCACGAAACACTGGCCCGATCGCGTCTCGCTTTCCATGCTTTGTCGTCAGGGAGATACGACAACCTTCATAGGCTGATTTTTGCATGCTCGCTGGCATCGCCTGCCCCGTCATCAATGGATGACCCACATCGCGTCGGACACAAGGCAGGAACCACCAAACCGCTTCAGCACAGGGCGAAGGGACTCGACCAACTGACCTAGTTCCTCTTCAAGAATCGTCGTAACGATCATCAGGTTTTGAACTTCGCCCGTGAGCACGTCCCACGAATCGACCTTTTTGTCGCCCTTTCCCAGCACCTGCGACAGTACCGCATAGCCAGTGACACCAGATTCCTCCAGGACATCGATCACCTGGCGAAACTCCTGAGGCCCCGTGATAATTTCGATCCGCTTGACGACTTTCACGATCAGGCTCCTCAGTTATGCCATGAAAACAAGAATGACCGCCTTGAACATTCGTTAAGGCCGCTGGCAACCTAAAGCGCCACATTCACAAATGGCCGTTGATCGCAATTGGCAACACGCTGCTTCTGTGAATCGCTTGCCCTGTCGTCTCGAACAGACCTGCCCGAAGAGTGCTGAGAAAGAGGCATCGTTCCAACCCGGTCAGGCCGATTTCGACCCACCATTCCCGCATCACGCTGGCTGAGCAAATCCCCCCAGGGATCCATGCTGTACGGATCATCGCGAAACGCGATACATGCGTAGACGACAATGACGCCAACCAATGTGAAAATGAGAATGTGAAACATCGTATTGCTCCCACACGATTCTGAAGGCTGGCGTGCCAGGCACGACCTGAGCACTCGAAGTGACTGTCCCTGACGAATGACGTACGCAGTGTAATACACGACACCTGTGTCGTCAATTGTCGGCCGCATATTTTCGGCGACAGAATCAGGAGATCTGAACTCAAACCCCTTCGTTCGCCATGATTCGCGACAATTCGCATCAGCAGAACGCGGGGAAATCCGGGAATTGCAGAATCATTCATGGCCCTCTCCAAACTGGATCGCTGCGGCAATTCGCTGTCCCTTGCCGTAAATCGCGTCGTGTTCGCCATATTCCATTAGCGAGGATGCTGGCCGAAAAATTGCCGATTGAAATTGAAATTCCGGTCACGAATCTTGAGCAAGATTCAGGCTTGCCGCCGATCATTGCAGCCCAGCCTGGCTACTCACTGGCATCAATTGCGCGAAAGACAATGCCGCGTCCCTTGCTTTCGCGGTTGTAAACTTTCCGATTCGATCGTCCAGCGATCGAAAATGAAGGCTGCGAGTTTGCGATTTCTTACGTTGCCTACAGCCTTGGGTGTCCGCCACAGATATACGACTTGCATTTCCTGAATTCTTCGTAGGAAACAGCCCCTGACGCCAGAGAGGCGTTGGACGAAGATCGATACACGACATAAAATACATGCATCAAGGTTCATAAGACGCGATGCGGCAACGTCAATCGGCGTGCTGAACCACAAAGTCTTGCAAGGTCGTAATGAAAACGGAGCACCAGCGGTGAACGATTTGATTCAATGGATACGACATAAGTCACGATTGATAGTTGCCGTGACTGGCATCGTCGGGCTTGGTGTGGAAGCGGGCATTAACTGGGAAATGGTGTCCAGCAAGGGGTTAGAACTCGTGACATACGTCATGAACGGTTCGCAGCGACCAGAACATCACCACGAAGCCCACAAAATCCTGGCCACAAGCCCTCAGCTTAAGCCAATCACCCTCACTCAGCAGTATGTCTGCCAGATCCATTCGCAGCGGCACATCAAGGTTCGTGCCTTAGAAATGGGGTACCTTGAGGCGATCCCGGTGAAAGAGGGACAACACGTCAAAGAGGGTGACCTGTTGTTCAAAGTCCGGCCAATTCTTTACCAGTCAAAGCTGGATGCCGAAGCGGCTGAAGCACAACTCGCACAACTGGAATTCAACTTCACCAAGAAGTTGTTCGACGACAAGGTGGTCTCGCAAAACGAGGTCGCACTGCTTCAGGCAAAGCTGGCGAAGGCTCAGGCCAAGGTCCAGCTGGCAGCGGCAGAGCTCGATTTTGCCACAGTCAAAGCGCCGTTCGACGGCATAGTCGATCGTCTGCAACTGCAGCAGGGGAGCCTGGTCCAGGAGGGGGAAGTCCTGACAACATTGTCTGACAACAGTGTCATGTGGGTTTACTTCAACGTCCCCGAGGCGCAATACCTGGAGTACATGAATAGCCAGCGTCAGCATAAGGATGAACTGAAGATTGAACTCGTGCTGGCTGACCACACGAAGTTTCCGCAAGTCGGCAAGATCGGTGCGATCGAAGCCGATTTCAATAACCAGACCGGCAACATCAAGTTCCGGGCAGATTTTCCGAATCCCGATCACCTGCTGCGTCACGGTCAGACGGGCACCATCGTGATCAGTCGCGTTCAGGAAGACGCAGTCGTCATCCCGCAGCGGGCGGTCTTTGAAGTGCTTGCCAAGCAGTACGTTTACGTCGTCGACGAGGATGATGTGGCCCACCAGCGTGAGATCGTCGTTCAGGACGAACTGGAAGACATCTACGTCCTGAAAAGCGGCGTTGGTGTCAACGAAAAAATCATTCTGGAGGGGATTCGACAAGTTCGCGATGGCGACAAAGTGGAATACGAAGATCGGCAAGCCGACGAAGTTGCCCAAAACCTGAAATTCCACGCGGAATAACAACCGCTCTTTGGCGGTTGAAGCACAACAACTCCACGGACCCTCTCTAAAAACATGTTTTCAAAATTCCTCCATCGACCGGCGCTGGCGATCGTCATCTCGATCATCATCTTGTTCCTGGGGGGACTCTCGATCAAGACGCTGCCGATCTCGCAGTTTCCTTCGGTCGCCCCTCCCAGCGTGGTCGTCACTGTGGCCTATCCCGGTGCCAGTGCCAACGTGCTCGTTGACTCGGTTCTGGTGATACTGGAACAAGCCATCAACGGCGTCCCTGACATGCGTTACATGGCTTCCGCCGCCACCAGCGCCGGCGAGGCCACGATTCAGATCGTCTTCGAACCCGGAACTGATCCGAACGTCGCGGTTCTGAATGTTCAGAACCGGATCCAGACGGTGAAAAACAGACTCCCGCCGCTCGTCGAGCGTGAAGGGATCATCGTCATGCAGGCCATGACGAGCATGCTGATGTACGTGAATATCTACAGCACAGACAAAGGACACGATCAGAACTTTCTGTACAACTACGCCTTCGTCAACCTGCTGCCAGAAATCAAGCGAGTTCGCGGGATCGGTAGTGCGACAATCCTCGGCAGCCGCCAGTACGCCATGCGAGTCTGGCTGGATCTGGACCGGATGCGTGCCTACAACCTGTCATCCGAAGATGTCATGAAAGCTCTGGCCGAACAGAGCATGATCGGTTCACCCGGACGGTTGGGCCAGGCGACCGGAAAGAAATCACAAACGGTCGAATACGTTCTGACGTGGGTGGGCCGCTACAACAAGCCAAAGCAGTACGAAGACATTATCCTCAAAGCCAATGAAGATGGTGAAATCATTCACCTGAAGGATGTGGCCGACGTTGAACTCGGCCCGTCGTACTACAACATTTACTCTGACATCGACGGTAACCCCTCAGCCGCAATCGTCCTTAAACAACTCCCCGGCACCAACGCCGCCGTTGTCATCGAAGAAGTCAAAAAACAGCTCGAAGAGATCAAGGAATCATCGTTTCCTCCCGGCATGAAATTTGAAGTCAGCTACGACGTTTCCAGCTTCCTTGAAGCCTCGATCGAGCAGGTTCTGCATACCTTGTTCGAAGCATTCGTGCTCGTGTCGCTGGTGGTCTACCTGTTCCTGGGTGATGTCCGGTCGACACTGATTCCGACACTGGCTGTTCCCGTATCGTTGATTGGAACATTCTTCTTTCTGCAGATGTTCGGGATGTCGATCAACCTGATTACTCTATTCGCGCTGGTGCTGGCGATCGGGGTGGTCGTGGACGACGCGATCGTGGTCGTCGAAGCCGTTCATGCCAAAATGCACGAGAAGCACCTGTCGCCCTATCGGGCAACCAAAGAGGTTGTGAACGAGATCAGCGGGGCGATCATTGCGATCACACTGGTGATGACGGCAGTGTTTGTTCCTGTGACATTCATGACTGGTCCGGTCGGGACCTTTTACCGACAATTCGGAATTACGATGGCCACGTCCATCATTCTTTCCGGCATCGTCGCCCTGACACTGACTCCTGTGCTGTGTGCGATGATTCTGAAGCCTCATACAGGGGTCAAGAAACGCGGCCCGCTGGGGATGTTGCTGTACGTGTTTGACCGCGGAGTTGAAAAGGTTACGAGAGGTTACGCCGGGTTTCTGCGGCCGATCGTGACCCGGCGAATGCTCACGCTTATGGTTATCGGAGGCTTTTGTGCGGGGATCTACGCCGTTAATACAAAACTTCCTGCCGGCTTCATCCCACTCGAAGATCAGGGGATGATTTATGGGATTATCCAGACGCCTCCAGGGTCGACGATTGAATACACCAATGCCAAGTCCCATGAACTGCAGAACATCGCCAAGAGTATCGAAGGGGTGAACTCGGTCTCCTCACTGGCTGGATACGAAGTTCTGACAGAAGGCCGTGGATCGAATGCCGGAACCTGTCTGATCAACTTGAAGCCGTGGGCTGAGCGCAAGATGACGTCGAAGCAGATCATTCAGGAACTTGAGCAACGCGGGCGCGAGATGTCGAACGTCAAGCTTGAATTCTTCGAACCCCCTGCGGTGCCGGGTTTCGGCGCGGCTGGCGGGTTTTCGGTTCGTGTTCTGGATAAGACAAATTCGATGAACTACAAGGAACTGGGAGAAGTTACCGACAAGTTCATGGAGGCGTTGGCGAAACGGAAGGAAGTGAAGGGCCTGTTCACTTTCTTCGCCAGCAACTATCCCCAGTATGAAGTCGTGATCAATAACGATGTCGCCATGCAGAAAGGGGTGTCAATCGGAAAAGCGATGGACAACCTCTCGGTCGTCGTCGGCAGTACCTGGGAGCAAGGCTTCATCCGCTTCGGCCAGTTCTACAAAGTGTTCGTTCAGGCAAAACCCGAGTTCCGCCGGTATCCGGAAGACCTGGAGAACATGTTCGTCAAGAACGACGACGGGGAAATGGTTCCGTACTCGGCATTTATGAAGATCGACAAAAGGCAGGGGCTGAACGAGATCAACCGCTATAACCTGTATCCATCGGCCGCCATTCAAGGGGCTCCGGCTCCTGGTTACAGCAGCGGTGAAGCGATCCAGGCGATCCAGGAGGTCGCTGCCGAGACCTTACCTCGTGGCTATGGCCTCGATTGGGAAGGCCTCTCGTACGACGAAGCGGGCAAAGGAAATCTGGCGATCTATATCTTTCTGATCGTTGTTATCTTCGTCTATCTGGTGCTGGTCGGACAATACGAAAGCTTCATTCTGCCGCTGGCGGTGATCCTGTCGCTGCCAATTGGAGTTTTCGGTTCCTTTGTATTCCTGCAGCAGATGGGATTGGCAAACGACGTCTATTGCCAGATTGGTCTCGTCATGCTGGTCGGGCTGCTGGGCAAGAATGCGATCCTCATCGTTGAATTCGCAGTGCAGCGGCACCATGAAGGATCGAGCCTGAAGGAAGCCGCGATCGAAGGTGGGCAACTGAGATTCCGGCCGATTCTGATGACGTCGTTTGCGTTTATTGCCGGCCTGATCCCATTGGTTCGAGCCACAGGCCCCGGGGCCATCGGAAATCGCACAATTGGCACCACGGCCGTTGGTGGAATGCTTCTGGGAACGGTCATCGGGGTGCTGGTGATCCCCGGCCTTTATTACCTGTTCGGACAGATCACTGACAACAGCGGAAAGTTTATTCAGGATGAGTCGAATGAACCCCTGAGTGAGACCATCGAACATCCGGTTCCTCACCACGCATAGCCGTACAGACAATCTTGTCTCGTAATGCCAAGTCATACCGGCCTGCACTTCGACGTGAGATCAATTTATCGGACGTGCGCGTTCAATCCTCGTCGGGGATGTCGTCGAGAATCATTACAAGTCATGCAACACGAAGACGTGATTCGCGAGATTGAAGAGAGGTATCGACAGTCCGGTCGATCCTTCAATGAATTTCAACGTCGTCACTGGGCCGCGACAGAAGCAATGAAACTCGGTCGGGGTGGGCTCTCCATCGTCAGCAAAGCTCTGCGAATCTCTCCCAATACGATCAAAAAGGGAATTCAGGAAATCGTGACTGGTCAGGCAGAGTTACGGTCTGTCGCGAATGCACGAATTCGCAAACCTGGGGGAGGACGAAAGTCGAGCCGATCATCAGCGACTCCGTCGTTTCAACAGACGCCAGTCGAACAGTCCACAGCGACTCCGTCACCACCACGTTCCATGGACGCTCTCAGTCACATTCCGCAGGAGATGTCGCCGCTTGAAATCGATACGGAATCCGACTCCTGTGAACAGAATTGACCATTGAAACCGCGACGTCGACTCGAATTCTCAGAAGAGGTCTCGCGACACTGAGCGACACGTTGCTGACGTCCAGTCATCGTACGATGGTCATCTTTTTGAAGACTTCAGCGGCTTATGCTGCATCTGGCACAAAACAATCCACCACCTAACTACCAGAAGCCAGCATTTTCGTCATGTTATTCAATTCCCCCAGCTCTCCATACTTTGGCTTTCCTCCACAAGCCGCGCAGTCGATCAATTAATCAGTCGACTGCGAAAGTGCAGATTGGGACCCGGATGAAGGTCTGACCAAACGATAGCCACTCGCTGTATCGTTTCAGCCCTTCATCACTTGCCAGGCAGGGTTGCTGTCAAGTCTCCATTCATCAAGGATGAGAGAGATGAACCTCGTAGCGCGAGCTTCGTTGACGAAGCACAAGACGTGGACGATCGCAATGACGGTCGCCTGTACTCTTCTGACGGTTCTGCCAGGCTGCGGAATCCCGACGCTTCGCAATCCGCTGGCCGGACGCGAATTGCCAGACTCCTTCAACGGTGAAGTCAGCTCAGAGAATTCTGCTCATGTCGGGATCGAAGAATTCTTCAATGATCCGATCCTGACGAATCTGATCACCCAAGGCCTGACCGAAAACTATCAATTGAAGATCCTGGGCGAAGATATCGAGATCGCCAACAACGAGGTCTTGAGACGACGCGGGGCCTATCTTCCGTTTGTGAATATCGGGGCAGGAGCGAGACTGGACAAATTCAGTTCCTTCACACTGCTGGGGGCAGACAATCGGCTGAATACGCTACCGAACGGAAGTAACTTTCCCAGTCCGCTGCCAAACTTCCTGACCGCCGCAAACGTCTCCTGGCAGGTCGACATCTGGCGACAATTGCGAAATTCACGCGATGCCCAAATCCTGCGTTATCTCGGCACTACTGATGGGCGAAATTACGTCGCCACACGTCTGGTCGCCGACATTGCCGAGAACTACTACCAGTTACTGGCACTCGACAAACGAATGGAGAACCTGGACCGCACGATTGCTCTTCAGGAGAAAAGCCTCGAGTTTGCCAAGGCCCGGAAAGAAGGAGCCCGGGGTACCGAACTGGCCGTCCAGCGATTCCAGGCCGAGGTTCGCAAGAACCAGAGTGACAAGCTGGTCATCAAGCAGGAAATCATTGAGGCTGAAAACCGCATCAACTTTCTCCTTGGTCGCTATCCACAGCCAGTCGAACGCTCGACGGAATTCTTCGACTTGAACCCGCATCCGCTGAGTCTTGGCGTCCCCTGTGATCTCCTGCTGAATCGGCCCGACATTCGCCAGGCGGAACGAGCCCTCGAAGCGGCTGGTCTGGATGTTCTGGTGGCCAGAGCCGATTTCTATCCGAAGCTGAACATCTACGCAGGTGTGGGATATGAAGCCTTCAACGCCAAGTATCTGTTCATGACGCCTCAATCTCTGGTCTACAACGTCGCTGGTGACCTGGTCGCTCCGTTGATCAATAAGAAGGCGATTCAGGCCGAGTACATGAATGCGAATGCCCGGCAATTGCAGGCACTTTACGACTATCAGCGGATTGTCCTCAACGCCTTCACCGAAGTAACCAACCGCATGTCCAAAGTGCAGAACTACACGGCAAGCCTCGAAGTCAAGAAACAGCAACTGGATGCACTCGAAGCCTCGGTCGACTCCGCAACCAAGCTGTTCCAGGGAGCACGAGTGGAATACATGGATGTCCTCTTCGCCCAGCGTGATCTGCGAGATGCCAGGATGACGTTCATTGATGCCAAGAATGAGCAACTTTCGGCAATCGTCAATACTTACCAGGCACTGGGCGGTGGTCTGGTGAACTTCCAATATCCCAACGGTGTCGTGGTCTCGATGCCGGAATCAGAGTTGCCATCACCAACGCTTCCGAAAGAAGATGCCCCAACTTTGCTGCCCCCTTCACCTGAAAAAGGTGAGGAAAAGAAGGAATGACGTAAGTCACTCGTTTTCTCAGCAAGGTGCGTATCACTCAACGCGAGTAACGATATTTGTCGCTGAAAAATCGCGAGGTTTGATGTCGTCGCCTGCGGTCGGCACCAGTTGTTCCAAGTGGCCTGTTGTCTTGATCGCGAAGCGATCCCGGAACGGAATCGCTCTGGAAAACGCATCCTGAAGGGATGCCAGAAGAATCGAATTCACGGCTAGAATAAAATTGGGACACGTCGAGTTTTGATCGTCTTCCCTAAAATCCCAGTTGAGTTAACTCTTGGGTTACACACTCGTGAGCCTGCGAATCCATATGGTATGACGCGATCTGGCATCCCTTCAGGATGCTTTGTGTTGGTGCGTTCGTCGATTCTGAGGAACATCATTCTGGTATTGGTTTCCCCAACGTTGTTCGGTGCGGGTCTCCCTACGTCGCACGATTCCGGCGAAACGACCGATCAAAGGTCGTCTCTTCAATTTCATGAAAGTCAGAATTTGGCAGAACAATGGGGGGCAGAACGATGAAGAATCATGATTCAGATATCTTCTATCGTTCTGCCCCCCCCATCATTCTGCCCTTCTGAAATTGATTTGACGAACGGCACGGATGCGTTCCTCCCCTATGTATGCACCCCATGGTGCGTGGGAACTACGGTCTGCGACGCCTTCAGCGTCGTTTGTAAACCATAGTCGTGGAGTGTGATTCGCAGCCACGCGAGCAACGTTGATCTCACGAATTCCCGTCCACAATCGCTGCGGGAAGTCCCGTTGCGAACTGTCGCAGCAAACGCTGGTAACCGCAAATCAAACAGCGTCAAAAGTCATTGCCCGCTTTGCGTGCCACTTTATCGGCCAATTCACAGCGAATTTCAGGACGACTCGGTGCGTTCGGGACACAAGAGTACCCGTCGTGAAAACGTGCTCATGTGTCGCGAAAACGATCGTAGCTCCCTGTATACTCACAAATCGTTCCACGAACCAAGTCGAAAGACATACGACGTCCTGGGTTTCGTCGCGGTCCGCCTCAACTAAATTGCATGTGGATCAAGTGCAGACTTCAGATCAAGCTCCGTCCTTCCAGCCGCGAAGTGTTCAGTATGAAAAACAGACTCATTGTCCTCGCACTCACCACCATCTTCGCGGCACATGGATTCAGCTTTGCCGCGGACGCAAAGCACGACTGGAATCTGGGTGCCACAGGTCTGCGCGGCTGGATGCGTTGTGACAAGATGGTCACCTCGGATGCGCGCGAGATCAGGATCACGAAAGTCGAGAAGGGGTCTCCTGCTGACGGAGTTATCGCGGTTGGTGATGTGATTCTGGGTGTCGGTGGCAAGCCGTTCTCGTACGACCCGCGCACCGAATTGGGCAAGGCGCTGACTTTGGCAGAATCGGAAGCGGGCCAGGGCCTTCTCAGCCTGACCCGATCGCGCGCAGGCATCCCCGCAGAAGTCGTCGTGAAGCTACCCGTACTCGGAAGTTACAGCGCCACAGCTCCGTATGATTGTCCGAAGTCCACACGGATTCTTGAACAAGGTTGCAGAAATCTTGCCCGGCACATGGCGGATTCTTCCTATTCCCAGGAGCTTGACCCCATACCCCGATCGCTCAATGCGCTCGCTCTATTAGCCAGCGGCGACCCCAGCTACCTTCCGCTGATCAAGAAAGAGACCGAGTGGGCAGCGAACTTCAAAGACGAAGGGATGGCAACCTGGTATTACGGCTACGTCATGATGTTCCTGTCCGAATACAAAATCGCGACAGGCGATGATTCCGTCATGCCGGGCCTGACACGGCTCGCACTCGAAGCCGCCCATGGTCAAAGCGCGGTCGGCTCGTGGGGCCACCGGTTCGCTCGACCCGACGGACGACTTTACGGCTATGGGATGATGAACTCCCCGGGCTTGCCTCTGACGATCTCACTGGTGATGGCTCGTGAGGCGGGCGTGAAGGATCCCGCTGTGGATTTGGCGATCGAGCGCAGTGCCAGGCTGCTGCGGTTTTACACCGGCAAAGGGGCAGTTCCCTACGGCGACCACCATCCCTGGATAGAGACTCACGAAGACAACGGCAAATGCGGAATGGCTGCCGTGTTGTTCAATCTGCTTGGTGAATCGAAAGGGACGGAGTTCTTCTCGCGCATGAGCGTTGCTTCTCACGGATCGGAGCGGGACACGGGGCATACCGGCAATTTCTTCAACATGCTTTGGGCAATGCCAGGCATCGCACCGTCGGGCCCCCAGGCGACGGGAGCCTGGATGAGTGAGTTTGGAGCGTGGTATTTCGACCTTGCACGCGGTGGGGATGGAAATTTCCTCCACCAGGGCCCGCCGGAACCTGACGAAGACAGCTACGCAGGATGGGACAGCACCGGCGGGTATCTGTTGGCCTACGCTATGCCGCTGAAGAAGCTTTACCTCACTGGCAAGAAACCAGGTGCCGTACCGCAACTCGATGCCACCGCCGCTCAATCACTCATCGTCGATGGGCGGGGCTGGAACAACAAAGACCGCAACAGTTTTTACGACGCATTGACAGACGAACAACTCCTTGAGCGGCTTCGCAGCTGGTCACCTGTCGTGCGCGAGCGAGCGGCGATGGCTTGGGGACGACGCAAGAACGCTACTGCGACGCCATTGATCAAAATGCTCGATTCGCCGAGTCTCGACGCTCGTTACGGAGCGTGTCAGGGATTGATCTTCCTTCGCGGGCGTGGAGCGTCTGCCGTGGATGCTCTGCAGAAGACTCTGTCGCATGAAGACCTGTGGCTCCGCATCAAAGCGGCTGAAGCACTTGCTGCCATCGGCGCTCCGGCCACGAAGGCGGTCCCACAACTGCTCGAACTTCTGGCTCGGGTCGATGTGAAGAATGACCCGCGTGGCATGCAGCAGCGCTATCTCTCCTTCGCGTTGTTTGACCGCGATGGAATGCTTGGTCGCTCTCTTGAAGGTGTGGATCGCCCCGCCCTCTACAATGCCGTACGCGCCGGACTGAAGAACGAGGATGGACGTGCTCGCGGCAGCCTTGGTTCCGTCTATCGCCATCTGACGCTCGAAGAGATCAAGCCACTGCTGCCCGCCATTCATGAGGCGATCGTCCGGCCAGCACCGAGCGGCGAGATGTTCGCCGACGGGATTCGCGTAGAAGGCCTGCGTCTTCTGTCGCAGCACCACATCGAAGAAGGGATGAACGCTCTTGTGTTATACACCCGCGATCAGAATCCCTGGGAAAGCCAGATTCGTACCCCTGAGCTGATGAAAATCCTCCTTGCATACGGCACTCATGCCAAGGCAGTCATTCCGGAACTGACCAGGATCGCGAACTACTTCGAGAAGGATGAAAAAGACTTCCCACCGCATCTGATGCGTATGAAAGCCAAGAGCGTCCGCGACACGATCACTGCGATTGAAGCCTCGACACAGGCCCCGAATCTCATCCGCATCAAATAGTTGAGTACGGGGTCGGGTGTACGATTTTTCGAAATTGACGGGGAGTTGGCCTCGAATGTCATCAAAGCTTTCGGTCCGTCAATTTCCAAAAATCGTACACCCGACCCCCTCACTCATCACGAACAGCGCCGCTGGCGTTGATCTTCTTCTTGCAGTTCGCACCGGCCTGTCCCAGTACAGCGCAGGATTCTCCAAAAAGGAGTGCGGAGCATTTCTACATGAGTTCCGACAACACGCGAAAGGCCGTTCGAGCCGCTGACTCGGCCGCAGGCAACCGAGCCATCAACAGCAATCAGATGTCTAACCCTGGCCAATTCAGGATGTTCTGTGCGCGGATTCACGGGTTGATTCACTTCTGAGCCAAGAGTCGAGTGGTTGCTGAAGGTAAAATGAAGGCGGCTCAATCCATCATGCTCAACGCGAATGCCAATCAGATCTACCGCTAGTTGAGTACGGGGTCGGGGGTACGATTTTTCGAAATTGACGGGAGTTGGCCTCGAATGTCATCAAAGCTTTCGGTCCGTCAATTTCCAAAAATCG
>CAZSTW010000103.1:15882-23875 GCA_964609845.1 uncultured Planctomycetaceae bacterium | reverse complement strand
CATTCATCGGGGAAATTGACTCGGGCGACCAGTGTTCCCAAGTGTGCCTTTGTGGCTCGGCCGCCATCGACGAGAAACCCGCCGCTGGCAAATCCATGCAAACCAATTGCGGATCGCAGACCCCGCCCCGCACGTCTGGCCAGGGTTTCAACCGGGATGTCGTGTTCATCAACCAGATCGCTCAACGCCGCCGCGACGGCGAGTCCCAATTGTGTCCCTGAGCCAAGACCTGCATGTGACGGGATCGCCTTTTCGATGGTGATGCGACAGGACGGGAGTTTTCGCTCGTTATCACTTGCACGAATGTGTCGCACAAAGTCTGCCGCACGTGCTGCTGCATTTGTGACACCGTGAAACTCGTCCGCTTCGGCTGCAGATGCCGAGACGACGAAGCCGGGGGACGTGACCATCATTCCCACGCCGCCAAACTTGCCGCCCGTTGCTCCCGCAGCCGCCAGCGGCCCGAAATGCAGCCGGGCACCGGTTGTAATTGTGACTGAAGTTCCCATCACAGAAGGATGCCGTTTGAACGTTCGATTCGCAATCCAACGACGGTCGTGGCCATCGATCAGTTCGCGAAGTTCTACGTCGCCAGATCCCGGACCGACCGACTTTCTTAAGCCGCCATCAGCCGGAACGCGAGCGTCGGCTTCAGAATGGAAGCGAACCGATGGGTCCAGCGACAGGCCAACGGAAAATTAGCCGCCGAGTCCTGCCCCACCGCCCATGGCAAGATCTTCACCTGTGAATCGGCCATGTGCGGCGACAAACAGCGCGAGTTCTGCGACTTCAGCAGGCTCGTTCTGCCGGTGATCCAGAGTGATCTCACTGACGGCGTCGTGCACGGACTGAGGCTGCAGTCCCATCATCGGAGTTGCTGTCGGACCGGGTGAAATGGAGTTGATCCGAATTCCATGTCGCCGCCACTGCATTGCCGCAGCGTTCACAAACGCCGCCAGTCCCGCCTTCGTCGTGTTGTAAACAGGATTGACGCGAGCCCCGGAACGTGCTTTCGTCCCCGCGATCGATCCCAGTAACAGGATGCTGCCTCGTTTCTCGGGGATCATCAGTTCGGAGGCCGCATGAGCACAATAGAAGGCACCATTCAAATTGACTCCAACGGCGGTATCCCACAGTGCCGGAGTGGTGTCCGACAATGATTCAAGATTCAGTATCCCGGCCGTGTAGAATAGAAAGTCCGGTGCCCCGGCTGCTCGCTGCGAAAAAGCAAAGAACTCTGCCACCGAGGCGGGATTCTGAACATCGATCACGCGGGTTGACAGTTGAGTCTCTGTTGACGGGATTAAAATTGCATCGAGCGCGGCCGGGTTACGATCTCCGACAACAAGATGCGAAACATGCCCGGCCAGCAACCTGATGATAGCCTCACCGATGCCTCCCGAGCCAATAACAATGGCCGTCGTGTGGCGGTACTGGTCGGCAATTCGGTTGAACATGATATATTGTCACTCACTCAAACATCGAAGATCTCAAGACGAGGATTCCCGCTCAGAGTGCATTGTTCCCGACCGCCACCGGGCGAGCAAGTTTGGAGAGTCGATCGAGTCCCGCCGGGAAAGAGAAACCGATGTCGCGTCGATCTACCTGGATCGATATACTACAATCCTCAACGGAGCAAATTCCGCCAGTCTGCAGGAATTCCCCTGTCAATCGGAATGACAAAAGAGGTCTGAAAATGAGCCGAGCGTTTCGCATACACGCCCTACTGATTGCGATGTTTTCTTTGGTTTCACTGGGCGCCACGTTGCATGCTGACGACAAACCAGATCCCGTCGCTGAAGCGCAATCGTTGGTTGAAAAGCTGACAGGAGATGATGTCACCGTTCACCGCGCAGCGGCAGAAGATCTCGTGAAACTCGGGGAGGCAGCAGTTTCTCCGTTGGCCGAAGCAGCCGAGGTCGAAGACGAAGTCGTGATGACTCGCTGTTTTGATGCCTTGGGACGTCTGCTTGCATCGAACGATCCAAAGGTTGCTCAAGCGACGCAGAAGGCCTTGACGAAGCTTACTGAATCCGACATTCGACTCGTTCAGGTCCGGGCTTTGACGACGTTGCGGCTGGATCGTCTGCGCCAGAATCTGCAGAAACAGGCTCCCAATCCGATCGCGAATGGGAACCGGGTTACTCGCATGACCCATGTGGCAAATGGAAAAACGACGGAGTTGGAACGGGCGGCGGATGGTTCATTTTCAGGCAAGATCACTGAAACCGTTGACGGTGAAAAGAAAGAAACTCCGATCAAGGCGGCAT
The DNA here is from genome assembly GCA_964609845.1 of uncultured Planctomycetaceae bacterium. Classification (GTDB taxonomy): domain Bacteria; phylum Planctomycetota; class Planctomycetia; order Planctomycetales; family Planctomycetaceae; genus Schlesneria. The sequence continues at coordinate 21,605 of CAZSTW010000103.1, read as the reverse complement.
CCGAGAAAGAACTCGAACAGAAGTTTCCTGAGGTCTACGAAGCGTTCCAGAAGCAACAGGCAAAGCAGGCTCCGTTTGGTGGTCTTCAGATCGGCGGTATCCCCGGTGCACCAGGAAATCAGGCTCAGATCCAGATTAATGGACAACTGTTTGGTGGCCTCGGTGGTCTGAATCAGACGATGGAAGTCAGCGTCGTTAACGGAAAACGCCAGATCAAGGTTCAGAATGGTGACGAAAAAGTTGAAATCAATGACCAGGACGGCAAGGACATCCTGTTGAAGCATACGCGCCCGGTCGATGGCAAGTCGAAGACCGATGAATACAAAGCCGCCGATCTGGATGATCTGAAAAAGAAACATCCGGAAGCTGCCCGGCTTTATGAAAAGCATTCCGGGGCCAATCTTGGCATTGGCGGTGGCGGCATCCAGATTCAGATGCGGGCCGCAGGTGCGGGCGGAGTTCCGCTGCAGCTTCAGCCACGCTTTCAGGTCGAACCCGTCCCCGCGCCATCAAATCGCCCGGCAGGTCCCCGAACGATTCGTGCCGAGCAGGATGGTCGCAAGATTGAGATCACGGATGAAAACGGCGAGAAAATCCGTGTCAAAATGACAAAGACGATCGACGGCAAGGAAGTCTCGCAGGAGTTTTCCGCAGACGATCTCAAGTCACTGAAGGCCGAACACCCCGAAGCAGCAAAGCTGTACGAGCAGTTGACGGGACGCAAAGCTGAATAGCGATTGGGGGCATGGACTCCAGGCACCTCAACTCCAGGCACCTGGACTCTAACCGTCCGCTTTGGTGGGCTCAATCTTCTCGATTAGCTCAATCACCCGTCGGCAGTCTGGATTTTGAAATAGCGATTGCAGGAAAGCCTCCGTTGACGATTCCTTCAGCCGCTGCCATGCGATGCGCGACTCATCGTTACGATTCAGGGCATTCAGGCAGCAGCATTTGTACCAAAGGCTCAGGTCCGTGTCGTTTTCAGAGACGGATTCTAAAATCGCAAGCGCCTCGGTATATCTGCGTTGATCCATATAGGCACAGGCAGCCACATAAGACGTGTAGACCGTTCTACCAGGCATGGCGCGTGCTCGTTCAATGAGTCTATTTCCTTCGCAAATGTCTCCAAGTTCGAGATAGCAAGTCGCTGCGTTCAAGATATCTTGCACATCGAATTTCACGCCTGCGACGATTGGCTTCAACAGTGTCAATGCAGCCTGGTGCTTTCCTTGGTGCATCAGGCTGCTGATTCTCCAGCGTCGATGGTTGGTCGCAAAGCGAACTGTTTCAAGGACCGCAACAAGCCCCGAAGAGATCGCCGCCAAGCCTTGGAAAAGTACGATGCAATATCGCGGCATCCAGTGCAACGGCGCAAAAATCGAACCTGCACTCAGGGTTGAAACAATTGAGACCGTAAGACAAATCGCGTTAAACTGGTTTCGCCATTGTGCCCGACCAGTCTTATCAAGGCTTCTCCACAGACGGACGACGTATCCGAGTGTCGACCCATGGGAACAGAGACATATTCCGTGGATGACTTCTGAATACATGTCATTGCTAACCAGGAACTCTCCGAGCAGCGTGACGGGAGCAAGCAGGCCAACGATTGCGATAAGCGCTGCGCCGATGCGTGTCAGAGCGTTATCTGGAGGAACGGTCGCTGGTGTTTCTCCTGGCATTTGATGGTCCCAGCGAGTGACTTCAGGCGGTAATCAATACGTTTTTTCCCAGGTGCGTTTGCGGCACACAAGAAGCATCTAACCTACTCGGCCTTCGGCTTACTCTTCCAGTCAAACGTGCGACGTTTCGCCTCGCTTTCCGGAACGAAGTAGATCAGATTGATCTGGACCTGCTCGAAGGTCTCCAGATCGTGGTATTGTCGGGAGATATCCAGCACTCGGCTGTTGAGTTCCGTCGCCTTGGTCTCCTCCACAAACGGGTCGAACGGAACACTCATCGAGATTCGCAGGATCATGGGCCCGCGTCCCTTCAATCGCCCCCCTTCGACATTCGGGCGTGAGTGCTTGAATTCCCGTCCCAGGGCTTCTCGCAACGGACGGAACGGTCGCGTATGGAGCTCGAAGTACAGAAACAACAGCCCTGTTGCCATGACTCCCACCGTCAACATTCCAATCACCACTTTTGTCCCGGAAATCTCGCGATTTTTCCGAGCGGGAATATCTGTTTCGTCTGCGGTGGCAATCACTGGCTGGGTCATATTCAGTTTCAAGATCTTTGGTAAGTCGGAGGATTTCGACGGTCAACGGCGCTCGCCGCAGAAGACTCTACGAGTCGTGATCGCCAGGGAGTTTAGTTCGCTCGGCTCGTTTTCCCTCTTGATAAAGCGCTTCCATTTCGCCCAGCGTTGCGTCGCGCAGGGTACGGCCCTGCTGCTGCAATCGCTCTTCGATATATTTGACCCGACGTTCGAACTTGCGATTACTCGAACGCAGGGCTTCTTCCGGGTTGATATGCCAGCGGCGCGCGATGTTCGCGACCACGAACAGCACATCGCCAAGTTCTGATTCAATCCGCTTCTGACGGTCGGAATCAAAGGGCGCCGGATCTGGTCGAACGGGGGCGTCAACTGTCGCCGGGACTTGCGGAGTCTCACCTTCGGGAAATAATTCTGCACCGAGTTCTGAGAGCTCTTCACGCAGCTTATCGAACAGCATCTCGCGTGATGGAAAGTCGTAGCCGACTCGAGCCGCCTTTTTTGACAGGCGGGCAGCACGGGCCAGAGCAGGCAGTGCGACTGGCAAACCGTCAAAAATAGAATCGCGCTGCTTTTCCTGCTGCTTGATCCGCTCCCAATGCTGCGAGACATCATTCGCACACGCCACCGTGACGTCGCCGAACACATGCGGATGCCGACCGATCATTTTTCGGGTCAGTCCGGCCACCACATCTGCAAGGTCAAACCGCCCTTCGTCGGCTGCAATCTGGCTGTCCAGGACCACCTGCAGCAGAACATCACCCAGTTCTTCGACAATTGCGGCGTCATCATTCGAATCGATCGCTTCGAGCAGCTCGTAAGTTTCTTCCAGGGTAAACGGCTTGATGGTTGCCAGAGTCTGTTCTCGATCCCAGGGGCAACCGGTCGGTGATCGCAGCTTCGCGACGACCTCCACCAGTTCGCGAAAGGCAGGCCCCAGCTTTTCAGGTGGGGGTGGGGTTCCCGGAATGGGTGCCGAGGTTCGGAAAGCATCATCCGTTGAAGAAGGCATTTGTCACAGTTTCTGAGAATCTGATGGAACATCCTTGCAGGCGATCCCATCCAGGCCAATGACTGAGCGCGATGGAACCGAAACATCCGTGCACCTGATTCTACACCGAAACGGCTCGTGGGAACGAGTGACAGAGCACTTGCCAACGAAAAACGCATGACTCCATGTTCAAACCGGGAATCCTCAAAGAGGCGATCATTGAAATGCCGCGTCTGATCTACCAGAACGGCGTCATTCGTCAGAACTGTATCACAGGTGATCGCGTCGAGGTACGGTCGAGCTTCGATTGCTGTCAGTTGTCAATCGATTGTGAACGTTCTAACGTGTAGCGTTCATCAACGGCCGAAAGCTGACTGGTTTTTTCCTACAGGAATTTCCATGCCATCGAGTCAGATTGTTATCGTCCCGATCGGGGCAATCGCGTTGACGATTGTACTCGCCGGTTTCGCGGCAGGTCAGGAGTCTCCGCCGAATACGTGGGCTCAACTCGAGCAGGCAACGATCAGCGGCGAGCGATGGGATATCCCGCTTGGCTATTCTCCCGTTTCCCGGCGGTTCATTGTCCTGGGGGGCAGGACTTCATGGGGAAAGTACAAACTGCCTCGTCCCTACGATGTGTTGTCACTGGATTTGAACGAAAGGAAATGGGCCAATGACTTTCCGGAAGGAAAGGATTGGGGACCTCGCTTTGGTGATTGCACAGCGCCGGGCTGGAAGGATGAAAACTTTCATTTTCTCGATCGCGAAGGCAACGTGCGACCAAACTGGACCGTTTATGGCACGTTCGCGTTGGGGCGCAATTATGATTACGACCCGGACACAAAATGCTTCTACTTTTTCACTGCAGGTCGAACGTTTCGCTACGACCCGATCAGCCGCGTCTGGACCGATCTGAAACCCGAGACAAACCCGGAAACAGTCCTGGGAGGGACTTTGCTGTGGAGTTCGCTCTGCTATCACCGCGCGGAACAGAAGTTCGTTCTGTTTGGCGGAGGTAACGTCCAGACCGAGCGAGGTGATCCCGGGACATGGACGTACAGTCCCGTGACGAATGAATGGTCACAACTGAAAGTCACGGCGCAGCCCCCGCAACGTGCGAATTCTCAGCTGGCTTATGATGTCGAGCACCAGAAGATTGTGTTGTTTGGCGGAGATCAGCTCGATCAGTTGCTCGCAGACACCTGGGTCCTGGACCTCGCCGCAAAGACGTGGACGCAGGTGCCCGTTTCCCGGTCTCCGTCGCCCCGTGCGGGACATGTACTCACCTGGTTGCCAAAGGCCAAAAAGATCCTGTTGCTGGGTGGATACACCTATACTTCGGCAACTGGATACGTCGAGCGACTTTATCAACCGCTGCCGCTGGAAAGCTGGCTGTTTGACATCACCACGAAGCAGTGGCAGTTGTTATCTCGATTCGAAAAGGGGGCGGCCCCTGAATCAACGGCACCGACACCACTTCCTGCTGCCGTCAGTGACGACGATCAAGTGATCGTCCTGTCCAAAGGGACCTGGATCGCCCGAATCGACGCCAGCCAGCCTGATCTGGCGGGGACGACAGAGTTCGGTGTCGGTCCGGGGGCAACTCTACGGCGTTCCGGCCCGCACGATCCTCAATGGTTCACCGAGAACGTTCCTGCCGAGAACCCAGATGACGTTGCCAGGCACCTTGCCACATTGCCTGTGAATCAGTTTGTCAAACACAAGACACCGAAGTTGCCGCGGCCCAACATGGATTGGGGGAGTGCCATCCTGGCTCCAGAACTTGATCGAATCGTTCGCTTTTCTGGCGGCCATTCTGCCTACAGCGGAACCGCACCGCAGGTATACGACATCAAGACCGATCGCTATTCGCTCCCTTTCGCACCCGAATATCCTCTTGAATACGTCTACAGCAACGATCAGGTACGCGGCGAATGGAGTTTTCGGGGAAACCCGTGGATGACGGGACATACATACAAGTCAACCGGCTATGACCCGCATCTGCGTTCGCTGATTTTTGCACCCCATGAGTACACGTATTTCTTTGATCCGATCGCAGGAAAATGGTCACGCAGTCCTGACAAGAATCCCTACCGCGCCGACTTCTATAACGTCACCGTGTGTGCCACACCGGCAGGAGCGGTTGTCTGGGCCGATCGACGCCAAGGGGGTGACGGTCTCTGGCGACTCGATGCAAGCACCAGGACCTGGCGAGAATTGCCGCTCGCCGGTGACAAGTTGCCACAGAAGAGCCCTGATCAACACGGCCTGGCGTTCGATTCAAAACGCAACCGGTTGCTCTTCTTCAGCAATGCCGACAAGAAAAAGGGGAACGTCCTGGAATACGACGTGAAGTCGGGAGTTGCCAAATGGCTGGAGGTAACGGGCAGCACTCACGCGGCGGTACCCTCGCGAGAAAATGTCTATCTGCCAGAACTCGATATCGTCCTGCTGGCAGCCAGAACACGACTCGGAGAACGCTCGCTGTGGCTCGCCTATGACTGTACGAAAAATGGA
>CAZSTW010000103.1:0-15758 GCA_964609845.1 uncultured Planctomycetaceae bacterium | reverse complement strand
AAAAATGGATGGCATGGATTTGAACTGCCCGGTGACGATCCGATTGGCAAAGGAACGTCAGCGGGAGCGTTCCACAATTCCGTGGGGATGATGTACGATCCCAACCGAAAGCTGGTGTGGTTCGTCGACCAGAACAGTCATGTATTCAGCTTGAATCTCAACCTCAAAACGGCAGTTGCCGTGACGCTGGAGTGACGTCGTGGTGTCGCACGATAGATCTTGAGACGTCGATTTGTTGAATTGAATGTCCACTGCGAAGCGGATCAATTGTGCATCGACTGCTTCGGCAGAGTCTCTTCGATGATTGATTCAAATGCCGCAAAGTCGGCAGGCGTGTCAAACAATCGCTGCCGCCTCACGCCTCGATTGAGCACGTGAAAGGGAGGGCAAGGACCGCAGGATAGTAGCTGCAGTCATGGGAAAACGGGATATAATTCAATCCATCCGCTCCAGTCCCGGCCACCCTGCCGCCGAACCATGATTGTAACCGTGATGAACGATGGGTCAGAAATCACAAAAACTGGGAAGCCTGCAGTGAGACACGCACAATTTCAACGTTACTTTTGACTTCGGCATCCAGCGGTCATTCGAGGCTTGGTACACTGAGTACAATTAGTCGAATTCTTCCACTTCGGCTACCGGTCACAACGCGACGAGAAGCGCCACATTTGTAAGAATTTTGTGGCTACGTCACTCCGGTAGGCTCAGAGTTGTGGACGCGGCCACCCAGCAGGTGTCTTCCAATGAACTGGTTAGCAGGCGAACGGATGCCTCCTTCACGAGTGCGAAACAACATATGGACCATCGCATTTGCTGTCTGCGCCAGCATTGCCACGATCATACTTGCTCCCGTCGCGTTCAGTTATGTGCGTCCAGTGTATCCAGCAGCGGCGGAACAACGAGGTCGGGCGTTCAGAGGTATCTGGCAGTACCTGAAGATGTACTCAGAGGACATTTCATTGTCCCACCACGATAACGATGTATTATCCCGATGGAGTTGGAGGTTCATGTTAGCGAGAGTGAACTGCCATTTGCCGATAGAAGCCAAGAATATTGACTGGTCGAAATCATGGGTCTCTGCGCGAGGAAAAACTCTTGATTTCTGCGGAGGCCCGGTTTTCAGCCGTGAAGATGGAAGCACGTTCGTTGTGGCCGTGACAGGTTCGGGTACTGCCTTCGACATTGGGCTTGAGAACCTCGCAACATTTCCAAGAGATTTGATTTTGTTTGTGGAGACGCGTGAAAAAAATCGCTATTGGATGGAGCCGAAGGATTGTGAGCTTCAAGAATTTGATCGTGGGATCAACGTCGCCAGCAGCGAATATGGTCGCGGGTTTCATGTTGCTTTTGCTGATGGTGCTGTCTGGTACTTGCACTCCAATATGCCACCGCTGCTGCTGCGGAAGTTTCTTACTCGGGACACAGCGGCGCAGATGGATCGCGAAGTGGTGCTTAGACCATTTGCCATTGTCACTCGTGATCCGTGAGTCGACTCTGACATACTTCTACTTTAGCAAAAGGTCCGGCGCCTCACCGTGGCACCGGCTTCGAGCACGTGTTTTCAGCGTACTTCTTATTTTCCCGTTCCCGATCCGGGATCGTATCGATTGGCTTGGGGCGGCATGGGCTGGAGGCCGCTGCTACGGAACCACTCGGCTGGTTCAGGACGCGGTTTACTCCACGCGGCTTTGATTTGGCTTCACGCGAAGAGTGATTTCTCGTAACGTGCGTGACAACGAATGGCTTACGATTCACATTCCTTCACCCAATTATTTCAACTGACGGAGCCGACAGTGACTACGGACCAAAAGGAATTGTTGATTTCTCCTGTTGTTGCAGAAATCTTGCGTGGGCGGCGTACGATTGGGGCGTTCCGACCGGAACTTCCCAGTCATGATCTGATTCTGCAGGCATTGGAATTGGCCCGGTGGGCACCGAACCATAAAAAGACCGAACCTTGGAGTGTGGTTTCCCTGGGGCCTGAAGCGATACGTTCTGTCGTTGAGATCAATTCGCAAATCCTGACCGCTTCGAAGGGGCCAGCCGAAGCGGAAGCGAAAGCGAAAAAGTGGCTGCAGGTTCCAGGCTGGCTGGTGGTCCTGTGTGATCAGGCGGATGATCCATTTCGACGCGAGGAAGACTATGCCGCCTGTTGCTGCATGGTTCAAAATCTTTGCCTGGCACTGTGGTCCGCCGGGATCGGGACAAAGTGGTCGACGGGCGATGTGACTCGGCATCCCGATTTCTTCCGGTTGCTGGGGTTAGATTCCACGAAAACACGTGTCGTCGGTATGGTCTGGTATGGATATCCAGCCGTCGTACCTGAACAGACGCGAAAGCCCGTTGCATCGTTTCTGCGTGAACTCCCCTGAGGATTGCCGTGAGATCAGAATGAAAATCACGAACGGCACCGACGCGATTTTGACGTGGACATGATGGGGGGGATCAGCGGCGCGTCGCCGCGCCGGGACACCAAATCGAATCGTCGACAATACATGGTGGGCCGGCGCTCGAAGCGAGTTGGTCCCACCCTACTTTGAGAAAAATGGTTGCCAGGAAATCACGATCGATCGGGGTGGACTCGGCGACAAGTGTTGTAGATAGTGTCTTGACTGGTTCGGAATTGGTAACCGTGCCAGATGAAACGACGAAGGGTTGCTTTTCGGGTGACCTCGTCAAGCACCTGTATCCCTGTTGAATATCGACACCAACCAGTAACTCATTACGACTCATGGCACTTTTGAACCCCGCACTGCTCGCTGGATTGGGATTGGCTGTCATTCCGCTCCTGCTGCACCTGTTGCTGCGGGCGAAACCGAAACGCCTGATATTTCCCGCCCTGCGGCTGATTCAGCAGCGTCGCCGCCAGAATGTCCGGCGAATGCAATTGCGTCATTTGTGGCTGCTGCTGCTCCGCATGCTCGCGATCGTGCTGGTCGTTGTGGCTGTCTGTCGTCCCTCCCTGCCCGCCGCCAACTACTCGCTGACGGCCTGGGAATGGGTGAAGCTGATTGCCATTGTTGTCATCGCGGTCGCAGCCTATGTGGGTGTCATGAGATGGTGGCAGAAACAAAGTGTTTCTCACACGACCTTATTGACGCGACGAACCATGTTGCGAGGGGGAATCGGAGCGGTTGCGATCCTGCTGGCACTCTTTGGTGTCGCCTGGCCGTACGCTCGCCGCGTCTCTGCTGATATCAAGAATCCAGCGCCGCGCGTGGCTGAAAACGTCCCCGTTGCGGCGATTTTTCTGTTCGATACCAGCGCCAGCATGTCCTACAAACAGTCAAACAAGACGCGACTGCGGGCCGCGCAGGAAATGGCGAAGCTGCATCTTGGCCGACTTCCCACCGGAAGCAAAGTTTCGGTCGCTGCCAGCGGAGAATCAGGACCTGCGGCCTTTTCTTCCGATCTGGTTGCCGCGCAGTCTCGCATTGATTCTCTCGACATCAAGTCGACGGGACTCAGCTTGAATGATCGACTGAATACCTTGTTTCAGGTACATGAAGAAGATCGCCGTCGCATTACAACCGAACAGTCATCCGTCCCGACCGATAAGCGCCAGGACCGGTTTGTTCGCGAAATCTATGTCTTCACGGATCTGTCAAAATCTGCCTGGCGTGAAGCGAATTCCAGGCAATTACGTGATGAACTGGAACGACTCAGCTGGGTGGGCCTGTATGTGATTGATGTTGGCGAAGAGTCACCGACAAACGTTGCACTCACCGGGCTCAGATTGTCGCGAGAAGCAGTCCCTGCGGGGGGAACAATCCGGATCGAGGCGGCTGTTTCTGGAATTGGTCAGGTCAAGTCCGATCAAACAGTTGAACTGTGGATGAACACCGAAAAAAAGGGGACTCAATCGGTCAAGCTTGAGCCCGGGACTGAATCTCGAGTGGCATTCTTTCCAGTCGATATTCCGGCCGGACCGTTCACTCAGGGGGAACTGCGACTGGTCGGGGCTGACCCAATGAGTGTCGATGATGTCGTGCATTTCAGTGTTCAGACCATTCCGTCGTTGCGAGTTCTGATGGTGGCCGAACGTCCGGCGATTTCCGAGTACTGGCTGCTGGCTCTCAAAACACTGAATGACGAACACGTCTCGTCATATCAGACAACGACAGCCACTACCGAGCAGTTGGAAACGAAAAATCTGGACGAATTTGATGTGGTTTGCCTCGTGAATGCCAGTCAGCCCTCAGTTGCGGCATGGACAAAACTGAAGTCCTTTGTTGAAGGGGGGGGCGGTCTGGCGGTCTTTCTTGGCGCAAGTTCATCGGCACTTGCCGGAAACAGTCCGGAACGAATCAATCCCGACAATTACCAGGCCGAAGCCGCGATGGCCATTCTACCTGCGCGATTGAAAGCGCAACTGACTCATTCTCCCGCTCGCACGATGGATGTTCGCAAATCACAGCATCCGCTTCTGAAGCAACTCGACGAATATGGAGCTTTGACCGAACTCGGAATCACGCAAGTCCGCCGTTTCTGGAAGGTGGATCCCGTGGCCGATGCGGCGATTGTCAGTCGCTATGAAGCCGCAGGTGAAGACGATTCATCTGGACCAGTCGCCCTGGTGGAGCGACGTGTCGGGCAAGGCCGCGTGATCATGATGACCACGGGTGTCGACGGAATTTCCTGGAACGATCTTCCGTCACTGGAGAGCTGGCTCTACATCGTGTTCGCCGATCAGTTGACGCAATACCTTGCCCTGCAGGCCTCAGGAAAGTTTGATCACGTTGTCGGCGACGAAGTTAACTTGCCGCTGGATCGGGATCGCAAGGTCACCAAGGTCATTGTGAGGTCCCCCGACTTCAAGCAAAAGCTGACTGATGTTCCGCCCGAATCGCGAGTTCTCACCCTGCGAGATCTGACGGCAATCGGTTCGTACAAGGTCGATTCCGTGGATCAATCCCTGGACTATCACAAGGGCTTCAGCCTGAATCTTCCCGCGGCAGAAAGTGACCTGAAGCGGTTGGAGACGACGGATCTCGACGGAATTCTGGGGGAAGGCCGATACAGTGTCAGTCGTGATCCGGCGATCCTGGAGCGAAATGTCGCCGCAGGTCGACTGGGTCAGGAAATGTATGGTATGGTCGTGGCGTTTCTGGTAGCTGTCTTCGCCATGGAACAGTTTACGGCCACATGGTTTTATCGAACGGATGAGGCCTGAATCGTCGGGGGCCGGTCGTACCAGCAGTTCACTTTCGCATAGTCTTTTGATTACCCATGCACATTTCCGTCGAACCCATCTGGCCGTGGCCGCTCGTCATCCTGACGAGTGTGGGATTGATGGCATTGGTCATCATCACATACCGCGCGCAACTGAAAACGTTGCCCCCGCTGCTGTCCAGAACGCTGCTCAGCTTAAAGCTGGCCGCTGTGGTCGTTCTGACATTCGCCATGTTGCGTCCGGCGCTGCAGAAATCGGAAACAGACGAGTCTGAATTGCAATTGCTGATCCTGGCAGATGTCAGTCGCAGTACTAACACCGCGGACATGCCGGGCAAGATGTCACGATTCCAGGCGATTCGCACGGATATTGAAAAGCTGCAATCGCGGATAAAGTCCTGGACCAAAAAAGTGGACGTCCGCCTGTTCGACTTCGCAAAGGACCTGGCACCATTTGATCCGGAGTTGAAAGAAGGGACCGGCGATCAGACCGCATTTGGCAAGGCTCTGGAAGACGTTCGCCGTGAGACGCGTAATCGTCGCACACTGGGGGTGTTTATCTTCAGTGACGGCGCTCAGCGTGCGATTCCTCCGTACGATATCGATCCCAGAACGTCTGCTCGCAATCTGGCCGATGATCAGGTGGCAATCTACGGGATCGGCTATGGCGCGTCATCGCTCTCGTCGGCGTCGCTGGATGTTGGTATCGAAGACCTGGCGATTCCTGATATCGTTTACGAGCGAAGCCGTGTTCCCGTCACGGCGAAACTTCGTACGACCGGTGCTGCCGGACGAAAGATAAAGGTTCAGATTCTAGTCGAAGACCGAACCGATAAGCGCCTCGACCAGTCGGGCGAAATGAAGCCGGCTCAGATGTCAGTGCAATCGCGCCCGGTGCAGGAAATCGAAATCACCCGGGATTCCGAGATCGTCCCGATAGAGCTTTCATTCGAAGCGGGCCTCGCCGGGGAAGTGAAGGTAGCTTTAAGAGCGGAACCTCTGGAAAACGAAATACTGACGGGGAACAACCAGCGAGAATCGATCATCAGTGTCAAAAAAGGCGGATTGAAGGTCGCCTATTTTGATCTGCCCCGGACCGAGCAACGCTGGATTCGTGCCGTAAGCGGCGCTGACAAGATTCAGCTCGATTTTCAGGAAATCCGGGGCGGAAAATTCGCCGCACAAACGAAAATCGATCCCTCGTGGTTTCAGCCGGGACGATACGATGTCTACATCATCGGCGATGTGCGAGCGGAGGTCTTCGGGCAGGAGTTGCTGACACTGCTGGCGAGTCGACTGGATGAAGGGGCCTCACTGCTGATGACGGGTGGCGTGCAGAACTACGCTGTCGGTGGTTATAGCTCGACTCCCATTGCCGACTGGATTCCTGTCGAACTCGACCCTGCCGATGCCCGTCCGCCCGGCAAGATCAATGTCGGTTCTCAATTGATGGGACCGCAGAAGATGGTCCCGACGGAACGCGGACAGCGCGAGTACGTGATGCAGATGGGGCCGATCGAAAAGAATCGCGAACTTTGGATGGCCCTTCCCCCATTGAAAGGTGCCACAAGACTCAAGCCGGTCAGCGATCTGCTGGAACCCTGGGCTGCGACACCAGACGGCGTTCCTCTGCTGTTTGCGACAACGCGCGGGAGGTCACGCGTTGCGGCATTCGCGGGTGATACAACGTTCCTGTGGTGGACTCTGGGGGACAAGTCCGAACTGCATCAGCGATTCTGGAGGCAAATGATCGTGTGGCTGGGCAAGAAAGAGGCAGACACCGATCAACCGATCTGGTTGAAAGTCGCCCCTCGAACCTACCCGCCCGGTTCTACCGTCAACTTCACGTTTGGGGCACGGGGGGCGGATGGGGCACCTCTGGACAGCGCAGAATTTCAGGTCAACGTCGTCCTTCCAACGGGTGAGAAGGTCGCGGCTGTCCCCCGAAAAGCAACCGGTGAACGTGGAATGGTCGAACACACCGCAGAGTTTTCCAAAACCACGGCGCCAGGTGACTACTGGGTCAATGTCTCGGCTCGTTCCAACGGACAATCGCTCGGATTTGATGCCTACACACGATTTATCGTGGATGCACGCGATCTGGAACTCGACTATCCGAGCGCTGACTATGAATTCCTCAAGGAAATTTCGTCGATGACGGGCGGCAACTCCCTGAAGCCGGAAGATGTCGGCGAGTTACTGGATCGTCTCAAGGAATCAAAAACAGACCTGACTCGAGTTCAATCGGTCACCCTGTGGGACAATTGGGCGATGTTACTGGTCTTTGTGGGCCTGATGAGTCTGGAATGGTTTCTACGAAAGCGACGCGGACTCGTTTGATGGCTCGTGGAGCTTCACTGGAGCCCAGACATCCATAGCGATGTCTGGGCCAGAATGAAATTACGCAACCGGCCTGCGGAGTGAACTACAGTTTCTTTTCAACGCCGAGTTGATGGAAGTAGTGAGTCACGTTTGCCTGATTCTTCAGCAACCAGTCGATGCCAGGTTCGTTGTGCATGGCCTTGTGAATGGCTTTTGCCGTCGCCTGACGATTGGTTTCGAACAGGATGTTGTGATCGACTTCGACCTCGGTCACGCTTGGATCCAGCCACACGGAAACGATGATCCCCAGATCGTTCGCCTTTTCTTTGGGAATGTCTCCGGCGCGCACAGCATCCAGAACACCGTTGGCGATCCCCGCCTGAACGGATCCCATCAGGATATTCGTGTACTTCGTACTGTTCACGGTCACTTTGCTGACCATCAGAGTCACTGGCCGCACTTGAACGTCGCAGTTCAGGATTGCAAATACGCGGGAATGTCCTCGAGTCTGATCGCCAATCAGGTTGGCAATTGCAAACCCGACGGGGCCATCGAGTTCACCGATCACCACTTCTGGTTCGGCGGCCGAATACGCTGGAGCCGCTTCGACGAGTGCTTCGCCAGTTCGCAAAACGATACGTTCCGAAACCACAGACTTCTTCGGTGACTTCTTGCTGACAGACTTCTTCTTAGGCATGGATACTGTTTCCTGAAGGCAGATTGTGCTTCATCTGAACAAGGGCCAGTGGAAAGGCCGACATCCGCGACGCATGATCCCAATTTACAGCGCGGCATGAAATCAGATGTGCCAGCCGGTTTCAAGCGCACGCATCACAACGGACAGGGTATTGCGAGGCCGTCCTCGCAATACCCGTTCGGTTCCTCAAACCGGGATCATCAGGCCGGGGGCTCAGTTGTGGCGGGTGGTGCCTCGGGGGCATCCGTTGCCGGTGTCGCTGGATCGGTCCCAGCATCAGCGACCGGAGCAACCACCAGATCGCTCGGAATTCGTGCGACGCTGACGAGTTTGTCCCCTTCATCCAGTCGAATAACTCGCACACCCTGAGTATTTCGGCCGATTTCGTTGATATCCCCGGCGCGGATACGCTGGATCTTTCCGACTGCTGTGACCATCAAGACTTCGTCCTGATCCGTGACAGCGAGAATCCTGACGGCCGAGCCGTTTCGCTCCGTCGTCTTGATGTCCTTCAAGCCCTTCCCGCCGCGACGCTGACGTCGGTAGCCCTTGACGGAACTGGTGGCTTCATCGGCAGCCGCTTCGTCAGCAACGTCACCATCGTCATCGGCAGTATCATCTGTCGCGACATCGTCGGCGACGGCGGCTTCTTCGAGTGTTTCGTCGTCTGGTGGCGGCGCGTCGTCGGTGACCGCTTCTTCCCCTTCAACAACGCCGATCCCGATCGGGGTCCGCTTTCCGTAGCCATTTTCGCAGACCGTCATCAGGCTCATCGTCGGATTGGCGAGAACCATGCCGATGACGGAGGCTCCCTTGGTCAGGGTGATCCCCTTCACACCGCTCGTATTCCGGCCCATGCTGCGCGCATCGGATTCCACAAACCGGATTGCCATCCCGCTGGATGTCGCGAGCATCACATTGTCGCCGGGTGAGACCAGCATTGCCTGGATCAGCTCATCGCCTTCTCGCAGGTTGATGGCGATGATCCCTCCCTTGGTCGGACGCTTATACGCCGACAACGGGGTCTTCTTCACGAGGCCCTTGCGGGTCGCCATGATCAGGAAGCGAGTTTCATCGAATTCGCGAACAGTAACGCACGCACTGATCCGATCCCCTTCAGGAAGTGACAGCAGGTTGACGATTGCGCGTCCCTTGCTGGTACGGCTCTGCATCGGAAGGTTATAGACCTTCTCCCACAGAACCTTTCCTTTGTCGGTGAAGAACAGCAGCCAGTCGTGTGTGCTGGCGACGAACAGATGTTCGATCGCATCCTCGTCGTCAGCTTTTGCTCCCGTGATACCTCGTCCGCCGCGATTCTGGGCCTGGTACGTATTCAGCGGCATCCGTTTAATATAGCCCCGCTGCGAGAGCGTCACGACCATGGGCTCTTCGGGGATCAGGTCTTCCTGATTGACGTCACCCAGTTCGATCTCGTTGATTTCGGTGCGACGTTTATTTCCGTACTTGTCGCGCATGGCGAGCATATCGTTGCGGACGACGGCACGAATGTTCGCCTCGTCGGACAGCAGATGCAGGTGACCGCGGATATCGGTCAGCAACTTGCCATGTTCATCCCGCAGCTTTTCGCGTTCGAGATTCGCCAGCGATCCCAACTGCATCGAAACGATGGCTTCGGCCTGATTGGACGAAAGCGTGTAGGCATCTTTGACGCCGTACTCTTCCTGAAACATTTCGTAGGCCGAATCGCCGACCGCGCGAGCGATCATGGGACCGGGAACTTCGATCAGTTGCAGTCTGTCTTTCGCTTCCGCTCGACTCGGCGAAGTTCGAATCGTGGAAATGACCAGATCGAGATTGATCTGAGCAATCAGCAGACCTTCGACGGTATGCTTGCGTTTCCGGGCTTCACCCAGCAGGAATTCAGTACGACGTCGGATGACGGTGATCCGGTGTCGAATAAATTCCGCCAGCATTTCTTTCAGCGTTAACAGCTTCGGCCGATTTCCGACCAGCGCCAGCAGAATCACGCTGACAGTGGATTGCAGCGGTGAGAACTGGAAGAGTTGATTGAGAACCACTTCCTTATCGGCATCACGCTTGAGAGCGATATGCAGACAGGTCTGCCACGACGGCAGCGTTCGGTCGGTCAAGTCCGTGACGCGAGAGATCCCCTTGATCCGCTCGTCCTTGACGATCTGCTCAATCTTTTCACGGATGCGGTCACGAGTTTCCAGGTGTGGAATCTCGGTGACTTCGATGATGTCAGTGTTCTTTTCGGTGATAAACCGTGTCCGGGCACGTAATGTAATTGTCGATCGCCCGGTCATGTACGCCTGACGGATGCCATAGCGACCACAGATGACGCCCCCGGTGGGGAAGTCAGGGCCCGGCATGACTTCCAGGAGGTCGTCCAGCGTACAATCCGGATCATCGATCAAGCGTACGATGGCATCACAGACTTCCGAGAGATTATGAGGCGGAATGCTCGTTGCCATCCCGACGGCGATCCCGTTCGAACCGTTTACGATCAGGTTCGGGAACCGGGAAGGGAGCACAACCGGTTCACGGTTCCGCTGGTCGTAGGTCAGGACGTAATCAACGGTGTCTCGCTTGAGATCGTCGAGCATTTCAGCGGCGACAGATGACATGCGGGCTTCGGTATAACGCATGGCTGCGGGAGGCATCCCCGCCAGCGATCCAAAGTTTCCCTGCTTGTCGATCAGAACTTCGCGCATGTTCCAGTTCTGGGCGAGACGGACGAGCGTCGGATAAACCGACCCTTCGCCGTGGGGATGGTAATTCCCGCTGGTATCACCGCAGATCTTGGCACACTTGATTCGACCGGAGTTCGGCCCGAGGTTCAAGTCGTTCATTGCGACGAGGATACGACGCTGAGACGGCTTCAGGCCGTCGCGCACATCCGGAAGCGCCCGGCTGATAATGACGCTCATTGCGTACGTCACATAGCTCGTTCGCATTTCGTCCTGAATTGCGATCGGCACGACATGAACGTCGGAACCGTCATCAAATGCAGGGGTAAAATTCGGGGTTTGATCGGGTGGGGTTCCGTCACCAGTAGACAAGCGAGAACTCCTTGGTCGCGTAGACAGTCCAGCGGTCCTGCCGCACCTACAATGCGTACAGCAACTCTTTTCCCTGAAACAGGTTGCAGCGATCTGCGCCCAGCCATTGTTACAGGAACATCCGCAACCAGAATTCTACCGAGAATCCCCCCGATTCTCAACGCTGCGAACGGTTTGCGTTAACGCCGGTCGCCCCGGTTTTCTATCTCGGTATTTGAATGGTCAGGCGACCTTCAGATAGCTTTACCGCGCACGCACATGAATGCGGTGGTACATCACGTATTCCGAATGCAACCAGCCAGTTTTATTGATTTAGAGCGTATCTCATTTGAGTGTGGCGTCCCGCGGGCATCAAACAACGGCGACTAGCCCATGTTTCGACGCGACACGGAACTGCGACACGCACTAAGTCGGGCGGGAAGACTGTTATTTGCGGCCCTGGATGAATGACATCACTTCAGCACGACTCGATTGATTGGACTTGAACAGACCGCGTACCGCACTGGTGATCGTCACACTGCCGGGCTTGCGGACTCCACGGATCGTCATGCAGGAATGCGCCGCTTCGATGACGACGATCACTCCCTTCGGATCCAGTTCCTGCTGCAGCAGATCGGCGATCTGATGCGTCATCCGTTCCTGGACTTGAGGGCGATGCGATACTTCTTCCACTACTCGAGCCAGCTTGGAGAGCCCCACGACTTTGCCACGCGGCAGATAGCCAATGTGTGCCGTTCCGATAAATGGGAGCAGGTGGTGCTCACACATGCTGTTAAAGGTGATGTCCTTGACGAGTACAAGTTCGTCATATTGCTCTGGAAAAACGCGATGCAGATGCCGACCAGGGTCAGACCGCAGTCCCGAGAACAATTCGGCATACATCCGGGCAACGCGTGACGGCGTATCGAGCAGACCTTCACGATCCGGGTCTTCACCCACCGCAGCTAGAATTTCGCGCACGGCCCTTTCAATCCGTGGCAAGTCCACGGGCTTCAACGGTACCGGCGGCACCAGTGGAGCGGAACTGTGGACGCAATCATCGGACTCAGACATCGAATCGTTCACGTGGTATTTCCGAAAAGTTGAATCGTTCGCTTCGTATCGTAGGTGCAGCGAGGGTTGAGGTCAAACGGATCATAGGTGAAACGCCAAGTGAAGAAATGCACAGTGTAGAAATGCACAGGCACCGCAGAGACCGCCGAGGCATGGCTGGCGAGCGAGATTATCGCGCCAGCTTTGTCTTGGCGTCCTCTACGGTGCCTGTGGTTCAGAAATAAACCTGGGGAGTTCCCTAAGGGAGTGGCCGGGACTGGAGCGTCTTCGCGAAGTCCCGGAATGTTCTGTCCATACGAAGACCGGGCCTTCCTTCGCAAAGCCCCAGTCCAGTCCAGTCCAGTCCAGTCCAGTCCCGGCCACCCAACCGACTTTCACCACGGCTGCCAGGCTCGCGCGAGCCCAGGGAGCATGGAATACCGTTCAGACGACGATTGCAGACTTGCTGCGTGCCAATTCTTCCATAAACCGGAGTGAGCGGGACGTTGTGTCTTCAACGTCTGGAATCAGGCCATCCAGGATCTGGGCATTGGCGTAGAGCTGGCGGCCGCAATCACGGATGAATTCGTCATTGTCAGAGTTTGCACTCAACTCGCACAGCCGAGTGATCAATCCCGCATGCGGATTGATCTCCATAACCCGCTTTGTCTGTTCGAATTCCCTCATGGTCTGACCAAGAACCTGCTGCAGCCGGCTGCTCATGTGGCTGCGCGGATTGATCAGGCAGCAGGGGCTGTCGGTCAATCGCGAGGATTCCTTCACTTCGGCGACCTTGTCATCCAGGGCACCCCGGAAAAGCTCGATCACGCGTGTGAGATTCTTGTGAGTTTCCCTGGTTTCGGCTTCGTCCGCGGGCGTGGTTGAATCGGGCAACTTGACGTCGGCACCATCGATCGACATCACGTCCTTGCCTTCGTACGATCGGAGTTGGATCAGTGCATATTCATCGATGGCATCATCCAGGAACAGGACTTCCAGGTTTCGCTTGCGGAAGATTTCCAGATGCGGATGTTTTTCCATCGCTTCCAGATTCGGTCCGCTCAGGTAGTAAATCTGTGTCTGTCCTTCGGGAGCACGCTTGAGATAGTCATCCAGGGAAACGGACGGCGTCTTCCCTTTCAGGCCATCCGCCAGCAGAGTGCTCTCGCTGGCCGAGAACGTCGAGTGGAATCGCATCAGCTTCGCAATTCGTTCACGGTTTTCGTAGTCCGAGCCGATTCCGGTCCGCAGGATCGATCCAAATTGTTCTGCAAACGTCTTGAATGTCTCGGGCTGCTCCTGGGAAAGGTCCGCGAGATAATCCAGGACCTTTTTCGTCAGAACCTTCTTCAGCTTTGGCAGCAGCTTGTGATCCTGCAGTGTTTCTCGAGAAACGTTCAGAGGCAGGTCGGCTGAATCAACCACCCCATACAGGAACCGCAAGTAGTCGGGCAGCAGATCCTGTGAGTCATCCTGAACCAGTACTCGCTTGGCACACAGATTGACCCCGTGCTGAATCTGACCGAAGCCCAGCAGTTCAAAATTTGATGGAGGACAGTACAAAATCGAGTGGAACTGGATCGGCGAATCACTCGACAAATGCAGGTGCCACAGCGGCTTTTCTTCGGAGTGATGCGTCAGCCACTGATAGAAGCCCGCATACTGATCCTCGGTCACCTGACTCTTCGGTTCAACCCAGATCGGTTTCTGTTCGTTCAGGACTTCGTCCGCAAGCTTGATGGCGTGAGGAACGAATGTCGAGTACTTCCGGATGATGAACTTCAACCGAGTCGGCTCGGTGAATTCCTCCATTTCATCCTTCAGATGCAGGCGAATCTGGGCACCGCGAGGAACATCTCCTTCGACTTCAGTGATCGTAAAGCGTCCCGTTCCGTCCGATTCCCAGCGCCATCCCTTTTGTTCGCGGTAGCTCCGAGTGACGACCTCGACCTTTTCGGCCAGCATAAAGGCAGAATAAAAGCCGACCCCGAACTGACCGATCAGCGACAGGTCTGGCTTGTTATCGCCGCTGGTTGACTGAATACTGCGGAGGAATTCTTTCGAACCACTATGCGCAATCGTTCCCAGGTTTTGCACCAGTTCGTCATGTGTCAGGCCAATCCCAGTGTCGCGAATGACGAGGATTTTCGCGTCCTTGTCAGGCTCCAGCGTGATCTGCAACGGGACATCATCGCGGTACTGTGATTCTGACAACTGAATATGGCGCAGTTTATTGAGCGAATCAGATGCGTTCGAAATCAATTCTCGAATCGCAATCTCGCGGTTCTGATAAAGCGAGTGCGACAGGATATTCAGCAGCTGCTTGATCTCTGTCTGGAACGTGAATTCTTGCTTGTCGGACACGGGTGACTCCAAAGGTACGAGGGTACAGCGTTGTCAAAGGAACGGCCTTTTGACGGGTTAGGGAACCCGCCTTCAGCATCCCGTAGGGGAGGTTCAGGAAACCATCGCCGAAGATTCCGGGACTCAAAATGGCAGTCCGCCGACCGATGCTGAATTAAAAAGCAACAAGCGCGCCAGAAGTCCCACACCATTGCCGACGGAGTCACAACATTCCTCGCACACGGAAGATGCGCAATTCCGAAGGGTTGGACTGCCCGTCGGGGCTGCCATCTTGGCGGCTGAATGCCGATGTCGTCAAATCTCCCTCTGATACAGCTCGCCTTCGGGCGACTTCAGTTTTGCCAAGCGATTCAAATTGCTGACAGGTTGACAACGAATTTGTTCGGATCCTGAAACGCCATTTATGGCGTCTGAAGGGATTAGCCGGAATTTCTGCTTGCACTTAAAAATGACTGTTGTCATAGCCGTAGCAATTGTATCGGCGGTGATGCCGTTGAATGCGCCGCCTGTATCAGTTGTGCCAGGCGTGCGGTACTACAAAACCGGCCTGTACCAGCAAGGCAGGCGATGCCCCCTGCAACGACAATTGGTATGGCATCGATCGTGCGACTTCGTCGGAAGTGTTGGATCATGTCAACGTAATGACTTGTAGCGGGCTTATGCCCATCTCACCTTTGACAACCTTCTGGGACTCTCCAGGAATTTGATACTTCACTTGTCAGCCTCGCGAACTGACAGGTCGTACCTCTTAACCAGAGAGGCAAACTTGGAATTCCGGCCAGAATTCGAGTTCATCTGGGAACGGTGGCAACACCACGGAGCATCCGTGGCGTTGGAACCGGGTTGGCTGATCGCTCAGCGTTCAGCTGACTGACGACATTTCAGTTCAAGCAACCATTAAACACAAACAAGGATCTGTCCAATGCTCAAGAATTTCTTGAATGACGAAGCCGGTGTGATCATCTCCGCCGAACTCGTTCTCGTCCTGACCATCTGCGTTCTCGGCGTTATCGTTGGCCTGAGCAGCGTTGTCGTTGCTGTTAACGAAGAACTGCAAGACACCGCTCATGCAATCGGCGTTCTGAACCAGTCGTTCGGATTCACCGGTTTCAGCGGCTGCAAGAAGG
>CAZSTW010000102.1:13958-24131 GCA_964609845.1 uncultured Planctomycetaceae bacterium | reverse complement strand
CATCTCCATTGGACGGTCCCACGATTTCGAGTGAATTGGCCGAAGTCCCTGAAACAGGCAGGCGTACTAATAACGATTGGCCGCAATGAGCGGTCGTTGTGAGTGAACGCCGCTCAGTCAATTGCTGCATCAATTCGTCGACCAGCGGGACAAATGCGGCTTGCGACGGCAGATTGGACGCTCCCAGATCGGCGTTCAAAACGGCCAGAGAACTGGTGTCGGTCGCCGTGACTACCAGACACGCTGTGCCATCGTTGTACGTTGCCAGAACGTCATCCGCGATCGCATCCGGTACGGGCCGCGATACCAGTCCCCCACTGAACCGCCAGTCGCGAACCAGCGTGGCCGCACTTTCACCCAGTGAAGAAAACGGCTTGGCATCGTACTTCACCGACGTCAGAAAAAGATTCCGACGCCATTCACCTTGCGGGGGTGGCTGAAATGCCACCGGCATCCGCAGGCTCCGACCGAGTTCAGTTCCCAGTCGCTGCAGTGTCGTCGCATCTGCGGGTTCTGCAGCCACGTACCAGACCGGCTTGCCGCGTCGCATCGCTCCGGCAATATTCTTCACGGCCTGCTCGTTGATCGCTCCTGGATGGTCGATCACGATCAAGTCCGCTTGAGCCAGCAATTCGGCATCCAGCTTGTCGGCCGTTGAACGAATGACTTGAGGCGAACCACTGGAGCCAGTTGCCCCCTTGCCATTGGCCGCACCGTCCGGTGCCAGGACGCATTCCAGATAATGACTCGACGAAGGACGCAAGGTCGGTGCCTGGCGCGTGATCAACAAATAAGAGGGTCGCGGCCGGACCTCAACGGCCAGTGCCAGTTCATCATCCGCAGTCTGGGCATCCATCGCTGACACGATCCGGGCACTGCCAATATGCCAGCCAAAATCGGCCAGTGAAAGTTCCTCCGTCAATGTCGTCTGTCGTCCGGCCGGGCACTCTCCTGACAGTCGTCGCGTTGCGTCCCCCACTTGAACCTCCACGGTCACAGTCTGGGCCGCCGACGACCAGTTTCCGACATCGACTTCGATGCGCCCTCCGGCTTGTTCCGCCGTGTGCCCGATCACGCGGCCGCCAGCAATTGCCAGGTTGGCGAGCGGCGACTTGGGAGTCACCGATTCCAGCATGATCTTCGTCTCTTTGGACACCACCGAAAAATCAGCTTGAGCCCAATTGGCACGCTGAAAATCGCTGACAATTACCAGTTCGCGACGTCGCTGGTCAGACGGATCGCGCGGCGCCAGCATCTCGGCCGCCAACGTCAGTGCTCGCAGTACATCCAGGTGTTCTGGCAGTGACTTCGCGCGAGCCAGTTCATCCCGCAAGGCGTCGAAGTTCTGCGACGGCTGATCAAACACCGGTCGCGGCTTTGCTCCTGCGAAAATCAGATTTGCTCGCAGATTCGGTCGATAACGCAGCTGCTCGGCCGCAGCGGCGCGGGCTTTCTCGAACAACGCCGTACCACCATCGATGGCCGACAGGCTCTGGCTGGAATCGAGCACGACGACGCGAACGGTATCGGCATCGTCGTCCATCGCGACGGCCTGCTGCATCCCGGGCCGGGGACGTGCGACCGCAAACACAATCAATAGCACGGCAGATGTTCGCAGCAACAGCAGCAACAGATCCCGCAGCCAATGGCGAGCCCGCCGCTGCTGAATCACTTCGCGGACAAATCGCAACGTCGAAATCGGCAAAACGACCGGTTTGGGCCGTGTCAGAAAATGCACAGCGACTGGTACGCCAACCGCGACAAGAAAGAACAGAGCCCACGGGTTCAGAAACATAATGGCTTCGCGTTGTCAGGACGATAAACGGTTATCCAGCACGTTCGATCAGGAATTCTCCCAAAGTATGCAAATACGGAATCGCGGTGCTCACCATTCGATAATCACAACCTGCCCCGAGTGCCAACTGACGGGCCATCGTCAGGAATGCGGCAAAACGGGCTTCATACTGCGTCGCAATCTCGGCCGGGGAACAATCGACGTCCCCTTCACCTTCCAGACCTCGCAGTCGAAATGCCACGCCCGGCGGTAGTCGCTCTTCATCGGGATGAACCAGATGCAGAATGACCACTTCCCAGCCGCGATGCCGAAACAGTCGCAGCGCCGCGAATGTCTCCTGCAAATCGTCCATCAACAGGTCTGACAGAATCAGCAGCACACCGCGCCGTGGTGATCGCTCAAATAACTGTCGCAATGAACCCGCCATCTGTGTCGTTGGTTGAGTCTTCAACTGCTCCAGAATCTCTTGAATGCGAGCAACGTGGGTAGGCGTTCCCCCCGGTGCCAGCCAGTCCTTGAGTTCATTCCCCAGCACTGCCAGCCCGACCTGATCCTGGCCGCGACTGATGATGTGGCTGAGTGCTGTGGCAATCCACTGAGCATATTCCAACTTGGACTTTGCCGAGGCTGACGTCGAGAGAGACGCGTCTTCACCGAATCGCATCGACCCACTGGCGTCGACAGCAACGGTGCAGAGCAGATTCGTTTCGTCCTGAAACAGGCGGACAAACGCTTTTCCTGTTCGAGCGAACACTTTCCAGTCCAGGCGTCGCAGATCTTCGCCTCCGGTGTATTCGCGATAGTCAACGAACTCCCCGGCACCTCCCTGCACGCGCGAGAGATGTCGCCCTGAATAGGACCCTTCGATCCGCCGACGCGTTGTAAATCGCTTCTGTTCGAGAGCGGCGAGGGCGGCGAGATCCAGAAATCGGCTGCGCGACTGCGAAATCATGCCGCGACATCCTTCAAGAGTTGTCGAACGACTTGTTCTGACGTAATTGCGTCACCAACTGCCCGATGATTGACAACCACTCGATGCCGCAGAATCGGCGGGACAACTGCCTGAATATCCTCAATCGTCGGAGCCGTTCGCCCCATCAAGAGTGCTCGCGCCTTGGCTGCCAGAACCAGACTTTGTGAACCTCGCGGACCTGCCCCCCACGACACATATTCCCGTGAGAACTTGGTACTCGATCCATCTTCCGGCCGAGTCGCCCGGCAGAGTCGCACGGCATAATTGGCAACGTTCGGTGGCGTCGGCACAGCCCAGACCAGATCTCGCAATTGCAGAAAGGCTTCGCGATCCAATGTCGCTTCGGGCAGGACTTGTCGCCCCCCGGTCGTTTTCAGAACGACCTCTTCTTCTTCGGCGACAGACGGATAACCGATGCGGATTTCCATCATGAACCGATCGAGTTGTGCTTCGGGAAGAGGATAGGTCCCTTCCTGCTCGATCGGATTCTGAGTCGCGATCACAAGAAACGGTTCATCGAGATCATAGGTTTTGCCACCGACGGTGACATGCCGTTCCGCCATCGCTTCCAGCAGGGCCGATTGAGTCTTCGGAGCAGCCCGGTTGATTTCATCCGCCAGCACCAGATTGGCGAACACGGGCCCGGGCCGAAACGTCATTTGCGGCATCCCGTCGTCACCGCGGCCCAGCAATTCGTAGCCGGTGATGTCTGACGGCATCAGGTCGGGAGTAAACTGAACTCGGGAAAACTTCCAGCTGAACGCCGCGGCCAGTGCCTTAACCATCAACGTCTTCGCCAGACCGGGGACCCCAACCAGCAGAGCGTGCGACCCCGTCAGAGCACTGACCAGCAGTTGATCCAGGGCTTCATCCTGCCCGACGATAACGCGATGCAGACTGCTGCGAATCGCCTGTATCCGTTGCGTAAACTCCGCAACCCGCTCATGTGCAATCCCGACGGGAACGTCACTCATGTTCATCCTCATTGTCACAGAAATGAATCAATGCGAAGAAACGGCAGCTGAGATTTTGTGCCGTCGAATGTCCGACCACAACGCTGAAAAGCAACTGCCCAGCCAAAGACGCAACGGGGAAAGTCAAATCAGGCCATCAAGATCCGCCAAAGACATGGATTTTCCCGATTCTATGGCTGTCCAATGCAGATAACAAGCGGCGGCGATCAACATTCAAGGCATCGTTATCGGCAACTGCAGCGGTCGGATGTGTGGCTGGGGCTGGACTGAGGCCTTGCGAAGGAAGCCCCGGAACTTCGATCTGGCCATCCAGCCCAGTCTTTTACAACAGATTCCAGGAGTCGGCCATCCATCACTCAAGCGTGAAGCAATCCGTACACAGCGCAGTCAGAAAGCAATTCGCCGTACGAAGTACTGTTGCTTCGCGGATGTGAACGGTCACAGCCAATAAACTCTCTGTCTACGGGTCTTCCATCCCAAGCCGAGAATTCTCTATGCCGCACGTCGATTCGATTGCGAATGTGCCATGAAGCCTACACGGTCCAGATGGCGTTCATGAAGCTTTCCGCTGCGGCGGACAGAGATTCGGGCGCCGAATGGGAAAATCGCCGCGACACGGATTTCCAGGCCAACCCCGTCCAGATCTTCTGTTTCCAGTTCCGGATTTCCGGCGAGTGGTGGACAAAAGGCGACATGGACCAGAGTCTCACGCTGACCTTCGGCGAAATGGATGCGCACCCAACCTTCGATCAATTCTCCGTCGTCGGTCAGTCGCCGCGACAACCAGAGCGTCTGATTATCGTCATCAGACCGCTCCACTTCGTCCGCGTCAGGCTCAAACTCGTTCTCGTCGTCAGCATGGAGTGCATTCACCAAAATCAATGCCGCGTCGTTCGACTCATGCGGAATTGTCACTTCCTGATGAATTAACGGGACAGGCTCAGGCAGTGCTTCCAAGTCATCAGTCTCACGGGAATCGGCAGTGACTGGATTGACGTCTGTCAGACACTCGGACTGGCTTTCCGAGAGCGAGGGATTAACGAGCGAATCATTCTTGCGGACCAATGATGGTTGCTCGGGTGACATCGGGTCATTCAGAAAGACCGCCAGTCCATGCACGAGAACGATGGCGGCCAGGCTACCGAAAACCCATGTTCCACTGCCATTCGAAACTCCTGCGACCCATGCGCCGGTGGCAATCACCGCGACGAGTTTCGGAACAACTCGAATCCAGTTGCGATAACTCTTGGCTGGCGGAGGCTTAACGGCGCCGCTGAAGAGGTCGCACGCAATCCACGAAGCGATTGCAATGACTGCCGTGGAAACGATGGTGATGAACGGAGAGAAGCTGAAGACGTCGTCAGACGTGCGCTGCGTCAGCATCACGGCATCGGCGATCAGCAGACACGACCAGATCCAGACGGCCATGGAGCGACGACGTGCGGCGGTTGCCGAACTCCGTTCAATAAAGTCGCTCTGCTGCGGCATGGACTCCCTTCCATCCGACACGTATCTGACTGTTGACCACGCCTATCAAATCGGTTCACGGTGCGGGTTCAGTTGAACCCGCACCGTAACGACGATGACTTACAGGCCGGCAGCCTTCTTCAGGTCAGCGGCCTTGTTGGTCGCTTCCCATGTGAAATCGGCATCGGTCCGACCGAAGTGGCCACCGCTGGCCGTCTTGCGGTAAATCGGACGACGCAGGTTGAGGTACTCGATAATCCCCAGTGGTGTCAATCGGAAGTGGTCACGTACCAGACCGACGATCTTCTCTTCCGAGATCACGCTGGTGCCGTTGGTCGAGACGCGGACGCTCACCGGGTCAGCGACCCCAATGGCATATGCCAATTGGACTTCGCACTCAGCAGCCAGGCCAGCAGCAACAATATTCTTGGCCACGTGACGGGCCATGTAAGCGGCGGAACGGTCGACCTTTGTTGGGTCTTTTCCGCTGAATGCACCACCACCGTGACGTCCCCACCCGCCGTAGGTGTCGACAATGATCTTGCGACCGGTCAAACCAGTATCGCCGTGCGGACCACCCACCACGAAGTTACCAGTTGGATTGATGTGATACTTCGTCTTTGACGTAAGCAGTTCGGCTGGAACAGACTTGCGGATCACTTCGGCTTCAACGTACCGCTTGATTTCTTCCTGCGAAACGTCCTGATGATGCTGAGTCGAGACAACCACCGCAGAGATTCCAACAGCCTTGTTGTTGGAATCGTATTCGACGGTGACCTGGCTCTTGGCATCGGGACGCAGCCAGTCAACTTCCTTCTTCTGACGTACATCTGTCAGCCGGTTGATGATCCGGTGAGACAGAGCGATCGGCAAGGGCATCAGTTCAGGAGTCTGATTACAGGCATAACCGAACATCAGGCCTTGATCACCGGCCCCATCGCGGTCAACACCCATGGCGATGTCCGGGCTCTGGCTGTGAATCGCTACCAGAACTTTGCAGGTTTCGAAATGGAATCCGACGTTATCAAACGTATAGCCAATGTCCCGCACGACGTCGCGTGCGACCTGCACGTAATCGAGTTTCCCCTGAGTCGTGATTTCGCCAGAAAGGACGACCAGGTCCGTGGTGCAAAGGGTTTCGCAGGCAACGCGGGAACGTGGGTCCTGGGCCAGCAGCGCATCCAGCACGCCATCAGAAATCTGATCGGCCACCTTGTCGGGATGGCCCATGCTGACCGATTCGCTGGTGAAAAGATAATTCGACATCAATCACACACTCCGTGTAGCTCGCGACGTTCCAGTGAATCCAGTCAATGAGGGGGAAGTTCTGCCAGCCGGAACGGACCGCAGGTCAGCTTCCAAACGAAGCGGGGATTCTACGATTCCGTTCGCGAGGTCTCAACCCGATCGGCGTGGATAGGTATCGGATTTTGAATCCTGTCGGCCTCAATGATCGGAATTGCTGCTCCACAACTCGCAAGTAATCGTTCATGACTGTTGACTGCCGCTCTGGCTGGTTACCATAAGGGCACACGTATGTGTTGACCGGGGCATCGAGGAACCGTCACGAATGTCGCAGCAATACCGTCAACTGAACCACCATTCATTTCTGGTCTCAGGCCAGGCATTGAACAACGTCATTTCGGTCGTTCGCGCCATGGCGGGAGTCGTGACTTTCGGGATCTTGTGGCTATCCACAACAGCCACATCTTTTGCCTCCGGTAAGACTTACACCGAGATCGTCGATCGCGACATGCCCGTCGCCTGGTTTCGATTTGGTCCAGCGAAAGAGTCGGCAGTCTCCTCGCGGGGCCTTACTGGTGCACCAGATCTCGATGGACGCATTGTTGGAAACGTTGTGCTGTCGGGAGTCGGCGCTCGTCCTCCCCGGTTTCCGCGATTTGAAGAAGCCAATTCGGCGGTGACGTTTGCCGGCGACGGTGCTTCGATCAGAATTGCCGACCCGGGCGACAACAGCCTGCTTGACTTCAACCTCGGTGACACCGTCAGCCTGGAGGCGTGGGTCGCCCCGACCAAATTGCCGAATGGCCAGCAGGTCTATGTCGTTGGCAAAGGGCGAACGAAGAATACTGGGTTCGCTGCAGAAAATCAGAATTACGCCCTGCGATTATCAGGTGACCAGGGACGAGCGGCCGTCAGCTTTCTCTTTCGAAACAGCCGCAATCGTGCAGGAAAGCAAGAGGATTTTCATCGGTGGACCTCAACGAGCGGGTTTCCTGTTGACGGCAGCTGGCATCATATCGTGACCACTTACACGTTTGGAAAGAGCGACTCGATTCGTGGTTACATCGACGGTAAACCGGTCACTGGCAAGTGGGACTACGGTGGAGCAACGAACGACGGTCCGGTCGTCGACAATGACGAAGTCTGGATTGGCTCGTCCATGGGGGGCAATCCGGGCAATACCTTTCAGGGCATGATTGATGAGGTCGCCATTTATCGAAAAGGACTGTCGGCTGAACAGATCGCTGAGCGATTCGAATTTGTCAGACCACCTTCGTACATCACCAGTATCCCCCCGGAAGAAACAGGTGTTTTGTGCGAAGTGATGGAAGGAGTTCCAGACCAGTTTTCGTGGGACTTTTCGATTCCTCAGCCGACAGATTCCTGGCGCGAACCCGGTTTCGGACTGACCGAGATTCCCCAGAAGTACAATTCGCACGGTGTTCGTGCCGACCGATCAAACCCGCTGATGGTCCGAATGACAGGCTGGTTTACGTTTCCGGCGGAACCCCGGCGACTGCTGCTCAGATCGCGTCACGGAGCCCGGTTGTCGATCGATCAGGCCCTGATCATTGAGAATCGCTTTCCCACTCCGCGGGGTGACGGACACGGCGAACTGTACGACATCAAGTCGGACCTTTCCCCCAGAATCCGGCCACCCCAGACGGGAGATCATGACGGCACGGCTCTCTTTCAAGGGACGGGTCGACCGCAACTCGTCACGATCGAAGTCTTCGCAGGAGGAAAAAAGCATCGTCCCGAATGGGGCGAAACGGGGCTCTTTCTTGAATTGTCGAACAACAGCTTCTGGCTGCTCACTTCGAGTTCCCCGGTGGAACTGACGGACCAGGGGTGGATGCGATTTGCTCGTGACCAGCAGGAACGAATCGCCGCTCTGAACACAAAGAATCGCCGAAACGCAAGCCTGGAGTATGCGAAGTACTGGGACCGGCGTCATCAGGCCGCTCGACAGCAGGTTGATTCCTGGAAACCAATTGCCGTCGAGCCAACGGCTGGATTCCCCGAGTTCAACCTGATCGACCGCTTCATCAATGCGAAACTCGCCGCATCTGCAGTCCAACCGCTCCCTCTACTGGAAGACGCGGCTTTTCGACGACGGCTGGCACTCGATACGATTGGTATCGTCCCAGACCCTGTGACCGCAAAAACGGCAGAAACTCCCGAATCAAAGGGACCACTCAACCGCTCGAAGTTGATCGATCAGATGCTCGATCACCCCGGATGGGCCGATCACTGGATGGGGTATTGGCAGGATGTCCTCGCCGAAAACCCAAACATCGTCAACCCGACACTCAACAACACTGGGCCGTTTCGCTGGTGGTTGCATGAATCCTTCAGCGACAACAAACCCTTTGATCGCCTGGTGACTGAGTTAATCCTGATGGAAGGAAGCAGTCATTTCGGTGGCCCGGCGGGTTTTGGACTGGCGACTCAGAATGACTCGCCAATGGCCGCCAAAGCTCACGTGCTGGCACAGGCGTTCCTGGGTATGGAAATGAAGTGCGCCCGCTGCCATGACGCCCCTTATCACGATTTCACTCAGCGCGATCTGTTCAGCCTGGCGGCGATGCTTAAGAGAGAGCCCGAACAGGTTCCGAAGACGAGTACCATTCCAGGAGATCCCGCCGCAGTTGCCTCGCTGTTGGTAAAAGTCACGTTGAAGCCTGGTGAAGCCATTCCGCCCGAATGGCCCTTTGCCAAAGAATTGCAAGGGGACCTGAATCCCGATCTGCTGCAAAGTCCTCAGGACCGCCGTGAGCAACTTGCCGCGTTGACGACTGCGGCGACGAACCATCGGTTTGCACAGGTCATCGTCAACCGGGTTTGGCAACGTTTTCTTGGCCGCGGTCTCGTTGAACCCGTTGATGACTGGGAGCACGCGGAGCCTTCCCATCCCGAACTCCTTGAATACCTGGAACGCGAATTCATTCGATCAGGATACGACCTGAAGCACATCGCCCGGCTGATCCTGAATTCGCATACGTATCAACGACGCCCCGATCCCCTCGGAGTGTCAGATCCGCGACGAGCAGCCTTGCTGGCAGGACCAGTCCCTCGGCGAATGTCAGCAGAGCAGGTCGTCGATTCGTTGTTTGCTGCTGTTGGCAAGCCGTTCAACGTTGAAGAAATGAGCATTGATGTCGACAGCCAACGAAGCTATGAGCAATCGTTGAGTATGGGAGTCCCCCGGCGGGCGTGGCAGTTCACGTCGCTTTCAAACGAACGTGACCGGCCGGCGCTGTCATTGCCTGCGGCCCAGTCCATCATCAACGTTCTGGAAACATTCGGCTGGCGGGCGAGTCGCCCTGATCCACTCACCCTGCGGCCGCAGGAAACTTCGGTATTGCAGCCCGCCATCCTGGCGAATGGACTGGTTGCGAAGCGAGTTTCGCAGCTGTCAGACGACAGCCGTATTACAGAACTGGCTCTGCAGGATCGCTCGCTTCCCGAATTCATTGATGCTGTATACGAGGCGATACTGACCCGTCCCGCAACGTCGGCCGAGCGTGAAATGTTTCGGGGCCTGCTTCAGGATGGATACGAGAATCGACGCGTGGAGGGCCCCGTCACAATCCCATTACCGCCACGCGCCACAGGGGTTTCCTGGTCCAACCATTTGAAGCCAGAAGCCAGTGACAGAAAGCTGGCACTGGCCGCGGAACTGGAACGCGGTGATCCCGTAACGCAGAGGCTGCGGG
>CAZSTW010000102.1:9989-13837 GCA_964609845.1 uncultured Planctomycetaceae bacterium | reverse complement strand
CGTAACGCAGAGGCTTCGGGGCGATTGGCGCGAACGGGCCGAGGACTTCGTCTGGACACTGATTAACTCGCCCGAGTTTCTTTTTATTCCTTAAGAAAATGGACTCCGCTAACCTGCTCAATTCAAATCAGCCCAAACTGATGAGCAGTGAAATCAGCACGATCGTCGTCTCAACGGTAGCAACGCACCAGGCGGGGAGCGACTGCTCATCATTCTGCCAACTGGCGAATAAACGCCACCCCCGACATGCAACTTCTTCCGTGAAGCCATCCCGGACCTTCATGTTCTGGACGACGCATGATCACGAATTCTCGGGACGGCAGGAAAGACGAAGCATTATCGAGGGCTTCGACGAATCCATCCGTTTGGCATGATCCGTGCGACAGGGATGACATGGCTCCAATAATCTCGTGATCGCTTCGAATCAGAACACTTTGTTCCCAAGATGGAAACACCATGGATACACGTCCTGTTGCCCAGCTTTTGTCGCGTTTCTGGTGGATCATTCTGTTGCGTGGAGTGTTTGCGGTCCTGTTTGGGATCGTGGCGTTTGCATGGCCCTCACTGACGCTTGTCTCATTAACCCTGCTGTTTGCCATGTACGTCTTCGCAGATGGCGTATTTGAGGTGTTGCATGCAATCGGACACCGCAGGGAAGTCGAGAATTGGGGGCTGCTGCTGCTGGAAGGCCTGTTCAGCATCCTGTTTGGTCTGATCGCATTTGGCGCACCGGAACTGACCACGGCCATCGGGACCATCATCGTAGCGTTCTATATAGCGACCTGGTCGATCGTTACGGGAGCGATGCGAATTTCGATGGCCGTACGACTGCGGAAGGAAATCGACGGTGAATGGCTGCTGGGTTTGAGTGGAGTCGTTTCAATTCTGCTGGGGTTTGTGGTACTGGTCCGCCCCGCCATTGGAGCCCTGGGGCTGCTGTACTTCGTGGCGGCGATGGCCATGTTACTTGGGATAACGCTCATCGCGTTTGCAATCAGGGTTCGACTGTTTGCCATTCGAGCGAGACAGGTCGTCCAAGCCATTCGAGAATCATGAACGAACAAAGCCACGCAACTCCATTCCGGTCCGACGTACTCCGTTGTGCGCAAATGATCATCCATTCGAAACCCAAAACATTTGAAAGAACAAATCATGGCAACTACGGGCACATCAGCAACAGCGTCTCATATGCTGGTTGTCATCGACCACCTGGAAGCGAAGGTCTACCGTACTGAGGTTCGCGGAGCTGTCCCCGAGCGAATTGTTCCGTACGATCCAGAAGGACATGGTCGGCACCTGCATTCTGCTCAAGAATGGACAGACGGCAAGCGACTGCCGGAACGTAAGAGCTTTTACGAAGCTGTTGCAAAGACATTGCAGGGTGCGGATCAGATTTTGCTGTTCGGCAGCGGCACGGGTCGCAGCAGTGCCATGGAGATGCTGCTGGCGGATCTGAAGGTCCATCATCCTGCCGTGGCCGGTAAGGTGATCGGCTCAGTCGTCATCGATGCTCACCACACGACCGAGGGAAACCTGCTGGCGAAGGCTCGCGAGTTCTATGACGCATTCAATCGCAAGTGATCCGATGAGCTCTGGAGCGAAAAAGGTCGATTGCGAAGCGACCACGACTTGCTGCGTGAAGCACCATGCCAGACGACGCTGCACTGCGTCGACGATCGTTGTCAACACGCAGCCAAGGACCTGGATTCCTGCTTGAACAACGCTGTTTGCTGGCATCATTCACCGTTGCGACGCAATTCGGTTAAGATGCGAACGAACAGCCTTTTTTCGTTCAAGCAATAATTCCATGAGCGTTACACCAAGCGTTTCGTCAAGTCGACCACCGGGACCTCGCGGCCACTGGTTGTGGGGAAATGTGGCTGCATTTCAGTCAGATCGACTGGGCTTCATGAGTGATGTCGCCCGCGAATACGGCGGGGTTGCGTACATTCGATTCGCGTCGCGAGAAGTCTGGCTTGTCACCGAACCGACCGTGATTGAATCTGTGCTCGTTACACAGGCTCGGCTGTTTCGAAAACACTTTGCTCTGCGGATCAATCCCGTCGTGCTCGGCAACGGGTTGTTGACCAGCGAAGGAGACTTCTGGTTGCGGCAACGCCGTTTGGCACAGCCAGCATTCAATCGGAACCAGATCGCCAGTTATGTTCCGACATTTGTCGGGCATACCGCGAGAATGCTGGATCGATGGAAGGCCGGGGAAAGTCGCGATGTTTTGCAGGAGATGATGGCTCTGACCCTGGGGATTGCATCCAAAACGCTGTTCGGGGCAGATGGTGATTCGCTGGCAGAGCGAGTCCGAGCCGCCCTGAATGTGACACAGGAAGAATTCGTCCGGCGGATCGCGAGTCCGATCCAGATTCCCAACTGGATTCCGACCGCCAGAAACCGACGACTGATGCAGGCAGTCCGGGATCTCGACACCATCGTCTATGATTTCATTCGCCAGCGCCGCTTATCGCAGGAACCGCGTGACGACCTGTTGTCACGACTGCTCGCTGCTCGCGATGACGGAATCAGCGGAGGCATGTCTGACAAGCAGTTGCGAGACGAATGCCTGACAATCTTTCTGGCTGGGCAGGAAACAACCGCACTCGCCCTCTCGTGGACCTGGTATCTGCTGGGAAGTCATTCAGAAGCAGCCGCGCGAATCTACAAAGAAGTCGACACCGTTTTGCAGGGACGCGTACCAACGCTGGACGACTTGCCACGGCTTCGTGAGACAGAGTTTGCCTTGCTGGAGTCGATGCGACTTTATCCGCCCGCATTCATTGTTGGTCGTGAAGCACTGGTGAATACCGAAGTCGGCGGCTATCTCTGCCGACGCGGCACAACCGTCTTAATGCCGGAGTCGGTCGTGCATCGCGACCCGCGATTCTTTCCCAGTCCCGACAAGTTTCTTCCTGAGAGATGGCGGGACGACCTGGAGAAGCGTCTTCCCAATTGCGCGTACTTTCCATTTGGAGCGGGGCCGCGAATCTGCATCGGCAATACCTTCGCCATGATGGAAATGACGCTGGCTCTTGCCATGATGGCTCAGCGATTCCAGTTCACGCTGACGCCGGGTCAACAGATTCGAATGGGCGTACAATTCACGCTGCGCCCCAGTCCTGCAGTGATGACGACACTCGTACCACGATCTTGATGCTGGCTTGATTCTCAAGACTCTGTTTTTGAAGTCAAAGCTGATATGGTCATAATGGTCGCACACACGCTGACCTGGGCGAATTTGCGAATCGAGTGGCGGGCGACGACTGAAATCTGCAGATTTCCACGCAATCCTTAACGTTTTGCAAAGGTTGATGCAGTAGCCTTCTTTCAGCGAATTTGACCCTGTATCGTCGAGTCGACAAATTCGTTCCTTGCATGTAAACAAAATGCCCGAATCAAAGTCATCACAACCAGTCGAAGTCACCCGTTCGCAGAATCAACCTGCGCAGCGCGAAGCGGCCGACATCGGATCAGGTTGGATGCTGCAGGTCTATGCATTGTTTTCTCTCGCCGTGGCGGGGCCGATGTTTGCCAGGCTGCAGGAACGAACTTCGTTTCTTGTTTCATTGGCGACAGTGACGGTATTCGTATTTATTGTCATCTGGTCCGTGATTGTTCCCGGAATTGTTGTTCTGGCGATTCATCTGCTCAAACGACGCAACGGGCCTCTGGCGACGGTAGCGATGAATGGATTTACCGTTCTGATGAGCACGCTACTGCTGCTGGAAACTTTCAGCCACCGATTGGCTGGTGGCGGCTTCGGCATCTTGACGCTGATCGTATGTTTTGTTGGCGGCTACTTCGGTATGTACCTGCCAAGGTTTGGCCCAATGCGGTCC
>CAZSTW010000102.1:0-9857 GCA_964609845.1 uncultured Planctomycetaceae bacterium | reverse complement strand
CCTGCTGAATGTCGCGGCGTTTGGTTCACTACTGTTTCCAATTTCACTCTTGATGGTGTACCACCGCGATTCAAGCCGCCCCGCGATCACCAGTTCGTTGGAAATCGGTAATTCTGTGCCAGTCGTAATGGTTGTCTTTGATTGCCTGTGCGGTGTCAGCCTGATGGATCAGAACCGGATGATTGACGCGGACCGCTACCCTCGATTCGCCGAACTGGCCAGGTCATCGAACTGGTATCGAAACTGTACTTCCGTTCATCCGCGGACTGATCGTGCCGTTCCCGCAATCCTGACGGGACAGTTCCGTCGTAAATTCGGCGCCCCGACCCTGAAGGAGCACCCGCAGAATCTGTTTACGCTACTCAACGCGGGCAAGTACGAATTGACCGCGTTTGAACCATTTACGTTGCTTTGCCCTCATGACAAGTTCCGTGATCGATCCGAACCGAATCTGTGGACCCAATGGATTCTTGTGACACATGCCGTGAGTGTCGTCGTATTGCACGATCTGATTCCCCCGGATGTGCCAATCGAAACCCCTCCAGTTCCACGTGAGTGGTTCGGGCTGGCGCATGTCACGATAGCAGACCGTGATCAGCGACATGGCGTTGTCCGATACAGTTGGGACCTCGACCGAGCTGAACAGTTTTCCCATTTCCTCGACTGTATTCACGAAACCGACGAACGAAATCTCTGGTTTGGTCATTTTGCACTTCCTCACTTTCCCTGGAATTACCTCCCCTCAGGAAACTGGTACAAGGAAGATTCAGGGCTCAATCAAGTCTGGGGAACCGAGGGACTATTTGGTGAGAACTGGGTCGATGATGAGTTACCAGTGCTGCAGGCGAACCAGCAGTATCTGTTGCAACTCGGCTATACCGATCGTTTGATCGGCCAATTAATCGATCGGCTGCGTGAGACGAACCTGTTTGATCGATGCCTGCTGGTCGTTATGGCAGACCATGGAATCGCCTTCAAAAAAGGGATGTCCGGTCGACTTCCGACAGACAAGAATCTTGCCGAGATCATGAGTGTCCCGCTCTTCATCAAGCTTCCCAACCAGCAGACGGGGGATGTGATCGACCTGAACGTACAGACCACTGACGTCCTTCCGACGATACTCGATGTGCTGAAATTGACTCCACCCGTGGCCGTCCAGGGACGGTCCGTGCTCGCCCAGCAGTTCAGCGAACTGCCAACGAAGGTCTTTACCGACGGATCACGTGACTTCGTGGTCGAGGCCTCGTTTGAAGGCAAGTATCAGGTTCTCGCCGAACAGCTTGGCAAATTTGGAACGGGCGCAGATCCTTTCAAGATCTATCGGATCGGTCCTCACTCTGACCTTCTGGGAAAAAGCGTGAACGAAGTGACGATTCAGGCAAGGTCGCAGTTTCAGGTTCACCCGATCAATTACTCAAACGTGGTTGACTATCAGGGACAGGGACACGTCACCACTTATCTGCAGTCACAGATCACTCCTGCTGTGACGAGTGAAGAACCAATCGAATTCGCCATCGCGGTTAATGATACGATCTGGGGGACAACAAGAACCTACCGGGTCCCTTATCTGCGTGACTATTGGTCGGTGATGCTTCCCGAATCCGCAATTTCCAAGGGTGAAAACCAGATTCGTATCTTTCAGATCACGAAGTCGCCCCAGGGAATTTCACTGTCGGAATGCTCATTCGGTGCCCCGGCGCCAACACCTGTCCTTCCGCTTGAAGAATAGATCCCAGGGGGACGCGGATTCTAAATCTTCGTCACCGATGAAATTATCGAATTCGATACCGCATACTCGTCGAAAATGTGCAGCATGTGGCAGCAACTCGTGAGCTGGTGAATTCATTCAAAATCGGCAATTGGCCGGAAGTTCCGTCATGTTCGGTCAAGGACGGCTTGCCGTCGGGTCGAAACAGAGATAGCATCTGGAATGATTGATGGGTTTCCCTACCGGTCTTCCCGCCATTGAAGAAACGCCAAAGCCGAATGCGTCGTCCCTCCCTGATTATTCTGTGTCTGATCTTGGCCGCCGCCGACAGGGCTCACGCTGCGGATGTTCCCGCATCTGGAACGCGAGAACTGCATTTCGCCAACGATGTTGTGCCGATTTTCAGTCGATTCGCCTGCAATGCCTCTGGCTGCCATGGAAAATCGGAAGGACAGGCGGGATTCAAACTTTCCGTTTTTGGCTTCGATCCTGCTGCGGACTATGTGGCATTGACGCAGGAATCGCGCGGACGCCGCGTCTTGCCTGCAATTCCCGAAAAAAGTTTGCTGCTACAGAAAATCTCGGGAGGGATGCCACATGGTGGTGGCGTTCGCATTCTCCGGGGGACGGACGAATACCGCCTGCTCCGCGATTGGATCGCATCGGGAATGCCAGTCGGTCGTGATGATGCACCGCGCGTGGTTTCAATTCGCGTGACGCCGTCCGAGAAGGTGATGGCCTTCAAGACCACAGAGAAGCTGAAAGTCACTGCTGTTTATTCCGACGGCCATGAAGTCGATGTCACACGTCATTCACGTTTTCAGTCGAATCGGGAATCGATCGCGACAGTTGATGAAGATGGTGTGGTGACAGTTCAGGATGTGGCCGGCGACGTCGCCATCATGGCCGCGTATCTCGATTCCAATGCGATCTTCACAGCATTGGTTCCGCGCAACGAAGAACTTCCACCAGGGGCGTTTCCGCCGGCGATTAATGAAATTGACAGACGGGTCGATGCGAAGTTGACGAAACTGCATATCGTCCCATCACCTGTCTGTGATGATGCCACCTACCTGCGGCGCGTCTCACTGGATCTTGTGGGAAGGTTACCGACACCAGCCGAAGTGCGATCGTTTCTGTCCGACGCTCGAGCCGACAAGCGGGCACGGGTTGTCGAAGGATTGTTGACTCGCCCCGATTTTGCCGACTACTGGGCACTGAAATGGTCCGACTGGTTGCGGGTTGACCGACAGGCACTGGGGCACAAAGGGGCGTATGCCTACTACAAATGGATTCGCGACAGCTTTGCCACCAATAAGCCGATGGACCGGTTCGCCCGTGAATTGCTGGAAGCGGACGGCATGGTCGCCGACCATCCTGCGGCCAACTTCTACAAGGTCGCCAAGGACCCTGGCGATGCGGCAGCCATGTTGTCGCAGTCGCTGCTTGGTGTCCGGATTGAATGTGCCAAGTGTCATCACCATCCGTTCGATCGGTGGAGTCAGGATGACTACTTCGGGATGCAGGCCTTTTTTGTCCCGCTCACATTCAAGAACACGCCTCGTGGTGAAATGTTGCTGGCAACAAAAAATGAAATCACCCGACATCCACGTACGGGGGCCAGCATTTTTGCTCATCCGCTGGCAACACCAATGCCCGCTGCTAACCCCGAAGGGGACCGTCGTCGTGTCCTGTCGGACTGGATGGTATCGGCCAGCAATCCGTTCTTTGCCAGGAATATCGCGAATCGCACCTGGGCTCATTTCGTGGGGCGCGGCGTGATTGAACCGATTGACGACGTTCGCTCCACCAATCCTCCCTCCAATCCCGAATTGCTTGATGCGCTTGCCAGTGAATTAACCAACTCGAAATTTGACTTCCGCCATCTCATGCGATTCATCACAGCCTCGCGGACCTATCAGGCGTCAACATCAGTGAATCCATCCAACCAGAATGACGAACAGAACTATTCACGTTCGTTGCTTCGTCGACTCGACGCCGAAGTCCTGCTTGATGCCATCTGCGATGCGACGGGGGTCCCAGAGAAATTTGACGGAGTTCCTGCGGGATCACGTGCGGTCCAGTTATGGGACAGCCAGGTCACGAACTATTTCCTGACCACGACAGGTCGTCCGATTCGTACAACGGTTTGTGAATGCGAACGAGTCTCATCTCCAACCGTGGCTCAAGTGCTGCATACCTTGAATTCGCCGAATCTCGAATCCAAGTTTGGACATGATGCTGGACGGATCGTCAGGCTGTTGCGAGATCACCCCGGTAACGATGCCGCCGTGATCAATGAAATCTATCTGGCGTTTTTCAGTCGCCTGCCCTCCGATGAAGAACGTGCATCCGCGATCAGCCATTTTTCAAAAGCGGGACCGCAGAATCGCCAGACCGCTGCCGAAGACCTGGCGTGGTCATTGCTGAACAGCCTGGAATTTGCCTTCAATCATTAGCCGACTTTCGCCCAAGGTGACACGATGCCACGACACTTTTGCGACGGATTCTCACGACGTGATGCACTACGGATTGGCGTCGCGTCGGCCCCGGGATTTGGACTGACGCTGAGCGGGTTGTTGCAGGGGCAGGCAGCGGCCGCAGAATCTGCGAATTCGTCACGCGACAATGTCTCGCTGATCATCCTCTTCCTCAAGGGGGGATTGAGCACCATTGACACGTTGGACATGAAGCCGCAGGCACCTGTGGAATTCCGTGGTGACTTCGATCCGATTGCGACCAACGTCCCGGGGATTGAAGTCTGCTCGCACCTGCCTCGACTGGCTCGTCACGCGGATAAATTCGCATTGCTGCGCTCGTTCACCCATTCCAATTCTGACCATGGTCCTGCTGACCACTGGATGCTGACAGGATATGCACCACGCGCTGGCTTCAATCCCAATCTGAAGCCGAACAACCAGTATCCGTCGCTCGGTTCGATTGTCTCGCGTTCACTCGGTCCACGCGGTTCAGTACCTCCCTACGTCTGCCTGCCAAGAATGCATAGCTCCTGCGGTCCGGCCTATCTGGGGCCCACAGCATCGCCGTTTGTGGTGGAAGCCGACCCGAATGCGCCGGACTTCACTGTTCCGGACCTGCTGCCGCCGCTCACAGTCGACTCCAATCGACTCGATTCACGTCGTGAACTGCTGCAGACGGTAGACCGTTTTACGCGAACGAACGAAGCCAGAGCGAATTCCGCCGCATTGACCACAAGTACATTTCGCGACAAAGCGTTCAACCTGATGGTGTCGCCACAGACGAAGGCGGCCTTTGATATCGGAGCCGAACCTGACGCTTTGCGTCGCGAATACGGTCGCCACTCGCTGGGACAGTCCTGTCTGATGGCCCGCCGACTCGTAGAAGCAGGTGTTCGCTGCGTGACGATCGATCATACAAACTGGGACACACACTACGACAATTTCAATGTCCTCAAGAACGACTTGCTGCCACATCTCGATTCAGGTCTGACAACACTTTTGCGCGATCTTCACGACCGGGGATTGAACGAGCGTACAATGCTGGTGGTGATGGGTGAGTTCGGTCGAACCCCTCGCGTCAACAAAGATGCGGGACGCGATCACTGGGGACCGTCCAATTGCATCTTGTTGAGCGGTGGGGGAGTTCGTGGCGGGACGGTCGTTGGTGAGACAAACGCCCGTGGCGAAAAGCCGGTTGGAGATACCACAGGCCCGGCAGACCTTGCTGCAACCATGTTCGATTGCCTGGGAATCAATCCAGAACTGGAGTTTCATACCCCGGAAGGCCGGCCCGTCAAAGTCACGAACAACGGTCGAGTAATTCGCGAGCTGTTGTAGGCAGGGTTACTGGTTGCCGGCAGAAATTCGCCTGCCAGTCAGGTTCGTCGATTGCGAAAGCATCACCTGCCTCTGATCGATGCGCGAACGTCGGAAAAAATGCGAATCGGCTGTAAGAATCGGATCGGTTGTGGATGATATCTCTCAGGAGAGACCATCTTGACCGAGTTTCCGGAAACGAATACCAGCCTGATCGCGCGGGTTAAAGACCTGGGCGATGGTGCATCTTGGGCTGAGTTTCTGGGAATCTATCAGCCGGTTGTGTTTCGCATGGCTCGTCGGCGACGTCTGCAGGACGCCGATGCTCAAGACGTGATGCAGCAGGTGTTTCTGTCGATCGCGAGGTCGATTGAATCCTGGGAGCCGGGCAAGGAGAAACCTCCTTTTCGTGCCTGGTTGACGACGATTGCCCGTAATGCGATTACCAAGGCGCTGGCTCGGCAGCCGCGTGATCGGGGGACAGGGGCGACGTCGATGGCAGACCTGATGGAAAACCTGCCGGCTGCCGACGCGACCGCCAGCGAAATCTTCACCGAGGCTCGAAAAGAGATCATCCGCTGGGCCTCGGAACACATTCGCTCTGAATTCAGTGCGGAAACCTGGCAGCTCTTTCAACAGACGGCGATTGACTGCCTCCCCATCGCTGATGTGGCGAAATTAAGTGGGCGTTCGTGTGGCTCAATCTATGTTGCACGATTTCGAGTGATCGCGCGACTTAAAGAGAAAATTCAGGAAGTGTCGCAGCATTGGGACCTTCAGGAGCGGCTTTCATGACGACAAACCAGAAGGATGCATGTTTGACTGGGGAATCCATGAAACGCCTGGTTCACGGTGAACTCCCGGCCATCGAGTTGGCTCGCATCGAAGACCATATCGACACATGTGAGCATTGCCGACAGTTGCTGGAATCCGTCTCGCTTGACGCTGAATGGCAAGGCGAAGTGCTGCCCGTGTTGCGGACACCATCAGATGGCAATGGACACAGCGGCGCTCTGAATGACGATGGCCCGGAGGAACATTCTCTGGAGTCAGTGTTGAAGCAGCTCGGCCCGACCGATGACCCGCACAAACTTGGTCGCATTGGAACATATGAAGTGCTCGGTGTCATTGGACGCGGTGGTATGGGAGTCGTATTCAAGGCATTCGACGCCGCCCTGAATCGCTTTGTCGCAATCAAGATGTTGTTGCCTCACCTGGCGGTTTCAGGAGCTGCACGTAAGCGATTCGCTCGCGAAGGACAGGCTGCTGCTGCCGTGATCGATGACAACGTCTTGCCGATTTATTGCGTGGCGGAATGGCAGGGAGTTCCATACCTCGTGACGCAATATTCACGGGGCATGACACTGCAGAAACGTATCCAGAATCAAGGCCCGTTGGAGCTGGCAGAGATTCTGCGAATTGGCATGCAGACATCGCGTGGCCTGGCGGCTGCACACTCGCAGGGACTGGTTCATCGCGATGTGAAACCGTCCAATATTCTTCTCGACGGTACTGTCGAGCGAGCGCTGCTGACAGACTTCGGCCTGGCACGGGCCGTGGATGATGCCAGTATCACGCGCACGGGAATCATCGCGGGAACGCCACAATACATGTCTCCGGAACAAGCGCGTGGCGGCAGCGTCGATACTCGCTCAGACCTGTTTGGACTGGGATGCGTCCTCTATACCATGTGTACCGGACGACCACCGTTTCGTGCGGAAAACAGCTACGCGGTCCTGCGACTCATTACCGATGCAGAACCTCGGTCGATCCGGGAGATCAATCCACATATTCCCGAATGGCTGTGCCGATTGATCGCTCGCCTGATGTCCAAGGCACCAGACGACCGTTTTGCTTCAGCCGCTGAAGTCGCTCAGCTGCTGGAATCGTGCCTGGCACATGTTCAGCAGCCAACACTCAATCCGTTACCCGAACAGCTTCAAGTTGTGAAGTCCGTGAGCGGCCGAAAACCTGCCAGCCGCTGGATGGCGGTCATTAGCGTCTCGCTGTCTGGACTGCTTGGCTTGTTTGGGTTCGTGATCAGCTACCAATCAAAAGATGGCACATTGTTGATTGAGAGCTACGTTGACGATGTCTCGGTACAAGTCTCGCAAGGAGATACTGTCGTTCGAAAACTGACTGTCAGGAAGGACGGATCAAAGATCAATCTGGCGGCAGGCATCTATACGATTGCCGTCGAAGGTAACGTCGATGGAATTACTGTCGAGAACGGCAAGGTAAATCTCCGTCGGGGTGGTACGGAGATCGTCAAACTGACATATCAACGGGCAGCGGCAGCAACCGCGCCCCCATCAGATTTGGCAACACCCGCCCCGGTTGCGGCAGAGCAACAATGGGACTTCATGGAGAAGTCGATATTCATTACAAATGTTCGATCCGACGGGCAGGTGCTGTATTTCACGCTGAAACAACGCAATTTTCCGGAAGGTGCACTGGGGCTTTTTGAAATTCAGTTTCATTGCGAAAAGCCCATGCCGTTTGCCTGGACCGGCCCGGGGCCGGACGCCGCGACAGTTGTCAGCCCCACGCACACCGTGACCTGGAACGGCACGGGGTATCAGATGATTCCGCTGCCGATTGCTGCGGAGGGACACAAGGTGGCCTTCATCTTCCCGGACAACGATTCAGCCGTTGTGGCCGCAAAACAATTAGCGGCGATTGGAGACCAGTCACTTCTCGAAGCACAGCGCCGTGCCAACTCGATCGACGGCAGGCTTCGCGACGACGGCATCATTTTCGGTGAGCATGCAACCATTGGTAACTACACAACTCATTTTCGACTCCTTGTTCGAAAGAATGTGCCGCCCGAGCACCCGGGGCGCGGCATCCAGCGACCTCAATTCAACGCAGTCAACTGGCGTCCCCTGTACCTCGCGGTCGCGACGCATCCCACTGCGGCGAAACAGTACTCGTTGACAGAACCGCAGCAGCAAGAGGTCAAGAAGCGATTTGACGAGTTCGTGCGAAACGCGACCGTGGAAACTCATGATGATTTACTCAAACTCACTCAAGCGACCGTTCAAGATGTGTTGACTCGTGAGCAGGACCAGAATGTGCGCCGTGATATCTGGATTCGCTGGAACGTCACCAAGTTCCGCGACACTAAGCGACTGCTCCAGCTTCAAGTCAGCGAAGAGCAACAGAAGCAGATCGACGCGATATGGCAGGCATCGCAAGAACGCATTGGACCTTTTCAAGAACCCGTAGCGTTACCAGGCTTCTCAACGACGTTTTCACCCGATCATCTCGCGGTCGAGAGTCCAGCGGAGTCGCGACGCGTCTTCGATGAGATCTTTGCGATTCTCACGGTCATGCAACGAAGCAAGTTTCTCAGAGAGATTCAGGATCCTATCGTGGATGCTGTGCTGACTGATCCTCGGCAGCGAGCGTTTGAAGTCCCCCGAGGGATCGTCAGGGAAGTCATTGCTCCGCCGAACGTCCAGGTGGCCCTCGCCTTCCCCACGGTCAATTGGCGACAGCTTTACATCGGAAGAGCGATGGAGCCGCAGTTAGCCAAATGGCATCAGATCACTCCGGAGCAGCAGCAGCGGATGCAAGTGATTTCTCAGGCATTCCTGCGCGAGGCGACTCCGGCAACGCGAGAAGCTGAGGAGAAACGTGCTCAGTCTGCAATCCAGGAACT
The DNA here is from genome assembly GCA_964609845.1 of uncultured Planctomycetaceae bacterium. Taxonomy (GTDB): domain Bacteria; phylum Planctomycetota; class Planctomycetia; order Planctomycetales; family Planctomycetaceae; genus Schlesneria. The sequence continues at coordinate 688 of CAZSTW010000102.1, read as the reverse complement.
TTTGACGGTTGAACAAGATCAGCTGTTACGGAAGGAAATCTGGCTCGCCGTCAACGCGACAAGACTTCGTGCCCCCGCCACACACGCTCAGCTCGGCCTGGAACCTCATCAGCGCCGAAAGATCGACGAAATCTGGGAAAACTTCGAAGCGGAAGTTCGACAGAACAACGGTTTGCTGGCTGATGGTACAGACTCCTGTCAACGAGTGTTTGGCGACATCATGGCGATCCTGACAGCACAACAGCGCGAACAGTATTTTTTTAAACTCCAGGATCCCGTGTTCAGCACCGAACTGCCCGGTCCATTTTCTCGAGAATGGACACCTCAGGAAGACCGCCCAAAAGAAGATGCGAACACGACATCTGACAACACCAAAGCGTCTCTGGGACCGACTGAAGACCAGCGTCGCTGAACATGAACAACTTGAATTTGCATCAGAAGTACGTGCCGGGAATGAAATTCAGTTGGTCATTGGATGTGGCGCTGCGTCGGAAATTCGAGGCGCTCCGTGGCTCGCATGTTACTACGACAGCAACCGGAGCCGCAGAGAAAAGTGAAGCGCAGGACCTGCAGCGTGAACGCGAAAACTCCAGAGATGAGGATCATGGCTGAACTAACAACATCCGTGGACTTACTAGAGCGCATCTCACTTAAGTGTGGCGTCCCGCGGGCATCAAACGACAGCGTC
>CAZSTW010000101.1:0-24552 GCA_964609845.1 uncultured Planctomycetaceae bacterium | reverse complement strand
CACCGTTATAGGAAATGATGCCGTACGGTAGCATCGCAAAATGATGCAATGCTCCGCTGTGATAACGGTCATGCGGTTCGTTGCCATCCAGCCGGATGCTGCCTCGCCGGTTGACGGTATCGATCAACACCAGTTCACCTGCCAGGTATGTTCCTGTGCCAGCAGGCGGAAATTGACCGGGCTTGGGAATGTAATCTTCGGCCATCAACCGTCCGCCGAATCCCGCCAGCAGGACGAGTGTCGTCAATCGAGTGTACGTTATACCAGGCATGAGTAGCTCTTAGGGTCGAAGGTTGCGGAATCGTGGTTGCGGCCGCAGACAAGGGAGATTGACCATCCAAATCGCGATCACAAGGAGTGGCTGCAACAGGTTCTGAATTGTGGCGTTGCGATACAGTATTTTACAAACGAAGGTCATGGGAAATGGGAACCGTGACCTTCAGGTCTCAGCCCCTGTTCTTTCATCGCCAAGGTGGAAGGGCCCCGGCAGTGAACTGCTGACCCGCTTAGGCCACAAGACCGAGTGCCAAAATCGCTGGAAACGAAATCCTGCACGACCTTGTCGAAGACTCCAAGATCGTGGCACCCTTGGTACTCCATCGCATAATTGCCACACAAACGACCGCGGCAGCCGTTTCACGGTTCCTTGCTACCGCGATTTCCCGAGGCCGAACCGGCAGTCCGTGCCGATTCTTGCAAGATTCTCTTTTCGAAATCCGGAATTTCTGGTAGAGACCTTATTCTCTACTGGTATTTGCGTCGGAAAATGGCACGAGGCTGTTCCGATAGTCGGGCAAATTGTCGGTGGAAAGAAAGTTACCGTGCGGTGACTTGATCAGTCATTGGGGGCCGTCGGGGAAGGGATTCCCATGCTTATTAGCGGATTATGGAAACTGGCGGCGATGACAGGAGTCATCGGCGTAGGCTTGGTTGCGGTTTACCAGGCACAAAAGGGCATGGACAAAACGGCCATCACTGCGAGTGATATGGCCGATTCCGAAGTGCCAGGTACGGAAACTCTCGGCGCAGATCCTCTCGCCGGAGACCCCCTCGCTGCAGCCGCTCCTGCCGACGAGGTGACAGCCACCGAACCGCCCGATGCAAATCCGTTTGATACGAAGTCACTGGGCACCGTTAATCTGTCAGCGAACGACAAAGAGTCGGCGTCCAAAAAGCTCGCACCGCCTGCTGACGACAACGCAGAGAAATCACCATCAGGACCAGGCCTGGACTTTCGTGCGGAATTCGAAGATTCCAAGACCGAAACGGCCGACAGCACCAAACCGGCCCGGCTCCCAGACGACCTGGATGCACTCGAAGCTGAAGTTCTGAATGCCCAGTCCGGGGCCGGTAAATCCGCCGCGCCCAAAGTTCTTCCGGGCGCGATTAAGCCATTCGTCCGTCAGGCCCGTGCAACGGAGGGCGACTCCGCTGCTCCCGCTGAATCAAATGACCCATTTGCTACGGAGCCAGCGCCGCCTGCAACCAGCGAAACACCTGCGCAGGCACCGCAGGAAGTTCCCACCGCACCTTCTGACCCGTTCGAGGAGAACACGGCTCCGACTGCACCAGCAAAGCCAACTGCTCCCGCGAAGGAACTTCCGCTCGATTTCCCCGATACGGAACCAAAATCCGATCCTCTGCCGTCCCCCGCGAAGGAGAACGACCTTCCTTCACCATCAGATTTTGGCGTCGGGCCGGAAGAACCCAAATCACAGCCTAAGAAGCAACCAGATCTCCCTCTCCCGACAGAGGAGCCAACGTCACCATTTCCTCCTGCTCCCGCTGTTCCTCCTGCTCCCGCTACGAATCCGAAACCGACACGTAGTCAGGATGATCTCCCAGAACTCGGGAATCCAGAGCCAATGCCAACGCGTCCAGAGCCGAAGTTGCCCAAACTGCCCACAGAACTCCCGCTGGATGAATTCCCCGAGGCTCCGCCCGCAGTCAAGAACGTGCCGAAATCTATTCCTGATCGGTCGCCTGAGCCAATTCCTGTCCGTGAACCAGCCCCTGACCGTCGGCCACTTCCCGAACGAAATCCCAACCCGAACCGACTGCCAGATCCAGTCGATAGTGATTTCATCGGCGATGGTACTGTCGATCGCACATCCCCGCGCGGTGTTCAACAGGCACGCGTGACGATTGAAAAAGTCGCACCACAACAGGCGACGCTGGGTGAAAAGCTTGTCTATTCCGTCATCGTCAAGAATGTTGGTGGAATCGATGCCACCCATGTCGTTGTCGAAGATCGAATCCCCAAGGGGACAGAACTCGATGGAACCGCACCACGGGCGGAAATTATCGACAAGAAACTCATCTGGAAGATTGGTACGCTACGACCGAACGAAGAGAAAAAGATCTCCATTCGAGTCATTCCTCGTCAGGAAGGTCCGATTGGAAGCCTGGCACGAGTCAGCTTTGCCACGGAGGTTGCCGCCGAAATCCAGATTGCAGCGCCGCAATTGTCCTTCGACGTCAAAGCGCCACGACAGGCCCGGATGGGCGAGACGATCGAATTGACGTTCACGCTGAAGAACACAGGAACTGCGGCAGCATCGAATCTTTCTGTGCGAGATCTGGTTCCACCAGGCCTGAAGCACGAAGCATCGTCAGACATTGAATGCCCGATCGGCAAACTGTCGCCTGGAGAAACGCGCGAAATCGTGCTGTCGGTGACCGCAGTGAAACCTGGCAAAGCCGTCAATCGGGCAACCCTCTTGTCAAACGGCGAAATGGCACAGGAACTGGAATCTGTCATTGAAGTCATCGGTGAACACCTGGTCCTGACTCCATCCGGCAACACAAAAATCTACGTTGATCGCCCATCCGTCTTTACCAACAGCATCAAGAATGAAGGAAACGCGCAGGTCAAGCAGGTGCGGTTGTCGGAAATCGTTCCCGCAAGCATGGACTTCGTCGAAGCCTCGGACGGAGGACGTTTTGATCCTGTCCAGCGAGCCATCCACTGGGATCTGGGAGCGTTGCCCCCCGGAGCAGAAACTGCTGTCAGCAGCAAATTGATCGCTCGTGTCCCCGGAGCTCAGCAATTGAAAATCTCTGCTTCCGGGCCAGCGGGTAGTACGGCTCTGGTGAATTGGCCCGTTGATGCGGTTGGTCGCCCGGAATTGCAGATCGAAACCGTCAGCCGAACTGGCACGATCAACGTCGGTGATCGCCTGACTTCCAAGATCCAGCTGAAAAATCACGGTAGTGCAGCAGCCAGCAACGTCAGCCTGAGTCTCCGCTTGCCGCGTGAACTAAAATTGATTGAAGTCCGCGGCAGCGAGTATTCTGTCCGTGACAATGCGATTGTGTTTGCCCCGGTTTCGACAATTGGTCCGAGAGAACAGGCAGCCTTTGAAGTCGTCATGGAAGCGATTTCGGAAGCAGACGCCCAAATGAATCTCGAAATCTCTGCCGATCACCTGAGCAAACCCGCGCGACGCAGCGAGACCGTGCAGATTGCTGCCGAGGTTCGCGAGTAATAAGGCCTTGCCGCTTATTTTCCGATATCCCTGTTCTGATTGAATTCGAGCATGACCACTGATTTTCGTTCGACACTCGAGACGTTTCCAAACCCGTTTCCACAACGTGACTACTCGGTCGAAACCATCTGTCCCGAATTCACATCGGTCTGCCCGAAGACCGGCCAGCCAGACTTTGGAACGCTGACGATTACTTACGTCCCCGATGCCGTCTGTTACGAACTGAAATCACTGAAGATGTACCTGCAGTTGTTTCGCAACCATGGTGCATTCTACGAACATGTGACGAATATGATCCTGGACGATCTGGTCGCAGTGACACAACCCCGATCCATGACAATCGTCGGGGCCTTCACGCCACGCGGCGGGATACGCACGAACGTGACGGTTCAGTATCGAAAGTAAAAGTAGCGGTCAGCAGTCAGCTTTCAGACCTGTTTGCAAGCGGATTCTCATCTTCAAAACAGCATTCGCACTGGGCGATGGGCAAGATTGCGAGGCGTGGGATGAATTCGCTGATTGATGCATCCCTCGCTCATCGGATGGCCGAATTTCCCGACCCGGAAACAACGGGCGAATGGCCGACAGGTCGGCTGAATGCCGTTTGCGAGGCTGGCTTGTTTCGATGGGGATTGCCTGTCGAGTTTGGTGGGCAAGTCGTCAGCACTCCACAAATGCTGGAGGGTTACCTGGAGTTGTCACGACTCTGTTTGACCACCGCATTCATTCTGACGCAACGGGATGCTGCCTGTCATCGACTGGCGAATAGTCCGAATGAAATGCTTCGACGCAGTTTGCTGCCAGATCATTGTTCCGGACGGTCGCTCGCGACGGTTTGAATTTCACATCTGTCCACATCGCGTCAACATTGGTCGCGTCCCTCTGTCGTTGCGAATGAGATTTCAGGCGGGTACGAAATCACGGGAGAAGCACCCTGGGTGACAGGTGCACTCTATGTGGACCTGCTGGTGACTGGAGCAACACTGGAAAACGGTGAGCAAATCCTGGCGGCCGTTCCAACAGACCGAAGTGGCGTCATTGTGGGGCCCTCACTCCAACTCATGGCATTGAACGAATCGTGTACCGGTAGCGTGATGCTTGACCGCGTCCGTGTCTCAGACGACGAAATTGTGCTGGGACCAATCTCACAGGTCATGAAAGTCGGTGCCACAGGAGGAACCGGATCTTTCACAACAACGGCGGTCGCGATCGGAGCGGCAACTCGCACTTTGCAGGAGTTTGAGCGGGAAGCGAAGTCTCGTCCCGAATTGACTGAAGTTATACAGTCACTTTCCGAACAGTTATCGAAGCTGCGTTCGGAACTGTTGACGGCCTCCGCAACACCGTTGCCTCCCGAAGTCCTCAAGGCAACGGCGGAAGACCTTCGTCTGCGGGCCAATTCCCTGACCGCGCGATCCGCTCAGGCGTATGTCTGTAGTGCAAAGGGGGCCGGATTCGTACGCGGACATCAGGCAGAACGATTCTTGAGGCAATCAATGTTCTTCCAGGTCTGGTCCTGCCCGCCGGCAGTCACTCAACAGAGATTGTCAGAGCTCAAGCGGCCGCCCATCGCGTAAATCTTGTGCGGAATTCATGATTCGGGCTGATTTCTATGAGAACTCTGGCTGCGTGCCCTGGCCGAACAGCGGGCCAAATGGCATAGAGTGATGATCCTGAACGATTTTGACGATGAATTCAGGAAGTCGGTAACTCTGGAAATTTCCAAAGTGACCGACGCGAATCAAGGATGATTCACAAAAGGACGCAGCGAATGGATTTGGGATATTGGGGCTTTTCCCGCTGGCCATTTCAGCGACACCAGGGACAAACGGGTGTCGATGTCGGTGTGTCGTATCACGAAGCTCAAGCACGCCTGATGTTTCTGATCGACGACCACCGTCGCTGCGGACTGGTGACAGGCGAACCGGGAACCGGCAAATCTCGCCTGTTTCGTCAGATCGCTCGTTACGCTCAACGTCAGGGAAATCTGTGCATCCAGATCGATCTGTCCGGGATTGCTGCCGACGAACTGGTTTGGCGAGTCGCTGACCAACTGCTGACGGATTGCAATGACCAGACAAATGCTCCGCAATGCTGGTCTCTCGTGCAGCGGGCACTGGCGAGCCTGGCGATTACAAAACGAGCTGTTGTCGTGTTGTTCGAACACCTCGACGCCGCGGACAAAGACTGCCTCTTGGCAATTCGGCGGTTAATGAACCTGGCCGATACACAACGAGTGCAACTGACCGTCCTGTTGACTTCACGTTCAACAAACTCCGCCAGCGAGATCTGGGACGAGATTGATCTGCAGGTGGAAATGGAAGCATGGACGTCGATTGAGACATCGACGTTCGTCGAACAATCGCTGGTCGCCAGTGGAGCAACAACCACGATCTTCACGGATGAAGCTCTGGCCTCGATCTATGAAGTGACCCAGGGAATCCCAGGCGAAGTCATCCGGATCTGCGATCTCGTCCTGTTGGCTGCCATGGGAGATAATCGGCAGCAGATCGACTGCGCGATGGTCACTGACGCCGCCATCGAACTGGTGCCTTCCAGACCGCTGGAATTCCAATCGGCCCGACGATAAGTAACGTCGGCAGCGTTACACCAAGGTATTCGAAGTGCTTAGAGCGCATCTCACTTACGTGTGGCGTCCCGCGGGCATCAAACTACAGCGTCTAACCCATGTTTCGACGCGACACGGAAGTGCGACACGCACTAGAGACCGCTTCCGGGCGTAATTGGGCTGCCACACGACAGCCTGGTGGAGTCGGCGAGCTCATTGAATCTCGTGCTGATCGATCTCATCGAAAAGCCCACTCAAGCATCGCGAATCTCGACAATGCGCGTTGCAGTGACGTCTGCTCACGTGCCTGTACCAAGATGCCGGCAACACATTAGAGGGCTTTCCTTCGGCGGCAAAATCGCCGTCGCATTGTTGGCATTTTCTTCGAAGTCCGATCAAGCTCTCTATTGAGCACACGCAGAAACGCACCAACGCTGTTTGATTTCGTTGACGTTCGCTGTCGATTTGCTGCCGAAATTCGTAAGCTCCATGGGTCTTGGTGTCATCGCGAAATTGTTCGCGTATCCGGAGAAATCGATGGATTGGCGATCTGTAAACTTCCGCCCCGCATCCATGGGGCGGAAGAGAATTCTGACGCAGGGTTTGTATCTGCTTTCCGTTCTGGCGGCTTCAGTACTCACGGGCCGTTTGCTTCCTGCCGCTGAAGTGCCCGGCGACGTGAAGTCATTCTTCGAAAAGCATTGCCTCGAATGCCATGACGCGCAGTCGAAAAAAGGGGGGCTGGATCTGAGTGTGCCTCAGGCGAACCTGGCGGATCTGCCAACGTATCAGCGTTGGGTTCGAATTCATGATCGGATTGAGTCCGGCGAAATGCCGCCGAAGGATTCGCCCCGTCCCAAGGCCGAGGAACTGGCTCCCGCACTTGGTTGGCTGAATCGGACTCTGGCGGATGAAGTAACAAACCGCCGTGCCAACAGCGGTCGCAGCATCGTCCGGCGAATGAATCGGGCCGAATTCGAAAACACGCTGCGTGATCTGTTGGATGTTCCCTGGATCGAAGTCCAGGAATTGCTCCCTGAAGATGGCCGTGCGGATGGCTATACGAAAACTGCTGCCGCTCTGGACGTATCGCCGGTGTTGCTGGCCAAGTACGGCGAAGCGATCGACAAAGCACTGATGGCCGCAGTAGCGAAATGGTCAGTGCCGCCGGAGGTCGAGCGACGGACGCTGTATGCGAACCACCAGTACGATTACAAGGTCCTGATGGGTGGCGGCGATGCCATTATGCTGACCCCCGACATGAAATATGACGATTCGCGTTTTCCGATGCCGTCTGCCACCAACGCAGACGGGAATTACCCCAATGGAAAATGGCAGTTTGGTGGCAAGTACAAAGGTCTGGGTGAGGCCGAAAAAGATGGTGCATTCAAAGAAGGATGTACCGTCGGGATGACTCGAACATTTGGCGAGTCATTCAATGGCCGATTCAACTTTGCTCCTGTTCATCCAGGCCGCTATCAGATTGCAATTTCGGCATGGTCGTACTGGTGGGACAAAGGGGAAGTAAAACCCTCACCGCGGTCGGGGACGGTTGGCGTCTATTGTGGCAGCCGACTGCTGGGGTTTGTTGACGCTCCCAGCTTGAAACCGACATACACCGAGATCAATGTCGATCTCGAACCGAAGGAAGAATCCCCGCTACGAGCTGCCGGCGCGTCCTTCCTCGATGCTCATGTTTACTTCGCGCAGGGGCAAATCAAAGCCTATTCGGGTGCAGGGGTTGCCATCGACAAGTTGATCGTCACTGGACCACTCTATGACGAATGGCCACCTGCCAGCCATCGCCGTCTGTTCGGCAATCTGCCGGTTGTTCCGTTTCACAAACTGCCTCCAGATCTTCCAAAGCCTGAACGGCCCAGAACGTTTCCGCATGCCCGGGGTGTGATCAACGGACCAGGCCGGTTGGTTCCCGGCGTGACTGTTTCCACCAACGCGGCGGCGGACGCCCGAAAACTTCTGGGCGTGTTTCTACCGCGAGCGTTTCGTCGTCCGGTGACTGACGCCGAAGTCCAGCGCTATGCTGCCATCGCGGATGCACGCAGCAAGGAAGGGGTGTCGTTTGAAGAGGCCATGCTGGCAGCTTATCGCACGGCTCTGCTGAGTCCCGACTTTCTGTTCCTGAACGAACCGACCGGTCAACTGGATGGATTCGCCGTGGCGACCCGTCTGTCATACTTCCTGTGGAATTCGACTCCGGACGACGAACTGCTCGCAGCAGCCAGGTCTGGAGTCCTTAATGATCCCAAGGGATTGCGAACGGCTACCGAGCGGTTGTTGAACGATCCCAAAGCGGATCGGTTCTTTCAGGACTTTCCCGATCAATGGCTCGATCTGCGCGATTTTGACCTGACCAGTCCTGACAAGCACCTTTATCCCGAATTCCAGCCGTACCTCGAAGATGCCATGCGACGAGAACCACGCGAGTTCTTCAAATATATCGTTCGCAATCGATTGCCAGCGTCCCAGTTAATTTCGACATCGGTCAACATCGTCAGCCAGCGACTTGCCGAGCATTATGGAATCAGCGGTGTTGATGGAACGCGATTCCGGCGGGTGGACGTTGATCAGTCCAAAAATACAAGAGGCGGTCTGCTGACGATGGCCGCCATCTGCAAAGTGACGGCCAATGGGACAACGACCAGTCCTGTCAAACGTGGAGCCTGGGTCATGAAAAAGATTCTGGGACAACCGCCATTGCCTCCACCCCCGGATGTTCCCGCTGTTGAACCGGATGTCAAAGGAGCCACAACGATTCGGGAACAATTGGCAAAGCATCGTAGTGATGCGGCCTGTGCGAGTTGTCATGCCCGTTTTGACCCACCCGGCTTTGCACTCGAAAGTTTTGACGTCATCGGGGGCTGGCGAGATTTTTATCGGGCGACGGAAGGGAAGAAAGCACCCGAGTTTTCACGGATATTTCGTGCGTATCTGACTCCCGAGAATGAGTTCAAGAATCACGTCAGTTTTCGTGACGGCCAGCCCGTCGACCCCAGCGGCGAATTGATCGATGGCCGTAAATTTGCCGACTTGCGAGAATATCAGACGGTTCTGGTCGGAGAGACGAAGTCGTTTTCGCGAAATCTGGCGAATCAACTGGTCTTGTATGCGACCGGAGCCCCCGTTGAATTTGCGGATCGTCCCGCTGTCGACGAAATTCTTAAAGGTGCTGGCGGTGCCAATCCGCAAGTGATGGAATTAGTACACCAGATCGTTCAGAGTTCGCTGTTTTTGAAAAAGTAAGCTGTCGGGATGATTGCTCCCGACGTTCCGGATCTCGCTGCCCTTAGGAATCAGCCATGCCACTTTCCCGCCGAACATTCCTGCGTGGTGCCGGTGTTGCCCTGTCCTTGCCGATGCTGGATGCAATGGTGCCGGCGTTTCGCCGATCTGCATTGGCAGCCCAAACCGGAACGCCGCGCCGGATGATTGCCGTGCAGACCAATATGGGGATCCTGTCACAGCACTTCTTTCCGACGGCGACGGGTACTGATTTCGAACTGACGCCGTATCTGGATCTGCTCAAGAACTTCAAATCGAAGATGACTGTTCTCAGTGGTGTGTCACACCCGGATGTTGACGGGGCACACGAAGCCGAAAGGTCATTCCTGTCGGCAGCTCCCCACCCCGGTGGAGCCGGTTTCAAAAACTCGATCTCTCTCGATCAATATGCGGCTGAGTTACTGGGACCCGTGACTCGTTTCCCGTCGTTTGTGCTTGATGTGAACGCCGAAAGCACTCAAGGGATGGCGTTCTCGCGCAGCGGTGTAAAAGTTCCCGCCGAGAAAAGTCCTGCGAAGCTGTACGAAAAGATGTTCCTGCAAGGGAAGCCTTCTGAGGTTGAAGCCCGCATTGCCGACCTGGGTCGCGGACGCAGTTCGCTCGATTTTGTCTCAGACGATGCCAAGCGATTGGCTCGCAGTGTTGGAACTGCCGATCAGGCACGACTTGATCAATACTTTTCCGCGGTGCGTGATCTCGAACGACAACTGGAACTCGCCCAGGAATGGGAACGCAAACCGAAACCGAAGCCATCGGCCCCGGCGCCAACCGATATCTCTGAAAACAAGAAGCTGATCGACAAGATTCGGCTGATGCTGGATGTCGCTCGCCTGGGATTTGAATCCGACAGCACGCGTGTTGTCAGCCTGTTCATCAACACGTTCAGCGTCGTTGCGGACCTGCCCGGCGTCAAGGACGAGACTCACAGCATTACGCATCACGGAGGTCGTAAAGAGGCTCTCGATCAATTGTTCATTATCGAGAGTGCCCAGTTCAAAGTGCTGTCAGAATTCCTGGCGAACCTGAATGCGACCCAGGAAGGTGTTCATTCGCTGCTGGACCGCACGATGGTGCTGTACGGAGCTCCCATGGGGAACGCGGCCAGCCACGACAACAAAAACCTGCCGATGCTGCTGGTGGGTGGTGGATTCAAACATGCTGGCCACCTGGAATTCGACAAGAAGAAAAATTACCCGCTGCCAAACCTGTATCTGAGCATGCTGCAACGGATGGGGCTGCCGGTCGATAAGTTCGCGAGTAGCACAGGCACAATGCGCGGCCTCGACTTTGTTTAGAGTACCGCACCGTAATCAGCGTTTTCAAAGTAGGGTGGGACCAGCGGCGCTTCGCCGCGCAGGCCCACTATCAGGAAACGTCCCGATTTGTTGGTGGGCCAGTGCGGCGAAGCAACGCTGGTCATCCTCCGACAACCTGCCCAGTTTGAAAAAAGCATCGGCGTTGGATGCCGTCCGGGAAGTATCCGTCAATCATCAATTCTGGTAGATTAGCGGTCGGTAGAGATTTAAAAGCACAGAATAGAAACGGGAGTTTCCGAGTGTCCGCGAAAGCCTGGGGTGGCGCGTTTGATGAGAAGACTGATCCTCGCGTCGAAAAGTTTACCGAATCGATCAGTTTCGACAGTCGCCTGGCAGCCGTCGACATTCGCGGTTCACAAGCTCACGCGCGCATGCTGGCGAAGGTCGGCCTGATCTCAGCGGATGAGTGTCGCCAGATTATTGAGACGCTCGATGAGATCGGTCAGGAGATTTCTCGCGGCGAGATGGCCTGGAAGACCGAGCTCGAAGACATCCACATGCATATCGAATCCGCACTGATTGCGCGGATTGGAGATGTTGGACGAAAGCTGCATACGGCACGCAGCCGCAACGACCAGGTGGCAACGGACCTGAAGCTTTACGTGCGCGATGCTCTCGAGACTCTGGACAGTCTGCTGGCGGAACTGCAACAGGCGTTCGTCGACCGGTGTGAAATCGACGCGGATGTCGTTCTGCCCGGATTCACGCATCTTCAGCGGGCTCAACCGGTCATGGCTGCTCATTACTGGCTGGCTTACTGCGAGAAATTCCAGCGAGATCGAGATCGTCTGGCCGATTGCCGCAAGCGAGTGAATGTCATGCCGCTGGGCGTTGCAGCACTGGCGGGGACATCGCTGCCGATCGATCGACAGGAAACCGCGCGATTGCTTGGTTTTGATTCCGTCGCCGCCAACAGCCTGGATGTCTCCAGCGATCGCGACTTCCTGGCCGAAGCGATTTTCAGTATGTCGCTGATTGCGGTTCATCTGAGTGGCTGGGCCGAGGAATGGATTCTGTGGTGTACGACGGAGTTCGGGTTCTTGAAACTGCCGGACGCCTACACGACTGGTTCGTCGATCATGCCGCAGAAAAGAAACCCTGACGTTCTGGAACTGATTCGAGGCAAGTCGGCGCGTGTGATCGCAGATGTTCAGCAGATCCTGACACTGCTCAAGGGACTGCCGATGGCTTACAACCGCGACCTTCAGGAAGACAAGCTCGCGTTTTTTGACGCCTTCGATACGGTTTACGCCTGTCTGGAACTGGCTCCCAGCATCGTTCGCCTGGCTCGGCTGCGCGTGGATACCATCAATGCACGTCTGGAAGAAGGCTTTCTGGATGCGACGACGCTGATGGAATACCTGATCAGCAAAGGTGTGCCGATGCGTTCGGGGCACGAGATTGTCGGGAAGCTGGTGCGATTGTGTGAATCTCGCAGCATCAAGCTGGCAGACCTGTCGCTGGCAGAACTTCAGCAGGCCTGTGACAAGATCGAAGCGGACGTCAGTAACTCGCTGGGAGTCCGCAATGTCGTCGCTCGCTTGAGCAGTTTTGGAAGCGGCGGGCGCGAGGCTGTGGCGGAACGAGTCGCAGCGTGGCGGAAGAAATGACGCTTGAGACGGAACCTGATCTGCCGACGCCTGTTTCTGACGGGCGAACGCTGCGGATGACGCTCGCCTATGACGGGACGAACTATTGTGGCTGGCAGGTCCAGCCGAATGGTGTCGCCTTGCAGGCCGTTGTCGAAGAAGGATTACAACAGTTCACCGGGACAAAAACACGTGTGGTCGCTTCCGGGCGAACGGATGCCGGGGTCCATGCACTCGGGCAGGTCATCAGCTTCTCAACAGCTTCGACAGCACCCTGCCGAGGCTTTCTGCAGGGGTTGCCAGTTCATCTGCCGGACGACGTTGTCGTCCGAGCGGTCGAGGAAGCACCGGCCGGATTCAACGCCCGCTATGACGCGAAACGCAAATGGTATCGATATGTGATTCACAACTCTCCGATCCGGAATCCCTTTCTGAGGAACTATACCGTCTGGCAGAAGTCACGGCTGGACGATCAGGCGATGCATGCCGCCGTCAGTCAACTCGTGGGGACTCACGACTTTCGCTGTTTTGAAACTCAATGGCCCAATCGATCTTCGAGTGTTCGGACAATCTATCACGCCAGTGTCACTCGCGGTGCGGCATGGCACGTCTGGGGCGCCCCGCCGATCTCGGATTTGAACGAGTTCCTCTGCTTTGACATTGAAGCTGACGGCTTCCTGTACAACATGGTACGCGCGATTGCCGGAACGCTCATTCACGTCGGCCGTGGAAGATGGTCATCGCAGGACATGCTGCGCATTTTGACCGAGGGAAAGCGGACTCAAGCGGGCGAAACCGCACCGCCCCAGGGACTTTATCTGATGCAGGTCGGATACGACGACACGCCACTCGCGGCAACGGCACTCACCGCCCAACATCAAACTTCTCCCGTTTAAATGATTCCATTCAAAATCTGGAACTTTTTCCCTCTCAAATTCAGTCTCTGTGTTTTCCGCGTAGTCCGTGTCCAAAAACCTCGCCTTACGTCACTCAACAACGGACCAGACGTGAATCGTCCGATCAAAACCAGCAGACGCGAGCAGTTTGCCGTCAGGACTGAACGCGACGCCATAGATCGTGTTTTTATGGGCTGCGGCGGTCGTTAATTGAGTTCCCGTGGCCGGGTTCCAGACTCGCACCACTCCATCTGCTCCCCCTGTCACCAGGAGTTTTCCCTGGGGAGAGTACGCGACCGATTTGATTCGTCCGCTGTTCGATTCCAGCGTTGTGACAAGTTCGCCGGTCGTGGTCCAGATGCGGACGGTACCGTCACCACTGGCTGAAGCGAATTGCTTGTCGTCAGGTGAGAAGGCCAGGCCTTCCACCGTCCGGGAATGGCCAGGGAGCGCCTTGATCAAGGACTTGGTTTCGACATTCCACAATCGAACGGAAAGATCGTCGCCACCCGATGCGACCAGCTTGCCTGTTCCATGGATCGCAACACATTGCACATTGGCATCGTGTCCCGTCAGGACGGCGACAGCAAGATTGGTTTGAGCATCCCACAGCCGTACCGTTTTGTCGAAACCTCCCGATGCCAGCAGCGTTCCTGTTCGCGCCACGGCCGCACACGACAGATAGTCCTGATGGCCGCTGAAGGTTGCCGAGGCGGCACCACCTTCCGCAGGCCAGCATTTCAGTGTTCGGTCCAAGCTAGCGGTGACGATGCGTCCATCAGCCAGATACCCGACAAATGCAACGCCGTCTCCGTGGCCTCGCAGTGTCCCGGTCTGTTCGCCGCTGAGGCTGCTCCACAGACGGACCGTGTTGTCCAGGCTGGCGGTTGCGATCTGCTTACCATCCGTTGAAAAGGCAACTCCATAAATGGCATTGCCGTGCGTCAGCGTGCGGACTCGTTCCAGATGCAAGTTGGCTGCCATAGTTCGTGTACCGCTTCCTTCAAATAACTTTGTCAGAGCAGTTCAGGCAGTGGTTCGTAGATCGGATCAACCAGATACTGCGGACGACCGGACACATCGGGAAGCATCGTCTTGGCGACATCGATTCCCAGGCATCGATACAGCGTGGCGAAGATTTCCTGGAAATGGACAGGGCGCTCTTTGGGGTGCTCGCCCAGGCGATTGGTGGCGCCGATCACCTGGCCCGTTCGCATGCCACCACCGGCCAGCAGCGCACAGCCGACTTGCGGCCAGTGGTCGCGGCCTCCGTTCTTGTTGATGACGGGTGTACGCCCGAATTCACCCCAGACGATGACCGAGACATCTTTGTCGAGGCCCCGGTTGTGCAGATCATCCAGCAGTGCCGTCAGTCCCTGATCGAGTACTGGGAAGTGATCACGAGCATTTTCAAAGTTCGTCCCGTGGGGGCGACCGTGCCAGTCCCAGCGACCGTATGAGAGTGTGACGACGCGAGCCCCGGCTTCGACCAGTCGCCGTGCCGCCAGCAGGTAATCGTTCATCAACGGGCCTGCATCGCCATAGCCAGCATTTTCAACGGCACCACGACCGTAGCGATCACGGACGCGTGGATCTTCCTGTTCCAGATCCAGAGCATCGACAAGTTTGCTGGAAGTGAGGATCCCGAACGCCGCCTGATACTGAGATTCCAGGCCGACCAGAGCCCCGGATTTTTCGGCATCCCGCTTCAGTCGATCGATTTCGTTGAGCAGCAGTCGACGATTTCGCAAACTTTCAACACTGATTCCTGTCAGTCCCAATCGAGCCTGTTCGGCATTGGGAGAGAATGGGGCATGAGCTTGTCCCGCAAATCCGGCCTGACCCGGATCGGCCCAGCCGCCACCTTTCATCCGGGGGGACAAGCCGATGAACGGCAACGTTCCCGGTTCGACGGCTCCCTGAATTTTCGAAACAGCCGCACCAAGCGAAGGCCACCCGCCGGCAGGCTGTCCGTTGACACTGTGCCCGGTCATACACTGGAACGCGGCATGCCGACCCTCACTGCCAACCAGTGAACGAATGACTGACATGCGGTCCATCCGCTGAGCCATCATTGGCAGCAGTTCACAGATTTCGATTCCAGGGACATTGGTGGAAATCGGCTGGAATTCCCCGCGAATTTCGACCGGGGCGTCCATCTTCAGATCGACCATATCCTGGTGCGGAGGTCCCCCCGCGAGGAAGACCATGATCACCGCTTTGTGAGACTTCTTTCCGCTGGCTGCTTCCACACGCAGCAGGTCCGGCAGGGCCAGTCCACCCATACCGAGCCCACCGATCTGCAGCAGTGCTCTGCGGCTCAGTCCGTCACAAAACCGATGTTGCTTGCCCAGAAGACTCAGCATCCGTCGTCCTCCCCTTCAACGCATCAATATCCGCCAAGACGTAGAGTATGTATTATTTCGGCAGGAAGTCCACCCCGGGATTGCCGAAAGTCGGTCGCCAACTGCTGTCCATCTGCTGAGCAGATACAATCCATGCCTGCCCTGTTTCGATGAACCTCGATTGAGAGTGATGAGGATGCAACGCAAGACAAGGACTTTAACGTTGTTAATGTCGCTGCTTCTTTTGAGCCAAAGCTTCGCGGCCGAACCTGTCGGCTTTGATCAGCACGTGCAGCCATTTTTCAAAACGTACTGCCTGCGGTGCCACGACATGCAAAAGCAGGAGGGGAAATTCCGGCTGGATACATTGGCACGAGAATTTGTCGACCAGGCGACAGCCGAGCGGTGGGGTGAAGTCGTGTTCCGGATGAATTCCGGTGAGATGCCTCCGAAGAATGAGCCTCAACCGAAAGCCGAGGAACTCGGTAAGGCGGTGGAATGGATCTCGGCACGGATCAGTGAAGGAGCGGCGGCTCGCATGGCCCGGCGAGGCCCGGTATCGCACTATCGCCTGAGCCGTGAAGAGTACGGTCATACCATTCGTGATCTGCTGGGTGTTTATCTGGACGTCACACAACCGGGCGTATTCAACGAAGATCCGCGCTGGCACGGGTACGACCGGATAGGCTCGCTGTTGTCGCTCTCTCCATCGCATGTCGACCGCTATTTTCGAGCAGCCGAGACTGTGCTCGATCTTGCCTTTCCGGCACAGCAGACAAAGTCAACTCTGGTTCGGCGCGATGCGACTCAGGGACGTGAGCAATGGCTGGCGGATCGCAAGATTACAGGCCCCGTTCGCTGGCAGGTCTTTCCCGGCCGCCGCGAACATCTGATGAACATTTCACAGCCGGGTAACTATCGTGTGCGGATTCAGTTGAGCGGGATGGCGCCGCAACAAGGGCCGGCACCACATCTGTCAATCTGGCATCACGAACTTAAGAAGTCGATCTTCGATCAGGATGTTCTTGCTCCCGAAGACAAGCCGATGCTGATTGAGTTTGAAACGGCCCTGGCACCAGGGGGATTCAGCTTGATCAACGAAGTCCCCGGCCCGGTTCCTCAACTGGGAGACGGCGACCACACTGCGAATGTCCTGCATGCCGGGGGAAGTGTCTTCACATCAACGCGCGACCTGCGCTGGATTAATCCGACCGGGTACATGCTCTTCACCGACAAGGGAGACGCGATCTATCCAATGTTGCTCGTCGACTGGATTGAATACGAAGGCCCGCTAATCTCTGAAGCAGATCAAAAGAAACGTGATGGGGTCTTCCCTGCGAGTTTGACGGCACCAGCCATCGACTGGACCGAAGTCCGTACCTGTCTGAAGCGGTTTGCCTCGCGAGCCTGGCGGCATCCAGCCAGTGATGGTGATGTCGAACGCTATGTGAAGATCGTGGAAACAGAAGTCAAGGCGGGCGAATCGCCTTCTGCGGCTTATCGCAGTGCACTGGTCGCCATCCTGAGTTCCAAGAATTTTTATTATCTGGAAGAAGGTTCTCCGTCTGAAAAGCGGCCGACGATCAACGACTGGGAACTCGCCAGTCGCCTCTCCTATTTTCTCTGGAGTTCACTACCGGACGATGAACTTCTCGCCGCCGCCCAGGCCGGATCGCTGACCAAACCTGATGTGCTCCGCAATCAGTTTGCTCGCATGGTAGCCGATTCGAAGTCGCAGCGGTTTACCGAATCGTTTCCGCGACAGTGGTTGCAGTTGCACCGCGTCGGAATGTTTCCACCCGATCCTGGCCTGTACCGAGATTACGACAAATGGCTCGAAACAAGTATGAAACTGGAAACGCTGGAGTTCTTCCGGGAAGTCTTTGCGAATAACCTCTCGCTACGTGAGTTCCTCGTTTCTGACTGGACGATGGTGAATCCGCGTCTGGCGACACATTACAAGCTGCCGCAGCCTGCTCAAACGGGGTTTCAGAAGGTGAATCTGCGGCCGGAAGATCATCGCGGCGGACTGCTGACTCAGGCATCGATTCTGTCGCTGACATCGGATGGGACTCGGCATCGCCCTGTCCATCGCGGCGTCTGGGTTTCAGAAGCGATCTTCGGTCGAACTCCGCCGCCACCGCCACCCAACGTCGAACCACTGGCCCCAACGCCCAATGATAAACCCAAAGCGACGATTCGTATGCAGCTTGATGCCCACGCGACGCACGCGACATGTGCATCCTGCCATCAGAAGATCGATCCACTCGGCTTTGCTTTTGAAAACTTTGATGCCATCGGAAGCTGGCGGACCGAAGAGCGAGTTACAGCGGGGCAGGGAGCCAATCCCCCTGTCAACGCCAGCGGGATGCTGCCCGACGGCAAGAAGTTTCAGGGAGCGGATGACTTCAAGCTGTTGCTTGCCACGGACCTTGACCGGTTTGCTGAGGCGTTTGTGGAGCAACTGGCAACGTATTCGTTACGTCGAGTCATGACAATCGACGATGCGGCTCAGATCAAGACTATCGCGACTGCCAGCAAACCGGACGGTTACAAGCTGCGAACTCTGATCGAGAATCTGGTCGTGTCAGACTTGTTCCAGAAGCGATAAGTCGATTCAAAGTAGCCTGCCAAAGTAGCCTTCATCGCTCCGCGTGAAGTAAGCCGTTTCCAGTTTGAGCAGTATCGAAAACCGACGTTCTATCGAGTCCGACTTGAGATCAACATTCCTCCATCAAACTACGCTGGTCTCGCAAACGGCGATCTTCACGCGGAGCGATGATGGCTACTTTGGATAAAGACTACATGGATTGCCCTATCCAACAATCTCCTTGACGACATTCCCTTCGATATCCGTCAGTCGGAAGTCGCGTCCGGCGTACCTGTATGTCAGGCGTTCATGGTCCAGGCCGAGCAGGTGCAGAATCGTGGCATGCATATCATGGATGTGCACTTTGTCCTGTGCTGCGTAAAAGCCATAGTCGTCCGTCGCACCGTGGTGGTAGCCGGGCTTGGTACCGCCGCCAGCCAGCCACATGGTGAACCCTTCGGGATTGTGGTCACGGCCGTTGCTCCCTTCCACCGTTGGAGTACGACCGAATTCACCGCCCCACCAGACCAGTGTATCTTCCAGCAGTCCGCGTTCTTTCAGGTCATAAAGTAACCCGGCAATCGGCCCATCGACTTCCCGCGCGTTCTTTTCGTGGCCGTTCTTCAGGTCGCTGTGCTGGTCCCACTGGACTTTGCTGTCACTGTGAGTGACCTGGATAAATCGAACCCCGTTTTCAGCAAATCGTCGAGCAAGCAGGCACATCCGGCCAAAGTTGGCGGTGGTGGGGTTGTCCATGCCGTAGAGCTTTTGCGTCGCTGCCGATTCCTGTGACAGGTCTTCCACGCGAGGCATCTCGGCCTGCATCCGAAACGCCAGTTCAAAACTGTTGATCCGGGCTTCCAGCGATGCTTCCGGACCGCTGTGTGCCTGGTGGTCACGATTCATCCTGCGCAACTGGTCGAGTTGCAGGCGCTGAATTTCCCGGGGAAGCTGTGGGTTGGAGATGAATTTCACTTGAGCCTTGTCGGCCGGAACGCTGGCGTTCCCCAGTGGAGTTCCCTGGTAGGTGGCAGGCAGGAATGCGGAGCCCCAGTTGTTGATGCCGCCGTGGGCGAGGGTCGGGCAGATCGTTACGAAGGCAGGAAGATCGCTGTTGTCTGTCCCCAGACCGTAGCTGACCCATGACCCCATACTCGGGCGGACAAAGTTATCACTGCCGGTATGCAGTTTGAGGACAGCTCCCCCATGAGCCGGATTGGTTCCGTGGACCGAATGGACAAAGCAAAGATCGTCGACTCGCTGCGACAATTGCGGAAAGAGTTCACTGACCCAGGTACCACTTTCCCCATACTGCTTGAAAGACCAGGGGGACTTGAGCAGGTTGCCGGTCGGTGCAAATTGCACTCGTGGCTTGGCAAACGGCAGCGGTTTACCATCATCGCGCGTCAAAAGCGGCTTGGGGTCGAAGGTGTCGAGGTGTGACGGCCCTCCCTTCATGAACAGAAAGATCACTCGCTTGGCACGTGCAGGAAAATGAGGAAGTCGCGGTGCGAGTGGATCCTGGGTGGCTCCCTTCAGGCTGGAGTCACGATCCATCATTGAGGCCAGAGCGAGCGATCCAAATCCTACGGCTGCTCTCGACAGCATCTGTCGACGCGTAGCCGTTGGAAAGGAAAATGAACCCGGAGAGTTTTCGTTCATCGACATGGGTGACTCATTTCAGATAGATGAACTCATTGGATGCCAGGACGACCTGACAGAGACATTCCCAGGCTCGCTGCCGACGTTTGTCTGCAGCGATGGTGGTTGTCCCCTGCTCAACCGCATCCAGAAACGCCTGTGAATCTTTCACATCGTCAACCGTGGCTTCGCGGCCGAAGGCTGCAAGATACATCTGGCGGATTCGTACGTCGTCCGTTGCTGGGGTCGACACGAGTCGCTGAGCCAGATCGGCGCTGGTTCGCGTGACGAATTCACTGTTCAGCATCATTAAAGCCTGCGGTGCGACCGTCGTTGTTGTTCGGTCTCCCGTCGGTATCGCGGCATCCGGATAGTCCAGCAACTGGAACAGGTCATAGATGTTGTTGCGGACGACCGGAAGATAGATTGACCGGCGCTGACTGTTGTAGTCGGTCAGATCCTTCGACGTGTGGTCAAAAAAGTAGGCTCGATTTTTCACGGTCAACAGTGACCCGCCGATGGTCTGATCGAGACGACCGCTGACAGCAATGAGCGAATCACGAACTTCTTCAGCTTCCAGTCGCCTGATGTTGGCGCGGCCAAACAGGCGGTTCTCCGGGTCCTTTTCTACGATGCTTGGCGGCACCAGGCTGTCGAGTTGAAAGACACTCGACAGGACGATCAGTCGATGCAGTTTTTTCAGAGACCATCCCTGCTCGGTAAATCGTCGAGCTAGCCAGTCGAGCAGTTCTGGATGCGTCGGTGCTTCTCCCAGCAATCCGAAGTTGTCTGGAGTTCGAACCAGGCCGTGACCGAAGTGCCACCGCCAGACTCGATTCACCAGAACTCGACTGGTCAGAGGATGCTGCGGAGTCACGAGTGATCGCGCCAACTCCATCCGACCGCTGTGCATCGCATCGAAGCGAGCCGGGGCAGCGGATTGAAGGACTTGCGGAATGCGCCGAGGAACGATCTCGCCCAGTTTCAGCGGGTTGCCGCGAATGTGGATTGCAACATCGATGACCTTGTCCTCCGAGACTCCCATGGCAGTCGGAAGTTCAGGGACGGTCTTCTCAAATTGTGCCAGATCATCTCGCAACTTTTTGAGTTCGGCCTTGGTGTCATCGGGATAGAGTGTCTCAGGTTTCGGTGGCGGAGGAGTCCCTTCGGGAAGAGTCGCTTTGACGTTTGCGTCTGCTTTCTCAACGAGTGATTGAATGGCAGCCTTTTTCTTCGCCAACTGCTCGTCGAAGGATTTCTTGAGGAGGGCACTTTCCGGGGTGTTCAAAGGGTTTTCATACCACTTCGCCACTTTCTTGAAGTGCTCCATTGTTTTCGTGCTTTTGAAGATTCCTGCCAGACCGTAGTAGTCGGAGGCATCGATCGGATCGAACTTGTGATCGTGGCAGCGGGCGCAGCCGAGTGTCAGCCCCAGGATCGCTCGACCGACGGTGTCGATCTGCTCATCGACGATATCCATCTGCATTTTCAATTCATCGACTTCGGCCAGCACTTTGGGGCCAATCGCGAGGAATCCGGTGGCAATCAGATGCTTGTTCCGTTCGTTGGAATCGGAACTTGGCAGCAGATCTCCGGCCAGTTGTTCCACGACAAATTGATCGAAAGGGGTGTCCTGATTCAGCGATTCGACCACATAATCGCGATAGCGCCAGGCATTACCATGAGCAACGTTTTCGTCCAGACCGTTTGAATCGGCATAGCGGGCGACATCCAGCCAATGTCGTCCCCAGCGTTCCCCATAGGCGGGTGACGCCAGCAGTCGGTCGACGAGGCGGGGGATGGCATCGGGGCGGTCGTCTGCCAGAAAGTCTGCGATCTCATCAGCAGTGGGAGGCAATCCGATCAGGTCAAACGTGATGCGGCGTAGCAGCGTCCGTCGGTCGGCTTTTTCGACAGGTACAAGTTGTGCGTGTTCGAGTCGGGCGAGGATGAACCGATCGAGTTCCGATTGAGGCCAGGAGGAATTCTGAACATCGGGGACGGGATTCGGTTTCGGTGGCTGAAATGCCCAGTGACCGGGGTCGCGGCTACGAACCACACTGGGTTTGGAATCGGGGAAGACGGCTCCTTGCTTGATCCACAGGACAATGTCAGCGATCTGACGATCAGACAGTTTTTCCTTGGGAGCGGGGGGCATTTTCAATTCGTTGTCGACGTGCCGGATGGCCTTCACCAGCAGGCTGTTTTCGGGCTGTCCGGGAACGACGGCCGCTCCCGTGTCGCCCCCCTTGAGCATCGCGTCGCGAGAATCGAGTCGCAGTGATCCCCATTGTTTCGTCGCACTGTGGCACTTGAAGCAATGTTCGACCAGCAGCGGTCGGACCGATGTTTCAAAGTGACGAACATGGTTTGCGACTGGTTCTTCCGCGCAGCAGGCCCCCATCAGCAACACATGACAAAAGAGGCTGATCACAAGAAACAGCGAACAAAACGAATCGCATTTCTGATTGGAAGTCAGTGAAAACATCACATGCCTCAACGGAATCCTGACAATCTCACGTCACGGAATAACGCATCGGAATTGTGACAAATGTTCCCCTCTGTGGGAACCGCGATGACGATCAGATGTCGTAATACATGGCGAATTCGTACGGGTGGGGGCGCTGGCGCAGGGCGTCGACTTCTTTTTCGGTTTTGTACCAGATCCAGGTATCGATCACGTCTTCCGTGAACACATCGCCACGCAACAGGTATTGATGGTCTTTTCGCAGCGCTGCCAGAGATTCTTCCAGCGACGCGGGTGTCTTGGGGACATTTGTCAGTTCATCGGGGGCCAGATCGTAGATGTCCTTATCGAGCGGTCGGCCGGGGTCGATTCGGCGCTGAATTCCGTCGAGTGCTGCCATCAACACGGCAGCCATGGCCAGGTATCCATTGGATGAGGCATCCGGGCAGCGAAATTCGATCCGCTTGTTTTCCGGTCGCGGGGTATGGACGGGAATCCGGATCGCGGCGGAACGATTGCGACTGCTGTAGGTCAAATTGATGGGGGCTTCGAAACCCGGAATCAGTCGTTTGTAGCTGTTTGTGGTCGGGCAGCAAAAAGCCATCAGCGATGCAGTATGGTGCAAGATACCGCCAATTGCGAACAGGGCGGTTTCTGACAATCCAGCGTAACCCGCACCGGCAAAGAGGTTTGTTGCGCCGTTCCAGAGCGAAAAATGGAGGTGCAGTCCTGATCCGTTGTCGTTCCAAAGTGGTTTGGGCATGAATGTCGCCGACTTGCCATGGCGGGCCGCGACGTTTTTCACAATGTATTTGTAGAGGAGCAGATTGTCCGCAGTCTTAACGAGTGGAGCATACCGCATATCGACTTCGCACTGGCCGGCTGTGGCGACTTCGTGGTGCTGGGCTTCGACGGCAACGCCGCAATCCTGCAGAGTCAGCATGATTTCGGTCCGCAGATCCTGCAGCGTGTCGACAGGGGGAAGTGGAAAATATCCTTCTTTGTAGCGAACCTTCTGCCCATTATTTCCGCGTGCCTCGACCCGTCCACGGTTCCACTGCCCCTCAATGCTGTCCAGGTGGTAGTAGGCTTCGTGTTCGTTCTGATCGAACCGAACATCATCAAACACAAAGAATTCCGCTTCGGGACCGAACTGGGCCGAGTCGGCCAGTCCGGTTGACTTCATGTAGTTCTCAGCTTTGCGGGCAACATTGCGCGGATCTTTGGCATAGTCCTCGCGCGTGATCGGATCCTGGATGTTGCAGGTCATGACCAGAGTCTGCGACATAAACGGATCAACAAACGCTGTTCCGGGGTCGGGGACGACGAGCATGTCGCTTTCGTTGATCGCCTGCCAGCCACGAATCGACGAACCATCAAACCCGAATCCGTCCTCGAAACTCTTCTCGGATAAGGCAGTAACGGGAATTGTGAAGTGTTTTTGAGTCCCCGGAAAATCCATGAACCGCAAATCCACGGCTCGGACTTCCTTCTCTCGACACAAGGCCAGAACTTCGCGCGGGGTCGGGGAATGCACAGACGGTCTCCGCAGGTCGACTCACAGATCTCGTAACCAAGGTTGCACTCCCTTCACAATATGCAAACTCGATACCAACGAGCAAGGGGATCATCGTTGTAAGGCTCAATGATTTGCTTTTTCGCCTCACCAAGCTTCCATGTAGTGAGTTCGGTCGGATCCATGCGAAACAAGACCTGAGTGTTGCGAACATTGGCTGAAATCAGATCTCTGACGGCATGTGTCACTCGCGACTTCAATGCAGATCTGCACAGCCTTCGGAATTATTCACCAACGAGATTCTGACGGATTTCTGTCAATGGCGATCAACTTCGGCCGAAGCTGCCAGTTGGCACGCACATGAATTGAAAAACTGCGGAAAAAAGGGCTAACTGGCGAATTCAGCGGATTTAGACGCGAAGTCTCACCTGTTTCTTTCTTAACTTCGCTATTGCCTCAGCTTGTCGTAATTCACTACACATCGTTTTGACGATGACAAGAAAGTGGACGAATACCCCTCGTTTTGTGGGTCTATTCGTTCGTGTGGTGATTCTCTGCCGGATCGATTTCGGAAAAGGACCAGCATGACGCTGGTCAAAGAGTTTTCACATTTGGGTTGATGCGGGCCTGCAGAGACGGATTCTCAAAGAGTTCCCAATATGAAAATGTCTACTCGACTGTTGCCGTTGCTGACCGCTGTGATTGTCGCGATGACGCAATCTGCGGAATTGCTTGCCCAACAGACGGAACCTCTTTTTGGGGAGCGGTTCGCGAATGTGTTCGACCCGAACAGTCGGACATACTACTCCCTGCAAGGACAGCAGGGAGACATCGC
>CAZSTW010000100.1:0-24566 GCA_964609845.1 uncultured Planctomycetaceae bacterium | reverse complement strand
GTGACGTCTGGGCGTGCATCAGCAAACGCTCGAGTCGCGTCAAGAGGCATGTTTTCCGAGACATCGAGTTGACGCAGGGCCTTGGAGTTCTCCAGCAGTTTGAGACAGTCCTTGCTAAGTTGCGATTGGTGCCCAATTCTCAAGCGGCTGAGATGAGGCAACGCTGCTACGGCCCTTAATGCATCGTCGTTTTGAAATTGAATCAGGAGATGTCTGAGTTTGCCAAACGATGCTAATTGGCGGCATTCGGAGTCCGTTAAGACTGAATATTCGATCGCGATGAACGTCAGATTCTTGAGTGGCAGCAATGATTGCAACCCGCCTGTCGGCAGCATACGGAGAGTTAGGTATTGCAGGTCTTTCAGTTGCACCAGGTCGTCGACGCCCGATTGATCGAGTTGTAACACTGCGGGGTCGTTGGGGTCTCCAACGCTGATACCTTCTGCAAAGACAACATCACCAGCAGGAATGGGGGCTTTGCCAGAGATCAAGGAAATCCCACCAACCTTTTCCGTGGTTAAACCCACGTGATAGCCGCGTGCGACGAGTCGTTGGATCGCCTCTCGATACGACACATTATTCAACGGCGATGCCTGATCGGGGTGACTCACTCGGAATTGACAACCATCCAGCGCGGCCTGGAGTTCGGTGATCTTTCCTTTCGAAATGCTTTCTCTTGCCAGTGAAATCCTCGCCAGGCTTTGGCAGCGATGAAGTTCGCCGATCACGTCGTCGGAGAGCTGCGCGTCCGTGAAGCTTAGATTCTGCAAGTGCGGCAATCGAGAGATCGCCTCCATGCATTTTGAACCAATCTTTACCCCACCCAGGGAGAGGTCTTCGAGATGTGGTGGGGCAGATTCACATAAGCGAACGATTCCCGTATCCGTTAACTTCACATTGCCGAAGAGTTGTAAAACTCGCAGTCGCTGAAGTTGGCCAAGCTTCACCACGAACTGGTCATCAAACTGGTTTTGATCGAGTTGAAGGCCTTCGATTTTTTCAAGTCGCAAAAGCTCCTCGAAAGTTTCTGGAGACGTTGAGCCACCACTGATCAGTATCGATCTTAAGGAATCGCAGTCAGCCAGTGGTTTGATCGCCCCGGGAGCAAGTGTCGATTCAGAGAATCCAATAGAATTCAGATGGGAAAGCTTCGCGAGTACTTCCGCATCAGCCTTTGAAAAGTTCAATTTCTTTTCGTAGTTGACACCGATAATTTGCAGTTTTTCATTGGGCAGGTCCGCAAGTTTCCCGATTTGGGATTGACCAAATGCGACGTCGACTTTTCCGCCATTGTTGATGATCCATTCGGCGGCTTCTCGCTCGGGATCATTCTGCTTTCGTCCGGACGGATCGCCCAGACCAGCGATAGCCGTGCGGTGTGACTCAGATTCCTGCTGGTTTTGTCCCTCGAGTGGCTTTGAATTCGCGCTGCCATTCGACGCAGAATCGGTTCGACGAGGACTGCCATTGAAAAATGAAAACAGTCCAGCTCCCAGAGCCACACACGCGAAGGCCGCACCAATCATGATCCAACGTCTCGAAATCGCAGATTCGCCTGGCGAACTGTTCGAGCGGCCACGCGCAGACGGAGTTACTTTCGATGCAACGGCGCCTGCCTGAACATCCGGCGTATTTCCACCGCGCATTTCGTCTGCAAGGATGGAACTGGCTTTCAACGCATCGAACGAGCCAACATTGTTTGGAACGTGTGGTACCGTGACATTCAGTGGCGAATCACCAGTTGACGAAATCATCGTCGCAGCCAGTCCGGAATCGACGGCTATTTCGGTTGGTAACCCCGTCACCTGATCGTGTTTCACCTGCCGGGCAATCTCGTCCGAGCTCACAAATGAAACGGTTGCCGAACCGAGGGCCGGCGTTTCTCCAACCAGGCACCGTTCCAATTCTGCAATCACCTCTGTCATCGACTGCGGGCGGTCTCCAGGCCTTTTTGCCACCATGCGACGGAAGACTGCGTCGAGCGCCGCCACTGTTCCTTCGCTCGGTGGCGCGAAGTGGCGAGCCTGAGTGGCGATTGTCGACGGAGCCTCCTGCTGGGACTGCGAGGCTCGACTCACCCTGGTAACAGCGTCAGCGAGCGACGGAATCGGGTCGGCCTGATGAGCGAGCAGGCGTTCCGTCAGTGTCTGGCCGTCAAACGCCGGACGTCCGGTGAGCAGGTACCAGAGCGTAATCCCCAGCGAATAGATATCGCTGCGTGCATCTGCCGCCTTTGTGTTCCGAGCCTGCTCGGGAGCCATATAATCGACGGTCCCCATGACGGCACCGGTGCTGGTCAGCTCTGCCTGCTCACCAATTTCGCCCTCGATTCGCGCCAGGCCCATGTCGAGAATCTTGACGGTCCCCTCACGATCAAGCAGCAGATTCGCGGGCTTGATGTCGCGATGGACAACGCCACGTTTGTGTGCGTATTCCAACCCGCGGGCCGCTTGTATGACGCAGTTTACGGCCTGCTCAACCGGGAAGGGGCCATTCTTCTTCACATGGGCTGAAAGATCGCTTCCTTCGACGTACTCCATCACCAGGAAATGGGTTCCGTGAGCCTCATCAGCATCGTCCGCAGCGACAATATTTGTATGGCGCAGCTTCGCTGCGGCTTCAACTTCGCGGTGAAATCGCCTCAGCGCATCAGGGGTTTTCACTGCGGCAGGTGACATGACTTTGATGGCCACCAACCGCTTCATCCGCTTGTGTTCGGCCTTCAACACGATCCCCATGCCACCCTGCCCCAACTTGTCGAGGATGACATAGTTCCCAAGCGTCAGCGACTCGCCTTGACCTGCATAAATCTGTTCGGCCTGATATCTCGTCAGCTTCTTCTGACGGACCAGTTCGCGTGCCATCTCTTCGGCATTCGAACGCGCGGACGAGCCTTCAGGCAGTGCCGCGATGAAATCACGAAGCTGTTCGTCCAGCAGGATGCCGGAGTCGGCCAGTCGTTTGGTGAATTGTTCAACAGTCGGCGGCATGGAACATCCCAGCTATCAAACGCTCGGTTGCATCGACATACGAAACCATTTCTACGGGATGCTGTTTCGTGTCACGTCCTGCAACTTTGTCCTTGCCTTCTCCATTCGGAGCGAAAAAGGACGGATTGGTTCCCGCAACCTTTTCGTACTGTTCCTGAGTGACTTCGGTGATGGCGAGATAAAACGGCTGCGTAAGCCGGACACGATGCTCGGGCGCAGAACTCGTCCACACATGGCGCCAATGCTCATCACCGGCACGTTTGGCTGCATTGGCTTCTGCATTCTCCTTCGTCATTCCCATGGTGAACTCACCGGGGGGGATGAGCACGAACTTCATGCCGATCGAGTTCGTGTACTCGACCGGCACGCCGAGATGCTTCGCCCACGCTTCCTGATGCACGCGGGCTTGAGCGGTGTCAAAGGGAGCGATGGCGAGTTTGGGTGTTGTCATTGCCTGCTGAGCAAGGTGTTGCTTCACCGCATCTACCGACAACGACACCCGGAACCCGATTGTGGCGTCTTTGTACGTCGGGACGAAGTGGGAACGAATGGCGGATCTGCAATTAGCAGAGTCGAAGTTCCAAGTACCACCGCGGAATACGCGCTGGGAACCATTTGGCGGGCCGGTGGGATTTTGAGCGGGCATTGCCTGAAACTGCCTGTAGTAGGTCGGTTCCCACCCGTCTTGTACCCACTCCCAAACGTTTCCATGAACATCATGAAGTCCCAGCGGATTTGCCTTCAGTTCGCCCACCTTGTGCGTCCGCCCGACGGAAGTCACGTTGAACCAAGCGGCTTGCGACAAGTCTTCGCCCTTGTCGCCAATCCAATATCTGCTTGTGGTTCCTGCGCGGCATGCAGACTCCCACTCAGCTTCCGTCGGTAAGCGGTAACCCATCCCATCTCGCAAGATCGTCACGGTGTCGGCGGAACGAGAATAGTGCGGCTTGAGCTTTTCCCGCTCGCTTAGGTTGGCACAGAATTCCGCGGCATCGTTCCAACTCACGCCTTCTACCGGGTGCCTTGATGTGTCGATCCCGGCGACTTCCTTAGAAAGGTAATTCTCGGGGCCGTCCTTGGAAAAATAAGACGGATTCTTCCCCATCACCTTTTCATACTCAGCCTGGGTCACCTCATGGATGCCGAGGTAAATCGGCCATGTGAGAACTACCTTGTGTTCAGGCCCCTCGCTTTTGACGCAATCCTGCACGTGTTTGTCATCGCCAACTGTTTTGAGCGTCGCTTCGACCTCTGCTGTCGTGCTCCCCATCGTGAACTCGCCCGGCGGGATGAGCACGAACTTCATTCCGATCGAATTCGTGTACTCAACCGGCACGCCAAGATGCTTCGCCCACGCCTCTTGATGCGCGCGAGCTTGAGTGGCATCGAATGGGGCTTTGGCAGGTGGTGGCGCAGTATCTGCGTTAATCACGGGAGTTGATTCGGATGGCTTGGCCTCGGCGACCGCATCAATCGACGCAGCCAGCCGAAATCCAAAGTCACCTCCAATGCGCGTCGTAGAGTCCGCGTGGCGCTGGTCTCTCGCACTGAAATCTGCCGCCGGATAGCTCCACGCCCCACCTCGATAAACCTTCCGATCTTCGATCGCAGACCCCAAGGGATCTTCAAGCGGTGCCTTGGCGTAATAGCCGTGTTCGGCCCAGTCATTGCACCATTCAAAAACGTTGCCGTAGAGATCATGCAGACCAAACGGATTCGGCTTGAGCTGCCCGACCGGATGGGTTTGGCCGTTCGAATTGACATTGACCCAGCCATGCTGGTCCATCTCGGCTTCGCTGTCGCCGAACGAAAACCGGGTTGTGGTTCCTGCGCGGCAGGCGAATTCCGATTGAGCCTCTGTTGGCAGTGCAAATTTCAGCGGCCTGGCCACGCCACTGGCATTCAACTTGGTGATGAATTGTTGAATTTCATCCCACTTCACCGACTCCACCGGCCGCTCTGCAACCCCTTGGAACACAGACGGGTTATTGCCCATCACCGCCTGCCACTGCGCCTGCGTCACTTCGTACTTGCCGATGTAGAACGGCCTGGTCAACCGAACTTGGAATGATCGCCCAATCTCACCAGCACCGATCCGTTCGTGTCGGGTAAATTCACAGGGCGGGATCAGCACCATCAACAGTTTCTGACCGCCGGGGAGCGTGATTTCCTTTTCGACTGGCAGGCCGAGATGCTTCGCCCACGCCTCTTGATGTTCGCGAGCCTGCTTAGCGTCAAACGGTTCCCGTGCAATTGGCGGCGGCTGGTTTTCCGCGACGTTTGATGTAGCGACGTTATCTGCTCGACCTGGCTTCTGATCTTGAGCCGGCTTGTTAACCGATCGCCAGACAGCGAATAGAACCAAAAGAGCCGCCACAGATCCGATTGCAATCTGGCTGCCCCGAGATTTTTTCAAGTTTGCGACAAGTCCCGGTCGCTCCACTCCTGATTTCGTTCCAGAGGGCTGTGGATCATTCGCGGAATGTTCCACGGACGAAATCATCGTCGCTTCAAATGACGAATCGGCAGTACTCGTTTTCGAAGCGGGAAGTGCATTGGTCACCTGACTCGAGCTCTGCCCAGGAATCTCGTGGCGGAAGTCGTGGACACCACTTCCACTTTGGACGCTCGAAGGCCCCTGAATCGTTACCGTCGCAGAACTACCTGACAAGCAGCGTTCGAGTTCCGCGATGACTTCCGTCATGGATTGCTGCCGATCCTGTGGCTTCTTCGCCACCATCCGCCGGAATACGGAATTTACCGCATCGTAGAGCGAGGCCATACCACCTGCTGCCCCCCCGATGTCCACCCGAGTATCAAGGGGTTTTGTATCAGGTCCCGCCCACAATGATTCTTCGGAGAGTGACGGGATGACGCTGTTCTGATGTGCCATCAGTTTCTTCATCATCGTGTCACCGTCGTACAGGCACTTGCCGGTAAGCAGGTAATACAGTGAACAGCCGAGCGAGTAGATATCACTCCGCGCATCCGCCTGCTTGGTGTCCATCGCCTGCTCGGGAGACATGTAATCGACGGTCCCCATGATCGTTCCGGTCGAGGTCAATCCCGCTCCCTCGGAAGAGCCTCCGACCGAATCCTCAATCCGGGCCAGACCCATGTCGAGGATCTTGACGGTCCCTTCACGGTCCAGCAGCAGATTCGCAGGTTTAATGTCTCGATGAATGACACCGCGTTTGTGAGCGTATTCAAGACCTCGTGCCGCCTGAATAATGCACCGTACCGCTTGATCAACAGGGAACGGACCTTGCTTCTTGATCAGCACCGACAGGTCACTTCCCTCAACGTACTCCATCACCAGAAAGTGAGTCCCTTTGGCCTCGTCTGCGTCGTCGGCCGCTACGATATTCGGGTGCCTCAGCTTCGCGGCCGCCTCAACTTCGCGATGAAATCGCTTCAAGGCATCTGGGGTCTTCACCGCTCCGGGCGACATCACCTTGATTGCGACCAGGCGCTTCATTCGCTTGTGCTCGGCCTTCAGCACCATCCCCATGCCACCCTGGCCCAGTTTGTCCAGAATGACGTAGTTCCCCAGCGTCAGTGAGGCCCCCATATTCGCGTAGATCTGTTCGGCCTGGAACCTGGTCAGTTTCTTCTGTTTGACGAGTTCACGTGCCAGGGCCTCACCGTCACTGGGTCGTGATTCCGCTGGAATGGCGTCGACGAAGGCAAGGACGTCGTCAGAAGACATCAGTCCTGACGAAGTCACTTGCTTTACAAACTCGTCAATTGTCTGTGCCACTCAGTGATTCCCGCTACGATGAAGTCGAAATGACTTTGCCATGGAGTTGCAGCGAACTTGTCCAATATTGCACGTGAACAGGCACTTTTGCAATGCGACAACGTCCGCAGAAGCGAACATTGGGTTGATGGTTGCGGAAGTTTCCGGTCGCGATCCGTTTTTACGAATCTGCGCCATGATTCTACGGCTCAAGATCTGGCAGCGGTCTCTTCCAGAATCAATTCTCGCAACTCCGCCACCAGGAAGAACGAACCTGTAATCGCGATCAAGTCGGTCGGTTTCGCCAGCGTTCTTGCCATTTGCCAGGCACTGGCAGGCGTTGCAGCGGTGTGAATCTGTCGATTCGAGACGGCATGGATCAAGGATTGCAGTTCTTCGATCGGGACACTACGAGGGTTATCGAGGTAGCGGGTCAGGATGACCGTGTCGAAGGCAGGAATCAGCTGCCTCAACAGGCCAGCGACATCTTTGTCTCGGGTAGCAGCGAAAATCAGGATGCGGCGCGTCGGTGTGAAGTCTTCTTTGAGCGTCGCAATCAAGGCTCGGGCCGACTCCCAGTTATGCGCGGCGTCGACAACTACGGTTGGTTGATGAGCAACAACTTCAACACGCGCGGGCCATTCGACGGATGCCAGCCCCTGTTTCACGGCAACGTCGGGAACTTTCCAGCCAAGTGATCTCAGTTCTTCGATCGCCGCTAGCGCCAGGACGGTGTTTGTCGCCTGATGGTTGCCGCGTAAGGCGACTGGAATATTTTTCCAGTTCGTTGAACCGATTCGCAAATCGACGTAAGACCTTGGTTGGTCGAGCGTAGCATTCAGTATCGTGGAATCCGATTCACTGTCAGAATCATCCGCGATCAGGCGACGGGAAAGGATCTCAAGATCCCGGTTGAGCAGGACCAGTCGTGCCTGGCGTTCCTGGCAGAGTCGTTCGATTAACTCCAATGCGTCGGGTTGTGTGATTCCGCAGATCAGTGGAACACCCGGTTTGATAATTCCACCTTTTTCCCACGCGATCTGGCGGACGGTACTGCCAAGGATTTGCGTATGATCACGACTGACGTTGGTGATCACACAGACCAGGGGGCAACAGACACTGGTCGAATCAAGGCGGCCACCAAGACCTGTTTCGAGGACGACGAGGTTCGCCTCGCAATCAGCAAAATAGAGCCAGGCGATGGCAGTCGCGAGTTCGAAATACGTCGGCTGCATCTGACCTGAAAGGCTATCCATTTCTGCCACTGCCGGAAGTAATCGGCGAACCAGATCCACGAGTTGTGCCGGGGTGGGGCGGACACCATTAACCGTCATCCGCTCTTCAAATGCAGAAATGTGCGGCGAGATATACAGTCCAACTTTCTGACCAGCGGCAGCCATGACCGAGGCAATCATCGTGCAGGTGGATCCCTTTCCTTTGGTACCTGCAACGTGCACAGCGGGGACTTTTTCCTGCGGATTATCGAGCAATGCCAACAACATCCGCATGCGATCGAGTTTGAAGTCGCTGGTCGAATAGGCGCGCGAGTCGACTCGTTCGTAATTGATGCGACTGTAAAGGAAATCGATCGCAGCGTCGTAGGTGTCGATTGTCTTGGCCATGTTCCGTGGCTGAATGAGGGAGTTGGTCGATTGTTGTGATGTCGCAAAGCTAACGACACGACGAATTGTATCCCTGTTCTGACAGCGACCGGTAGGGTGAGGTCAATGTTACCCAATTCGTTTTCCCTCGGAGTTGACTCCACGCAGGAGTTGGGGTGCCACGATCTTGGGGGCTGCGACAAGGTCGTGATGTATTTCGTTTCGAACTCATTTCAAAACCCATCTCTTTACATCGCATGCCAATGAGATTTCGAGAATACTCACGCTCCATCGAAGACACGGCCTTGTCGCAGACTCCAAGACCGTGGCACCCGTTCCGCGCAGCGTTTTGGGACACCGAGTGCACCTGCCGTAGTGGGACTTGCCTCGAGGTGAACTCATCTCAAGAGCAGGGTGGACGTCACCAATTGGCGGCAGTCGCGAATTGCAATGATTCTTCCCGCGCGTGGTACAAACCAGTGATCTCGGATATTCTCTCGATTCATCGCAGTCGAATTTGCGATGACAGCATCCATTGGCGAGGGCTAATGGATGCGGTGGATCGAAATCGGGTGAGGGCGCGACCCTCATGAGGAAGTTCAGCCAATGTTCAGTCCCAACCTGCCTGCCATCGAATCAGCTTTTCGTCAAAAGTTTCCCGCTTCGGCACAACTTTATGAGCGTGCGAAAAAGCTGTTTCCAAGCGGCGTGACTCACGATGGCCGGTATCTCGAACCGTTTCCCGTTTACGTGACTCACGCCAGCGGATCGAAAAAGATTTCGTCGGAAGGGGCACCCATCATCGACTATTGGGTCGGTCACGGGTCACTGTTGCTTGGTCATGGATATCCCGCCGTCGTGGAAGCCGTACAGCGACAGATGGCACTCGGCACGCACTATTCTGCGTGTCACGAACTTGAACTGCAGTGGGGTGAGCGAGTTCAGAAGATGATTCCGTCTGCAGAGCGGATGCGGTTTACGAACAGCGGCACTGAAGCAACGTTGATGGCTATGCGAGTCGCTCGCATCATCACAGGGCGTGAAAAAGTCGTAAAGTTTATCGGTCATTTTCACGGCTGGCACGACTCCCTGGTTCTGGCGGCCTACGCCCCGTACAACCCCGCAGACTGGTCGATGCCGGGGGTGACGACAGGCGTTCAAAACGACGTCATCGCCATTGCCCCGAACGATCTGCGTCTTGTGGAACAAACCTTTATTGAACATCAACCTGCCTGCTGCATCATCGAAGGAACGGGCGGGCACTGGGGATTGGTCCCCGTCCAGGGACCATTTCTGAAAGGATTGAGGGATCTTTGTACCAGGCACGGTGTTCTGCTGATCTTCGATGAAGTCATTTCTGGATTTCGCGTTCACCCTGGGGGATCACAAGCCTATTACGGCGTCACTCCAGACATGACGACGCTGGCAAAAATTCTGGCGGGCGGACTTCCTGGAGGAGCTCTCGTTGGACGCGAAGACCTGCTGGATGTCATTGCATTCGGAAATCGACGTGGTAAGAAGATGAAACATCCTGGGACCTACAACGGCAATCCGCTGTCTGCTGCGGCCGGTTGCGCGGCACTGGATGCCATCGCCGATGGCACAGTTTGTCAACGGGCCAATGATCTGGCCCGCGATCTACGTCGCCGGCTGAACGAACTCTTTTCGCGTCGCAATGCTCCCTGTGTGGCGTATGGTGAGTTCTCAATGATTCACATCCTGCCGAACTACGATGGACCGCGACCGCAAAGTGATGATTTCATCCCCTGTGATGGAGACTATCGACGACTCGATGGTGAGCAGCCTGCGTCACTGAAACATGCGTTCCGCTGTGCGCTGCTTCTGGGTGGCGTCGACTGGTTCGGTTGGAGCGGCATGACATCAGCCGCACACACGGCTGAGGATCTGGATAAAACGATCAATGCCTTTGATAAAGCCCTCGATTTGCTTGTCACACGGTAGATCTGCTTGTACCGGCTCAACCCAGAAAAAATTTGAAACGCAGAGGACGCAGAGATCACAGAGCGAAGATGGGAGACGGTGATCACCACATCTTATCTCTGCGTCCTCCGCGCCCTCTGCGTTTCAACAGAAAATCGTGCAGTCATCACTGTTGAAAGCGATCGCGGAGAATAGATTCTGCCGTTCGCGTTTTCGATGTGACCTCGAAGGATAGCGGACATGTCCGAACTGACGCATTTTGATGAACATGGATCGAGCCGCATGGTCGATGTTGGCGCCAAGGAAGTGACGCACCGCCTGGCGCGTGCCGAGAACTTTGTCGTGATGCAGCCAGAAACCTTGCGACTGATCCTCGAACATCGCGTTGCAAAGGGAGATGTCCTGGAAGTCGCACGGCTGGCAGGAATCATGGCGACCAAACGCACGGCGGATCTGATTCCACTCTGTCACCCCCTGGGAATCGACGGAGTCGATCTCCTTCTGACACCGATCGAACCTGACACAATCCGGATTGAAGCGTCGGTCCGAGTTCACGGGCGAACGGGAGTCGAAATGGAAGCGCTCACGGCAGTGACCGTCGCGGGATTAACGGTCTACGACATGTGCAAAGCCGTAGATCGCGGGATGACGTTGGGGCCTGCGCGATTGCTGGAAAAATCTGGCGGAAAAAGTGGTCACTATCGCGTCTCGAACTGACCCCCGTCACGGAAATGCCACGACAATTCCCCGGACTGCGAGATCGTCCGATTGTTCGTTCGTTGCATGAAATCCATCTGACCCACGGCGAACAGTTGTTCAAATCACCAAGGATTTCCTTGTGGCGTTCAAAGTTGTTATCATTCCCACAGGGCGAGGATGGTTTTGCATCCCGCTGTCCGACGACTGATTGTTGACCACTGAATGCTGATTGCTCAACGCTGACCGCTCACGAGGGACTGAAACAATGAAGACAACTTACTTCACCTGGATTTCCGCATGTGTGGCACTGCTGGTGCTGTCAGCGTTGACTCCAGTTTTTGTTGAGGCCTGTCCATTCTGTTCGGCCCCCTCACTGACCTTGACCGAGCAACTCGCAGGGGCTGACTCCGCCGTTCTTGTGAAATGGGTCAGCGGCACTCCTGCAAAGCTGTCTGATGCGGGAACGACTGATTTTGAAATCGTTGATGTTGTGCATCAACACGCCGCCGGAAAACTGAAAGCGGGTTCCAAGCTGAACCTGGTTCGTTTCCGATCAGGTAAGCCCGGCGATCTCTTTCTGCTGCTGGGAACTCTGGGGGCAGGCAACATTGAATGGGGAAGTCCGCTGGAAGTGACTCAGGCGGGCTACGATTACATGAAGAACTCGCCCAAGACGGATCAGCCTCCGGTCAAGCGACTGGCCTATTTCCTGAAGTTCCTCGAACATTCTGACCGGATGATCGGCGATGACGCCTTCGGTGAATTCGCTAACGCTGCCTATTCGGACGTGGTCCTGTTGTCAAAAGAACTGCCTCGTGAAAAGCTGCGAACATGGTTGACGTCCAACATGGTCTCGCCGGGTCGGATCGGTCTGTACGGAATGATGCTGGGACTCTGTGGAACCGATGAGGACGTGAAACTTTTGGAACGGAAGATTCTGGAAGGGACCGAAGATTTCCGACTGGGGATCGATGGGGTGATGGGGGGATACCTGCTGCTGACGGGTGAAAAGGGGCTGGGTTTGCTGAGCGAAAAAAAGCTCAGGGATAAGAAAGCTCCCTTCAGTGAAACATATGCTGCGATGCAGGCGATTCGCTTCATGTGGCAGTATGGCGACAATCGAATTTCAGCCGAGCGGCTGCGCGAAGCGATGCGAATCCTGCTCGAACGGCCGGAACTGGCAGACCTGGTGATAGCTGATCTGGCTCGAATGAAAGACTGGTCCGTACAGGATCGACTGGTCGATCTATACGAAGCGGATGCTTACAACATTCCCTCGATCAAGCGTGCTATCGTTCGGTTTACCCTCGCTGCAGCCAAGGATGTTCCCAAGAAGGAAGAGGGTTCAACCAGTGGCTCGGGCGCGGCTACGACCACGGACGAGGTTCCGGCACACGTGGTCAAAGCCCAAAAGTGTCTGGAAGAACTGGAAAAGCGAGATCCGAAGACGGTTCACGAAGCGAAACGATTCTTCCTGTTGAAGTAGTGCGTGTCGCACTTCCGTGTCGCGTCGAAACATGGGTTAGACGCTGTCGTTTGATGCGAGCGGGACGCCACACTGAAATGAAATGCGATCTAGTTTCTGGCGATACAGGATCTGATCATGCCATGGAATTGGCGAACGATTGTCGGGATCTGGGCTCTAGTCCTGCTGATGACATCGGCAAAACTTGCCGAAGCTGTCCCTGGCTGTCCATTTTGTGCCCCGAGTGATCCTCCTTTCAGCCACCGACTCGCCGCCTGCGATGTGGCATTGCTCGTGAAGTGGGTCTCGCTGGAATCGAAGATCGAAACCCAAACGGAAGCGACGACATTTGAAGTTGTCGATGTCTTTCGTTCCACCAAGCGTAAGTTCAAGCCGACCGACAAGGTGACTTGGGAATTCGGTCGAAATGGCGAGCCAGGCGACCCGTTTCTGCTGATTGGTGTCGAAGACAAGGATGGGATCAACTGGGAAAAACCCGTTTCAGTGGGTGGCGAATACCTGCTGAAGTATATCCAGAAAGTCCCCCCCATTGATGCCCCTGACCGGCTCGCCTTCTTCCTGAAGTTTCTGGAGTTTCCGGACACAGAGATCTGTAACGACGCTTATGCCGAGTTCAGCCGGGCTGAATTCAAGGATGTCGCCGCTCTGGCGGGAAAGCTTCCTCGCGAAAAACTTCGTAAATGGCTGTCATCGAGTGATCCCCAGTCACAGGTACGACTGGGGCTCTACGGAATGATGCTGGGTCTGGGTGGGGATGACAGTGACGCGGCATTCCTGGAAACCCTGATAATGAAAGTCCCCGATCCCAATCAACCGCGGTTAGGCATCGATGGTATGATGGCTGGGTATCTGCTGCTGACCGGAGAACGTGGCCTGCAGAAGTTGATGGACGCCAAATTCAACGATCCCAAGTCAGACGACGATCTGGTTCCATTGATCAATGCCCTGGTCTTCCTTTGGGAATATGGTCAGGATCGAGTTCCCGCACCAGCAATTCGGGCGGCAATGCGCCGCTTTCTGGATCGTCCGCGAATAGCATCCAGTGTCATTGAAAACCTTTCACGGTGGCAGGATTGGGAGTCATTGGAACGGTTGATTGCCAGTTACGGCCTGCCCCCATTTGATAGCAGTTTGTCAAAACAAAAAATCGTCATCTTTGCATTGGTTTGCGAAAAAGACGGTAAGAAGAATTCGCCCGACAAGCTGCCGCCATCTGCCATCGGCGCACGAAAGTTTCTCGACGGATTGGACCCTGATGTCGTCAAGAGTGCCGAGATGTCCTTGAAGCGGGGCGGGCGGTAGATTCAGTTCTGATGCGATCTGGGGCGACTCGCTGACACGACGGAGTCTCACATGACCGGGAACCTGGATTTGTATTGCCTGGATGATCTGCTTTCCCCTGCAGACCTCGCAGTACGCGATCGAATTCGAAGTTGGGTTCAGTCACGCTTTGTTCCGGAAATCAATCGTTGCTGGAATGCAGGGACGTTTCCTCTGGAACTGGTACCCGAAATTGCATCGCTGGGAGTATTTGGCGGGAACATCGCAGGCTATGGCTGTTCTGGATGGAGTCCTCTGACCTATGGACTTGCCCTGCAGGAACTGGAACGGGGCGATACGGGACTGAGGACCTTCGCGTCGGTACAAGGGGCACTGGCGATGAATGCGATTCACATGTTTGGCTCGGAGGA
The DNA here is from genome assembly GCA_964609845.1 of uncultured Planctomycetaceae bacterium. GTDB lineage: Bacteria > Planctomycetota > Planctomycetia > Planctomycetales > Planctomycetaceae > Schlesneria. Next base: position 10,419 of record CAZSTW010000100.1, on the reverse strand, counting down.
CCAACGAACTCAGTGGCTTCCCGCCATGGCTCGTGGCGAAAAGCTGGGATGCTTCGGGCTGACCGAGCCGAATCATGGATCGAATCCTGGTGGCATGGAAACTCGAGCGATCAAGACACCCGATGGCTACGATCTGACAGGCTCCAAGATGTGGATCGGCGGTGGCGTTCTGGCTGATGTCGCCGTCGTCTGGGCGAAGGTCGAAAACGAACCAGGTGTCGACCCGAACAGCGCGGCCGCAGTACGGGGTTTTCTGGTTCCTCGCGGAACGCCGGGCTTCACGGCATCGGTCATTGAAGGCAAGTATTCACTCAGGATTGGAATCACTTGTCGGCTGGAATTTGACCGCTGCCGGATACCATCAAACGCGGTACTTCCAGGCACAAACGGACTGAAATCCCCACTGCAATGTCTGAATCACGCCCGGTACGGAATTGCCTGGGGAGTTCTTGGAGCAGCACAGGCCTGTTTTGATGAGGCCCGATCATATGCCTTGGCGCGACATCAGTTCGGCAGGCCGCTGGCGGGTTTTCAGTTGATTCAGCGAAAGCTTGCTTTGATGGCCGACGAAATCACAGGGGCCCAGTTGATGGCGTTTCGCCTGGCCCAGTTGAAAGCATCAGGCAAGGCAACATTTGTCCAGATCTCGATGGCAAAGCGTCACAATGTCGCCGTGGCACTCAACGTCGCTCGTACCGCGCGAGAGATTCTTGGTGGGGTCGGCATCCTGGACGAACACGTTTCATTCCGTCACATGTGCAACCTGGAAAGCGTCCAGACGTACGAGGGGACGGAAGAAATGCACCTGTTGATTCTGGGCGAACACTTAACAAAAATCCCCGCGTTCGCATGAACGCGGGGATCAAATGTCCACAGTTTTCAAACCACCAGTTTACCGTGCGGCGGTCTTGGCGGCCTTCAGCAGCGCCGCATAGTCATACGAGATATGCAGCAGTTCGTTGTCATATTCCGTCTTTGCCAGAACAGGCAGATCGGTCTTTGTTTCGCGGTCTTCTTCTTCCTTTTCAACTTCGCGAGCCGCCTTGTCCTCTTCACGTTCTCGCTTCAACGTCTCTTCGTTCAGCGAGATCGTCTTGCGATTCTTGCGTGACTTATATCGTTCGATGTCCTTCAGACGTTGCTGGAACTTGGGCTCCATAGCGACCCGCTTTTCGCTGGCGTCCTTCAGGCTTGTGATCATCGCTGGCGTCGCCATCTCATAGTCAATGTGACGGGCTGGAGCGATATGGTCGAATGCCAGTGCATTCTCGAGGAACGACTCACCCAGATCCATGTGATCGATCAGTGATGGCAGGACGATATCCGATTCAACACCACGGTTCTGTGTGCTGTCACCGTTGACCCGATAGAACTGATTGATCGTCAGTTTCAGTGCTCCGCGATCCTTGGCACCTGGCAGGACACGGAACATCTGTGAACTGACGGGCATCACGTTCTGAACAGTCCCTTTGCCATGAGTGGTGGTGTCACCGATCACGATCCCGCGGCCGTAATCTTTCACGGCTGCTGCAAAGATTTCGGATGCAGATGCAGACAGACGGTTACAGACGACAATCAACGGACCGGGGTAGACCACCCCTTCTTCGTCGTCGTCATGGCTGCGAATCTTGCCATTCTGTTCCTTGACCTGGACAACTGGACCTCGATCAATAAACAGCCCCGAAACTTCAATGGCTTCGCTCAATGCACCGCCGCCGTTCATTCGCAGATCGACCATCACCGCGTCGACTCCGCCCTGTTCCTTAAAGCTCTTCAGCACCTTCTGAACATCGCGTGCCGTGCTCTTGAAGTTGTCTTTTCCTTCCTGAGCACCGCTGAAGTCACGATAGAACGAAGGGATATTGATGACGCCAATCCGGCCCTTCAGTTCCGGGATCCGGTCATTCAGCTGAATGATCTCCCCTTTGACTTCAGAAGCTTTGAGTTCAATCATCTGGCGTGTCAGAACATATTCTTCTGTGCCGCCGGTTTCCTTGAGAACCCGCAGTCGCACCTTCGTTCCACGTTCACCGCGAATCAGTCGCACAACGCGGTTCAGCTTCATTTCGATCACATCCTGCCATTCCCCTTCGGGCTTGCTGACAGCAATGATCTTGTCGCCGACTTTCAGTCGACCGTCCTTTTCGGCCGCCCCACCGGCAACGATCTGGGCAACGACCGTCATTCCGTCTTCGGATCGCAATGCTGCGCCGATTCCATCCAGGCTCAATCGCATCTGGATCTGGAAATCTTCGACGGTCTGTGGCGACATGTAGCTGGAGTGCGGATCAAAGCAATGTGCCAGTGACGAGAGGTACATTTCCAGCACTTCATTGTCTTCAGTGGCATGAGCGTAGTTTTTGAGTGTGTCGTAACGTTTATGCAGTCGCTTGCGAGCATCTTCCGGTGCGGTCTTGTCGAGGCTCAGGGTCAGCAGGTCGAACTTGATTCGCTTGCGCCATCGTTCGTTGGCTTCCTTGACGTCTGCGGCCCAGGCCATTTTGTCGCCATCGATTTCCATGGTTTCATCAATCGAGAAATCATGTGGGACGTCAACAAGTTTGTGAGCCACGGCAAGACGTTCATCGAGCCGCTTCAGATACAAGGCGAAAACTTCATAGGCAAAGTCGACCTTTCCGAGTTTCAGCAGATCATCGAGGTGATCCTTGTATTTGGCGAGGTCATCGACGTCGGACTTCAGAAAATACAACTTCTGGGGATCGAGTTCTTTAACGAACCGAGAGAGCAACATGCCTGAAATCCGGTCGTCCAGCGACTTCTGGCTGATGTGGTATTTGCTGATCATCGCCGCAACGAGTTTTGCGGTTTCCTGGTCACCAGGAGTGGTTGCAGAGAGTTGCTGAGCAAAGATCGTCGTTGCGATCATGACCGTCAAACCGATCGCCAGAGCACTGATCGCTCGTGGCAGGGACAAATACTTCATGACGGGAGTCCATTTCAGAGGAGGTTGTCCGGCGTCAAATGCCGTTCCGTGGCTATGGCGATAGTAGCTAAACCCCGTAAACCTGACAAGAGGGGCCACTTGCTACGTCTTACCGAAACAGGTTAATTCTCCCATGATTGCAAGGTGCGTTGATTGAATCCGGCGGTGCTTGATCGGGCCAAAGCCCCCAAACTCGCGGTCATTCAAACCGTTCACGTGCAGCATAACCGGCGGAGTTATTGACGTAATGGCGGTAAGTTGCCGCCAGCCGGGCTCGTTGGGATTCGTTCAGTTCCTTCAGTTGCCGCGCGGGGCAGCCCGCCCAGAGTGTGTGCGGCGGCACATGTGTTCCTTCCAGAACCAAGGCTCCCCCGGCAATCAGTGCTCCTTCGCCGATGACGCAGCGGCTCAGCACCGTCGCCGAAATTCCGATCAGAGCCCCGTCACCAACGACCGAACCGTGAACGATTGCACGGTGGCCGAGTGTGACTCGATTTCCCAGGATACACGGATAACCTTCGTCGACATGCAGGATCGAACCATCCTGGACATTTGTCTCTTCACCGACTTCAATCCATTCCTGGTCGCCACGCAGAACACATCCGTACCAGACAGAACTGCGGGCTTTCAGCCTGACGCGGCCGAGGACAATCGCATTCGGAGCAACCCACGCGGTTGAATCGATCAATGGACGACAATTAATCGCGTGCCAGTCCCAGTGCTCGTCGGGACAAGGAACCGCCGGTGGTTCGGGAAGAGTCTCTGTCAGCAGTGGCCAGTTACGCTTGATCTCATCCGCAGTCAGACCCAACTCGTCACCCACAGTATTCTCCCGAGGTCATTAGAGCGTATCTCATTTCACTATGGCGTCCCGCGGGCATCAAACGACTGCGTCTAACCCATGTTTCGACGCGACACGGAAGTGCGACACGCACAAGCAGCAGACCGGAATGGCTACGACGCTGCTGCAGCTGGTGCTTCGGCCGCAGCAGCCGGAACAGCTTTGAATTCGACAACTGCGATTTGATCGTGTCCAGCGGCGTAGAGAGCGTCCTGGGTGTCATTGAGCACAAACTTGTGGACATGCATCGGCAGCTTGTCCTGATGAACCACCTTACCGGTCTGTGCATCATAAAATGATGCAAATCCGCCGTTGTCTCCACCAGCACAGACAAACCAGCTTCCTGATTTGGGGAAGGCAATCTGCTCGACCAATCCTTTGAATTTGGTGTCCGAGATTTCGTGGACTCGCGTCTTGGCAGCCCAGTCGAAAATCTCGATGCGCGATGGTCCATCCAGGTGGTCAATGTTTCCGATAGTCCCGATCCCCCCGGCAGCAACCTGCTTTCCATCTGTGGAAAACGCCAGGCTGCGAATCCCCCCGATGGAGTGACGACGCTGTTTCGGATCCCAGGTGTACATCACCGGTGCTTCAAGTTCAGAGACTTTTTTCCCCGAGGCGACGTCCCAGACGGCGATGTGACCGACTTTATCACCAGTCGCCAGCACCTGGCTGTCGGCCGAAAACGCCACGGCAAACAACATGGATGGGAAATGGTGAGGAGTCATTGGTTTGTGTTCGACCAATGTCTGCAGCGGGTTTCCCGAGGCGGCGTCCCACAGCTTGCACAGCATGTCATCAGCAACGCTGGCGATCACTTTTCCGTCAGGCGACGCGACAACATTGCGAATCCATTTGCCATGTGCTGGCACAGAGCGAATTGGTACGCGTTTTTCGATGTCCCACCAGATCAGACGGCCATCGTAGCTTCCTGTGACCAGTTGATTCCCCACCAGAGCAGCGCCCGTCACATAGCTCTGATGCCCTTCGCCGGTGAATTCGACCGGCTGAGGCTTTTCAGCAGCCATATCGAGTTCATACACCTTGAAGTCTGAGCTTCCAAAGAACAACCGCTGTGTTCCGGGAAGGTTCGCCACGCACATGGCGATTCCCTTCACGCGTGCTGTCTTGGCAACTTTGAACTTGGTGGGATCGGCAGTCATCATTCGCAGAATCTCCGGGCGACAATTCAGGTCGTTCGAATCGACGTCAAGAAGCGATCAGGCAAGGATCTCGGTAACTGGCTTGCAGCCAAAATCGACGATCGGAATCGGGCGAGCCCCGACGTGGTATTCCTTTTTGTAGTCGATCCCTAGTGCCGCGAAGATTGTCGCGAACAGGTCTCCCGACTTCATCTCGCCATCTTCGACCTTGTGTCCGTCGGCATCAGTTTTTCCGTAAACCGCGCCACCTTTGACTCCGCAGCCGGAAAGCGTGCAGCTCCAGGCACTGGCAAAGTGATCTCGTCCCAGGCTGGCATTGATGTTCGGGGTGCGGCCGAACTCGGCGAGAGTGATGACCAGCGTACTGTCGAGCAGCCCCCGCTGCTTAAGGTCGTCCAGCAACGCTGACATCCCCTGATCGAGGTCTGCGCAGAGTTCCAGATGCGTCTCAAAGTTCTGCCCGTGACTGTCCCACCAGGCTCGAGCGACCTTGACGAAGGGGACTCCCGCTTCCACCAGTCGTCGAGCGATCAGGCACTGTTCCTGAAACTGCGTCGGGCCATAGAAGTCGCGAGCGGTCTGTGGCTCCTGATTGATGTCGAACAGTTTCTCACTGGCCATGATCCCGCGAACGCGTTCGTAGGCCATCCCGTGACTGGCAACAGAAGCATTGTAGCGTTTGTCCGAAAACCGCTTTGCCAGCAGTTTCTGCAAATCAGCCCGTTCCTGATGATCAACGTCCGCCAGCGATTCCTGCCGACGAATATTCGGTGGAATCATGCTTTCTGTCAGGAACGTCGGAGCGTAGCGAGCCCCCAGAAATCCTGCGCCTCCTTTGTGACGGCCTTCGGTTTCGGAGTACATCGAAACATAATCGGGAACCTGGCTATCGGCACGACCGAGTTCCCGAGCGATCAGGGCTCCCAGATCTGGATAGTCAATCGCGGCTTCCACAGCGCGACCGGTTTCCATCAGACGGGTCCCGCCGCCATGATCGGCGTTGCGAGTATTGAGGGAGCGGATGATTGCGGTCGTTTTCAGTCGCTGAGCCATTTTGGGCATCAGCTCGCTGATCTGGACACTTGGAATGTCTGTCGCAATCGACCGGAACGGTCCACCCGTCAGTCGACCTGGCTTGGGGTCCCACGTTTCGAATTGACTGGCGCCGCCACCAAGCCACAACAAAATGACACTCTTCTGCTGCCGCTTCAGTTCGCCAGCCAGGCACGGATTCTTGAGGGCATCCATGATTCGCATGTTGGCTGCAAATGCCGACACACCAGCGATGGCAGGGACGCTCAAAAAACTGCGTCGAGTCACGCCGTGATCAGGGGAACCGCAGAATCTGGTATTCGCCATGAACAAATCCTTCCAGGATATTTGGTGATCACTGCATCAGCAGCCAAAAGGATCAATACAGTTTGTTATCAGTGGTTGAATCGCAGCTCGGGACTGGTGAGCAGTGCCCACACCATTTGTCTCAACCCAGCGACGGGTTCCGTACGTTTTGCCAGGAATTGCTCGCAAGCAGCCACTTCGTCCGCGGAAGGGGCTCGGGAAAGTGCCGACCAATAGGCGGTGGCGATCTGGGTACTGCGATCCGCTTGAGCTTTGATCACACCAACTAATCGGTCACCCGAGTCTCGCAGATAATCATCCGCAAATTGAGGGCTGTTGCTGAACAGCAGTGCTTCGTCGACCCCGACCTGAAAATTCTCTCCAGGAAGTTCAAACTGGTTCGCAAATCCCTCGGAATTCCGTTCCAGTTCGTCTCGTTTTTTTGACCATTCCTCGGTTGCTGGCTTATAGGCTTCGGGGCTGGAACTGGCGATTCGTAACGACATGGAATACTGACGGGGTGACAGCGGCCTGACCAAAGCGACGGCGAAAAGATCTGCGGCTGGTGGTTCGGTTGAACCATTCCATTCGCTGGACCGGGCGTAGGTCTGGCTGAGCACAATTCCGCGAACCAGGCGGCGCAGGTCAAACTGGTGTTGAATCAGATCTCGCGAGAGCCATTCGAGGAGTTCGGGGTGGCTGGCGGGATTGCCGGAATGCATTTGATCGAGCGGATGAACGAGGCCCCGACCGATGTACATCGCCCAGACCCGATTCACGATCGCTCGGGCAAAGAACTGATCATTTCCGGATTGCAGCGCGACTTCAACAAGCTTGGCACGTGGGCTGAACGGTGGTGCAGGAGGTGGCCCCGCCTTGTCGTCCTGCGTCTGCTTTTTGACTTCTTCGTCCTGCTTCTTCTTTTCTTCAGCACTGACTTCGACGACCGGTTCTTCGACGGTTGTTCCCGTGAGGAACATCAGCTTGGCAACTTTGTCCTCACCCTTGGTTGTCTTGAACTTCACTTCTCCGCTGAACTTTTCAGCAATCCCATTCTTCTTCGTGACATAGGTTCGCTGAAAGAATGATGCCATCCCAAAGTAGTGATCCTGCTTCCAGTCCTCAACCAGCGGATGATCGTGACATTTTGCACAACTGACGTTCACACCAAAAAAGATGGAACTGGTATCGTTGGTCAACTCGTCCAGTTCCCTGGCCCGCACCCGGACGAATGTGGTGGCTGCTTTGACATCGGGATCGTCGTCATTACCGATCAACATGTCGCGGAACATCTGGTTCCAGGGCCGGTTCTGGCGGACAGATTTTAACAGGTATTCGCGCCATTCCCCTGGTGCCCCTTTCTGGCCACTCATCAGAAGTGTGTCGAGTTGATTGCGGAGTTGATAGGCAAAGTCGGGACTGGCCAGCAGTGCGTCAACCAGTTTCACTCGCTTGTCAGATTCGGTGGAATCGACATACCGCTTCGTCTCCGCAACGGTAGGAATTCGGCCTTGAAGATCGATGGAGGTCCGTCGAACCAAGGTGCAGTCGTCGGCGGTAGGAGCGGGCTGAGTCTGTCGCTCGGTCAATCGTGCCTGAACGTAATGGTCAATCGCCTGTTCGATCGTTAAGTCTGGTGCGACCAGTTCCGCAGCCATCAGATTTCCTCCCGTCAGGAGGAATAAAAGGAACGACAATCTGCGTGCCAGATTCATGGGAATCAGTACCCTTCGTCGATCAGCAGGCGGGAACAAAGGCAGGAAAACCAGCAGTCAAACGGCAAGTCATTCGGCAGCATCTCTAATTGTCGCCAAATCTTCCGGGAACAGATTAGCGTTTTCCGATGGCAAGAGCAAGAAGTTGGTGTCTTTTGGATCCCAAGAGTCGCAGGATGCCGGTAGGGATGCCCCATTCAGGTCACCCCCGCAAAGATCCGTACGTGAGGGGCGAGCACGTTGAAAACGTACCCCGAATCGTCGAGCACGATTTCATCGTGCTCGCAAGAGTACCTTTTCGCGCAGTGCCTTCTCGGCAACCTCCTCATTGACGGGGACAGCAAAAGGCTCGAAGCCCCAAGCTGCCTTATCCGGCGCTGGACTCATGAAAGAACGCCATACTCTTTTTTACGACCTTGGCCGGGACAGGAAACGGGGAGAGGTCCTTTCATGTTCGTTTTGCCGATGACTGCAGCGACAACCCTGCGGTTCCTGGCCGTCCTTGGTTGCGGATTGTGGATTCCAAGCCGAGTTTCGTAGTAGCCAGGCCTCCTCTTGTTCAATTGCTGGACTGGCAACGACGTAAGGGGTATGAACTTTCTCAAGAAATTTGACCGAAAATTCCCGTGCGTTGAGGTACAGTAATGCGCAAGACTCTGTTCTCCGGCATCAGGATTCTCGATTGCTCCGGGGCTGAACCATATTCGGGCGAGGTGTTGGTTGAAGGCTCGCGCATTGCGAGCATCGCCCGTGATGAACAACACTTGCCGCGTGACAATGTGGACGTCGTCAATTGTCAGGGCGCTACGTTAATGCCCGGGCTGATTGAATCGCATGCGCATTTGAGCATCGAGAACGCAGCCGATCTCGTGCAGATCGGTCTGATTCCTCCAGAAGAGACGTTACTCATCGCGCTACGGAACGCGAAGCTGTACCTCGATTGCGGAATCACAAGCTGCATCAGTGCGGCCGCCGCGAAACCTCGGACGGATGTGGTTCTTCGCAACGCGATCAACAAGGGCGAGTTTCCGGGGCCGCGCCTGCTGGCAGCGAGTCCGTGGCTGACGGTTACCGGCGGTCTGGGTGACATGCGGACATTGCACATGCCGCAGATGTCGTCGATGGCGATCACGGTGGATGGTGCAGAGAACATGCGGCGGCTCACGCGAGAGCTGATTCGAGAAGGAGTGGACATCATCAAGCTGGTCATCTCTGGCGACACATTCGTGCCGCATGCACCGTCGCATAGTACGGTGATGAGCGAAGCGGAAGTCGCCGCAGCCGCCGAAGTCGTACATGCACATGGCAAGCGGATGAGCTGTCATGCTCGCAGCGCGGGTGCCGTCAAACTGGCGGTCAAGTATGGCGTGAAAGTGATTTATCACGCCAACTTTGCCGACGAGGAGGCCATTGATCTGCTGGAGGCGAACAAGGATTGGGTCTTTGTCAGTCCAAACATCGGCTTCACGGCGACGGCATCTTACGAAGGCCAGAAATGGTTCACCGAAGATCAAGTTCAAGAGTTCGGCTTTCGCGAAGAACTGGCTGGGGCGGCCCAGGGACTGAAGGAACTGAAGCGTCGCGGCATTCGAATTCTCGGTGGAGGCGACTATGGTTTCTTCGTGACGCCACACGGGCAGAACGCACGCGATCTTGATCATCTCATTCGCTACTGCGATTTCACGCCGATGGAGGCGCTGCTGACGATGACCAGGCATGGCGGAGCCGCAATGGACTTGTCGAACGAACTCGGACAGATTCAGCCTGGGTTTCTTGCCGATCTGCTGCTGGTCGACGGCGACCCGCTTGTCGATCCGACAGTCTTGCTCGATCGCGACAAGTTGCTGGCCGTCATGAAAAATGGTGAGTTCCACCGTCGGCCGACTGGGACAGGCCAATCATCGTTGGATTCGCGTTGATCGAATGTGCCCAGGCTCAGATCTTGCTCGAAGCCTGTTTCAAGTGGCTTTGCGGAACGACTGGAAATGGAGAAGTGAGTGCCCCGGTGCCATTGAAGACCTGGGCCATGCCGCCGATCGATGGAGTTCCGGAGATTGGCGCGGCGAAGCGTCACTCGTCCCACCCTACTTTGCTGTGCGTTCCCTTCGAGCCGTGTATGGGTGCCACGGTTTTGGAGTCTTCGACAAGGCCGTGTCTTCGATGCGTCTTGAGAACGCAAGAAATCTCATCGAGGCTAAGAAGACGTCGGAGGTGAAATGGCCTCAAAACCAGATTCATCACGACCTTGTCGAAGACTCCAAGATCATGGCACCCTCCATCTGCGCGGAGTCGAGTCCGAGGGAAATGCGATGTGGGTAACATTGACTCCACCCTACCACGTCAGCACAAACGTGACTGCTGATGTCTTCCGTTTTTCCGAACCCGTTGAGATTCGAGCAGTAATCAACTGGGTGAAAC
>CAZSTW010000099.1:384-25212 GCA_964609845.1 uncultured Planctomycetaceae bacterium | reverse complement strand
TTGCCATAAACCTGAATCAATTCCGGGAGTGTCGAAGGGAGGCGGCCATTCGGATCCAGGTTCTGAATCACGAACTCGCCAAATTCGCGGACTTCGACCGGAGCACTGAAGTAGCGAAACTGTTCCAGCAGATAGTCCGAAAGTGTCTGCGACTTCTCGACAATGTTCGCGATCATGTCATTCTGTCGATCCGCATTGTCTTCCATGCGGTTCGACGAAGGCTTGCTGCCTGACGTGTAATTGTCCTCAGGCCAGTCCTGCGAAATCTCGAGCAGTCGTTCGAAGTCGGCTTCGTTATTGGTGTCACTCTGCAGAACTTCTTCGCCGACATTCTTTTCAGAGGCTTCTTCGCGAGCCAGTTCGCGGTTGTGATCCGCTTCCGGAGCATCGGGATCGGCTGACAGGCGTTCCAGGCAGGGGTTTTCGCTGATTTCCTGCTCGATCCGCTCGTCCAGTGCCATTAATGGCAATTGCAGGATTTCCATCGATTGAATCATGCGCGGAGCCAGCTTCATTGTCTGGCTCATCTTCATCTGCTGTGAAAAATTCAGATGCATGATTGATCGAGGGCGTTCTTTGGTGTCAGCGTTTAAAGGGGTTTTCAGGTCTATCAGCACTTCGTGTCGGAGGGCGGTTTCCCGGCCGAGTCAGTTGCACTGAACAAACGACAGTAATTTTGTTTTTAAAACGACTGGCGCCCCCGCAGGGCATCCGCCAGCATTTCGCGGTTGGCAAACTCTAGCACACTTCCTGACGCGATCCCGCGAGCAAGTCGCGTGATCTTGACATTATCATTGGCCAGCAGATTCGAAATGAATAACGCTGTGCCGTCTCCTTCCAAAGTCGGGTTCGTCGCCATCACGATTTCACGGACACCTTGAGTCCGAACTCGTTTGACGAGAGCATCAATCGTCAAATCATCGGGTCCAACTCCACTCAGCGGCGAAATCTTGCCGCCAAGGACGTGATAGACCCCGCCAAAGATCCCTGCCGCTTCCAGAGCAAGCAGATCTCGCGGCTGTTCGACAACACAAACGGCGTGATGATCGCGCCGCTGGTCCGCACAGATGTCGCACTGGTCATTTTCGGTCAAATTGAAACAAACCGAACAATGGTGAACTTTTGTTTTTACCTGCCGGATCGCCTCGGCCAGCGAATTGGCTTCATCATCAGGGCAGGCGAGCAGGTGATTGGCCAGTCGTTCGGCAGATTTACGACCAATCCCCGGCAGCGATGCCAGCCGGTCGATCAGGTTTCCGACGGCTTTTCCGTACGGGTGCTTCGTCGATTCGTCGAACTTTGCCATCCCTGTTACCTGTTTCCTGAGACGAGTCTTCCGTCTCTGACTTCCGCCTGTTGCTGTATACCGAAGATCTGTTGCCGTTTGGGTAAGAAACCGGACGCTAGCGCGTTCCGGCTGGGGTACGGTTTGCGTTCATTACTAAGCTGTTTACATCCCCATGCCTGACAACGCGTCGCTGAGCCCGGGGATATTCAGTCCACCTGTGACAGATTGCATCTCCTTGATCTGGGCTTCGCGAATCTTTTCGAGGGCCTGGTTTGTGGCTGAACAGACCAGATCCTCAACCATCTCACGATCACCCGACTGGAACAGGGCGGGGTCGATGCGGCAGTTGACGACTTTCATCTGACCGCTGACTTCGACCGTTACCATGCCTGCCCCGGCCTGGCCTTCGCATCGCAGGTTGCCGATCCGTTCTCGGGCTTCCTGCAACTTGCCACTCATCCCCTGAGCCTGCTTCAACATCGAAGCCATGGCTGCGAATTCTTTTAACATGAACGATTAAGCCTCCCCACCTTGATCCGCCTGCGGCGATGCCTTCCAGACCTTGATTCCGAAGACGCCCATCACGTCTTGCAGATAGGGGTCCTCGGGCAACTCCACAAACTTACTCTTGGCGGAACTTGCTGCAGCAACAGGAGTTACCTTGACAGGCTCCTCTGTCACACGCTCCGAAACCTGAAATCGGACTCGTACCGAACGTCCGACAAGATCCGCCACAATCGTCTCCAGCCGATTCACCACCTCAGGGCGGTCGCACAGCTTTCGATCCAGATCATAGTTCGCGGGAAAGAAAAAATCCAGTTGAGTTGGTCCGGAAATTGCAGTTCTGGAAACTCGGCGCAGGTGAGTTCCGGTCATATCGGTCAGTCGTTCCAGGATGGCCTGATGTAACTCCTGTTCGCAGCCGGGCTTCCACTCAATGAGCGGCGGTTTCGTCGGGGCGGACGGCACTGCTTCGTCGGGAGGGGCAGCCACTTCCGGTGCTGGTTCAGGCGACGGTTCTGACTGTGCCGTTGTGCGACCTTGGCCTAGGTCATTTTTTTTTTCCGCCTCCGGGCTGGAAGCGGGTTGAGTCGCCATCTGAGGAACCGGCGCCGGTCCTGGAGGTCGTGTCATCGATGGCAGGCTGGCCCCTGCCCCTCCCCGCAACTTTGCGACCAGTTCATCGAGGCGATCGAGATCTTCGAGCATGGAAATGCGGACAATGGCCAATTCGGTCAACGCGCGCCCGTATGTGACTCGCTGCATACGTGCTTTCGTATCCGCCATGATCTGCATCGCAGCGACGATTGTCTGCAATCCCCACCGCGCTGCTTGTTCCTGAAGCTTCGGGCGTTGATCTGTTCCGACACTCAACAGTGCCGCCTCGGTTGCACCGCAGGCGGTCACCATCAGATCTCGGAAGTAGCCGACAAACTGGTCCGTCAAGGCCTCAAGCTGGACCCCTTCGTTCAGGGCGGCTTCCAGGCGGGAGAGGGCTCCAGCGCGGTCACGTGTGATCATGGCGTCGATGATTCCGACAACTCGGTCGTCAGGAGCAGTCCCCAGCAACCGGTGAACGTCTGCCGAAGTAATGACTTCTGCGCCAAACGCCAGCAACTGGTCAAACAGCGATTGGCTGTCGCGCATGGAACCGGCGGCACGGCGGGCGACCAGTTCCAGGGCAGCCGCATCGACTTTGAAGCCTTCGGCTTCTGCCAGTTGCCCCAGCCGGATCGAAATATTGTCGACCGAGATCGTTCCAAAATCGAATCGCTGACAACGAGACAGAATGGTGTCTGGAACCTTGTTTGGCTCAGTTGTGCAGAAGATGAATTTGACGAGCGGCGGAGGTTCTTCCAGCGTCTTCAGCAATGCGTTGAACGCTTCCTTCGTCAGCATGTGAACTTCGTCGATGATGTAGACTTTGTACTTCGAACGCATCGACTTCACGCCGACGTTGGCTCGCAGTGAACGAATGTCATCGATCCCGCGATTCGAAGCACCGTCGATTTCGGAAACATCAACATCCTGTCCGGTACTGATTCCCTGACAGATTTCGCACTCGTTACAGGGGACGCCGTCCTGCGCGTTCGGGCAGTTCAGGGCCTTGGCGAAGATGCGTGCCATCGACGTCTTGCCGACTCCGCGAGCCCCCGTAAACAGGTACGCGTGAGCAACTCGGCCGTCGCGAATGGCGTTTCGCAGGGTCTGTGCGATCCGTTCCTGTCCGACGACTTCGGTAAATGTTTGCGGCCGGAAGCGCCGTGCGAGAACTGTGTACTGAGCGTCCATGTCCGATGTGCCAACTGAAAGGAGCGTAGCAATTCACCTTGCCCGAAACTCCAGCGTCATGACAGAAACCTCTGTCGTCGATGGAGTTCCGCGATTGTCGCAGCTAGGCTGCGGATCTGCAAGTTGCACGCCGATGGACTCGGCTTCCGGACGTTGATTGGACACGGACCACGCGGAAGACACGGAGTGAGTTGGTGGAGTTGATTTACGTTGGACCACCAAATCTCGGTTGATGCATGAATGCTGGATTACGCAGACTTTTGTTTCAGAAGGTCGCGAATCTCGGTCAGCAGGACTTCGGTGGGTGTCGGAGCAGGTGGTGCTGCGGGGGCCGGCGCAGGCTCGGTCTTGCGCGAAAGTGCGTTCACACCCTTGATCATCATGAAGACGCAGAATGCGATAATCAAAAAGTCGAAGGAGTTCTGCAGGAACTGACCATAGTTAATGGTCGCTGGTTCCAGTGTCTTGTCGATAAATGCTCCCAGCTTTTCTGGATCGGGGACTTTGATGGTGATCGGTGGCAACGTGAATTTCAGTTCCGTGAATTTCACACCTCCCACGACGTATCCGATCGGGGGCATCAGGATATCCGCAACGACCGAATTCACGATCTTGCCGAATGCTCCCCCCATGATCACACCGACTGCCAGGTCGATGACGTTTCCGCGCTGGATGAACTGCCGGAATTCCTGCACCATCTTCATGTCGTACAATCCTTTCCCTACCGGGAACGCGATTCCTGACCACTCGCCGTCACCGGTCGATTTCCGGCCGGGAATGTTTTCATCAAGCTCTGCCAGCGTTCAATCGCAGCCGTTTCCACTTCGGAATCGACGTTGGATTGTTCGAGGAACGCCTGATTGATCCCTCCTCGCCCCCCTTGATTGGGGGCGCCGAGTTCAGCATCACCTGATCCCTCAGTCGGAACAAGCAGGGTGCCGCCAATTGGGCGCAGCAATGATGGGCCGGGAAAGCGAGCAAGTTGTAACTGGCCGACCATGACCGGTCCTTCCTGCGACTTCACCAGGACTTCGAAGTTACCATCAGCGGTCACCACGAGACTGGTTGCATCCGCAGGGATTTCGATGACCGGGTGAAGTTCTGCCAGTTCTTCATGGACTGACAAACAAACATGGCGCTGAGCGTTCAGAATCATGGCACCGCATCGTGTGTAGGCGAGTCGCTCCCCTACCATGACAGGGAAGAAACCGTCTCCATCAATCGCCAGATCGAGTTCCCGTCCCGTGTTCTCCAGAACGCCTGCCTTCAGGTCCAGGACAGGCTCTGAAACCCGGCATCCTTCGACCTGCAGTGGCGTCAGTCGGGACGGTGAGGTTTCGACACCTGACCCGTCAGCGTTCGGTGAGTCACCACGCCATTGCGATCCATAACTGTCAATGACAGTCACTCGCAACCGCTTGAAACCGGGGGTTGCAGAATTCGCAAGATTATGGCGGGAAATGGCACAGGCCTGTTCCATCGCGGCAATAGTTTGAATCCAGTCGGGCAACGGCTGGCGTCGCACTTGTGAAGCGGGTTCGGCCGTCAGTTCGGTCACGCGCGGCGCCGACACGGGAGCGGTCGTCGTAATCGGGTCCATCTTGTGGAGCGCCCGCGGGAGCGCCCGCAATTGCTTGCGGACCTGCAACAGGTCGCGGACGACACCGGCCGGAATCGACTTCAATTCTTCGAACCAGATATCTCGCTCTTCCTGAGACGAACCAGCCAGTTCTTCTTCAATGACTTTTCGTACGGCAGCTGAACTTTGCGAATCAATGGGCTGTGCGTCAGTCGGTTCGCCGTTATCCGCCAACGGACAGGGATCGGCGGGAGCAGGAACTGGCCGGGGCCCGCGTGATTCCCCGTCTGCGGTGGTCTCGCTAGCCTGGAGAGCTGGGGTCACCGCTGCATCGGCGATCGCGGTATCGTCAAGAAAACGAGGGACCTGGGAGGGGAAGTCAGCTGGGTCTGGCCGCATGTCGGCGTCAAATATCATGGCCCCGGGGATTGTTTCCGGGCGCTGCAAGGCGATTTTCGGCCTGTGGTTGCGCCGTTCAAAGTGCTGATGGACGGCATAATTCGCAACGACCGATGCGAGTGCGGCCAGCGAAACCACGGTCCCCGTGTGACGGGTCCATCCCATCGTCGACTCCCTTCGACGTAATCATCGGCAGCCGCGCATTGAACAGACCGCCGCCAGTCCACTGAAAATTACAGACAATGCCAAGACGGGACAGTAGCGAAAAGCGTAAGCTTCGGCAAGATGGTTGCGGGGCGGTAGTTCGGATTCAACTCTTACGATCCAGTGAAGGATTTAACGCCGGGACGCAATGACGCCGGGACACAAAGGTAGAAATCGAAACTCGTCCCTGCATTACTGATGAGAAGAAGCAGAACGACGTTAGAATTCCAGTGCCTATGGGGTTGTTGAAATCCCGCCAGTGCGTCGGATGGCCCCAAAGATCTCGTCGGCGATCGCTTTCATACCTTTGTCACCCGGGTGACCGGCGACGCCAGCATGTTCGATCTTTCGCTCGGAACTGGCCATGTTCGTTTTGTCGGCTCCCAGGCGGGAGATGTCGATATACGTGACGCCTGCATCCTCGCTGGCTCGGCGCATGATGCCGTCCTTCACTGGATTCTGCCAGAATGAACTTCGCACGAAGATGGCAGGTTTCCCCGGATGCTTTAAGGCCGAAAGAAGCCGCGCAAACGCTTCGGCGAATTTCTGACGTGATTCGTCCGAGGCTGGTTCGGCAACATTTTCGCCGATGGCAATGATCACCAGATCCGCCTGGAACGCCAGTTCTTCCTTGAGCGTTTTTTCGATGTCGAACGTCTCGTAACCTCGTTCGAAGTCGGCGATATTGCGAACCATCGTCTTTGGTTGTGCCCCTGCGGACTTCGCAATGTGACTCGTCAGCAGTCGAACATAATCTTTCTCGCGGGCGCTCGCCGCCATCCCCCAGTCACCTGTCCATCCGATTGCAGGTGCGGGGCCATGTCGGGTGATGCTGTTCCCGAGGAACAGCACTTTACCAGCTGGCAAAGTTCCAAGTCGTGGTTGGCTCGGCGGAGTCTCAGCGGCCATTGTCAAAGTGCAGACGGCCAGGGAAAGCAGGGCAAGGGGCAGCGCATATTTCATAAAGTGCCTGTGTGAATGCATTCGCTCGAAAAACAAGCAGGTCGGGAGTGTCATTCATCGAGCGTATCGAGTTCGCAGTCCGAGTAAAAATCAGCATCTACGGCTGGACTGATAGGGCGCAATCAAGATTGCCGGGATGTCAACGGCCGGATGTAGGTATTCGTCAAACGGGAGTCGGCCGACTTTACACCCGTCGATGAAGTCAGATTCCGATGAGGGGTACCTCGAACGATTAATCTGTCGCTTTGCTGTCTCGCGCCGCCAATCCGGTACAGATCAATTCAGCTCGGGTTGAAACTGCGAGGGCACTGTAAATCGACTTGGCATGCCAGTGGACGGTATGGATTGATATCCCAAGGGCAGCGGCCACTTCCTTTTCGAGATGACCTTTCAAGAAGAGGGAATAGACGCGCTGCTGTGCCGGCGTCAGTTTGGCGGCGAGAGCAGGTAAGGTACTCGCAGGTGACTTGATGTCCCGCGCCGATAACGTCGGTTCGTCTGCATCGACGATCTCGCAGATGGCTGATGAAATCTGAAAGTACGTCCTCAGTGAGTAGGGCCCGATTTCCACTTCAGAATCGGTCGTCAGTGGCTGTTCGTCGTTCAGCGGCTGCCCATTCAAAAGTGTCCCGTTTCGGCTGCCCAGATCACGAATCCGGTAGCCATGCTGATTTCGAGAGATCTTTGCATGCTCGCGTGAGACCCAGTCGTCACGAAGCCAGATTCCACAGGTCGGTCGCCGTCCGAGAATGATGGAATCCTGAGTCACTTCGACGATTTGGACAAACGTCGACTTGTGTCGCACCACGACATGAAGATGGGCCATTTGATGCGCACGTCCTCTTCGAGGTTGGTGAAACCACCTGAACAGGTGTGGCAAAGTTTCTTGCCAATTGCAACATGCTCTGGAAGATATGTCAAACGAATACGTCTACAAACTTTTGGCACCTCTTTACGGGCTCGCCACGTCTGAAACGATCCTTGGTTGTGGTCGTTTCTGACGGGGGCGACAACTTCAAGTCGACTTTCCTGGCATTTGAATGTCCTGACGAACGCCGTAGTGAAATGGTAAGTCAAATATGAAAACTCAGCACTCTGCTTTTCTGATTCTTTCGGAACACCTCACAGGGTTTGACAGCGTTGAACTTCTGGGGACGGGGATGCTCGACGATTATTACGTCTGCCTCCTCGAGAATATCGGGGCACTCGATCCAGCCAGGCTCTGGTCAATCGCTGAAAAGCTTGACTGCCTGAAAAAGGCGGGAAACGAAGCCGCCCTGGCCCGGGAGATTCGCCATTCACTTTTCAGTGATGCCGCCATCGAACCTGTTTCCAAGAACATCGTTCGACTCTGGTACACCGGCACCTGGCGCATGAAGTCTGACAATCCGTTTTCGACCGTCGTCGTCTCACCGGAGGCCTATCAGGAAGGCTTGATCTGGAAAGTCGCACGCACGCATCCCCCGGGGGCCAAACAACCCGGATTCGGTTCCTGGAGCGAGCAACCCCGCTAGTACATTGCCTGAATTGGCCCCGATGACAGGAAGTAAATATGACGGTTAGTGTCAATGAAAAAGATTACGACGTATGCATCGTCGGTGGCGGAATCGCTGGCGCAATTCTCGCCAAGACGCTGGTCAATGCCGGCAAGAGTGTCATCGTTCTGGAGGCAGGAAATGGTGTCACACCCAGCGATGACGTCAATGGTGCCGATCTCGACAACCAGCGCGATCAGCGGATGTATCAGGGGTTTCTGGATAGATTCTATCGCGCCGCTGCAAAAGTGCCGAATGCCCCGTACCCCAATCTGAAGGTGGCCCCGTCGCCCGATGTGCTGGATATCGCGGATACCCCATCAACAAAAGGGTATTTTGTCCAGAAGGGCCCGTCCCCGTTTGGCAGCGACTACGCTCGTACTCCGGGGGGGACGACGATGCACTGGCTTGGCACGTGCCTTCGCATGTTGCCCAATGATTTCCGGATGAAATCAAAATACGGCGTCGCAGTCGATTGGCCAATCTGTTACGACGAGTTGAAGCCTTACTATGAGATGGCAGAACAGGAAATCGGCGTTTCTGCAACGGTTGAAAACCTCAAATATCCCAACACAGAACGGAGTTCGTTTTTCGGGGACTACGTTTACCCGATGAACGAGATACCAACGAGCTACCTGGACAAGAGTATTGAACAGGCGCTGGGGGCTCGATCTGTCAGTGTCAGCGATGGAAAGGGGGGAACAACGGATGTCGCTGTCTACGTCACGCCGACCCCGCAAGGACGAAACTCGACACCCAATCCCACTTATTCCAGGGGGCCCGTCCGCTGGGATCCAAAGCAACGGAAGCTGACGTTTGATCACACCACAAAACAATTCAAGCCCGTTGGAGCGACATGGGATGCGTATACCGGGCAGCGCTGCGAAGGAAATGCGAGTTGTGTCCCCATCTGTCCCGTGCAGGCGAAATATAATGCCCTGAAAACGCTTCGCAGCGTTGCTCGCCGTGAGGACGGCACGCTCAACCCCAAATTGACGATTCTCTATCGGACGGTCGTTTCCAGGGTTCTCGTTCAAGACAAGTCTGAATCAAAAGGTGATCGTCCCGTCACGGGAATCAGCTACAAGCGGTACCGGGGAGACGGCACATCGTCTAAGATTCTTGAAGTGGGGGAATACACCATCAAGGCCAGACGTTATGTCCTGGCAGCGCATGCTGTCGAAAATGCCAAGATCCTGCTCGCCTCGGGCATTGCCAACCACAGCAAGCAAGTCGGCCGAAACCTGATGGACCATGTCACCTTGTTGACATGGGGGCTGAAAGACGAACCTGTCTACCCATTTCGAGGTCCGGGCTCTACTTCGAATATTCCTGTTTTTCGGGATGGAGAATTCCGCCGGGAGCACTCCGGGTTCATTTTGCCGTTTGATAACTGGGGCTGGAGCTGGCCAAAGTTTTCACCGGGGTCAGATCTCGATGATGCACTCGACCAGCACATTTTCGGAAAGCAGCTCAAGGATCATCTCGAAAATCATCTGACTCGTCAGGTCCTGTTTCACTGCGAGTGTGAACAGCTTCCGGAATGGGACAACCACGTCACAATCGACGAGCGATATAAAGATGATTTTGGCAACTACCGCCCTGTGATTCACTACACCATCTCTGATTATCTCAAGAAGGCTTTTGTTGCAGGGAAACAAATCTCCGATCAGTTATTCGAAGCAGCGGGGATTGAGGACAAATCCGACTACGAGATGACACCGACTGACCCTTGCTACTTCGAATACGAGGGGAAAGGCTTCTTTTATCGTGGTGCGGGGCATCTCGTGGGGACTCACAGAATGGGCTTCACGCGTGATGACTCTGTCGTCAACAAAGAGCAACGCACGTGGGATCATAGTAATTTGTATCTCGTTGGCTGCGGGAACATGGCGACGCTCGGCACATCCAATCCAACGTTGACGATGGCGGCTCTGACCTTCTGGGCGGCCGAAAACATTCTTAATGATCTGAAAGGAGTGAAATAACATGATCACTCGTCAACTTCTGTTGGGTCGCAATCCATCAGCCGCGCTGCAGCACCGAGTCAAGGACCTGGCGCAGTTGCAACATCTGCTGCAGTCCGCCGTGAAGCTGGAGCTTACCACGATCCCTCCCTATCTGTGCGCTCTTTACTCCATCAAGGCGGGTTCTAATCGTGAGGCCGTCGAAGCGATCTTGAGTGTCGTGATGGAGGAAATGCTGCACATGGCACTCGCAGCAAATGTGCTCAATGCCATAGGCGGGACCCCGATCGTCAATGAGAAGGAGTTTGTTCCGAGTTATCCGCAGACCGTCAAAACACTCAATATGACGATTCCCCTGGAACGGTTTTGTAAGAGCTCCATTGACACGTTTATTGAAATCGAACGGCCTGACGATGAGGTTCACGGACAGCCATGTGCCGGCTGTTGTCACTATGACGATGCGAAATCTATTGCGCAGTTCTATGCATTGATCAAGTGCGGCCTGAAGGACCTTTCAGAAGACGGGACGATCAATATCTTTGATGGCGATCCCAGTCGTCAGATTGGCCCCGAACAGTATTACGGCAGCGGTGGAGCCATCACTCGCGTTTCAGACCTGACGACAGCACTGAAGGCCATCGACGAAATCATCGGTCAGGGAGAAGGGATCCCTCATTCGATCTGGTCTGAGAGTGGTGCGACACCTGATCGAGCGGATTTTCTCGAAGTGGCTCATTTCTACCGCTTCCTGGAAATTCGAAAAGAGCGGAGATACCGCGGCGACGAAAAGGTTCCACCCGAGAACGGAAAGTATCCGCTCCCGACCGGGGAAAAGCTGAACGTCTGCTGGGGGGACGTTTATCCGATGCGCAAGAATCCCAAAATGGCAGACCTGCCAAGCGGCAGCGAGGTTCTGAAAAAGTCGATTGCGTTCAACCGCACGTACACCGACCTGCTCAATACGCTGAACGCAGCCATGAATGGAAAACCTGACTTGATCATGAAGTCGGTCGGAATCATGTACGAACTGAAATACCAGGCCATCGAACTCATGAAGATTCCGATGCCCGGTTGCAAGGATGAAACGGTTGGTCCGAGTTTTGAGTTTCTGGGTTGAGCGTTCCTTCTCTTTCTTTTTCGCGTAGCGAACGACGAGGTGTGACATGATGCGAGCCAGTGCCCCTACTGTTGCCGTTGCCAAAGATCCCCTTGGTCCTTTGACCGAGTTGCAGGGAACCTGGGTCGGCAAAGGATTCAATCTGATTGCGTTGCCGACGTTCGACAAATCGGTCAACAAATTCCGCCTGAAATTGAATGCCACAACCGAGACTTTGAAGTTTGAATCGATCGGGGGGGCGATCCCGAATCGAGGCAATTTTCAGCCAGATGTGAATCTGTTCGGCGTGCATTATCTGCAGTCCGTTGATGACGCGAACGGCGAAGGAGCCCTGCACCTTGAACCGGGGATCTGGATCAATGTTCCTCCAACGACGGTCCCCCCGGTGAAAACCAATACGATTGTCAGAATGGCAACAATTCCTCACGGCGATTCGCTGCTCGCTCAAGGTGATGGATTCGAAGTGACTGGTGGCCCGGTCATTGATGTGGCCGACTCGACGCCATTCACACTCGGCCCGAAAGGGAATCGGATCAACGACACCAGCGATGTTTATCTCGCCCAATATAAGAAACCAATCCTGCCTCCGAATATTCCGATTGAAGCCGTGGCGAATCCCAATGTTCTGCTCACCAATGCTATCAAGGGGCAGAAGATCATCAAGACGGTCGTTCTCAGGGTGCACGCGACACCGGTTGGTGGAATCAACGGAACCCCCGTCACCTCCAAGCCAGGCGATGTTGGTGGAATCGTGAACATTCCATTCGTCGTCTCCAATGCCAACGCGAACAGCATGTCATCCATTTTCTGGATTGAAACAGTCCAGGAAAAGGGAGGGAACAAGTTCATGCAGTTGCAATACACGCAGACGGTGATCCTGGATTTCCCGGTTCCCGGTCCAGATGGCAAGCCGGTCAACATCAAGTGGCCTCACATTTCCGTCGCCACGCTGATCAAGAGGTGATTTCGCTTCCGGGCGAAGCCGCGGACCTGGTTCGCAGCTTCGCCCCCTTCGATTTTCTCTGGAAAGCAGGTACGTCTGTGAATACAGATCCAATGATGATGCATAGCACGTATTTCAGCCTGAAACCCGACTCGTCCCCCGAGGTACGGGCCAGGTACATGGCGGCATGTCATCAGTACCTGTCGGCATCACCGGGGATCATGTCATTCTGGGTTGGCGAACGGGCACTGGATATGACGCGACCTGTCAACGATGCGAACTTCAATATCGCGATGAACCAGATCTTCCAGAACAAAGCAGCGTTCGATCGGTACAACGGCCATGATCCCATGCATGATGAGTTCATAAAGATCGCGACGGCAATTGCACCGCAGACAACCCGTCGTGTCTATGATTCCTATTTAAACAGACTCAGTTATATCGATGGTCAGCCCGTCGCGATCGGCCCTGCACAGGCTGGTTCACAGCCGCTCAGATTGTTTCACAGCATCTGTTTCAGCCTTACGACGAATACGCCCGAAGCACGCACTGCGTTTACGCAGATCTGCTTGAAGTATCTAGCGGATCATCCTGGTGTCCGGGCTTTTGCGATCGGGGAACTGGCAGATATGAAGCGTGAGGTCAGCGTCGTGAACTATGACATTGCCATGAATATTCTGTGGAAGAATAAGGCGTCGTACGACGCATATCTTGCGAGCCCGAGTCACGACGCATTCTTCCCGGCGACAGCCGGAATGATTCAGGCAACGCAGGTGTTTGACTCGTACCTCCACTAGCAACGGCACGACAGGCTTCGTTCTGGTTTTCGCACGAAAGGGCCCTGGATCATGATTTCTTCTGAAGCGATTCGTGAGTTTGCACGGACGTTGAGCGGTTACGTTCTGTTGCCTGGTGATGCGGCGTACGAAGCGGCCATCAAGATTGACAATGGGCGGATTCAGCTTCGTCCGCAATTGATCATCCGTCCGACGACGAAGGACGATGTCGGGCTGGCATTGAAGTTCTCAATCAGCAATTCTACGACCCTGACCATCAAGGCGGGCGGGCACAGCGCCGCCGGGTATTGCATGAACGATGGTGGTATTGTGCTGGATCTGGTTCATCTGGATGAAATCACGTTTGATAGCGAGAAACGAACGCTGAAAGTTCAGATGGGGGCACGCTGGCGGGCGGTCTATGGCTTTATGGAGAAGTCAGGGACTGGACTGATTCCGGTGGGAGGTGGCTGCCCAAGTGTGGCTCCCGCAGGTTTTATGCAGGGGGGCGGATACAGTTTTGTTTCGCGTTCCTATGGAATGGGAATCGATAATCTGGTTCGGCTGGTCATTGTGACGCCCGATGGGCACATTCACGATGTCGGCAGGCATAGCAAAACAAAGCATGATCAGGAGTTGTTCTGGGCTTGCTGTGGTGGCGGGGGAGGCAACTTCGGCATTATTGTCGAAATGGAAATGGAAGTTCAGAAACCCAGAAGCGAACAAATGCTCGTTGGTCAAATCTGGTTTCCGCTGGAACAGATTGAGCAAGTGTTTGGGGTTTACAACGATTGGGTTGAAACCATTCCAGACGAACTGGCGGTGTATGGCTTTTGTGGGCAGCGAAATCTTCTGAATCCGTCCGACAAGGATCCCCGGAACAAAACCAAGCTGATCGGGCTGACCCCTGTCTTTAACGGACCATGGGCAAAAGGACTGGATCTGCTGAATCCGATTCTGAAGCTGAATCCGATCATGGTGGATCTGCATAGAATGACGCTGCCAGCCTGGGAATCCTATAACGGAAATACCACGCTGGTGGAGAATCGCAGTGCCTATATCCGGTCTCTTGTTCTTCCGGCAGGCGGCATGAACAAGAAAGTCGCCAAGGTGTTTCTCGATTACATGACGAATCCGCCATCACAGGAGAGTTTTGTTGTCTGGACATTGGGAGGTGGCGCGATTTCAAAGCGAGCTGCGGGTGACACTGCTTTCGTTCATCGGAACGCGAGGTTTATTCCCGAAGTCAAATGTATCTGGAATGCAGATCAGCCGGGTGACGCACGCAAGAATGTCGAGTGGGCTTACAACTTTTTTGAGGCGATGGGCAAAGCAGGGCGAGCGACTGGAGCATATGTAAATTACATCGATCCGCTGCTTCATGACTGGCCTATCAGCTACTATGGGGACAATTACGCTCGATTACTGGAAATCAAGAAGCGAGTTGATCCAAGCGGAGTATTTCATTTTCAACAAAGTATCGGCTCTCCTTTTAATCCGCCGAATCCGCCATTTGCAGATTTGAGCCCGCTCAATCGCACCGAACTTCCCTGAACGGTTGAGGAAAGGAGAATCATGTCGAAGGCGAAATCCAGAATCACACAGGAATCGGGAGTCACTACGGTTTGTGTGACGCGCGACTTTCCAGCCGGGAACCAGGCAACGGCTCCACGTGTCTGGGAAATCATTGCGGACTTTGCCGGACTGAAGAAGATTTTTCCAAATCTTCTGAGGATCTACGTGACCTATCCGAACGATACGGGATCGCCCATTGGCACTGTGCGCGACATGACGTTCGCTCCGTCGTCTCCAGTCCACTTGTATCCCTTGCCGATGGGTGTCGAGCAACTCGTTGAGCTCAATGACAAGTTGCGACGGCTGAAATACATTTCAGCCTTGGGATTACCAGTCAAAGACTACGCTTCTGTGATGGAAGTTACTGGGGCGAACGCGTGTACTTTGACGTGGACCTCAACTTATCTTGATAACGGCGGCGGTGCCGAATTCGCGAATGTCCTGGCTGGAATTCTTGCGAGTGGTGCGGATCAGATTGCCAGGACCTTGAAAGTTCGATGAAGCTGTTGTTCTGTCTTTAGTCGGCAAATGGAGGAAGTTATCATGGCGTTAACCCGAACTCGATGTTTCGCTGGGACAACTCTTTTTGCACTAGCGCTGGTTGGCACGATTTACCAACTGCGTGCGGGGGCACAGATTGCACCGGCGACATATGTGTCAGAGTCTCCCCGGGCTCGCAACCTCGATGCGAGTCTGTACATCCAGACTTCTGCTGAATACCGGGCCAGTTGTTACCAGGCGTACAACCTTGCTGCTCTGCGTCTGAAGCAGTTTTATGACTGCCGAGGCCAGAATGCCAGACCCGCTGCCGTCATCATGGATCTGGACGAAACGGTGCTGGACAACGCAGGTTTTCAGGCGTCGCAATTGAGAAGCGGATTGGCGTTCGATGCGCGACTGTGGAACAACTGGGAAGAAAAACACAGTTCACATCTTGGACTTGTACCCGGGGCCAGGCGATTTATTCTTGATGCGACAAAAATGGGAGTCGCAGTAATCTATGTCAGCAATCGAAGCGACGCGTTGATTCAGCATACGAAGGAAGCCCTCGATCGTTTCAAGTTACCAGTTGTTGACGACGGACTGCTGCTGAATACTGGTTCCAACGATAAATCAGCGAGGTTCCAGCAGGTCAAAGCCAAGTACGACGTGCTGTTGATGATTGGTGACAACCTGAGGGACTTCGATGATCAATTCAAATGCCCGGATTTAGGTGACAAGACTCCCGAGCAGTTGGAAAGAGCCATTCAGACGCGTAAAGATCGCGTTGATCAGGCCGAGAATTCGTTCGGTGAACGATGGATCATTCTGCCGAATCCGTCATATGGTGAATGGACCAAGCCACTGGGGCTTGGTGATCGTGACTTTGATCGGCTCGTAAAAGCAGAAAAATAGGGACGCGCCAATTTGCGAAGGGGCTCGTAGCGCCTTGCGTGGCTTTGGTCGAAGAACGGCTGGTTGCAAGAGATCGCAACACGTGTTCATGACTTCTGTGTCACGCTCCCGAACGGAGGGGCAAGTATGGAACGCCAGAACGCGGCAGGTCGTCGTTTGGTTGTGGCCATCATCGTGGCCATCTTGACGACGTGCATTCTTAGCATTGTTGTATTCATTGCCTTTGAAGGAACAGGACGCCTTCCGCAGCAGATTGGTCGTCTGTTCTTGACCGTTGCTCTCAGTTACTACCTTTTGCAGGGGGCAAACTGGGCTCGCTGGATCTCAGGGATACTTCTCGGCCTGAGTGGTGCCGCGACTCTGATCCTTGCGGCATTCGCGCTATTTCTCTCACTCAGCCTGTTAACCATAATTCTGTTTGTTCTAGGGGCAGTTTATCTGGGATCGGCTTTTGTGCTGTTCTTTGATCCGGGAGTACTATCGTATTTCGGCGCTGGACGACGACGGCCTACATACACAACAGCCGAACCCGTGAGGTTTGACTGGATGGAAGACAACGGCAAGAGCGGAAAGTAGTGCCGCTCTTGTTTTGTTGCCGATTTCGCTTCGGTGATGACGCGCGACTTGATCAATTGGAGACAATCACGACGCCCGAGGCCGTCACCACTTTGATAGCCGATGTCGCGGTGACGGCTGGCACGGCAGCCCGCAGGTTGAGCGAACCTTTTCCAAGAGTCGAGATCGAAATGATACCAACCTGGACCTGGTCGACATAAACGGCAACTCGCTGGCCTTTCAATGCTGCCACGTTTTCAACTTCAACCTGCAATTCCTGCTGTCGATTGCGGTTCTGGTACTTTGCCTTTCCCTTCGCCCTTGGGAATTGCACAGATCCCTTAAGTGTGATGAGCAGGTCATTTGCATTCGCTGCATGAACTGTTGCTGGAGTGGAAATCTCCGCGGCTGAAACCGCAAGGATGGCGACCAGTAAACGGCCAAGGATTGGATGGCTCTTCATTTTGCACCTCTTTCAATTACGACGACGACACAGGAGGTACCACATCGATTAGCCTCCCCTGAGGTACTCATCAGCAGCCGTTTTCGGACAGGACAAGAAAATTCAAATATTTTTGAATTTCCGGCGATTTCCCAGAGAGACTCGAATTTTCGCCCCTGGGAAAAGATTCGAATTCATTCGTGAGGTGAATCAGGCGTTTGCAACTCCGCAACCTGAAGTTCCAGTTCCCTGATTCGCTGCTGAAGCTGTTCAATGACCGGAGCAACCTGACGCTGTGAAAACCGCTTGTGGATGTGCTGAGGGCAATTGACATCCCAAGCTTCGACTCTAAAGAGAATCGCTCTTTCGACCTTTCCGGGATACGACGGATCTCGAAGCTGCTCAAGGATTTCCTGATCGCCTTCGATAACCTGGGTGGTGCCCCACACTTTGATACGCCGGCTGTGAGCGTAGTCCATCAGGAACAGGAATGCCCTGGGGTTCTCTGAAAGATTGCCGAGCGTGATGTACTGGCGATTCCCTCCAAAGTCGGCGAATCCCAGTGTTTTCTCGTCGATCACTTTGAGGAATCCAGGAGGACCGCCCCGGTACTGGATGTACGGTTGCCCTTCGGCATTGGAAGTTCCAAGGTAAAACATGTCGAGGTCGGCGAGATACGCTGAAAGCGCCGGAGTGACGGTGGTTTCCCAACTGCCACCCAGTTCCATGCGAGAGTAACTATTCCTCGATCCCTTTGCGGATTGAACGGCCTTAACGGCAGGGGTGAATGCAATGTCGCTGGAAAACTGACGCATGTCGAAAGTCCTGAACGAATGGGGATACCTCGTCCTCTTGAGCAGGGGCTGAATGGACGGGTTGAGGTTGAATCAATGCACTGCCGGAATTCCGGGGTCATTTGCAGGGCGCGGACCGGGGGCTGTCCAATGAAATCGGCGTTCGTCTTCGGAAATGGAAATCTCGTTGATACTCGCTTCCCTCCGTCGCATCAGGCCTTCGTTGTCAAACTCCCAGAGTTCGTTGCCGTAAGCGCGAAACCATTGACCTCTCACGTCGTGGTACTCGTACTGGAAGCGAACGGCGATCCGATCGTCGGTGAAACTCCAGAGGGACTTCGTCAGGCGGTAATCGAGTTCCCGCTTCCATTTGTCTTCCAGGAATTCTCGGATTTGACGTCGCCCCAGCAGAAATCGATCCCGGTTCCGCCATTCCGTCTCTTCTGAATAAGCGAGAGAAACTCGTTGCGGGTCACGGCTGTTCCACGCATCTTCGGCGGCACGTACTCTGGCCGTAGCCGTCTCAAGCGTGAATGGTGGGTGAGTGTTGATCATCATTTCTCGGGGCCTGACAACTGGTGGGGATTAAAGCGAGGCATAAGAAAGTCGTGGTTCGCGCTGCGAACCACGACGATCAGCCAGAACTCATGAATGGTTGCTGCATACCTCGGCTGTTGAGCAAGCTTCGACGGATTCGGCACGAGGGATGTCCAGTTCGGTGTCAGCCACGTTGTTGAGAAAATTCGTGAAGCATCCCAGCACGACGCTGGCGACGATTTCCACGATCTCACCATCTCCGAATCCTGCGCTTCGAACCGCGGCAAGCTGCAGTTCCGTCACCTTACCCCTGCTCTCTAACACGGCTTCTGAAAACTTCAGTGCAGCATCCGTACGCAGGTCTTGGGAATGCCCGGTTCGCCCCGCCAGAATGTCGTCGGCCGATAGTCCTGCGGTTGGCGCAATGGCGCACAGGATTGATGTGCAATAGTCGCAGGAATTGGTTTCGCTGGTACTGAGTTTCACCTGGTTGTGCAGCTTGCTGCCAATCCTGGCGTCTCCCATGGCAGTGCTGAAAGCAAGAAAACTCCCCAGAACGGCAGGGGAATTGGCCATGACCCTGGCAGTGTTGGGGATGACCCCAAAGGCTTGCTGGACGGTGTCGAGCAATTGTCTGGTGCGGCCCTGAGCAAGTTGTGGGTCTACTGAGTGAAGGCGCTGCATGGTTCTACTCCGAAGGGATACAGGAAATATGAGTCAGGCTGAGACGGGAACACTTCCCGCTCGTTAACTCGGTTCCAGCCAGGGAATTGGCTGGCGATGCTTGTATGAATTTCAGTTTCCGTGCCATTTGGCTCAAGAATTCACAAGTGCTTACAAATTAATTTCTTGCGTGATTCTTGCTCTCTTCTGTGGATCAACGAAATCACGTTGTTGCACGAAAGTTCGTTGTGATTCAACGAATTTTCGTTATATTGATGGCATGGCAAACCTCGTGCAGTCCTCTGGAATCGTTTGCGATCCCAAAAAGATCTTGTTGGAACTGGCCGGGCAGCATCAACTGTCTGAACTGCTTCCACTGGCCGTGCGTCGACTGGCGGAATCCCCTTCCGCAGCGCTCGCCAGAATCTGGTTGCTTCAACCACCTGAATCAGGCGACTGTGCGGGGTGTCGATTTGCGAGTGAGTGCTTACAGCGGGATCGCTGTCTGCATCTGGTCGCCAGCGCCGGTCGTTCTGTTAAAGAGCCTGGTGCGGATTGGCACCGTCTGGAGGGAGCGTTTCGCCGATTTCCGATCGGTGTTCGCAAAGTGGGGCAGATTGCGTCGACGGGTCAATCCCTCGAAGTCGCTGATGTTGGTCTCAATCACACCTGGGCCGCCAGTCCCGAGTGGATTCATCAGGAACAGATCGCATCATTCGTGGGGCATCCGCTGTTGCACCGAGGTGAGGTGCTGGGGGTCCTCGCGATGTTCTCTCGCGCAAAGCCGGGAGAATCGTGCTTCGAGTGGCTGCGGATGATCGCAGACCATCTCGCGGCCGCGATCGCCAATGCCCGTTCCCGGGAAGAAATTGAAGCTCTCAAGCAACGGCTGGAGCAAGAGAATGAATATCTTCGTGAAGAAGTCACTCTGTCTGCGGCCTTCGGCGATCTGATCGGTCAGTCTCTGTCGCTGCAGGCGATCACTCGCCAGATTGAACTCGTCGCCCCCACCAATTCCGCCGTCTTGATACTTGGTGAAAGTGGTACAGGGAAAGAGGTTGTGGCTCGCGAGATACATCGGCACAGCCAGCGGGCCAGCCGACCACTGATCAAGGTGAATTGTGCTGCGGTTCCCCGTGAACTGTATGAGAGCGAATTCTTTGGGCACGCGAAAGGTTCCTTCACAGGGGCTCTGCGCGATCGTGCCGGACGGTTTGAACTCGCCGATGGCGGGACGCTGTTCCTTGATGAAATCGGAGAAATACCACTCGACCTTCAAGCCAAGTTGTTGCGCGTTCTTCAGGAAGGTGAAATCGAACGGATTGGAGAAGACCGGACTCGGCGAATCAACGTGCGCGTGATCGCGGCGACCAACAGAAATCTACGTGCCGAAGCGGAGGCTGGACGGTTCCGCCAGGACCTTTTTTATCGCCTGAGTGTGTTCCCGATGGAATTACCACCGCTCCGGAAGCGAGTCGAGGACATTCCCCTGCTGGCTGAGCACTTTCTGGTTCGCTTTGCGCGCCAGCTGGGCCGCCCGATTCCACGATTGACTCTGGCCAATGTGCAAGAGTTGCAGCGGTATCAATGGCCGGGCAATGTTCGCGAACTTCAACACGCTCTGGAACGAGCCTGCATCGTCGCAACAGATGGACGCCTGCGATTCGAGTTCGCCAAAGATCAGCAGCGAAAGCCTGATTCCGCCAAAGGTGCCACGACTACAGGGCGTGTCATGACCGAATTGGAAATCCGCGAGTTGGAAGCCAACAACATCCGAGCGGCACTTGCCGCATCGAAAGGAAAGGTTTACGGAATCGACGGTGCTGCCGAGAAACTCGGTATGAAACCGACGACGCTCGCGTCACGAATCAAAGCGCTGGGAATCGTGCAATAGAATCCCGGGCGCAGCTCAAAAAGGTGCCGTAGGCGGAAAGCAAACCGATCGGGAATCAGAAACTAACACGCCGTTTCGACTTTCTCGTCGGTTGCGTCCAGGCGGCCCAATCGAATAACTCGAGAACGGGGAAGCCGATGTCGGATTATTTGGGGCGACGGCAATATTGAATTCAGGCAGCCCGATTTCCCCCAGAATTCGCTGTCACGACAGGTAAACGATTTGGGAGGCAGCAAGGTTGTATGGCGGGGCGAAGGCAAAGTTTCTGATGACGCTTCGATCTTTTATTTTACGAACTGGTGAAAGCTAAGCTTTCGATGACCAGTTTTCTTCACTCCCAACCCATTCACAACTGCCGCCAGACACCGCCGCGAGGGACATCTTGGACATCACCGTACTGTCGTCGTCGGTCGAAGGTGCAGCACACCAGTTCGCTGCATCGTATGTCGTGAATGGAACTCTTGTGATCGATGCGGGCAGCATCGGGTTCGCCGAACTTGAACGACAAAAAGGGGTTAGGTCGGTACTGATTTCGCATGTGCATCTGGATCATGTGGCGTCATTGCCGATTTTCATCGACAACGTTTACCAGCCTGGACCTCAGTGTCCAATCGTGTACGCGTCAGAACACGTCATCGAAAACCTCAAGTTACACTTTTTCAATGAAGTCATCTGGCCGGACGTGATCCGGCTTTCCCGTGAAGAATCCCCGTTTGTCCGGTTTGTGACACTCACCGATGGTCAGTCCATTCAGGTCGATGGCATGACGGTAACAGCGGTTGCTCTGAATCACATCGTCCCGGCGTTCGGGTTTATTGTCGATGATGGTACGACCGCTGTTGCTTTCATCAGTGACACGGCGCCGACAGATGCCATCTGGCAGAAAGTTCGAGAAAACCCTCGCGTCAAGGCGGTCTTCCTGGAATCTGCGTTCCCGAATTCGATGGGGTGGCTGGCCGAAAAGGCCACGCACCTGACTCCCTCGCTGTTTCGCGAAGAATACGCCAAGGCGGGACGACCGATGCCCGTCGTGGCGGTGCATATCAAACCTGCATTCTACAACGCTGTCATTAGTGAGTTGCAGCAGTTGAATCTGGAGCACCTCACGATCAGCAAGCCCAATCAAACGTATTCGTTCTAAAGGATTAAGCCAGTATGGCCTCCGTTCTCAATATCAGCATTTCCGGCAAGGATGCCTCACAGAGGCTGTTAAAGGTTCTGGAGGAAGGGCAGGTTGTCCGGATCGGACGAACGGCCAAGCAGGGCTGGGAAATTCCCTGGGACAAGATGATCTCGCGCGACCATGCAGATGTCGCCGTGGTGAACGGGGGATTGAAAGTACAGTGCCTGCCACAGGCTCAGAATCCGGTTATTTATTGCGGGAAACCTGTCCGCGAAGTCGTTGTCACCACCAACGAATGGTTTCAGATCGGTGGCACGACCTTTCATATCAGTTCTCGCGCTGAACGCAGCGAAAAGAAGCCCGTCGTCAGTGCTCCTCAACAGGTTGAATTCTGCGAAGAAGAGAACACCGAAGGGACCGAGCGAGCCTATTCAGCGGCCGATCTGCGTAAAGTCTCGTTTGGAAACAGTGATCGGCAGATGGAACTGCTTGAACAGTTGCCGGAAAAGATTTCTGGATCACATTCTGACGATGATCTCGGTGCGATGCTGTCCCAGTTGCTGCTGGAAGCGATCCCCAATGCCTTGGCCGTTGCTGTGGCTCACTTCGACGAAACAGAGCTTCCGGCCGATGTGTCTCAGATCGATCAGTTTCCCAAGCCATTGTCGATGCGCGTGCAGACTCGCGAAAACTTTGAGGGTCGGTTTGTCCCCAGCCGCCGCATGATCCTGAAGTGCCTGAAGACACAATCCAGCGTCGTACATGTTTTTGAAAGTGCCGGAGGCGAATCGCAATTCACGATGAATGAAGGTCTGGGTTGGGCCTTCTGTTCACCTATCAAGGCCGAGTCAGGCAAAGGCTGGTGTCTGTATGTCTCTGGACAGGGGACGCCGAGCGGAGCCCTCATCATCACCGAGGATGACCTGCTGGGGGACTTGCGGTTTACCCAACTGGTCGCCCAGTTCATCGGCTCGATCCGTCAAGTTCGAATGCTGCAGGAACAGAAGACACAATTGAGCAGCTTCTTCTCTCCGAAGGTGATCGAAGGTTTGACCTCTGGAAAATCCAAGGAAAGCCTCAGTCCGAGCGAACGAGAAATCTCTGTTCTGTTCTGCGATGTTCGCGGGTTTTCCAAGAAGGCAGAATCACTTCAGGGTGACCTGCTGACTTTGTTGCGAAGCGTCAGTGCCGCTTTAGGGGTGATGGCAGGCGGTATCGTTGAGCGTGATGGGGCGATCGCAGACTTCCAGGGAGATGCGGCTCTTGGCTTCTGGGGATGGCCCGTCGAATTGGAAGAAGGGGCCGTCCCGGCCTGTCGATCTGCTCTGGCGATCTACCGCGCGTTCCGGCAGGGTGTTATTCAGAACGACAGTCTGTTGTATGGATTCTCGATTGGCATGGGGATCGCCCACGGTCGGGCGCTGGCAGGCCAGATCGGCACCAACCAGCAGTCGAAGGTTGGCGTGTTCGGCCCTGTGGTTAACCAGGGATCACGACTTGAGGGATTGACCAAGCAGTTTGCCGTGCCAATCTGCGTTGACGAAGCGACCGCTGAATTTGCCAAGCGGTTTTTGCCTCCGACAGAAGGCCGGCTGCGTCGTCTGGCTCGCGTACGCCCCAAAGGGATGGATACTGCGATTACGGTGTTCGCACTGTTGCCTCCGCTGGAAGAGATGCCGGAAATCACTCCAGAAATCATTTCTGTTCATGAATCCGCCATTGACGCGGTCATTGGTGGGAACTGGTCCGCTGCTATGGAGTTCCTGCAGCAAATTCCTGATGATGATGGGCCGAAGAAGTTCCTGCTGGATCACATGAGCGAGTTTGACAATACCCCACCCTCGGGCTGGGACGGTGCATTCTCCCTGGCCAGTAAATAGTTTTCATAACTTGGCAATTCCGCCGATCCGAATGAGGACGTGCCTCTCCCGATGCAGGCAATGCTGGGTGTAGTGGCTGCCTTGGAACCAGCAGCCACCGGGGCGAGTGTCATTTCCAGCTTATGTATCTGCGAACGCATCGGAACCAGATCATTACAGTTCGGGAAATCGCCCGTCACATGATCGGGCAGACCATTGGTCGTAACGAACCGTCATTGTTCTTGGCGGCGTGCTATTCCTTTTTTTCCATGACAGCAGCCATCGAATCGACAATCAATCCTTGTCGAAGATGTACGCCCAGCATTCGCCTGCCATCGCCTCCCAGCTTTCTGGGCGAATTTGTTGCGACTCCGGCCCATTCACTGGTGTAGGTGTTTTCAGAGTCCAACGTGCCGTCGTCCTTGATCTTCATGAAGACTAACTGGACTCCCCTTACCACGTTGTCGGCATTGACGTGCAGTCCACCGACAACAAAGCCCGGTCCGGCGGTCAATTGCTTTTGATTGTCCCCAGGCGGATCGAGCGTATAGATTGGAATCAACTTCGACAAGCACGGGCCGCCAGCCCAATCTCCCATGGCATAGTTGAAGCCGAGTAGCGGCTTGTCTTTTTGAGCCATTCGCAGTGAACTGCCTCCGGTCGAGTCACCAAGCCATTCAGTATCGACACCAATGTCAGAGCTGGCGATTGGTAATGCAGGTTGCGACGCCGCAGGCGAAGCGACTGCTGGTCCGCCAGTCGGCGGACTACCGGACAACGGCCAGGCACGAGAGATCCGATCAAGCTCTTCCTGGCTCCAGTTGCGTGCATACGTATAGCCGGCCGAACCCAGTGTCACAGAATTACTGACCTTGAATTGGAGATCGTTTACTCGATAGTCGCGCACCACCAAATAGAATTCGACGTT
>CAZSTW010000099.1:0-257 GCA_964609845.1 uncultured Planctomycetaceae bacterium | reverse complement strand
GTCGGAACATCGGCCATGCGACCGAATCCCCACGCAACTTCCAGCGATATCGTTCCTTGCTTGGCATTGCGGAAATCCGAGCTCACATTCACCACTTGTGGCTGCTCGTTCGCTGGGTGGATGACGATGGAAACCTGTTGCTGGGGATCACCGGTCTTGGAAACTTCCCAATCAATCGACAGCGACTCTTTACCAAACTTGCGTTCCCCTTTCCGTGGGTTCTTCAATCTGTAGAAGGCCATTTCTTTTCGAGCTCG
>CAZSTW010000098.1:14558-25501 GCA_964609845.1 uncultured Planctomycetaceae bacterium | reverse complement strand
AAACCGGACGCTAGCGCGTTCCGGCTGATGGTCGCAGGTGATTCGACGGTTTCACACTGTGATGCCATTCTTCAGAACCTTGTCGCCGGCGCATGAGCATCGGTCGGTCAGTTTCGCCAATCGACTGCTTCCGATTTCGATGATTCGACTGGCGTCTGAACAAGCTATTGCTTGACCGCGTCAGTCCCTAACACCACTCGAAAACCGAGGTGTGAGTTATGGAGCGTCGGAAAAATGCCAAAGCGAGATGACGAACGGCAGTGCGTATTACCACCCCAGAAGCCGCCACGGATCACCCGCTGAGAATCGGCAGAAAAAGGGGTGGACGGGTTGATTGCAGCAACATCTTGAAACTTCCGATAGAACGTGTGATCCCAACTGTCCTGCCCCCATTCCCACACGTTGCCGTGCATGTCTGACAATCCAAACGGATTGGCACTCAACTCGCCCACGGCGTGCGTACGTCCTTCAGAGTTGTTCGCACACCAGCTAACCCTGGACAGGTCCTGATCCTCATCACCACTCCAGTACTGAGTGGTGGTCCCCGCCCGACATGCCGATTCCCATTCCGCTTCGGTTGGCAAGCGGTAGCCTGTTCCTTTCAACGGTGTCACTGTTTCGCCGGATCGTGAGTAGAACGGCTTCAAATTCTCTAGCTGGCTCAGCTTGGCACAGAACTCGGCCGCGTCGTTCCAGCTCACCATCTCAACAGGAAGGTTGCCTGTTTTCAGATTGGCGACCGCCTTCGCTCCCTCTCCTGTGGTCGAGAAATGCGACGGGTTAGCCCCCATCACCTGCTGATACTGCGTCTGCGTCACTTCGGTCACACCGACATAGATCGGCCGCGTGAGGATCACCTTATGTCTCGGAGCTTCGCTCTGTATCTGCTCGCACCAGACCACGTCTTCGCCAGCCACCGTCACGGCCGCTGCGATCTCCTCGGGCGTGCTCCCCATCATAAACTCACCCGGCGGGATGAGTCGGAACTTCATGCCGATCGAATTCGTGTATTCGACCGGCACGCCGAGATGCTTCGCCCAGGCTTCCTGGTGAGCCTTCGCCTGTGCGGCATTAAACGGTGCGATCGCGGGGGACGGAACATCACGCTTGGTGTTCGTGACCGCTGGCGTTCGCGCCGCCAAGGCCGCTTTCACTGCGTCAACGGAGAGCGACACCCGAAAACCGATGCTGTGGTCACCGTGCAGCGGGGCGACAGCGTAGCGACCCGACGACCGGCAGAAGGACGCGGGGGTGTTCCAACCGCCGCCCCGGATCACGCGCTGGGAACCGGCAGGAAATGGGCTGATTGGGTTGATTGCGGGTTTCTCTTGGAATTGGCCGTACCAGGTCGCATCCCAACCGTCCTGCACCCATTCCCAGACGTTGCCATGAATGTCGTACAGCCCGAACGGATTCGCCTTCAACTCCCCCGCCGCGTGTGTCCGGCCCCCGGAGTTCCCACCGAAGCAGCCCGCCCGTACCAGGTCTTCATCCTTGTCGCCAATCCAGTAACTGGTGGCCGTCCCGGCGCGGCAGGCAAACTCCCATTCCGCCTCAGAGGGCAAGCGGTAGCCTGTTCCGTCCAGCGGCGTGATGGTCTCACCCGCCCGGAAGTAGAACGGCTTGAGTTTTTCCTGTTCGCTCAACTTGGCACAGAATTCCGCCGCGTCGTTCCAGCTCACAGTTTCCACGGGGTGCTCGGCCGTCTCCAGCCCCGCGACCGCCTCTTTGCCCATGCCCATCGGCGCGAAATCGGAGGGATTCGATCCCATCACTTTTTCATACTCCGCCTGTGTCACTTCATTCACTCCCAGGTAGATCGGCTGCGTCAGAATCACCTTGTGCTGGGGGGCTTCTGATTTGATGCATTCCTGAAAGTGCTTGTTATCTGGGGGGACGTCCCTGAGGGCTGCTGCGATCTCCTCTGGCGTGCTGCCCATCGTGAACTCACCGGGGGGAATGAGCACGAACTTCATGCCCAGAGCGTTCGTGTACTCGACCGGCACGCCGAGATGCTTCGCCCACGCTTCCTGGTGAGCCTTTGCCTGCGCGGCATCAAACGGTGCGATCGCGGGGGACGGAGCATCAGGCTTGGTGTTCGTGACCGCTGGCGTTCGCGCCGCCAGCACCTCTTTCACTGCGTCAACGGAGAGCGACACCCGAAAGCCAATGTTGGGGTAACGGTCCGTGGGGCGGTTGGGTTGGCGATTCGACGACCGGCAGTTGGAAGCAAGGTCTTGAAAACTGCCGCCTCGGAACATGCGCAGGGAGTCGGCGGGAATCGGGCTGAGTGGGTTGACCGCAGATTTCTGCGAGAATTGCCCATACCAGGTCGCGATCCATCCGTCCTGCACCCTTTCCCACACATTCCCGTGAATGTCAAACAGCCCGAACGGGTTCGCTCTCAACTCGCCCTTCGCGTGTGTCCGACCTTCTGAGTTTACACTGAACCAGCCAGCCTCGATCAGGTTTTCGTCCTTGTCGCCAATCCAGTATTTTGTGGCCGTCCCCGCCCGGCATGCGAATTCCCATTCCGCCTCGGTGGGAAGGCGGTATCCGGTCCCGTCAAGCGGCGTGAACTTTTCGCCCTCCCGGATGTCGAACGGCTTGTGTTTTTCCTGTCGGCTCAGCTTGGCGCAGAATTCGGCCGCGTCATTCCAGCTCACCATTTCCACCGGATGCTCGCCCGTCTCCAATCCCGCAACGGCCTCTTTACCCATCCCCATCGGCCCGAAATAGGACGGATTCACGCCCATCACCTTTTCGTACTCGGCCTGCGTGACTTCATTCACACCCAGGTAGATCGGCTGCGTCAGGATCACCGTATGCTGCGGGGCTTCCGACTTGACGCACTCCTGCCAGTACTTTTCATCACCGGTCTCCTTCAGGGCTGCTTCGATCTCCTCTGGCGTACTTCCCATCATGAACTCGCCTGGCGGGATGAGTCGGAACTTCATGCCGATCGAGTTCGTGTACTCGACCGGCACTCCGAGATGCTTCGCCCACGCTTCCTGGTGAGCCTTCGCCTGCGCGGCATTAAACGGTGCGATCGCGGGTGACGGAGCATCAGGCTTGGTGTTCGTGACCGCTGGCATTCGCGCCGCGAGGGCCGCATTTACCGCGTCCACGGGGAGCGACACTCGAAAACCGATGAACTGGTCGCGGCCCGACGGCCCGACTGCGCGGCGATGCGATGACCGGCAGAATGGCCCAATGAGGAGCCAATCGCCACCCCGAAGCACGCGCCGGCTGCCGGCACCAGGAGTAAACGGACAGCTGGGATTGATTGCGCCCTTCTCCGCGAATTGCCCGTAATAGGTCAAGTCCCACCCATCCTGCACCCATTCCCATACATTGCCGTGAATGTCGTGCAGCCCGAACGGGTTCGCCTGCAACTCGCCCACTGCATGCGTGCGGCCACCCGAGTTTCCATGGAACCAGCCGGCCCGCGCCAGATCCTCGTCCTTGTCACCGCCCCAGAACTTCGTGGCTGTCCCGGCGCGGCAGGCGAATTCCCATTCCGCCTCGCTGGGGAGCCGATAACCGGGACCGTCCCGCATGGCGACGGTCTCGCCCGCCCGGAAATAGAACGGTTCCAATCCATCCTGTTGGCTCAATTTGGCGCAGAATTCGGCTGCGTCATTCCAGCTCACCATTTCCACCGGGTGACGGCCCGTCTCCAACCCAGCGATCACCCCCTTGCTCAGGCCGTTCGGCGAGAACTGAGAGGGATTCGCGCCCATTACTTTCTCATACTCCGCCTGCGTGACTTCGTTCACCCCCAGATAGATCGGCCGTGTCAGACTCACCCTGTGTCGCGGCATTTCGCCCTGGATGCATTCCTGCCAGTGCTTGTCTTCACCAGCCTCCTCAAGGTCCGCTGCGATCTCCTCAGGCGTGCTTCCCATCAGGAACTCGCCCGGTGGTATCAGGCGGAACTTCATGCCGATCGAGTTCGTGTACTCGACCGGCACGCCGAGATGCTTGGCCCACGCTTCCTGATGAGCCTTTGCCTGCGCGGCATTAAACGGCGCGATCGCGGGTGGCGGAGCATCCACAGGCCAGTTGTCCCAACCGGTTTTGGCCAACGGCTGTGGCGGCAGAGTGCCCGCGACGTTTGATTGATCATTGGGGACCGCTAGTTTAACCACGACCGAGGTCCTGGACTGGACCGTTAATATCTGCTCGTGAACGAGACGCCCCCCCTTCATGAGCTGTACGCGATGTTCACCAGGAGCGAGCCCGATCGTCGTTGATCGCGAGTGCTTCTCGGTGACACCGCCTGGATTGCGAAACGGGTTGAGCGAGACAACCACGTTGTCGACGCTGATCACGAGTTCGGGGTCGCTACATTCAAGTGTCACTGTTCCCGGGCTTCGCAAGATGAGTCCACGCCCAAAAACAGTGATCATCGCGACGAGTACCAGCAGTACCATAAATGCGGCAGCGACTCGCACGAGCGGCTTCTGCAGCGCTCTCGAAGTCTCTCGCGGATCGGGTATCGTTGTTTTGCGAAACTCCTTCGTCGTCTCGCTCCTGGACTGGTTCAAGTCCTTTGGAACCCGGCCCGCCTTGAGGTCATCAATGCAGTGTCCCAGCAGGTCACTTACTTCTTTCGCAGATTGAATTCGCTCGTCGGGGTTCTTGACGTGCAGGTAGCTGACCAGGTCGCACATCCAGGTCGGCACTTCGGGAATGATTTCTTGAATCGGACGCGGTGTGTCATCGACGACTCGCTTGAGGACTGCGACCGTATTCGATGCGCGAAACGGCGGGCGACCGCTCAGCATCTGATAGAGGACGCTGCCCAGGCTGAACAGATCCGCTCTCTGGTCGAGCTTCTGCCCCATCGCCTGCTCTGGAGCCATGTACATTGGCGTACCCGCGATCAGGCCGCTCTGAGTCATGCTCGCATCGTCCGCGGTCCGAGCCAGACCGAAATCGGTGATCTTCACCCGCTCGTTCATACCTCCCTCGAGGAGTATGTTGCCTGGCTTGATGTCGCGATGAATCAGGTCCTGAGCGTGCGCGGCAGCCAAGCCATCCGCGATCTGTTTGCCGAGTTTCAGGACGTCCATCACCGGCAACGGACCAGACTTATCTAGCCGCTGCTGTAACGTCTGGCCGGGGACGTACTCCATCACGAGGTGTGGAATCGGTTCATCTTCGACCGCATAAATCGCGACGACATTTTCATGGCGAATTGCTGCTGAAGTGCGAGCCTCGCGCAGGAACCGCTTGCGGGCTGGCGACGTCGCCGCCATCTCTGGAACCAGCACTTTGATTGCAACGACACGCTGCAGTTTCTCGTCGAACGCGCGCAGGACGGTACCGAATGCCCCGCGGCCCACGATTTCCAACACCTCGTAGTGCCCCAGCCGTCCCATGGAATTCGGCTTCGAAGACGGCTGCAAATAGCCAAGAGGAATCTCGTCGTCGACATCAGAATTCATCCGCGTGGTCTCTTCTCGCAATCTCCGTTCACTGTCGTCGTCGGAACTGCCTTGACACAGCAGCGTTACGTTTGAAGAGCTGCTGGATTCGCCGCTCAAGCTCGACTCGGCATCCCGAGCCTCCGCGGCCGGATGTTCCAGAAAACTTCCCAGTTGTTCGGACTGTCCGATCAGTTTTTCAACGCGTTCAAGGAGCGCTGTATCCCCGGCACACGCGTCGTTCAGGAATCGTTGTCGCTCTACCGGGTCTGTCCGGTCCATTGCTTCGATAAAGATTTCCTGCTCGGTCATCACCATCTCCGGAATTGATCCAAACAACCTGTCTTTCAATGCGGGAACCGGGATCGATTTGCGCACGGAAAATCAAAAAAGCGAAGAAATTCAGTGAGAACGAACGGGGGTGAGTGAGGATTGTACCTGATCCAGACGGGGGTTTCGAAAGGCGACAGCCTCGATTCCGGATGGCAAACTGTGCTCCTGGCTAATTCTGCTCGCGGACAATTCGGTCATGCAGCCACACTTTCGCATAGGCCCAGATGCTATCCGCCTTGCGCGGTGAAATGCCCAGCAATTCTGCCGCTTGTTTGTTCGTCAATCCGGTGAAGTATCGCAACTTGACGAGTTCGGCCGTCTGCGGCTGAATTTTCGCAAGTTCGTCCAACGCATCGTTGAGTGCCAGTAAGTCTTCCCGAGGAGCAGGCATCGACAAATCCACATCGGCGATGTCCAGGCGACGATGATCGCCTCCTCGTTTCTGTGACTTCTTGCGAAGCGCATTGTCTACCAGAATGCGTCGCATCGCTTCGGCTGCTGAGGAAAAGAAGTGGGCTCGCCCATCCCAATGTTGATCCCTGCCAGATTCGCCTTCGCTGCCGACCAGCCGCAGATAGACCTCGTGGACCAGCGCTGTTGCCTGCAAGGTCTGCCCGCCGGCCTCTTGAGCGAGCCGCGCAGACGCGAGTTTTCGCAACTCGTCATAAACCAGCGGCAGCAGGTCAGCAGACGCACCTCGTTCGCCACGTTCAATCGCCGACAAGATGCGCGTGACTTCGTTCATGCTGATGATTCACCGAAGACCATCGGAATTGAGGATATTTCCGTTGTTCTTCATTCGAGAAATGTTTCAAACAGTCATCAGTGATCATTCGAACCTCAGACTTCGCTACACCGTGGTGTTTCCGATCCGGGGAGGCGTTTGCCCAGTTCTTGTGACCTGAAAAAAGTGTAAGGAAAAATCTCGCAACTGCCAATTGCCCCCATGGAAACACGTGGAAACAACGACGAGATGGCCCGGATGCAGGGTGATCAGGTTGACACTCGCTGGCCTGTCAGAGACGCAATTCGTCGAGAATTCAGGCCCGTTTCCAAGATTTTTTTGTACCTCTCGGAATCAAACAGTTTGGTGCGACGCCCGCTCCTGACGTCGATACTGCGATTGCGTTCACGCGAAACGATGATCATCGAACCAGCGGTGGGCGAATCTCGGTAAGAAGACCCCGATTCTGATAAACTCTGCTGTTGTGTTCCCCTGAGGGTCGATATTCTCTGAAGGAAATCCAGTGGTTTGGCGTCGTTTCGCGTCAAGTCAATGACAGAGGGATCTGGCATGGCCCGACGAATTGTGATCACCACGTACGGAACGCTGGGTGACCTGTATCCGTATATCGCGTTGGCACGGGGGCTCAAAGCTCGCGGGCACGATGTCGTTATCGCGACATCCATTCGCTACCGTGAAAAGATCGAACGGAGTGGGATCGGATTCCATGCCGTCAGGCCTGATGCTCCTGATCTGGACGGCGATCATGGTGTTATGAAGTCCGTGATGGATCCTCGATCCGGGACCGAGCACATCATCAAGAATCTGTTGATGCCATTCCTGAGAGATACGTATGACGACCTGACTGCCGCCGTGCAGGGGGCTGATCTGCTGGTCTCTCACATGCTCACCTACACAGCGCCGCTGGTGGCCGAGAAAACCGGCATTGCGTGGGCCAGCAGTTGCCTTCAGCCCATCTGCCTGTACTCGGCATACGATCCACCGATCTTTCCACAGGCTCGATATCTTTCGAAAGTCCGCTTCCTGGGGCCTTCATTTCACAGGTTCGTGTACTGGCTGGCGAAGAAAAGTTGTACGGGGCTGGCAAGGCCCTGGCATCGGCTGCGAGCCGAACTGGGGCTGCCTCGCACTTCGAAAAATCCACTGTTCGAAGGGTCGCAATCGCCGTCTCTCGTTCTGGCGATGTTTTCGCCCGAGTTTGCAAAAAAGCAGTCTGACTGGCCTGCGAATTCGATCGTGAGTGGCTTTCCATTCTTTGATAAGGATCAGGCCGAAATGTCGCCTGAACTCAGGCGGTTTCTGGACAACGGTCCTCCTCCCATGGTTTTCACGCTTGGCTCATCGGGTGTGCTGAATGCAGGTTCGTTTTACGAATGCAGCGCTGCGGCGGCAGAGAAACTGGGGCAGCGGGCCGTCCTGATCGTCGGGAAAGAACCTGGTAATACCCCAAAGTCTTTGCCCAGTAGTGTCATCACGTGTGAATATGTTCCATTCGCTCAACTGTTTCCCAGGGCATCCTTAATTGTTCACATCGGTGGCATCGGTACAACCGCACTCGCTATGCAAGCCGGAGTCCCAATGCTGATCATGCCCCAGGCTCACGATCAGTTTGACAACGCGGCACGCGTGACTCGACTCGGAATTGGGCGGAAACTGTTGAGGAAACGATATACTCCCGAGAACCTGGTCCCGGAGCTTCAAATCCTCCTGAATGATCCGCAATACGCTCAAAATGCTGCCAGGATTGGAGAAGCCGTACGCCATGAGAACGGTGTATCGGATGCTTGCGATGCGTTGGAGAAGCTATTGCCACGGCCATGAATGCCATACGAGACTCTGCGATGTGGCCGAGGCTTCCGTGAGAAATCCGCTGACAGCTGATGTCGGCCCCCCTGTCGTTTGAAGCGGGCTCCACCGTCTGAGATCTGCCTGGCTTCAAATGGGAATGAGGGGAAACAATCCCGTTGTCTCTTCCCCCTGATTCGTTGCAGCTTGGAGTAAGTCTCGAATCAAACGCGGTAGGAAGACCATCCCACCCACTGCTTTCCACGCGTCGACGAATTCGCTTCAGTATCAGGATTCTATCTGGCGAGTTGACTTCCGTTGTGTTCGCCGGTATGTTACCAATCGGTTATATTACCGAAGGGTGAAATATGTCGGTCGACCAACTGAGTCTCACGTTCGCGGCCATCGCCGATCCAACGCGGCGAGCCATTCTGCTGCGATTGTCCAAAGGACAGGCTCCCGTCAAGGAGTTGGCCGAGCCATTCCAGATGACTCAGCCAGCCATCACTAAGCACCTGAAAGTTCTGGAAAAAGCCGGGCTGATTGAGCGGTCACGCTCCGCCCAAATGCGCCCCTGCAGGCTTCGCGCCAAGCCGTTGAAAGAAGCCGCTTCCTGGATCGAGCGATATCGCACGTACTGGGAAGAGTCTCTCGATCGACTCGACGAATACCTCAAGGAACTGCAATCCGAACCGGATGCCAAACCAACGTCATCTTCACGCAAGAAACGGAGCCGCTGAATGCCCGCCGATCATCAACTGTCGCACGCCAATCTTGATAACCCCGTTGAAATCATCATCAGCCGGACGTTTGCGGCGCCGCGAGAACTGGTCTGGCTGGCGTGGACGAATCCGGCTCACGTCGGCCATTGGTGGGGACCAGCCGGTTTTACCACGACGACGCATTCCATGGATGTTCGTCCGGGTGGGGCCTGGGAATATACGATGCATGGTCCCGACGGCAATGATTATAGAAATCGAGTC
The DNA here is from genome assembly GCA_964609845.1 of uncultured Planctomycetaceae bacterium. Taxonomy (GTDB): domain Bacteria; phylum Planctomycetota; class Planctomycetia; order Planctomycetales; family Planctomycetaceae; genus Schlesneria. The sequence continues at coordinate 16,223 of CAZSTW010000098.1, read as the reverse complement.
GACTACCTCGAAGTTGATCAGCCTTCACGGCTCGTCTATACCCTGGGCGGTAAGGTCAGCGATAGCGCTGTCTCCTTTCGAACTCAGGTGACGTTTGAGTCTGTCGGCGAAGGCGGTTGCAGTACGAAAGTCACCATGCGGTCGACCTTTCCAACTGCAGAAGCACGTGACATGGTCATCACCAACTTCGGTGCGGTCGAAGGAGGTAAACAACACCTTGCCAATCTGGAGGACTACGTCGCGAATATGGCCGCTGGCGATCAGCACGAGCCCCCCTTCTCCATCAGTCACTTCGTCAAGTCACCGCGCGAAACTGTCTGGAAGGCCTGGACAGAGCGCGAGCAACTGATGAATTGGTTCGGTCCGAAGGGATCGACGATGTTGCACGCAACGCAGGACCTGCGACCTGGTGGCGTGTTTCTCTATTGCATGAGCCATCCGAATGGTATGGAACTGTGGGGGCGCTGGGTCTACCGGACGATCAACCCACCGGACAGACTCGAATTTATCAGCAGCTTCTCAAATGCTGGCGGCGAAATTACCCCTGCCCCCTTTCCGGGCCTTGACGATTTTCCGCCAGAGACGTTCACCACCGTGACACTGGTTGAACATGCGGGTATCAGCAAAGGGACGCTCGTTACCGTTGAAGCCCGGCCTTTGAATGCCACCAAAATTCAACGCGACTTCTTCGCCTCTTTCCACGGCTCGTTGCACCAGGGGTGGACGGGAACCATGCAGCAACTGGCAGAGTTTCTCGGCAACTGACCAGGATTGATGGTGCGACGACGCAAACGCTAATAATGCGTCTCAAGCACTCGGCGCCATTCCTCAAGACTCTTTGCTGCTGCAAATGCATTACGTACGACATCGGGCTGAGGGTGAAGTCGTGCGAACTTCAATCCGAACGCCCTCATCGTCGAGCAGGTCTGAACTTCGGTTTTGAACTGCAGGCTGAGTTCGCACTGCATCAGCATGACGCGCCGCTGTTCCGACAGATCGGGGGGCATGGCAGGCCTTCCGTTTGCCAGATCGCGCACCTGCTGAAAGATCCATGGATTTCCGATAGCTCCGCGGGCGACTGAAACTCCATCCACTCCCGTCCGCCGGAGCATGTCGAGGCAGGACTGAGCTGTGAACAGATCGCCGCTTCCCAGGATTGTCCGGTTCCCGGCATGCAGCTTGACGTCGCGAAGGAATTCCCAATTGCTGGGGCCAACGTATTTCTGCTCGACCGTTCGACCGTGGACGGTAATGGCGGCAACGCCGCGGTCAAATGCGCCCTCCATGATCTGAAAGAATCGGTTACGACTTTCGCCGGAATCATCGATACCCCGACGCATTTTTAACGTGACAGGAATCTGCGGTGGAACGGCCTCGCGCACCCGATCAACAATTTCCAGTGCGACCGATGGCTGGCTGAGATGATATCCGCCGCGACAGCCTCCGACTGCAGATTTGACGGGGCATCCGAAATTGATGTCGATGATGTCAAAGCCCGCCTCGACCAGTCGCATCGCTGCCGGGCCGAATTCCGTGGGGTCGGACCCCATCAATTGCCCCCCGACCGGGTGCTCTTCGTCAGACAACTGCAGGTGGTGCTGTGTACGTCGGCGATTTTTCAATTCGAGTACAAACCGGTCGATCATGACTTCGGCCAGGGTGTAC
>CAZSTW010000098.1:0-14444 GCA_964609845.1 uncultured Planctomycetaceae bacterium | reverse complement strand
CGATCATTACTTCGGCCAGGGTGTACGGTGCTCCCAACCGTCTGGCCACGATTCGCATGGCTCCGTCACTGTAGCCGCTGAGGGCTGCCTGAACGGCCGGAAATCCGATTTCGACGTTTCCGATCCTGAGTGGGCGAACGCGAAACGATTGCGGGTCTGGTTCCGGAAGATTCCACAGCGGGGGAGGAAGGAGGTCGGGGTTTGAGGTGGCATTTGTCATGCGAACGATTCTGGCGAAAATTGGGGCCCATGAAAATGCTGATTGGCTGCAGTTTGGAAACATCCTGCTTGACCTGCGTTCTCTGACAGTCCTATATTCATGGTAAGCAGCAATCGCTTCCAGTCGAAGCGGTTGTAGGGGTTGTTCGGAAAAGTTTGGGGACGCAGGTCTCAACTCGACGGAATCTTCGGCCAACATTGATGTTGGTGCCAGACTTCAGGTCGATTCGCCTGTGGTAGGGCGTGTCGGCGGTCGATAAAAACGCCAGGTGTTCCAACTTATGCGATCGAGGTACGTGTCATGCACGTGATGGGAAAAGTCGCCGTCTGGCTGGTGGTCATTGCGGCCGCCGCATCGACCGTCTTGACAGCCAAACTGGTTCAAGTCCGAAACAGTTGGACGAAGAAGTCGCGCGCCTTTCAGCAGCAGTATCAGGAACTGCAGCCAAAGATCGCAGAATTGACCGAACAGGTCGCCGTTCTGGAAGCCGATTATTTTCGCTCCAAGCAGATGTGGGGGGTGTACTGGAACAAGGTTCCAACAACCATCCAGCGACCGGGCGAAGGGATCGTCGATATCTCGATCGGAACCAACGAAGGACTGGCTCCCAAGCAGTACCTTTACGGATTTGAAATCCTGCCCGATGGCAACGTGGTCTACCGAGGCGACTTTACGGTGGAATCCGCGAATCCCCAGCAGTCTCGCTTGAAACCGAATTGGAAGGTCAATCTGGAAGATGTGCAGACATGGGCTCCGAATGGGACTTGGCGCTGGCGAGCGATGATTCCTCCCGCCTACCAGCCGAATTTCGATCAGCAGACTTATGCGATTGGAGTTGCAGAAGACAAACTGGTCGAACGTCGCGCGAAACTGGCGACCGAAACAAAACTCGAGACCGAAGCACAGGCACAGCTTGCAGTGCGTGAGGCAGAACTTATTGGCGGCGATCAACTGTCGAAAGACCCGCAAGTGGACGTCGAGTATCGCGAAGGGCTGATTGCGGCCGTCGAACAGACGGAAGAGCTGCGGAATCAGGTTCTGCGAACCAACGATGATCTGCGTCGCCGCTTGCGGAAAGCTCAGAATGGCGTCGAAAAGCTGAAGGCCGACAACCTGGAGATCACTCGCAAGCTGCCTCAACCACCGACCACGGTCGGATCAGCCAAGGACTGAAAGTCCAGGATCGGGTCGAACTTGTTCGCTCGCATGGTGCAAAGTTTTCGCCATGTCGAGATTGTCGCCGTGCCAATGCGGTCCCCGCCGCTTCGTACGGCGTTTCCATTGGAATTCCTCAATCACCTGGATGTGAATGATGGGCTTCGACGACCGTGATTACTCCCAGGAAGAGAGTTGGAGCACCTCAACTCAACCAGACAATGTTGTCACCAAATGGTTTGTGATCCTGACGGTGATCGTGTTCGCGATGGGGGCACTGACGGTTTCCGGTGAGTTGTCGATTGTTTTCGACTTTCTTTCGCTTAAAGCACGCCATGTGATGAATGGACAGGTTTGGCGTCTGTTCACGTTTGCCATCAGCCATCACCCGAATGATATTTTCGGAATTGTTTTCAGCCTGCTGATCATCTGGCAGATCGGATCTCAACTGGAGCGGATGTACGGTTCGAACGAAATGCTCGTCTTCTATCCGGCGATGGCGCTCTTCGTCGGGGTGGTCTTTACCGCATGGGGATTCATCGTTCCCCTGGCCATGCCGCTGGGAGGTTCGGCCTTCATTGCGCTGGGCGTCCTGACCCTCTACGCGACTCATTTCCCCAGGATGGAAGTCTACATTCTTCCGTTGATTTCTGTTCAGCTCCGTTTCCTTGTGGCAATTTATGCACTGTTTGGACTCTATCCTGCATTGCGGATCATTCAAGCTGGCGGCGGCGTGATTGGATTGGCCTACGCCTCGCCCGTTTTGAGCGTCTTATTCTCGTTGGCGTATCGACACTTTCACTGGCATCTGGCTGCAATCACAGGTGCTTTCAATCTTTCCAGTTGGAAGCGAGCGTGGCGCAATCGCGTTGCGCGAAGTCGTCTGAAGGTCTACAACCCGACAATGGAAGCGGACAAACTGGATACGAAAGTCGACGCGATTCTGATCAAGATCCACGAACAGGGGTCAGAGAGTTTGACCGAGGAGGAACGTGCAATCCTTGTCAAAGCGAGCGAACGCGCCAAGAACCGCATTTCGTAATACAAGCTACCTGGGATTCGACTTGAATTCGACGCGATAGGTTTTGCCTGGTTCACAGATACGCGGATTGGGAATCAGCACAAAGTTGTCGGTGATTACCGGCCCCAGTTCTTTCCCGTGAGTGATTTCCACGTTCTGAACACGCTTCGGCAGGAACTGCACAAACGGTCGCCAACCTCGTTGCGACCCGTTCTTGTTGATCGGCTCAAACGATTTCTCACCGTCCAGTGGCTTGATTTCGAGAACGTAGCTCCCTGGTACAACTTCTGTCAAAGTCTGCTCATACGCCAGCTTTCCAGGAGCCATCTTCGCATTCCAGGCAGGGTCGCCGTACAGTGCGACGACATCGCGGTCATGCAGCAAACCGATCCCGTCCTGAATCGTCAGTCCTGACTTCTTCGCGGCATCCGATAACTCGAACTTCAGGCGGGCCGTTGTCCCCGGTGGCGTATCGAGCCTGGCGATATCTGGAAAGTTGGTCTCCAACCGCTCAATCAGGGCCTGCTGATTGGCAAAAAAGGCTTCCGCAAACGTGTACCTTCCTGGCTGTTCGACAAAGTAATCCAGGCAGCCCCATCCGCCGTAGCCGTACCACGTCAGGACGGTATACCCAATCATCTGACGGACACCAGCACTCTTCATGAATGCCAAAGCCATGGCATCGGGGCCATCGATGTGCCCCATCAGGCAGTTTCCAATGGGCAGATAGACCTTTGGGTTCGGAGAGACGATCGGGAATTTCCGCCCTTTGGTGTCGACTCCATACAAGTTGCCTCCCTTGGATTGAAAATATCCATTACGGTATCGAAATCCAATCTGCCAGTCGCGTTCGGTCGCGTGACCGGAGGTCACAAATAAGTCGGCCTGATACTCCGAGAGCGACTCTGCAAGAGCGGCGGTTGTGTCACTTGGCCCTCGTGATTGTGTCGCCTCGCCCCCAGGTGCCTTTCGGACCATGCGATTCTGTTCGAGTTCGCAATACCAGACACCTTCGGTGACGCGGTCCATGGCCAGTTCCGTTCCTGAAGCAACTCGCTTGATCTCGAGGGGCTTACGCTCCCTGGCGATCTCCAGCGCGTTGGCGGCATCGAAACCTGTCAGAACTCCCCAAAGGACGTCGGTATACGGATCGTCATCCAGTTTGCGAGTCAAACGGTGAACGTCTGCGACCATCTGGCGCGTCGCTTCGTTACTTGTGGCAACAAAGCAGGCATATTTCGGAAACGCCGCACGCAAAGCAGGAAGTGCCTCGGCAACCTGCTTCTCGTAGCTCACCACCTGGGCCTGGTGCTTTTCGACCAGTTCGCTGACGACCTGATTCCACTCCGGGTCGGTCTTGGTCGCCTGGGAAACGACAACCACGTAATCCACGGCCATCGCCTCAACGGCAAAAACTGCGCAAGCAAAGAGTAGTGCCAAAGGGGAAGCAATTCGGGAAAGAACCATCAGCAGATCCCAGGAAAGGAACGAGTTTGGCAGGACACGTGCTCAGTTTACGGCAGCCTGCACGTCGTATCAATCCGGTCAAATGAACGGGCCGATGGCTGGTGTTTTGATCGATGGGATTCTCGACGAATTTCGGAAATCCCACCTTACGAAAACTCTATGATCTATCCTCATGGGCTTATACATCATAGGGCGATTTTGTTCGCCCGTCATGAATTACCGCAATCCCCATGTTGGCTGACTTTTCGGGTCAGGATGAATCACCGCATCTCCCCGCCTTAGACTGTTGTAGCACTGACCGGATTTCCGACAAAAGTGACAGATCTTCGAAAGCTGTCCTCCTGAGCGGATGTATCTGACATGCGGCGCATTCGAGACCATTTGGGCCAATCGTGAAGAGATCCGGTGCCTCACGGCACCTCGGTGGCAATTACTGCCGAATCCCCTCAAGAGGGGTGTGAAGTCTGTTAATTATCATTTGCAACTGTCAACTGAAGTGATAGCAACGAACTGATCGAAAGCTGCTCACCCGGATGATGGCCGTGAATGGTCGATAGAAGTGTTTAGGAATTGGTTGAGACCGCGCTGGCTCTCATTGATCTGCAACTCGAAGACCGACATTCGAAAGCTTTGTGGAGGAATTGTGCGTCGAACCACAAGACTGCTCCGGTTGAGCTCGGGAATTTTCTCAACCGCTGCGGCAATTGTCTGCTGTTCATCAGCAACGATTGCGCAACAGCCTGCTCTACCAACTCCGCCGCGCGTGACGGCTGTCGGCACTAAGCCTGCACCGCCGGTCGCAACTCCGTCTCTGCCATCGCTACAGAAAGCTGTTACGCCTCCGCTGGGTGGTGCCGCAAACGCGGCTCCCGCACCTGCTGTTTCAAATGTACAAGCTCCCGGCGCCGCGAACGCAACCAACGCAAAAGGTGTCGCTGCGACTCCGGTCACCACAACCGTCACTGCCCCGGCAACTGTCGATCCGTTCCTCGCTCAGTTGGACCTGGCTATTGATGTCAGCAGTCGTCGCTACCTGACTGCCAACGCACACTCTCCCTGGCAGATCTTCCACGGATTGCTGGCGCTCAAGCAGAGCTTTCAACTGAATCTGAACGGTCAAAAGGTGAATGCGATCGAATGGATCGCGACCAGTGAACCGAAGTTCGATAATCAGCCACTGCTCATGAAGACGCCACACGGCGGGAAATTCCATCCCTTCACGCGTCCCTATGCATTCGAAGGTCACCCCGCTCAGTTCCTGGCTTTGCTGTCACAGTCAGACTTGCCCGTGACATATGCCTTCAAGGTCGGTAACGAACAGATCACCATTGGTGGCATTATCAACAACACCATGAAAGAAGTGAATAACAGGGAAGAAGTGACCTGGGTCCTGTGGGCACTTCAACATTACCTCAAGCCTGATGCTCAGTGGCTGAATCAGCACAACGAACCATGGAGCATTGAACGACTCGTTCAGATTGAAACGGCCGCCGCGGTTGTCGGGGCTCCCTGTGGAGGAAATCACCGGCTGTTTGCACTGACTCGAACACGCGACAAGTATCTGAAGCAGGGTGGCAAGCTCGTGGGCGTCTGGGCACAGGCGGACTACAAGATCCGTCAGCATATTGAAATCGCCCGCTCGATGCAGAACTACGACGGTACGTTCTCTGCGAAGTTCTATGAAACATCGGGACATACGACGGATTTGAATTCACGCTTCAACACCACCGGTCATACCATGGAGTTTCTGTCGATCGCTCTTCCCAACGAGCGATTGAATGAGCAATGGGTTCGCAACGCGGTCATCGCGCTGAGCAACGATCTGGTCGCCAATCGTCAGCGCGTGATTGATTGCGGACCGCTCTACCATACGTTGAATTCGCTGATCATTTATCGGGATCGCCTGCGACAATTGCAGAAACCGGTTGAGCCGACACCGACCGTTCCGCCGCAGGTTGCTGATGCAGGTGTAAAGCCCATGCCAACTCCATCGATCTCGCCCAATTCCGCTCCCGTGTCCGTTGACCCCGGCATTGCCTCGAATCCATCAACGGCAAAGTTGCCGATGCCGGAAAAGCCTGCGGCCTCTCCAACTCCGGAAATCGGCAGTGAAAGCAAACCCGCGGATGCCACCAATCCATCAACCCAGGATCAACCCAGCGAAGAAGCACTGAACGAGTTGAAGCTTGAGGGGGAATCACGCGAACGGCTGAGTGCTCTCACCGCGAAACGAACTGTGCCGGCACAGGTACCGCAAGATCAGTCCGCTCGACCGCTCGAAACCATCGGTCAACCTGTCCTGCAGGAATCCGACGAACCCGCTTCGGCGCTGACTCCTGAAAACGGCGAGTGATTTGCCAGCGGGCTGATGGAATTCGCGCTGAGTTGATATCTGAGTTGGAATGCAAAGCTGAACGGCCCTTCGGGGCCGTTCTTCATTGAGTGAACTCCCGTTTTTCACGAACCACATGCGTATGCCAGTGACGTTATCGAATTCTCGCCTCGCAGAAGTCATGGAATTTGATAACGTATCGAGTGACCCGCGCGGGGCTATGCATCAACGGCCGGAAAGATTTGAAACGCAGAGAACGCTGAGATCACAGAGCGAAGACGGGGGAGAGCGATCACCACTTGCCTGTACCTCTGCGTCCTCCGCGATCTCTGCGTTTCAAAAATACGTCGGTGCAGACGTCGTGGTTGTTTAACGCGCGGGATCGAATGGGCTTCGGCACTTTCGATACGATCTCATTGACTCAATCCAAGACTGGTCGCGGCGACGGGCTCCTACTGTCAATTGCAGATTTCGCAGGTAATGACATGCAAGACTACGAAAAGCTCGGTCAGTTCTATCTTGGTAAGCGATTCGATCCCGAGACCCGACGTCCCACGGATGACTTGCTCCTGTACGATGCCAAAGATCTGACGACGCACGCGGTCTGTGTCGGGATGACGGGGAGCGGCAAGACGGGGCTTTGCCTCGCTTTGCTGGAAGAAGCGGCGATCGACGGAATTCCTGCGATCTGCATCGATCCCAAGGGTGACCTGGGCAATCTTTTGCTGGCATTTCCTGAGCTGAAACCCGCAGACTTTCGTCCCTGGATCGAACCGTCTGATGCCGCACGGGCCGGAATGACTCCCGACGAATATTCAGCAAAGATGGCTACGGTCTGGAAAGAGGGCCTGGCGCTTTGGGGGCAACCCCCCGAGCGAATCGCCCGGTTTCGCGATGCCGTCGACCTCTCCATCTATACGCCGGCCAGCAACGCCGGATTGCCGCTGACCGTGATGCGATCATTCGCGCCACCCGGTGAAGCGACGATCAACAATTCGGAGGCGATGCGGGAACGGGTCACCGCTGCTGCCTCGGGACTGCTGGCACTGCTTGGAATCGACAGCGATTCACTGCAAAGTCGCGAGCACATTCTGTTGGCGACGATCTTCGATCGCAACTGGCGTGACGGCAAGGAAGTCGAACTGGGGACCTTGATTCGACTCATTCAAAAGCCGGGATTCGATAAAGTTGGCTTCATGGATCTGGAGAGTTTCTTCCCCTCAAAAGATCGCTTTGCGTTTGCGATGTCATTGAACAACCTGGTTGCTTCTCCCGGCTTTCAAGCGTGGATGGAAGGGGAATCGCTTGATGTCCAGCGATTACTGTATACGCCAGAAGGGAAACCGCGGCTGACGATCATTTCGATTGCACATCTGTCCGACAGCGAGCGAATGTTCTTTGTGACGATCCTGCTGAACGAGATGATCTCGTGGATGCGGAACCAGTCGGGGACATCCAGCCTGCGGGCACTCCTCTACATGGATGAAGTCTTCGGCTATTTTCCGCCGACAGCCAACCCGCCATCAAAAACGCCAATGCTGACGCTGATGAAACAGGCGCGTGCGTTTGGTCTCGGTGTTGTGCTGGCCACGCAGAATCCCGTCGACATCGACTACAAAGGTCTGTCGAACGCGGGGACATGGTTCCTGGGCCGATTGCAGACCGAACGTGATAAGGCTCGTGTTCTGGATGGACTGGAAGGAGCTTCTACGGCGGCCGGAGCCAGCTTCGACCGCCCGAAAATGGAAAAGATCCTCGCGGGTCTGGGGAACCGTGTGTTCCTGATGAACAATGTTCATGAAGATGCCCCAGTTGTCTTTCAATCGCGGTGGGCATTGTCCTTTCTGCGTGGCCCGATCAGCCGTGACCAGATCGGGCAGTTAATGAGAGAGAAAAAGCTACTGCAACCGGTGTCGAGTCCGACGACAGCCCACGTGAATGACTCTGATGCAGGTCTGCATCCGGTACTTCCCCCCGGGATCAACGAGACCTTTGTTGTTCGCCGCGGCTCTATAAATGGAAATTCGAAGCTGCTGTATCGGCCTGGACTGCTCGCTTCTGTGCGTGTCCGATTCACCCAGTCGAGCCAGGGGATTGACGAAATCCGCGACCTCGTAATCTTCGTCCCGGCCGCGTCGACAGTGAATGCAACGGTCTGGGACGACGCCGAGATTTCGACCGAGTTCTCGCTTGATCAGGAAGCTCATGGAGAGGACAGTGCTGGATTCTCAGCTCTGCCTGCAGAATTGAGTCGGGCGAAGACCTACACCGAATTGCAGTCGGCCCTGAAGGACCATTTGTATCGAACTCAAAAACTCCAATTGTGGAAGTGCTCGGAACTGAAAGAAGTCTCCCGGCCGGGTGAGACCGAGGGAGATTTCCGGGCTCGAATCTCACACGGTATTCGCGAAGGCCGCGACCTGCAGGTGGAAAAGCTGCGAGCCAGATTTGCCCCGAAATTGACGGTCCTTCAAGAACGACTGAGGAAGGCCTACCAGACGGTAGAAAAGCAGAAAGCTCAGGCCAGCCAGCAGACCATGACCGCTGCAGTCAATCTGGGAACAACGATCCTGGGGGCAATCCTCGGCAGGAAACTGACGACGACGTCAAACATCAGCAAAGCCGCCACGACCATTCGAAGTGCTGGACGCGTCTCTAGTGAGCGACAGGACGTCGCTCAGGCTGAAGAGACTGTCGAAGCGATTCAACAGCGAATTGATGAACTCAATGCTCAATTCCAGGAAGAAGCCAACGCATTGATTGCCGGTGCAGAACCTGAAGGTGTCGTGCTTGAAGAAATGAGCGTTGTCCCAAAGAAAACTGACGTGACTGTGATTCAATTGGCATTGTGCTGGACACCATGGACAGTGGACACACAGGGGAATGCTGCACAGGCCTGGTAGCGTCTGCTGGTCAAGTTATCCGTTTGCTGCAGGCTGAGGCTTTGCGGTGTCGATGGCAGTAAAGATTTCTGCGTGAACGCGATCTTGTTCGCGATCGATCTGATCGGGTGTTGCTCCCAGCTCTCGTAACATCGCCAGGGCCATCGCCAGAGCAACCTCCCCTTCGCCAGAGAAAACACGCGAAGCCCCCGCTTTGAGCAACGGAGCGACGTCGCGAAGATAAGTTGATCGAACCAGAATCTGAATGCCGGGATTGAGTTCGCGGGCGTTGCGGATCAACTCTTCGGTCCCGGCAATCCCGGCAGCACTCAGGATCAGAGTCCCGGCGCGATCCACTCCTGCGTTCCTTAAGGTATCCATGTGAATGATGTCTCCGTAGACAGCGTCAATTCCTTCTTTACGAAGCAAACGGACGGTCTCCAGATTCAGTTCAATCACACAGGGTTCGATTTCAAACTGGCGCAGCAGTCGGCAGATCGTCCGACCGACGGGGCCGTATCCCGCGACAACGGCGCGATGACGCGGTGTTGTCGTAGGTTCTGTCGAAGAAATCGGACTGGCTGATTCTGGAGGAACGACAACTCTGCTGTTCAACCAGCGCCACAGGCGAGGCCAGCGCATCGCATAGGCTTCCAAGGGCCCGACGAGTTTATACAACAGCGGATTCACTGAGATTGTTGCTATGGCTGCGGCCACCAACGCGTTCATCGCCTGCTGGTTAAAGATTTTCAGTTCCATTCCGACCGCGCCGAGAATAAAGGAGAACTCGCCGATCTGAGCAAGTGCCAGTGCCACAGCGAATGCGACCCGAACCGGATATCCCAGGAACAGGACAATCCCGACCGCAGCCAGCGGCTTGCCAATGACAACAATGGCGAGCGTCACCAGTGCAATCCACGGTGACGCCACGATTGCCGCTGGATCGAACAACATCCCGATGGAAACGAAGAACAGCACGGCAAATGCATCCCGCATTGGCAATGCATCCGTGGCAGCACGCAGGCTGAATTCGGATCGCCCGACAATCATTCCCGCCAGAAATGCCCCCAGTGCCATCGAGACTCCGAACAGTCTTGCAGAACCGACGGCAATTCCCAGAGCCATCACGAGGACGCTCAGCGTAAAGAGTTCGCGAGAACGAGTGGCGGCAATTTTTCCAAGAATGGCTGGGATGACACGATCACCGATCACAAACGTCATCCCGATCAGTACGCTGATCTTGATGAAGGCAAACAGCAGGCCTAATAAAACAGCGGATGTGCCGCCAGCGTTCTCACCATAGATCGCCGGCAACATCACCAGTACGACGACTGTGAACAAGTCTTCGACGATCAGCCATCCGACGGCAATGTGCCCCACCCGTGTATGCATCTCATTGTTGTCTGCGAGAACACGCATCAGAACGACAGTGCTGGCAACAGAAATTGCCAGGCCGAACACGATCCCTGTCCCCAGGCTGAATCCCAGCCAGAGACTGGCAACCAACCCCAGCAATGTTGCCACCAGGCTTTGCCCGATGGCGCCGGGAACGGCGATTCGTCGAACTGCCAGCAGGTCACTCAGATGAAAATGGAGACCGACACCGAACATCAGCAGAATGACACCAATTTCTGCTAGCTGTTCCGCCAGTTCGGAGTTCGCAACGAAGCCTGGAGTGTTGGGGCCAACCAGGAATCCTGCCAGCAAATATCCGACGATGGGTGACAAGCCAATTCGATGAGTCACATACCCCATCGTCAAGGCTGCTGCCAGGCCCCCGGTCAACGTTGAGATCAAGTCTAGACTGTTATGCACCGTTCCTCCATGAACGAAAACAGGCTCGCCAGAGGCGAGCCTGTCATAATTCGTTGAGTTCTCAAATAATGGCTATTTTGTGGTCGCGGCTCGCAACGTTCGTGGCTCTTCGACCGCTGGTTCCTTCTTGCGAGTCTCTGCACGTTCCACTGCGGTCGCCAGCAATTGCTGAGCTCCCATCAACTGTTCTTGACTGAAGTATGGGGTCGGCTCCTGTCCTCCACCCAGGTGATTTACAGATTTCGCAGCCAATTGCTGCCACGTCATCTTATCGGAGATTGTCCAGGCGGCTGCCTGAGCTGCTTGAGGATCAACTTTCCCGCTGCTGATGTGAGAGAGCAATTCGTAGAGAACGGGATCTTTGCTGACGCGTGAAACGGGCATCAACTTGTAGCGGTTAGCGGCAGTTGGCTCAGGGCGTCCATGCTGCAGGCAGACCGAGTTAAATTTGACAGCGATGATTCGTTCTGGTGGAACCGAGAAGAACCCGCCACCACCCATTCCGCCCATTCCGCCGCCACCCATTCCTCCCATACCACCCATGCCGCCGCCCATTCCACCCATTCCGCCGCCCATTCCGCCGCCCATCATCTGCTGGCCGCCACCCATGCCTCCCATCCCGCCCATGCCACCCATCCCGCCCATGCCTCCGCCCATTCCTCCCATGCCACCACCCATCCCACCGAACTGGGCGTTGACTGGAACGGCGATGACCGCTTCCGGGACTTTGACATTCAGAGGCTTATCGGTCTTGTTTTCGATGAAAACGGTTCCGCCCAAAGCGTTCTTGGGGATCAGTTTTGCATCGACCTGACCTGCTTCGATCGCGGCAAACAGTTCGACCTGTTCTGCAGTCGGATCGAATTTGGGGTTGGTTATGGGTTTCTTGGCAGCAGGTTTGGCGGCCGTCTTCGCTGCGGCGAAAGCCGAACCCTGTGTCGACAGCATCAGACCAAGGCAGGCAAGGCAACCAGCAAACAGCATTGAGGTAGAACGACGAACCATAACAAGTTCCTTTTCGCAGTGATTTGCTGATTGAAGCTCGCGCTTTACAACAATGACCGATCGGCAGCGACGGATTGACAGTCTGGTGAATTGTAAACCTTCGTCAAACCCAAGAGCAACGAAAACTTGACGACTGAAGGACTTTTTGACGAGAAGTTGGCTAATCCTCTGGTTTATCGTCCAACTCACCATCTTTGGATCGAACTTCAATGCCAGTCTCATTTTCACGGCATATTCGAGCAAGTCTTACCGAATCGCGGTCATCCCCTGACGAAGAAATGGATTCTCTGGCTTTGGCGATTCGCTCGGTCTGATGCTCCGCCCCGCTTTGTACGATGCGATCCGGCTAATTGGTCAACTTTAACACCGACGATAGCAAAATTGTCATCGCTCGAGTTGCCTGCCGATATCAATTGTCCGGGCGATACGAAATCTGCACGTGGGGCGGAATGTACCATGACATCACGACTTTGCAGTCGGCGGGTTTTTCTGGCTCTCGGTACAGCCCTCATCATTCCGCTCACCAATTGTTCGTGCCGAGTCACGGCGCAATCTGTCGCGAAAACTCAGCAGACTGACAATTATGAACGCCTGGAAATCATATACCGGGCTCACTCAGCAGCCGGGCCGCTGTTTACGTCCAGTCAGGAAGTTTCCCCATCGCGGACCGGAATCGTTCAGACCTCGGCACAGGTCGTCGAGCCAGCTCCATTTGAAGACATCAGCTGGTCCAAGGCTGAACTGAGAATCGAATCGCCGCATCCCGATGGTCGGAAAGATGTTGCGAAAGTGACGCTGAGGTTCAAGCCCGTCGACTGTTGTCACGAGTGCGAGCGCCGATCCTGGCGACAGAAATTCGAAGAACAGATCGGTGTCCGGAAATCACGGAACGACGAGTTCAAAGGTCGCTGGTTTTATGGCTCGTCACCTGTCTGCCAGGGGGAAACTTATGCGGAGATGGATCTCCCGAAAGAAGAGTTGGACCGGATCGTGGCCGAACTGGATTCGCATGGCTACTTCTCGGAGTATTCCCGATCCTCGGATTCGGAATCTCAACTGGAAGTTCGCCTGAACCGTCGCTGGACTTCAAAACGCTGGAGTTTTGAGCCGCAACTGGATGCTTTGACGACGCGAGTTTACGAGCAAGGGGCTCTCAAGCGATCGATCGCAGAACGCTGATTTCGGCTGCAATTCGCATCGGCAGGTTTGGTCCCGTTTCAACGCCGAGCGTTCTCGACAAACCTCGCAACGAGATCAAGATCCTTTGTTGCTGGTGATGATTCCACGCCGCTGGCAACGTCGACTCCCCAGGGCTGGACTGCTGACACAGCGGTCGCCACGTTGTCTGCAGTCAACCCCCCGGCGAGGATCAGTGGCGGCCATTGAGATCGCTGATAAGCTTTGGAAAGAGCCGCCCACGGGACTGTGTGGCCGGTTCCGCCATAAGCTCCCGCGACACGTGAATCGATCAGGCACCCCGCAAAAACAACGCCCAGAGCCTGACATTCAGCCAGGTGCTCTGCCAGTCCGTCCAGCGAATCACCCTCCATCCGCCAAGCCCGGTAAATCGGTGTTCCACCAATGGCGTGCGAGATCTCTGCAACCTGGGTGGCTGATTCATCACCGTGGACTTGCACCGCATCCAGTCGGCAGGCTGTTACCAAATCCGCGATTTCCTGCGCGGACTGATTGACAAAAACCCCAACCCGCTGGACTCGATCGCCTGTCAGTACTCCAATTCGGATCGCGGTTTCGCGCGTCACGAACCTGGGTGATTTGTGGTAGAAATTCAAACCAATCGCGTCCGGGCGTAACCCTGCCACACGATCGGCTGTCAGTTCATCGCGGATACCGCAGATCTTGACCCACACGGCTCGCTCCACTGATTTTCATGGATTGGCAGCACGCGATTGAGACGCAACCGCTTTCTGCCAAAAAAGAAACGTCCCACGCCATGAATGCGAGGGACGTTGTTTCCGTCTGGAAAAGCAAGAATACTTACTCTTCGGCAACGTATGGCAGCAGACCAATGAACCGAGCCCGCAGAATCGCTTCGCGGACGGCTCGCTGGAACTTGGCACAATTGCCCGTCTTGCGTCGAGCCAGCATGTTTCCTTCGCGGTCGATCATCGAACGCAAGGTTTTCAAGTCCTTGTAGTCAACGAAGATCGGATGTGGCGACTTGTCACAGCCATTCGGGCAGAAGCGGCAGCGCAGCTTCTTCTTCAGGCGTTGACGCTTCTTACGGAGCTTCTTGATTTCGGTCTTGTTCAAAGCACTCATCGACAGGGCCTCGGTTGGTGATTCCGATGAACGTCGGAACCCGTTTCACGGTGAAACGCTGAGGGATAACTCATTCGCACCGCGTTTCAGACGGCACGACCGATCCAACGGATCGACCGATCCCTACGGGACCGGGCTCTTTAGTATCTGGGGGACCGGGGAGAAATGCAAGTCAAACAGACAGTCGTCTTGAGGTGTTCCGGGCGGCAGCCGAGGGACAATACGTTTTGAAGCGGGAGATGTAGGGTGGGACAAGTGGCGCTT
>CAZSTW010000097.1:0-25620 GCA_964609845.1 uncultured Planctomycetaceae bacterium | reverse complement strand
CACAGTTCGATGCACCATCCACCAGTTCGGCCTCGTGAAAGTTGATGAATGTCGCGCATTTCCTTCAGCTCGACAGCTTTGAAGCAAGCCGGGCCACCCTGAGAATGCGGGAGACTCCAGCCTTCGTGACCTTCGCGTTCTTCGTGGTTCAACTTCTTACGGAATTCGTAGGGTGCGACCAGTGGCGCTTCGCCGCGCCGGCCCACCAAAACGAATCGTCAACAATTCATGGTGGGCCGGCGCTCGAAGCGAGCTGGTCCCACCCGACATTGAAAAAACAGATTGCGCTGGATCGACGTCATTTTTGATGCATTTCCTCCCGAAATGACGTATCATTACGGAGTTCTGGAAATTGCCGGGAGAAAACCGGTCGATAATCTTTGAACGCGATCTGCCTTCATACTCCCGCCAAAATGCTGCCCCAGAGGAACGGACGACGTGAGACCTCATCAACATCGTGCTGGATTGTCCCGTCGAGAAGTCTTGCAGGCTGGCTATTCGGGACTGCTGGGAGTCGGTTTGCCCGCCGTCATGTCGGGCCGAGCCCAGGCCGCTCCCGTTGCGTCACCTTCTCGATCACCGAAGTCACTGGTTATCGTCTTTCTGACTGGGGCTGCCAGCCATCATGATACTTTCGACATGAAGCTGGATGCTCCCGCCGAAATCCGCGGCGAGTTCAAGCCGATTGCAACAGCCATCCCCGGATATTCGATCTGCGAACATCTGCCGCAACTGGCAGCCCGAGCGAACAAATATGCCGTGATCCGGACATTGTCTCATGAAGACAATAATCACCTGATGTCGACGCATCATGTCCTGACGGGTGAAAAGCAGCCGGGGGGATTCTTTGACAAGGTCGCATCACGAGATGACTGGCCCTGCTATTCCGGAGCCCTGGCGTTCCTGCGACAACGGGATGATGGATTGCCAAGCGGCGTCAACCTTCCCACATTTCTGCGCGAAGGTCCGCTCACCTGGCCAGGACAGCACGCAGGATTCCTGGGAGCCAATTATGATCCATGGCAAATTACAGGTGATCCGAACAAGCCCGACTTTCGCGTCGATGCACTGACCCTCGCTGCTGGCATTGATGTCGTTCATCTGGGGCGTCGCCAGTTGCTGCTGCAGGAGGTCAATCGCCAGCAGTCGCAATTCGCCGAAGTTGCTCAGTCGCTGCGATTGCAGAAGGACCAGAAACTGGCCTTCAACATGCTCAGTTCGAGCCGGCTTGGTCAGGCATTTGAATTGCACCGCGAACCGGATGGCGTTCGTGATCGATATGGCCGGACAACGGATGGACAGTCGTTACTGACAGCTCGGCGGCTGATCGAAGCAGGTGTGCCCATCGTTCAGGTAAACATCGGTCGCGTCCAGAACTGGGACAATCACGGCGACATCTTTCCGACATTGAAAAATCGTCTGTTGCCGCCACTGGATCAAGGAGTTTCAGCACTGCTGGACGACTTCGATTCTCGCGGGCTGTTGAACGACACGATGATCATGATGCTGGGCGAATTCGGGCGGACTCCCAAGATCAATGCTCAGCGTGGTCGTGATCACTGGGGGCCGTGTTTCTTCGGGCTGTTTGCCGGAGCGGGAGTTCAGGGGGGGCAAGTCATCGGCCGTTCCGATGTCACGGGAGCCTATCCGGCAACTCGAGCCTTTTCCCCGAACGATGTTGCGGCCACGGTCTATCATCTGCTGGGACTTCCCGCCGAAGTTGAAGTGACTGACCGCCTGGGCCGTCGCGTGCGTCTGAACAAAGGCGATGTCATTGAATCGCTGTTCAATGGGACGAGCGTGTAGAGTTCGGTGATCAGCATTCCGCGATTAGCGCAGCATTGAGCGATCAATCAGAGACAGGGCCACCTGTCTGTACGTGAGAGAAATCGGGGCGAGTGACGTTATGCGTCGAGTCAAATCTGGTGGTGGTTGGCCTGCGGTCTTGTACACTTTCCGGAAGTCACGCGAAGCCGGGGGCTTGTGGAATCTCTGGAAGGCGATGCGTTCCAAGAATGCCTGCAAGACCTGTGCAGTCGGGATGGGTGGACAGCAAGGGGGGATGGTCAACGAACGTGGCATGTTCCCTGAAGTTTGCAAGAAGTCGCTGCAGGCGATGGTTGCAGACATGCAGGGAGCCGTCAAACCAGACTTCTTCAAGACTTACTCTGTGGCGCAGCTTCAGGCCTTTTCACCGCGCGAACTGGAAACCAGCGGACGACTGACGCAACCCATGCTGTATCGGCGCGGTGACAACTATTACCAGCCCATCACCTGGGAAGAAGCTTTTGCCAAAATCATCGGACGCCTCAAGGGAATCACGGCCGACGAAAGTTTCTGGTATTTCAGCGGTCGAAGCTCAAACGAAGCGGGTTTCCTGCTGCAGGTCTTCGCACGTATGTACGGGACCAACAATGTCAACAACTGCAGCTACTATTGCCATCAGGCGAGTGGTGTCGGGCTGAACAGCGTGCTGGGAACAGGGACTGCCACACTGTTGCTTGAAGACGTTGAGCACGCGGATCTGGTGTTCATCATCGGTGGGAATCCTGCCAGCAATCACCCGCGACTGATGACAACGCTGAAGCATATTCGTCGCAGTGGCGGACATGTCGTCGTGATCAATCCGATTGTCGAAACAGGACTGGTCAACTTCAGCGTCCCAAGTGACCCCTTCAGCCTGTTCTTCGGAACGAAGATCGCGTCGCTTTATGTTCAACCGCACATCGGCGGGGATCTGGCGCTGCTGACCGGGGTTGCCAAGCGGATCGTTGAAATGAAGGCTCATGACGAAGCGTACCTGACGAAGTACTGTGATCACTGGCCGGAACTGAAGGCCAACCTGAATGCGGTGACATGGGACGAGATCTATCGCAAGTCGGGGGTTGGTGCTGATGCCATTCAGGCAATTGCCACTCGATATGCCGCAGCAGAAAATGTTGTCTTCACGTGGACTATGGGAATCACCCATCACACGTATGGCGTCGAGAATGTCGAAGCGATTGCTAACCTGGCGCTGCTGCGCGGCATGGTGGGACGACCGAATGCCGGCCTGTTGCCGATCCGGGGGCATTCGAACGTTCAAGGGATCGGATCGGTCGGGGTAACTCCCAAGCTCAAAGATGCGATTTTTGATCGGTTGCAGTCTGAATTCGGCATGAAACTTCCGACGACCGCAGGGCTCGACACACTCGCCTGTATGGAAGCTGCCGAGCGTAAAGAGTTGAAAGTCGGTTTCTGCCTGGGTGGCAATCTTTATGGTTCGAATCCCGACGCCGACTACGCCCGCCATGCGCTCAGTCAGCTGGAATTGCTGGTTTACATGAACACGACCTTGAACACCGGGCATGCCCACGGACTGGCAGAGGAAACTTTGATTCTCCCCGTTCTGGCCCGTGATGAAGAGCCCCAGGCCACAACGCAGGAATCCATGTTCAACTACATTCGGCTGAGCGATGGCGGGCCTGCTCGCCATGTCGGTCCGAAAAGCGAAATCGAAGTGATTGCCCGGATCGCTCAAGGAGTCCTCGGCAAGGATGGACCGATCGACTGGCAGTCGATGCAGGACACGAATCGGATTCGCGATGCCATTGCCCGAGTCGTCCCGGGATTTGACGAGATCAAACAGATTGGCCAGACGCGGAAGGAATTCCAGTTGGCAGGTCGCACATTTCATACGCCACAGTTTCCGACTCGAAACGGACGAGCGCAACTGCGACCTCATTCGCTTCCCGAACTGGCGGGGACTGGAAACGAACTTCGGTTGATGACCATTCGTAGCGAAGGTCAGTTCAATACTGTTGTTTATGAAGACTATGATCTTTATCGCGGAATCGACGGGCGGAATGTGATCCTGATTCATCCCGACGACATCGCCCGGCTTGGTCTGCAGGCCAGCGCGACAGTCACCGTGTCGAGTGTCACGGGGACCATGCACGGGATTCGAATCACTCCGTTCGAAAAAATCCGTCCCGGAAACGTGGCTATGTACTACCCGGAATGCAACGTCCTGGTCCCCCGCACATCCGATCCACGTTCGCGAACTCCATCATTCAAGTCGGTTCCGGTCTCATTGCGGTACGAGCCATCGATCAGCCCACTCCGATAGAAAGTGGTACTGCAATCCGCTCCAAAGTGCCTGGCCTGTTTGCGTGAGGAATGACTGGTGACTCGATCAAAACTGCAGAACGAATTAAAAAAGAATCGCCAGTTTGAATCCCTCGAACAGGAAGCGGCTCTGAATTTGTTGCGGACGAACGATCAGTTACAGATCCGGTTTGCCCGCCTGTTTCGCGAATATGAACTGACACCTGCTCAGTACAACATCCTGCGAATCCTGCGCGGCGAAGGAAAGCCCCTGCCCATCCTGGAAATTGCCAGCCGAACAGTCACCGTGGTACCGGGAATCACCGGTCTGATTGATCGCCTGGAAAAAGCCCAGTTCGTACAACGAGTTCGTTGCGAGAAAGATCGACGAGTGATTTACGTCGAGATTACCGAGCAAGCGATGAATGTACTGAGCCAACTGGATCAACCGCTGCTGGATCTGCACAAGAAGTTGATGGGGCATCTTTCTGAAACGGAATTGAAAGACTTGATTCGGCTGCTGGAAAAGTCCAGAGAAAACCTGCTGTCGTCCGACGAGTCGTAAGCGTTCGCGATCCATTCGAGCTTAACTGAGGTGGAATTTGTCCATCGAGCCCTTCCACTTTCAGCGATTGGATGAGGCCTTCGTCGAATTCCAAATTCGTGTACTCCGTGACCGACGTGGTCAAAAAAAGACCGAACCGTCACGGCGAACAACCGATGACATGTTTCGCCCCAATCGCGATCAGTCTTACAGAAGCGAGTATGCACGGTTTTGGGGGGGCGACGTACGCTCCCAATTTTGTCAGAACGGCCTTTTGACTTTCTGAACGTTCGTACGTCATCTTGCAGAAATTGCCGGTTTCCACTACATGATCCTCCGCCTGCGGGAATGGAGTCCGCAAAGGCAGGTATGCGAACGGGATACTGCAGAACAGAATTTTGATTTTTTTCAGATTCAATTCAGCCTTGCCAACGGTTTTCTACTGGCGACTGCTGAATACTTTGACGGAAATCACATCTGGTACGACGGTTACGCCGATTCGTCATGTTGATCGACGTTGACGACACGCAGGGAGGGGTGCCGTGCGCTGCCTGATTCTTGGTGGGGATGGGATGCTGGGCCATCAGCTCTTGAAGAGCTGGTTGGGGCGGCACGATGTTCGCGTGACTTTGCGCGGTCCCCTTTCCGTCTACGCCCGATACGGATTGTTCCGTCAGGAAAATTCGTTTCCAAATATCAATGTTCAGGAAACAGATCGGGTGCTGGATGTTCTCGGTGAATTTCGACCAGATGCCGTCATTAACTGTGTCGGGATTATCAAACAACGTTCGGCTGCGAAGGAATCCATTCCCAGCCTGGAAGTTAACTCACTGTTGCCACACCGTTTGAGATTGATGTGTGCTGCGGCAGGAGCCCGATTGGTTCACCTCAGTACCGATTGTGTCTTTAACGGTCGTCGTGGGATGTACAAGCAGACTGACCACGCCGACGCCGAAGATTTGTATGGCCTGAGCAAATATCTTGGTGAAGTCTCGGAAGGTCCCGCGATCACGATCCGGTCATCGATCATCGGGCTGGAACTTTCTCGGAAGCAGAGCCTGATTGAGTGGTTTCTGGCGCAGCAAGGTCCGATTCGTGGCTTTACGCGAGCGATCTATTCGGGGGTGACGACGGCCGAGATGGCCCGCATCATCGAACATGTGCTGGTCCAGGAACCCGAACTCAACGGCGTGTGGCAGGTCGCTTCCGCCCCGATTACGAAATTCGATTTGCTCTGCAAACTTTCCGCGCTGCTGGGTCGGCGCGATATCACGATCACCCCTGATCACTCGTTTCATTGTGATCGCAGCCTGGATGGTTCGGACTTCACGCGTCGAACCGGATATCGGGTTCCGGATTGGGACCGGATGCTTGAAGAACTGGCCGCTCAAATTCAAGGACGAGGAGCCCTGCATGAAGCCGCGTAAGATGTTTTCTTCCTTTGATGGACCAACCGCCACCGCTCAGCCGATCCTGGCAGGCAAACGCATCCTGGTGACAGGAGGAACTGGTTCCATGGGGAAGGTCCTCGTCCGCCGACTCCTTTCCAACGAACTCGGCACGCCTGCGAAGGTGATCGTTCTGTCACGTGACGAAGCGAAGCAGCACGACATGCGAATGTCGTATCTGCATCGAAAAGTTTCGACTGATGAAGTGATCTATCGCAATTTCCTGAACAGCCTGGAATTTCGTCTGGGGGATGTTCGCCGCTTCCAGGATGTCTGTTCTGCGATGCAGAACGTCGACGTCGTTATTAATGCTGCCGCCTTGAAACAGGTTCCAAACTGCGAGTATTTCCCGGAGCAGGCGATCGAAACAAACTGCATGGGACCGATCAACATCGTCCGCTGCATTCGCGAGCATCAGCTTCCCGTGGAAACAGTCGTCGGGATCAGCACTGATAAGGCCTGTAAGCCGGTCAATGTGATGGGACTGACCAAGGCGATCCACGAGCGGATCTTCACCTCGGCAAATATCCTGAGCCCCAAGACCCGGTTCATCTGCACGCGTTATGGCAACGTTCTCGCTTCGCGCGGGTCGGTCATTCCGCTGTTCCACGATCAGATCAATAACGGTGGTCCGGTCACATTGACTGTTCCGGAAATGACTCGGTTTCTGATGAGTATTGATCAGGCTGTCGACTGCGTATTTGCAGCACTGCAGTTTGCGGAACCGGGCGAGACGTTTGTTCCCTCGGCCCCTTCAACGACCGTGATGAACATCGCCAAGGCCCTGATTGGTGATCGCAATATCCCGATTCAAGTCACGGGGATCCGGCCTGGTGAGAAGATGCACGAACTGATGATCTCTGAAGAGGAATGCCATCACACCGTCCGTCGTGGCAACTTCTTCGCGATCCGCGCCATGCTTCCGGAACTGCAGCCAGCGACAGATGCGAAATCTGCTGGCCTGACCAAGGAATTCAGTTCGGAAGACACCGTGATCGGGTTTGAAGAGACGGTTGAATTGTTGCGACGTCACAATCTGCTGATGGGACAAAGCGAAGCGGCGGATGGCATCGAGCTCTTTGAAGCGGCGGCAGGAAAACGTGCGGCATAACGATCCTGGCCGTGAATTACGTTGGCTGCTGATGAGAACGGGAACTGGAGTTGACTGTGAAACGCCTGAAAGTCATGACGATCGTGGGCACTCGTCCGGAGATCATCAAGCTGTCGCGCGTGATCGCGGAACTCGATCAGCACGTCGATCATGTGCTGGTCCATTCCGGTCAGAATTATGACTATGAACTGAATCAGGTCTTCTTCGACCAGCTCCAGATCCGACCACCCGATCGTTTTCTCAATGCCGTAGGGGAAACCCCCGCAGAGACGATTGGCAAGGTCATTGCCTTATCCGATGTGGCCATGGCAGAAGAGCGTCCTGACGCGACACTGTTCTATGGTGACACGAATACCTGCTTGGCAGCGATCTCGGCCAAGCGGCGCAAGATTCCCGTTTTCCATATGGAAGCGGGAAACCGCTGTTTTGATGATCGTGTTCCGGAAGAAATTAATCGACGGATCCTGGACCACATCAGCGACATTAACCTTCCGCTGACCGAACATGCCCGACGCTACCTGCTTGCGGAAGGGATCCGTCCGGAAACGATTATCAAGTCCGGCTCCTGCATGGAAGAAGTTCTGGATTACTATCGGCCGGGAATCGAAGACTCACGCATCCTGGAAGAACTGGGGCTGACCGAAGGTGGATATTTTGTCGTCAGTACGCATCGGGAAGAAAACGTTGATTCTCCAGAATTGCTGACCACCTTGCTCAATACCTTGGATGCGCTCGTTGAACGCTACAAGCTGCCGATCATCGTCTCGGTCCATCCGCGCACTCGTAAACGACTCGCGGCGCTGGGGCGTGAACTGGATGAATCCGGTAAAGGACAGATTCGAGCCTCCAAGCCATTTGGCTTTCTGGACTATGTCAAACTGCAGACGCACGCATTCTGTGTTCTCTCGGATAGCGGGACGATTTCAGAAGAATCATCGCTGCTGAACTTCCCGGCCGTCAATCTGCGTCAAGCTCACGAGCGTCCCGAAGCGATGGATGAGGGGACGCTGATCATGAGCGGGCTTGAGCCCGATCGCGTCATTCAATCTGTCGACATCGTGACATCGCAGTTCGACAGGAACCGACGAGTTATGCGAGTGGTGCAGGACTACGAAGGGGGACCGGTGTCAAAAAAGATGGTGCGGATCATCCTGAGCTACACCGACTACATCAATCGCACGGTCTGGAGAAAGTAACGCGATGCGTGTCTTGATCCTGTCACAATATTATTCGCCAGAACCTGTGGAGAAGGTTCATGACCTCGCCAGCGGTCTGGTACGAAGCGGCCACGAGGTCGAAGTGTTAACCGGTTTCCCCTGCTATCCGCATGGCAAGATCTATCCGGGCTTTCGACAGCGACTGATTTCGCGTGAAGAAATGGATGGTGTCACTGTCCGCCGGATTCCACAGCTTCCTGACCACAGCCGCTCGGTTGTTCGCCGCGTTTTGTATTACATGTCGTTTGCAATCAGTGCGATGTTGATCGGGCCATTTGCACTGAGGCGCCCCGACGTCATTGTCGTCTACCAGGCAGCGCTGCCAGTGGGGATTGCCGGCTGGTGGCTGAGTCGATTGCGCGGTGCTCGTCTTGTTCTGGACGTCGTTGATCTCTGGCCGGAAAGTGTAACTGCCAGCGGCCTGTTGAATCGTCCCTGGATCATCTCCACGATTCGAAGCGTTGCGAAGTTTGTTTATAGCGCAGCCTCACATGTGAATGTCGTGACGGAAGGTTTTCGCCAGAACCTGATGAAAATGGGTGTTCCGGAAGAAAAGCTGTCTGTGATCGAGAACTGGATGCCGACGGCGACCTATTCATTGGCTCAACCTGACGAAGAGTTTGCCCGCCAGTTCGATCTGGTTGGCAAATTCGTTGTGATGTACGCCGGTAACATGGGGGCATCGCAGGAAATGCACACCGTTCTCGATGCTGCTCGCCACCTGCGAAATGAATTGGACATTCGGTTTGTGCTGGTTGGCGGTGGCACTCAGCATGACGAACTCGTTGCACGTGTCCGGAACGAAGGACTGGCAAATGTCGTCCTGCCGGGGCGGTTCCCGCCTGAGAAAATGCCTGGCTTGTATGCTTTTGCGAGCGTCCTACTGGTCCATTTGAAGCCTGACAGCCTGTCAGACGTCAGCATTCCGTCAAAGACATTTGCTTACATGGCCAGCGGTCGCCCGGTCCTGATGGCAGTGCGCGGGGATGGAGCAACGTTTATCGAGAAGAATGAATTTGGAATTACGGCTGAGCCTTCGAACGCCACGAGCCTGGCTGCTGCAGTCATCAAATTGCGTGATATGCCATCAGCGGTCCGCGAGGAATTCGGAGTGAATGGGCGCCGTGCGTTCGATCAGCGCTATTGTTCTCAGGTGCAGATCGGTCGATTCGAACGGTTGCTCGAACAGACGGTTGGCCCGAATCGCTCAGGAGTCACATCGTATGCCATCCGTGCCGGACAGTAGTCGCGCGATCGACATTCTTCCGTTCTGCCGGAATGTTATTCCTGCGGACGTCGTTGTCACCGGAGCCAGTGGATTCCTGGGCCGGGAGATCGTTCGCCAATTCAGCGATGCCGGCATGACAGTCCGGGGACTGGCTCGCTCCTGGCCTGCGGAAAACGCTCCAGCCAATGTTGACCGTCAAGCGTGTGACATTACAGACACAGGCAGTACGGAAGGTGCGGTTCGAGGCGTCCGTACCGTCGTTCACTGTGCGGGGTTGGCGCACCAGTTCGGAAAGAGTGCCGCCAATGTGGAAGCTTTTCAGCGAGTCAATGTTCAAGGCACCGAATCTGTTTTACGAGCGGCGGCCAAGGGGGGCGTCGAACATGTCGTTCTGGTCAGTTCCGTCTCGGTTTACGGCGGGGGGACGCAACCAACGACCGAATCTGCCCGTTGCCGACCAACAGAACCCTACGGCATCAGCAAGTATCAGGCGGAGTGCATTGCGACTGAGATCGCGCAGAATGCAGGAATCCGGCTGACTATCCTGCGGATGGCGACCATTTTCGGTGAAGGCGACCCCGGCAATATTGCTCGCCTGATGCGATCAATCGATGCCGGTCGATTCGTCTGGATCGGTTCCGGAAAGAATCTTAAGAGTCTGGTCTATCGGGGCGACGCAGCTCGGGCATGTGTTCTGGCGGCAACAACGCAGCCGAAGAACGGATCGGATGGTAATACCTACAACATTTCGCTTCCTGCAGTGACTGTGGCACGGATTGTTGAGTCAATCTCAATTGGTCTTGGCCGCCACACCCCTCGCTGGTACATTCCCGCGCCGCTTGTCCGGACTGTTGGAGGTGGGTTTGCGGTCTGTTCGGCTGGCAGGGGGCCACTCGCACGATTGAATCGGACTATCGGAAAGTGGCTGTCTGACGACATTTATCCTGGAGAGAAATTCGAACGGGATTATCAGTTCCACCCCGAAGTCACGGTGGAAGATGGCTTATGGAGAGCGGCAGCGTGGTATCGACATTCCAAGGCGGCGTGAAACGCGCCGTTGATCTGATCATCGCGACAACAGCCCTGATCATCCTGGCAGTACCGATGCTGGTGATTGCGTTCATCGTCCGCCTGAGTTCACCCGGCCCGGCGCTCTATTGGTCACGCCGTGTCGGTCGCAATAACCAGATCTTTCTAATGCCAAAATTTCGCAGCATGAGGACCGACACGCCGCAACTGGCCACCCATCTGCTGACTGATTCTGACAAATGGATTACGCCTGTCGGTCGGTTCCTGCGAGTTACCAGCCTTGATGAGATGCCTCAGCTCTACAATATCCTGACGGGTGATATGAGTTTTGTGGGGCCTCGCCCGGCGCTATTCAACCAGGACGACCTGATTGATTTGCGAACCGGGTGTGGAGTCAGTCAGATTCCGCCTGGTTTGACTGGCTGGGCGCAGATCAACGGCCGTGACGAACTGAGCATTCCTGACAAAGTGAGACTCGATGAATACTACATGCATCATCAGTCACTGGTGTTTGACCTGAAAATCCTGCTCCTGACGTTTGTCAAAGTCTTGCGGCGCGAAGGAATCGCGCAGGCAGGTCAGGAAAACGTTCGCAAAGCCGCCTGACGCGACCCAACAGACATTCAAGACCATAACGAGAGTAGCACTTGAGTCACGCGATGAATCGGAACAGTTCTTCAACGAATCATGCACTGCTGGCAACCTGCTGGTTGGCCGCAGGAGTGATCGTTTCCGGACTCTTCTGGTCAGGGCAACTGATGCCGATGCGGCTGACAATCTGCGTCCTGGCGGCCCTGTCTGTGTTTGGCATCGCATCACTGCAAATCACGTCGTTGTCGATTATGACTCGGTTGTATGTCCTGTTGTACATCCTCCCGTTCAGCGCGAATCTGGGATATCTGTTTGATCGCAATTTTGTCTGGTGGCAAACCCCCACGAATATTCTTCTTTGCCAGAATCACACACTGATCAACGAGATGCTGTCGATGGTCCTGGTGGGCCTGTGCGGTCTGATGACAGGAATTGAATGGGTTGCCATCTCCGCCTGCCAGCGGCTTCAATCAAACCGCAAGCCATCTACAGACGTGCCAGGCAACCAGACAGTGATGTCACTGCCAGTTTACGCCATCTTGCTATACGTTGCTTACATTTGCTCGTGGCTTTACGCACCCGAAGCAAGCATTTTCACGGCAGCGTATGCGTCTGCGGACGCGGGGCACGGGATGTACAAAGACGTCGGAATGAACTCTTCGTATCTCATCTCGTATCTGCTGTTGATGCTGTTGATCGTCGATGCAGAACGTGAAGCACCTCGAAGTTCGCGGCGAATGTTGAAAATGATGTCGACGATGCTGGTCACGTCGTACATTGTTGTCGTGCTGCAGCTATTGCGTGGCGACCGTGAATGTGCGGGTCTGCTGGCCGCGATTGTGATGCTGTATATCACCAGTCCGTCAATGGAGGCGGCGCGAGGTCGAATCCAGCGCGGTCTGGTACAATTCTCCAGAACTCTCAAGGTCTTCGTCCCGCTGGCAGTCTGTGTGGCGGCATTCATTGCCATGGGTTCGCTACGTCACTCTGCCAGTCAGAAGTCTGCAGCCGTTTCAGGGGCCTGGAATACTCTCGTAGAAGGAGCGACACAAAACACCTGGACCGCGGTCGCATTGAATAACCTCGGACTTTGTGCGGATTACAACTACAAGACGATTACGTATCTCTACGGGCAGACCTACATCGACTATTTTCTGTCGCTTCCACCTGGATCGATCACGATGGCCATGGGTTACGAGCGGCCTATGGAGTCGAACGAGTCAAACCCCTCGATGTGGTACCACGGCTTGATTGCCGCAGGTGGGATGCATCCTGCCGTCGTCCCATTCCGTAATTTCGGGATCTGGGGTGTATTGGTGATCCTGATATTGGAAGGTGCATTCATTTGCTGCTGTGAAACGTATAACGAAACCGGAACACTGGCATCGCGATTGCTGTACGGATCGATCGCCACTTCGTGCATGCTCTGGTACTGGTACGGGGATATGAACTTCATCCGTACCGTGATGATGTGGGGGATTGTGTATGTCATCCACATCTTCACAGCACACCGCCCTCTACGCACCTACGATCGACCGCGCGTGCGCCCTGCATCCGGTCAGTCCGCCCGGCCAACAATCAGCCAGACGAAGAAAAAGCCCCTAACCGCCCTGACTTGAATGAGTACAAACTTCGGAAGTCAAACGTATTCAAGACGCCCGAGTTGAAAGGAATCAGATGGCAACAGCAGGCGATTTGACCAGTGCAAACTATTGGGAAAAGGAATGGGCGGCGGCTGATGCTGGTCGTGATCGCCTGGCACTAGTGCGTAAGATCTCGCAATGGAAGTTTGATCGGATGATTTGCCGTATGCTGGATGCCGCCCCCAACGCACGGGCTGAGGTTTTGGAACTGGGGTGCGCCCCCGGAAGCATGCTGCAGCGGATTCACCGATTGCGACCGCAATTGCGACTGAGCGGGATCGACTACGCTGAGGAAGGCGCGAAAACAACCGCGTCAATCCTGGGTAGCCTGGGACTTCCCAGGAACGTGTATGTGGGTGATGTGCGCACGCTCGATCTGCCGTCGAAGTTCGACCTCGTCACGTCATTTGGTCTGATTGAACATTTCGACGATCCCGCCGAAATGATCCGCTGCCATGGCCGGTTCTGTCGTCCCGGCGGAACCGTCGCGATCACTGTTCCGAACTTCACGTCGCCGGTTGTGAAATTCTTTTCCAGCCGATTCTGTGCCGACAACCTGGCAATTCACAATCTGCAGATTATGAATCTGCCTGCACTCAAAGCTGCGATGGAGGCAGGCGGACTACAAGACGTGCGTGTCGGTGGTGACGGTGGGACACAGATGCACCTGGTAATCTCCCGGCAAGACATGTTGTCACGTGCATTCGCTGTGGCTGGTCGAGTCTGGAATGCTGGTGCCATGGCGGTTCCCCCTCAATGGGGATGGAATTCATACCTCTGGGCCATCGGCAAAAAGGTGGGATGACCCTTTGAACTGTGCCTGAGATGAAAGTCTCGACAGAGCATCAGGACCGCTGGAATCGCGAACATTAGAGGCAACGTTATGTGTGGCATTGTGGGATGTACCGAGACCTTGGCCGAGTTGACGCTGGCACGCGACAGCATGCGCCATCGCGGACCGGACGATGCCGGGCTGACGTGGGGCTCAACCGAAGACCATGATGTCGGACTGGCTCAACGTCGTCTGGCCATCATCGACTGCTCTCCGGCCGGTCACCAGCCGATGGCCGATTCCCAGCAGGAAATGACGATCGTCTTCAATGGCGAGATCTACAACTTCCTCGAATTGCGTCGTGAACTCGAATCACTCGGACATCACTTTCGCAGCCGTTCTGATACAGAAGTGCTGCTCGCTGCCTATCGCCAATGGGGCGAGGAATGTCCGAAACGTCTCAATGGGATGTTTGCGTTCTGCATCTATGACATGTCACGCCAGAAGCTGTTCCTCGCCCGCGATCGCGCAGGTGAGAAGCCGTTATTTTATCGGCATGCAAACGGCCGGCTGATCTTCGCTTCGGAAGTGAAAGCGCTGCTGCAGCTACCTGGAGTTTCACGACGCCTGAATTACGAGGCGCTCGAATTCTATCTCGCCTATGGTTACGTGCCGAGCGACATGTGCATGCTGCAGGAAATCAAAAAGCTTCCGCAGGGGCATGCGATGCTGTATGACCTGGCCAGGGATGATCTGCGAATCTGGCGCTACTGGCAGCTTCCAGAACATCACGCCGATCCTGACGTCAACGATGACGAACTGGTCGATGAACTCGAATCGCTGCTGGAAGACAGCGTTCGGCGACAACTGGTTGCCGATGTCCCCGTAGGTGTCCTGCTGAGCGGCGGCCTTGACTCCAGTCTCGTGACAGCAATGGTGGCCCGCGCTTCTTCGAATCCAGTCAAGACGTTTACAGTCACCTTCCCCGGACACGGATCGTACGACGAATCCCCGTTCGCGCGACAGGTCGCCAATCACTTCGGAACCGAACACATTGAGCTGGTGGGCGAAAGCGCATCGGTTGATCTGCTGCCGATGCTGGCCCAGCAGTTCGATGAACCCCTGGCGGATCATTCGATGATCCCCACGTACCTCGTTTCGAAAATGATTCGCGAACACGCAACCGTCGCCCTCGGTGGCGATGGTGGTGATGAATTGTTTGGGGGGTATTTCCAGCATTCGTGGATTCAGCAACTGGAGCAGCGCCGAAGATTTGTCCCGCAGTTTCTGTTCGATCTGCTGCGCAATCCCGCCCAGCATCTGATTCCGACCGGGATGCGCGGCCGGAATTATCTGCTCGCCCTGTTGCAGAACGTTCCTGACGGGATCGCTCAGTTCAACCTGTATTTTGACGCCGCAACCCGGCGCGAACTGCTGATACCGCCAGCTGTCCCATCTCAGTCGACCCCTGAGCGATTTAAAGTCGATCTGGCGTCGCGATTCGATTCCACGCTGCTGAAGGCGACAGGTGTCGACTTCATGACGTATCTGGTGGATGACATTCTTGTGAAAGTCGATCGATCGAGCATGCTGGCCTCACTGGAAGTACGAGCCCCCTTTCTGGACCATCGCCTGATCGACTTCGCTTTTGGCCGAGTCCCTGACCGTCTGAAGGCGACAGCGAACGAACGGAAAATTCTGCCAAGAAAACTGGGCGCTAGATTGCTGCCAGCCAGTCTCGACCTTCGACGTAAACAAGGTTTCTCGATGCCATTGGACGCCTGGTTTAAGGGAGGCTGGGGCGATTTTGTGGGGGATGTGCTGCGAGATGCCGATTCTCGACTCTTCTCACAGAAGGCGATCCAGTCGTTGCTCGAAGGACAACGTAAGGGCCGGAACAACACCAGTCGCATTTTCTCGCTGACAATCTTTGAACTCTGGCGTCGGCATTACGGCGTCGAAATCTGACACCTGGAAACTGACCAACCACGAACGTGGCCGACTTACATTCGGAATTCCTTCATGCACGTTGTCCTGGCCAATTTAACAAACGGAGGCCTCAGTGGCGGAAGCCGCAAGTACCTGGAAGTGCTTGCCCCGATGCTCGCTCGCCACCCGGCAATTTCACGTCTGGACCTGTTCGTTCCTCCTCAGGCTGTCGAAGCCCTGCACAAGAGTACACGTCTGGAATGGGAATCATGGCTGCACAATGACGTCTCTCATGGCTTTCGAGGTCTGCGACGGGAGATTCTGAAGCGTCGTCCTGATGTAGTCTTTATCCCCTCCGCACGCTGGATCGATTGTGGATCAGCCCCCGTGATCGCAATGGTCCGTAACATGGAACCGCTGGCGGTCCCGTTCGCCGGAAATCCCTGGCTGGAAACACTGAGAACCCTTGCTCGTCGCTGGGTCGCCAAACGAGCCTGTCGGAAAGCGGATCGGATAGTCGCTGTTTCAAACTTCGTCCGGGATTTCCTGGTCGATACGTGGAAGATACCAACCGAAAAGATCGCCACCGTCTATCACGGGATCGAACTGCCGAAGGCTGATGATGAGACTCGTCGCCCGCAGGGACTTCACGACCACAACCATCGATTTCTGTTTACCGCAGGATCGGTCCGCCCGTATCGCGGACTGGAAGATGCCGTCGGTGCGATGCCGCAGATCTTGAAAAGTCGCAGTGACCTGTCGCTTGTGATCGGGGGGGAGACCGAACCCGCCATGCAGCCGTACCGCAATCGATTGCAGCGTCAGGCCGAAGAACTCGGTTGTGCCAATCGCATTCATTGGGTCGGCAAGTTGTCGCAACCCGAAATGGCCTGGTGCTTCCGTCAGTGCGAAGCCTTCCTGATGACCAGTCGGGTTGAAGCCTGCCCCAATACGGTTCTGGAAGCAATGTCACAGTCGTGCCTGAGCATTTCGACCACCAGTGCCCCCATGCCAGAGATGTACGGTGAGACTGCCTTCCTGTATCACGCTGGCAACAGTGAAGAACTGGCCCATCAGGTCGACGCCGCCTTGAGTCTGGATGTCACTCAGCTCTCAAGTCAGCATGCGGCCGCCCGCCGCAGAGCCGCTGAGTTCTCGTGGAAACGCACGATGGAAGAAACTGTTCAACAGTTATTGCTGGCCGCCGGGCAAACCGAACGCCTAAGGGCTGCGGCGTGAGACCTCAGGCGGCGATTCACAGGACGCATAGAAAATCGTAAAACCTTTCGCACGCGAACGCATTTTGCGATTGCCGTTGAATGTTGCCTGTTCAGGTGTTGCTTGCAGCAGCGGTCGCCACTGTCGTCCCCAAAATTGTGAAGTTTGGCCCCGTGACATCGAATTCTGCAGACGAAAATAGTCGACTTCGCCAGGCGTGTGCTGAAGCAAAAACGTTGTTAGACGGCGCTGCTAAAGATCTTCGCAAGATTCTCGATGACGAGCTGATCATCCAGGAAACGCCAATCGAAGCATCGAACGCGATGGAGCTCACGGCCCAGGCAATCGCTGCAGCATGTCGAATTTTTTCAATGGCCAGTCGTTCCGAAAAGACTACCGCGACTCTGCCCAACGCGGGTTTGCCTGGTGCTAGGAGTTCAAGTGATGGACCGACTCGTAAACAGGGGCAATTCCTGGCCTTCATTCGCGAATATATGATGCGGAACAGATTCGGACAGGCCCCAGCCACGTGGACTTGCAGCGTTTCTTTAACCTGACTCCACCCTCCGTGAATTCGATGCTCATCCGATTCGAAGAGCGAGGATTCATTCGCCGTGAACCGGGCAAGGCACGTGCGATTCAGATTGTCATCGATCCCGAATTGATTCCGCCCCTCGAAGGCATCTTCAAGTTCTGATCTCGAACCCATGCCCGTTACGGTTCGCGTTGAATTCACTGACGGGAAAATTCATCTCGTAAGCGATCGCATTTCCTCATCGGCGATTGGGCGCGAGACTTAAGCCGGCGCCGAGCCACGTGGAAATCACGATGCCATAGATCGAGTATTCCCGCCACCTGCCAGCAGCCTCACTCAGGGATTTCAATTTGGATAGCTTGTCAGCACGAATGTCTTCCAGAGTCGCAAGCGAGTTAAGTACGTAGCACAAGTGCAATCCATGATACGAAGCAATCAGCACAACGATGGCAACCCCTGCTGCGTACGCCCCGAACATCTTGCGGAGATGCGGGGGCTGATGTATGGCTGCGACCAGGGGAATCATCAACCCCAGGTAGAGCAGCCCCACCAGCCACGGAATGAAGGCCAGTTGCCTGTCAACCAGCAGTGATACTGATCCTGTCAGCAGACAGGCTGCAAGGCATATTGCGACCAACGTCGACTCCAGTTTTTCCCTGTCATTAAGAACCAGCCTGCCAAACGAATCCATTCGCAGGATGAGATTAAAGAGAGACGACGCCGTCCAGTTCATCCAGACGAACAGGATATAGAGTACCGTCAGCGGCACTTCCAGCGGTTGCAACATCGGAACCATCTGCAGCAGGCTCGACAAGATCGAGCGACCGAAGATCAATCCGAGCATCAAGCCCATCTGAACATTCGGTGGGAATTTCGACAGCCACAGAAACCATGTCAACAGCCAGCGGTACACGAAGAAGCGGGCTTTCATCGCTTCGATGATCCCCAGCCGTGCCCATTCCAGGTTGGGTTCCAGCCGTAACGCCTCGCGAAAGTGCTTCATCGCCTCCAGCGGCTGTTGCTGATGCAGCAATGTCCAGCCTTGATTGGCATGAGTCACCGCGTCATCTGGATTGCGCGACAGCATGACTTCAATCGACTGTCCTGCTTCGGCCTTACGCCCTAACTTAACCAGGGCGATCGCTCGCAGGTTATTACAGCCAATATGCTCGGGATCACACGCCAGTCCCTGTTCCGCTGCTGCCAGCGCCTGAGCCCATTGATACGTTTGTGTTTCGATTTCCGAAAGAACGTGGAAATGCATGGCATTCCACGGCTCCAGTCGAATCGCCTCGGCGATCGTATCGCGAGCCTCGGCGAAATGTCGACGCTTTTGCTGAATCGAAGCCATCGCGTAAAAGCCAAGTGCTTCGTCCGGCCCGGCATGGATCGACTGTTCAGCCTCTTCTGTCGCTCTGTCCAACTGCTCGCGTTCCAGCAGGCAAAGAGCCAGCAGCGCGTGAGCAATCGACGCATCTTCCCCTTCCATCAGTGCCAGATGTAGCTGCTCTTCTGCCAGCTCAAACCGCTGTTGCTGCATCAAGAGTTGGGCGCGGTTCAGATAGGTGTTCATTTCATTTTCAGATATTTGAGGATGTCGTCGTACTGGCCACCCTGATTGGAATAGAGTGCATAATTACGTGCCGAGGCAAACCATTCCTGCGTCGAAGGACGAATGGATCCTGCAGCAGCAATCAGGTCTTTTGTAATGATCGGCAGTGGACGCCCGGTTTTCATCGCGTCCTGCAGCTTCTTTTCAATCGTCTGATCCACCACTGCCTTCAAGTCGGCCCCCGAAAAGTCTTTCGTCTTGCGAGCAACCTGCAGATGATCGATCTCCTGAACCGGCTTCCCCGTCAGTTGCAGTCGCAGAATATCGGCACGTGCCGGTTCATCCGGTGGCGGGACAAACAGGATTCGATCAAACCGGCCCGGACGCCTGAATGCAGAATCGAGATGCCACGGGGCATTCGTTGCCGCCAGAATCAACACTCCATCGTTCGAAGACTTGGCGCCGTCCAGTTCGGCCAGGAACTGATTGACCAGATGCCGTGCTGTACTCGTTTTCATGTCGGTACGACTGGCACCTAACGCATCAACTTCGTCAAAGAACAGGACGCATGGCTGATGTGAGCGAGCATAATCGAAAAGTTCGTGCAGTTTCTTTTCGCTGTTTCCCCACCACATGTCGAGCACATCGTTGATACCGATGCTGAGGAATCCAGCTTTGATCTCCCCGGCAGTCGCCCGGGCGATGTGAGTCTTACCGCATCCCGGCGGGCCATACATCAGAATACCGCCACCAACCGTCTTTCCATACGAGGCAAACATCTCGCGATGCTGCAATGGATAGATGATCTTCATCCGGATCTCTTCTTTCAGCGCGTCCATCCCCCCGACTGCAGTGAAATTGATGGTCGGACGCTCGAATGCATTCGCGACCGATGATCCAGAATCGTCGCTCCCTTCCCATGCAGCCCGAACTTTTCCATCCACAATTTCGGACGATTCGTCAGCGTCGATTCCCAGCTCTGTTTCAAGCGTCTCGTCGCGCAGCGATTCGTCATCACGAGTCGCCTGGCGGTACTCAGTCACGGCGAATTCAATATCCCCCTGCTGCAGCAACAGTCGCGCGTGCAACAAATAAGCCGCGGCTGGCGTGTCGCGCTGCTTGATCATCTCTTCGACGATCACCATCGCGTGCGACAACTTTCCCTGCTGTTGAAACGCTCGAGCCAGCCCCAGCTTCAACTCGACGTTGTCGCGATCCCGCGTTAATGCCTCGCGAAACTCGACCTCCGCTTCGCTGGCCCGACTGAGTCCCAGCAGAGTTTCAGCCAGATGCTTTCGCAGGGGGACGTTATCCGGTGAATGAATCAGGGCGGCCTGTAACGCACGTACGGTCTCGTCTCCCGTCACGATGTCTTTCCTAAATGAGTCACTTTTGTTGATCTCGCCAGTACCTGACCTCGGCAACCAACACGTCGATCCGTCATCAAAGTTGATAT
Source organism: uncultured Planctomycetaceae bacterium (assembly GCA_964609845.1). Classification (GTDB taxonomy): domain Bacteria; phylum Planctomycetota; class Planctomycetia; order Planctomycetales; family Planctomycetaceae; genus Schlesneria. The sequence continues at coordinate 5,261 of CAZSTW010000097.1, read as the reverse complement.
CAAACCGCGACACTAAAGTCACGGTGACTGAGATGATTCAGTCGTGGCCGCCGGGCCAGGCTGTGCAGAAATCATCATCATGATCATCTGGAAATCGGGGGACGGACAAATTGGGAAAATGCCAGGGGTTGTTCCGGATGTTCGTCGCAACCGAAGACATAGCAGACACCGGAACTTCCCAGCGATTGACCTCCGTTCAGATCACCGAACTGAAACAGGAATCGCATCGACCGGCCACATTGATTGCAGAGGCATCCGTCAGGCTCTTCCAACAGCCATTCGGGTCTTCCCCCCAATTGCACAATGTCCGACATTTCGAATCCGTAGCTGCAGTGATTCGGGACCAGGATCGCAGAAAGCAAATCGGCAGGACGCCTGGTAAAGCGTGCAAGATCCGCGGTCAAAGTGGGAATGGTTTCCAGCAGCACGACGGGATCGTAGTCCAGCAACCCATTGAAGTGATTCTCTTCGGTGACAGGATCCTCCGATCGTTGTCTTGGAATCCGGATTTGTTGCAGCATCCATTCGCGTTCCGGCGATGGACCAGTCAGTTCCACACTCCGTTCGATCGTTGCAGTGGCATAGCTGCGCACGGTCTGCAGTCGATCATGACAATTAAAGATGACAATCAGTCGACCGGCCCAGGGGCGCGGAAATGTTTCGTCCAATTTGACCTGAATCAGAAAGCTGGCTGGTTCAGTGTGGCCGGGCTTCAACATTGGCCATTCATCCCCCGCTTCAGCATAGGGTAGTCCACCAAATTTCGAATTGATGCATCGGGCCGCTGGGGAATTCGGTTCGCTGGCAACCAGAATCGAACAGATGCTGGCCTGATTTCCGGCGTCGTGAATCTGGCTCAGAATCTGCTGTCGAAACCCCTCGGGAAGGCTGCGAAAGTCCTGCTGAACCCGCCGGATGCGTAGCCAGTTTGAGACGCTGAGCCAGCCCAGGAACAGGCATGGCACGAAAATCATCGCGAAGATGATTGAGAAGAGATCTCCGTTCACGGGTAACTGCTTTCCAGAACTTCTGCGATCTCGACGGCTCGATGTTCACGAGCGGACTGGTAACAGGCTTCGACGAGCGCCATGGTTCGCAGGTTATCATCACCGCTGATTTCGGGCGTTGAGTGATCTTCCATGGCACACAGAAGCTGGGCCATCGGGCCGACGAATGCATCCGGGAACCAGACTTCGTTCCAGCGAGGCTGGTGCCAGTTGCCGGAGGCCGTTGTCGTAAAATCGAGCGTACTGGGAGTCCGTTCTGGATAGCTCGGCCAGCCAATCGTGCCGCGAGCCATTCCTGTCATCCCTTCGATGCGATATCGAATCCCGATATCCGGTGCCGCACCTTCTTTGGCGGGACCCGCCCAGACGTCATCGCAACTCATGGCTCGCAATCCGCTGGCATACTCCAGGATATACAGGCAGATGCCGTCGTCGTGAGGAAACGTCGTTCGAGGATCAGGACGCACGCTGGCAAAAACACGGACCGGATCCCCAAACCAGAATCGCAATGTGTCGAGATGGTGAATACTCATGATCCGTAATGTCACCCAACCCTGATGCTGCTGCCACGGCATCCAATGAGGAATCGCCCGCATGTCGATCGTAGCCAGCACAGGCTCCCCGAGATCTCCGCGATTGAGCAGCGACTTGCAGGCTCGAACCGATTGGTCGTACCGCATGTTCTGATTTACGCTCAGCGTAATCCCTGCATCCCGACAAAGTCGGACGATTTCACACGCCTGGGCGAAATCCACACCCAGCGGTTTTTGAGCCAGTACACCTCGAATGTGGTCGGCATGCCGGACGACTTCCTGGATGACTTCCAGTTGCACGTCAGGTGGGACCGCAATATCGACGACGGACACCGCGGGATCGTCCAGCAATTCCCGATAGCTGGTATATGTTCGCGGGATCTGATGTCGGTGAGCAACGGCAGCGGCACGCGCTGGGTCGCGTGCCGCGATCGCTACGGGCGAAAACCCTGCCTGTCGATACGCGACCAGATGGCAATCCGCCATGATAAAGCCAGCCCCGATACACCCGATACCGGGGGACCTGTCGCGGGGCAACCGAGGAAGATATTCCAAATCAGTCGGTGAACCAGCCATCGTGAGCTACTCCATGCGTTCAGTGAGTGGCACAGTCTGCCAGCACCAAATTGTCGTGGTTCGGCTACCGGTCGGGTGGCACTGGCGGCAGCCCTGTGCCGCCAGTGCCTCATCCAACCAACGTCATTCAGTGGGTGGCAGGTTCATCAGCTTTAGCCGATCACCCAGGCGACAGCAGCGTCTGCGTTTGCCTTGGCTTCAACTTTGAGCTGGTCTGATGCTTTGGCAGATTTGTAGGCTGCTTCCACCACCTTTGGTGCTGCAGGTTCGTCCGCCAGCAAGAGCGGATGTGGTGCCAGCAAGGCCAGAACGCCTGGGAGATCGCCATAACGAACGGCTCCCGGCAGAAGCATCCGATGACGAATATCCGTGATACTGCCGAATCGGAATCCCCTGGTTTCAATTGCCACCTTGTTTACCGCCGTACCTGCCTGGAATGCTGCGGCAGCGACGAGGGCTCCTGATTGTTTTCCCAGGCCGATCAAGTGAACTCCGGCAGGTTCGTACTTGCTGAACCGGCAGAACGCAACCAGCGTCAGGATGTCGTGCACGCGCTGCGAAAACAGCGGGTGGTTGTATCCCAGCGTGTATCCGGCGAATTCTCGCGGATTCTGGACACGACGTGTTGTCGTTACCGCCTGACCATCGGCCAGGAATTCCCCCTGATAGAGCAGGTCCGGCAAAGCAACCGAGATCCCCGCGTCGAGCAGTTTCTGTACGGCAGGCTTTGGCGTGCCGTTGTCATTGAGCAGTCCGTCTTTCCCCTCATCAGAAATCCAGATTGCAACCTGCTTGTTCCAGTTCTTGGGCAGGTAGAACAGTGTGGGGACTTCTTCACCCGCTTTTCCGATGCGAACGAGAGTGTTGAATCGCATCAGGTCTTCGCCGTCAGACTTGAACGTGTTCGTCTGAGTGAAATCGTCTTTGCCAGGCAGTTTGCGTCCAATCAGCACATCCCACGCTCCGCCGACCACTCGCTGATACTCTTTCAGCGAAGCATCATCGGTGGGAGTCAATTGAGCGAACTGAGCATCCTGATCCTTGGCAAAACCTCGCAGTATTCGCAATTCGTTTTCCGGTGTTGCCTCGGGCTTCTTGTGATCTCCAATCCAGACGGTGGCCTCTTCGACCGTCAGTGGCGTGAAGTCACGTTCAACAATCGGGCCCTGGAATCCGAGGTTCAGATAACGATTGAAGAATTCATACATCATCACGCGCGAAGGCTGATTGTAGTTGTGGGGGAATGGCAGGTACTTTCCAGAGACCTTGTCGGGAGCACCCAGCAGTGCGTAATGCTGCTTGAGTTCCGGCAGTCCCTTGGTTTCGAGTTCCTTGGTCCAGTCATCAGCGGCAGACATGCCGAGCGGTCGGGGTGCGATGAGGGCGGCCAGTTCAATGTTCCCGGTGCCAATTCGCAAATACGTCGCATTCTCACAAGTGCATCCCCCCTGCATGGCGGTTGATACCATCACAGCCGGGAATAACGCCGCCGGACGACTGTCGACAGCCCCGAGGATAAATGTCTGCGTCCCGCCGCCACTGGCACCCGTCACCCCGATCCGGCTGGGATCGACATCGTCCAGGGCACTGATCCAGTCAAGAGCTCGAATCGAGTTCCAGGTTTGCAGCCCGAGCGAATTCAAACATCGCAATTCCGATTGCGCACTGTACATGCCCCAACGATCAGGGCTGCTCATGTCGGTACGCTGCTTGGCAAAGCCATGTATCAAACCCGCCGGAAGTGGAGCACTGGAGTCTGCCACACCGAGCATGTCGTACAGAAACACAACGCAACCCATGCGAGCGAGTTGGACGCAGCGGGCCTGAAGGGGATGTCGTCCCGATTCGAATGTTTCAGCCTTGGACTTCAGTTCACCTTCAAAGGTTTTGTCGTTGTGCCGGTGGAAGCGTCCATCGGCCCAGTGTCCGTGGGGACACAGCACTGCCGGTCGCTTCCCCTTTGCGGGGGCTTTGGGACGATACAGGCTGCCGGTACAGTACAACCCATCGCCTGTCTGCAGAATGACTCGTTCCACGGTGTAGTCGTCGCGATCGACTTTGCCACGGACGACGGCGTTCAGCGGTTGCTTGGTCGCCATTGGCCACAGTCCGCAGGAAACCAGCACCTGCCGCCGCACATATTCGGCTCGTTTTTCCCATTCTGCGACCGTCGCCGATGGCTGAAACGGGAAATAGCCGTTCAGATCCTTGAGGTCCCCGAGGCGACGATCATTGGGAAGAATAACGCGAGGTCGCGCGGCCTGAGCGCGGCGGGGAGTATTCAGCGTGGTTGCAGCGACGGTCGCGGCGGCGATCTGAAGGGCGGTACGACGGCTGATAGGCAGGCGTTCGGTCATAATGCGAATTCTCTTTTGGGAAAGAAATTTGTCGAACGAGGCGGCCGGTATCATAGAAATCAGACGATCCCGATGCGAGTTCGCGAACGCTTTCGACTGGAATGAAATGAAAACTGTCAATTTTCAAAATCGCGCGGCGGTGACGCTATCTGTTGCGTGACTGTCCAGGAAAGTGCAACGTGATGCGAGTATGAAGCGTGCCAGAGAGTCCTCCTGACACGCGATGAACGCGACTTAGTTTCAACCGGTAAGAAACTTCCATCGAAAGGTGGCTGGTATGTGGCGACGTGGATTGGCCGTTGGTGGTGTGTTGTGCCTGGTCCTGGTGGTCGTGGCGCTGTCACAGGATCGACGCGGACCGCGAGGATTTGGGCCGCCAATCGACAATGTCGCGTTGCTCAGTATGCCCGAAGTTCAACGTGAACTTGGTTTGGATGACGCGCGGCAAAAACAGGTCGCTGAATGGATCGGACAGACTCAGGAGCAGTTGCGTGTCGCCAATGGTGACGTGAATTTTGCGGAGCTTGGCTCTGCGACCGAAGAGGAACGCGAAAAGGTGATGGGGCAGATTCGGGCCAAATCCGAATCGGTCATGAAGCAGGCCGACGAAAAACTGCGGTCGCTGCTGGAACCCAAACAATTTGAACGCCTGATTCAATTGCGCTGGCAGCGTGAAGGGATTCAGGCAATGTTGCGAGACGACATCGCCCAGAAATTGAAATTGACGGAAGCACAGCGCGACAAGTTGCGCAATCAGCCTCCGGAAGCATTCGTTCCATTCGCACCTC
>CAZSTW010000096.1:0-26044 GCA_964609845.1 uncultured Planctomycetaceae bacterium | reverse complement strand
GGAAAAACGGAATACATCCATCGTCACGTCTGTGCTGATGTAGGGTGGGACCAGCTCGCTTCGAGCGCAGGCCCACCAATATCACATATCGAGAAATGATGGTGGGCCGGCGCGGCGAAGCGCCACGTGTCCCACCCTGCATCCTCCCCAGCTTCAAAAAGGGATTGGCCCTGTGCACTTACCTGACCGATTCAAAAAGTGATGATGTCGACCGAGACCCTGTCCGGCAAGTCGGTTATGCTCATGGTGGCGGAAATTCAGAACCCCGGATTACTGTGACAGTCCGTACAGGAAGGCCATGGCGAAGGCGAAGTCAAAAAAATCGAGTGAACTCGTGCGGTGCTCGTGGGCAACGGATGAACTTTCGATCGAATATCATGATCGCGAATGGGGCGTACCTGTTCATGACGACCGCGTGTTGTTTGAATTCCTGATTCTGGAGGCGGCCCAGGCGGGACTCAGCTGGTCCACGATACTGAAGAAGCGGAACAACTATCGACAGGCCTTTGATCAATTTGATCCCGCGATCGTGGCGACATACGGACCCGAAAAGCATGCGTCGCTGATGGCAGATGCAGGGATTGTGCGGAATCGGTTGAAGATCGATTCGACGATCGACAATGCGAAGGCGTTTCTGCAGGTGCAGCAGGAGTTTGGCAGCTTTGACCGCTACATTTGGACGTTTGTCGGAGGAACTCCGATTCAGAATCAACGCCGAACTATGCAGGAGGTGCCAGCCAGTACCGCAGAATCGGATGCCATGAGCAAGGATCTGAAACGACGGGGCTTTCGGTTCGTGGGGACGACGATCTGCTATGCGTTTATGCAGGCGGTCGGAATGGTCAATGATCATCTCGTCGACTGTCATTGTTATGCGCGCATCAAGAACGCGAAGCGGTGATGCGACATCGCGTTGCAGTTCAACCCGGTCGGCAGTCATTTTGATGACTTGGGAGTCTTCTTTTTTGCGGTCTTTTTCGTTGCCTTCTTGACGGCATTTTTGGTCGTCTTGCTGGTCGATGTTTTTACGGCAGTCGGCTTCCTTTTGACGAAGGCCGATTCGTAGATTTCGATGTACTTCGATGCGGGGACTCGTCGAATGGCTTCGCCAATGACTTCGAGTGCCAGATCATCGCTCGACTTGAAGCGAAGACAACTCTTTCCCATGTCGAGTTTCTTGCCGGTCTTTTTCCATTCCGTCTCAAACCATTGTGCCAGGGGCGTGTGGGCGTAAAGGCACATCATGTACAGTGACATATAGTTCTTTTGCGATGCCAGGCAGGCGTACGGCAACGGCTGTTTGGGATCACAGTGGTAACCGGCTGGATAGATGCGATGTGGAATGAAGTAACCAATCATTCCGTACTGCATTCCTTCTTCACAGTCGCTGTCCAGATTCGAAAGGATCACCTTTCGCACGGCTTCGATCGAAGCCCGACGCTCTGGAGAAAGTTCAGCAAGGTACTCTTCTACCGTTTTTGCTTTGCTCTGCATGAATTTGGCTTCGCAGGGTTCAATTTGATTTCAAGGTTTTTCGGCGAGCAATTCTTCGATCCGGTTTCGCAGGAATTCTTCGCCTTTGGCCCCTTCCCAGTTCAACTCACCATACCACCAGTTTCGAACTCGACCTTTTCTGTCGATCAGGTAAACACTGGGCCACATGTTGTTGCCCCAGGCATTCCAGTTCTCTGAAGCGCCGTCCATGATGACCGGGTATTGAATCTTTCGTTCGACAACGTTGCGCTGCAGGTTATCGAGCTTTCGTTCGCTCTCTGTTTCGGGGGTCTGGATCCCGATGATCGTAACGCCGGACTTGGCAAACTTTTCTTGCCATCCCTGGTAGTGTGGAAGATTGCGAATGCAGTTGATGCATCCGAATGCCCAGAAGTGCACAATCACAACGTTGCCTCGCAATTGTTGCAGCGTGAGCGGTTCTGAGTTGATCCAGGCCGTGACCCCACGTAACTCGGGGGCAACACAGCCAACTTGAACAATCTTTCCCAGGTCAAATGCGGTGCCCAGCATGTTGCTGAATTCGGTCTGCTGGCGAGATGTCAGGACTGTTGAAAACCGCTTCGCGTCGGCCTTTCGCAATTTTGCCCTCGCCTGTTCCTGATTCGCGGCCGACTGGCCCGCGATCTCTTTTTCGGTTGTTTCCCGTTCTTTCGTAGCATCGGTGAGAGCTGTTCGTAACCGGGTCACTTGCTCAGACGTCAACTTCAGTTTTTCGGCCATCTCGGGTGAAACGAGGGCTTTCCAGCCACGTGCCTGCAGGACAATCTGCTGAAACCTCTCCAGTTGAGCAGCGGTCAACTCTTTCTTCAGGCTCTGCTGAAGCCTGCCCAGCAGTGTATCGAGTTGTTCAGCACACTTGGCGACGGGGATGTCACGCAACTGCCAGAAGGATTCGTCAACATCTGCGATCGCGGAGTTGACCGCCTCCATCTGCTTCGGCTTCAGTCCCAACTCAGCATGGACCGACGGGTCACGCGCGATCGCCAGTGTCAGGTAAGGAACAGCCGGGATTTCTGCGGGAAGTTCCTCAGTTGCGGTGGTGGCTGGCTTCGATGTCGACTTAGCCGGCGCCTTGGGAGCCGCAGAAATCAGTGATGTCATCGTAGCTCCTGCGAGACACGCGAGCATGATCAAGCCAGACGTGTGCGGCACACAAGAAGAGATCACCAGTGCAGCTTGACGTTGCAAAGCGAACCGAACGACGGCGATTGGGGAACGCATCAGCTACCTCCTTCACGGGTGGCTGATTGTATCATCGAGATTTGAATTGGAAGGTCTGAAAAGGTCTGGCTGGCAGCAGAATCTGATGTGTGCAAAAAAAACAGCCACGCTGATGAAGCGTGGCTGCGATTCTGAAATCCGCGAACATTGTCACTGAAACCGGTCAGTTGTGACCGTGAGTCATTCGATTCGTGCCGCCAGCTTTGACCTCAAAAATCGGGGTGATCACCAGCTGCAGCACGGTACCTGCATCAGGGGGCGAAGACGCGGCGGCAGCGGCTTCGTCCGCCAATTGGTCCTGACCTTCATGACGATAGCAATTGCTCAGGGCCATGAAGGCTCTTTGATTGAACGGTTTCGGGAATAGTTGTGCCGCAACATGAAGCGGCTGAATAGCTTCCGCGTACTTTTCCTGCGCCTGCAGGGCTTCGCCGCGGAATAGCTGGGCGATCGGTTCGAATGGTCCCGCGTCGTGAACGCGGTTCAATTCATCAATCGCGTAGAGTGGCATGTTCAGTTCCAGATACCCTTCGGCGGCTGCAAGTCGACGAACGATCAACTGGGCGTTAAATGGTGCTTGTTCCGATTCCTCTTGGTTGCTTCTCATGGCAGCCTCCCTCCCGTTGGGTGTGAAGACTCAAACTGGTGTTACGAGCAAGTTCCCTGCCGTATCCGCAAGATGTAGTACGCACGCCCCGTGCCGAATCACGGATAAATCACAGGAACATTCCTCAGCTTTAACCGTAGCAGTGAGTTATGACACGTCAAGCTGCCCAAGGTTCACGTGGTAAAAATGTCAGTTTGACAATCGTCCGGGCGATAATGACGACAGTATTGGCAGTCCGGTTGTACGGCGGCTCACCTGAAGTGTTCGCTTCAAGATGCCGATCTGTTGGCTAAATCAGACTTTGCGCAAACGAATCTCAATCGATTCGACGTAGGTTGCGACGATTCATCGATTCGAATCCGTTTGTTCAATCGGCGGCTGAAAGCCAGTCCGCCCAGGCGATCCTTCACCCTTCGAAAACAGTTCAATTTCATGTGGCTCTTGATTGCCGGTTGCCTGGGTTCTGCATTTGTCACGTCGCTGCTGGCGACGTTTGCGATGCGCTGGCTCGCCCCGAAAATCGGGTTGATTGATAAGCCTGCTGCCCGCAAAGTTCATCTGGTTCCGACGCCATTGGGGGGAGGCATCGGGATCTGGTGTGGTGTCGTCCTGCCGCTGGCCGTAGCTCAGATTCTGGTCTGGTCATGGCAGCAGAATCCCCCCGATTGGCTTCCCGCGGAATTGTCGCGACATCTGGCGGGGGCTCTTTATCGAGCCGGCGAACTCTGGGGGATTGTCGCTGCTGCCACACTGCTGGCACTGACCGGACTGGCTGATGATTTTCGTCCCTTATCCTGGAAACTGCGTCTGGTATTGCAGTTCGGTGTTTCGGCTGCAATCGTTGCCAGTGGTGTCCGGGCCACAGTGTTCGTCAATAACCCATGGCCGGGAGCGATCCTGTCGGTGCTGTGGTTTGTGGTCCTGGTGAACTCCTTCAACTTTCTCGACAACATGGATGGACTGTCCGGCGGGATCGGTCTGATCGTCAGCCTGATTTTCAGCGTGATGATGCTGACGAAACCTGGTGACCCACACTGGTTCGTCGGCGGATTCTTCATGATCCTGGCAGGTTCACTTCTGGGATTCCTCGTTCACAACTGGTCGCCAGCGCGGATCTTCATGGGCGACGCCGGAAGTTACTTTCTGGGATTCAGCGTTGCCTCGATGACTTTGCTGGGAACGTTTTACTCACACACGACAGATTCCAATCGACACGTCATGCTTGCCCCTCTTTGCGTGATGGCAGTCCCCCTGTACGACATTTGCTCCGTCGTGTTGATTCGTTTGTGGGAAGGTCGCAGTCCCTTCCAACCGGATAAGCGTCACTTTTCACATCGGCTGGTGGCCCTCGGCTTGACCAAGGTTCAGGCAGTCCTGACCGTCCATCTGACCACCTTGACGACAGGCCTGCTGGGCCTCACCCTTTATGCTGTTTCGACCTGGTCGGCAGCACTTGTCATCGTCGCGACGGTCGGTTGCATCCTGCTGCTGATCGCGATTCTCGAAGCAGCACCACGTGAGGCAACCTAGATTTTCTATCGTGTCCCCCTGCTCCACATCTCGACCATGTGATGCTGGAAACGTCACGAATTCAATGATGTGAGTGAGTCGTGCGATGAGTAATGCTGAATCCTCCGTTCGCCGAACTCGCCAGCGTGATGCTGATACCGACCGAGCCAGCGATCGTCAGTCAGCCTTTCCTGCTGTCATGGCAGGACTCGCCGCCACCCTGATCTTCGCACGGTTTTTTCTCCCTGCCGAATCGGCGGCACAGGGGGACACTCTGTGGATCGTTGCCGCGTGGATGATTTTAGGGACGATCGTCGGCATTGGAATCTCGTTGCGCTGGCTCCCTTCGCTGCGAATCAGCCCGATGGATTTTGCCGTCGCACTTTGGATGGGAGGGCAAATCGTTGCGTCGATCGTTGTCCTCGTCAGCGGTGGTGTTAAGCGAGACGCAGCCGATCTCGCCTGGGAATGGGTTGGTCTGTTGATTGTCTGGCTGATGGTCAGGCACGGGATGGTGGATCGATCGATCCGTCAGGCGATCTTGCGAGCCTTGATTCTGACAGGAGGGTTGCTGGCTGGATTTGGCCTCTACCAGCACTATGTCTCGCACCCCCAGATGGTGGCTGAGTACTCGCCGCTCTTCGATAAACTGCGTACGGCAACGGGTTCGGAACTGGTTGCGGTGCAGCAGAAGCTGGTGCGTGAAGGGATTCCGACAGAAGGAGCGGCTGCGATCCTGTTCGAAAAGCGACTGCGTGACAGTCGCGAACCGCTGGCTCTGTTCGCTCTGGCGAACACGTTTGGGGGTTTTCTCGCAGTCACGCTCGTGCTGTTACTTGGTGAAGTGCTCGCAGTGTGGCAGCGGGGGGGGCGATGGAAAGTGATCCTTCCGCTCGTCCTGATGGCGGGAGTCATCGGCTGGTGTCTGCTGCTCACGAAGAGTCGTACAGCCTGTATTGGAACTCTCTGCGGGGTTTTCGTTTTGCTGTCACCTTGGATACGACTGAGCGGACGGTTGCGGCGGTTTTTACGACCGCTCGGCTTTGCGATTGGAGCGGGGATTGCCGTTGTCGGGTTGCTGCTGGCGATCGGGAGTCTGGATCATCAGGTTCTTTCAGAGGCTCCCAAATCACTTTCCTATCGAATTCAATACTGGCGAGCGACCAGTCGGATGATTGCCGCCCATCCGTGGATCGGTGTGGGGCCCGGAAACTTTCGGCAGTCCTACCTGCAATACAAATTGCCGGAAGCGAGTGAGGAGATCGCTGATCCACACAACATGTTCTTCGAGATGGCCGCGACAGGAGGAATTTTTTCGCTGGCTGGACTTTTGATCCTGCTGGGGCTGGGGCTGACGCGTGGTCGAGTGAATCCGCAAGTACCGATAACAGGTGATCGGACAGTTGGGTCTGCGACAGATTATTCGACGGTCGTCTTCTGGCTGGCAGGTGCCGGTGCGGTTCTTGCCTTTTCAGGCCAGTTATTCTGGTGGGGTGAATGGGAAGATCGATTGTTCGTCCTGTCGCTCGTCTGGGGCACGTTGGGCGGGCTGCTGGCGGTCTGTTGGCCTCGACCTGCCAAATCGTCTGTCGCCGTGAATTTCGATCAAACAGATATCGTCCGCGCAGCGGCCGTAGTACTGGTTGTCCATCTGATGGGAGCCGGCGGGATATCGATGCCTGCGATCACACAGATTCTGTTGCTGTTGCTGGCCTGGAGTGGCTGCAGGGTGGCGACTGAACCAACTGCAACGGCGAATGTCGGCCGATCGTATGCGGGAGCTCGAATCGTCGGGGGAGTGCTGGCGATCGCCAGCGTCGCACTTCTGATCGGTGTCAGCATGACGGCATTGAATCCGGTGACGCAGTGCCGAAATCTTATGGCCAAAGTTGTCCAGCAAAGTCTGTCGCGGATTTCCCAGAAAGGTGACGAATCCGAGCGGTATTTCCGTCTGGCAACAGTGGCCGATCCATGGTCGACCGAACCGTGGCGTCATCTGTTTGAACAGGCGGCAGCCGAGGGAATTCGGTCAAACGAATTGTTTGAGTCTGCCGTAAAGCATTTGCACGAAGTAATGCGTCGTGATCCTAAAAATTTCTGGGGGCCCCGAACCTTAGGAAGATTCTGTTTTCAGCGTTGGCAGGTGTCACATCAGGCTGCGGATTGCGATCAGGCGGTGACCTGGCTGCGGCGAGCGTTGGAGCTTTACCCGACCAATTCGGAAATCCAGAGCGAACTGGCCATCGCACTGGTCTCTGCAGGGGATCGCTCTGCAGCCGGCCAGGCTGCACGAGGGGCACTGGCCCAAGATGCCATTTATAGAAAGCAAGGGCATGTCGACCGCTATCTTTCATCAGAACTGCGAGAGTTGATTGTTCCGATCGCTGAGACGGAGGCACCGTAATCGCAGAACCCGATTTTCTCAGAGACGAAACCTGGAAACATGACCTGTCACGCATGAATGTCGACGTCGACTTCCTTAAAATCTTTCAGCGTGGATTTTCCACGTCAATTATCACTTGGCGAGCAGTCTGATTTTTCGTTCGCATGAATCTGGCGAGGACTTTTTGATGAAACCTGCACAACTGGTGCTGATTCTCACGGTCGTCACCGTGGCACTGACGATGACAGTCTGGTTCGGACGTGACCAGGGACGGATTGACATTGTCGACACCAAACCGAAGACGCCCGAGGTCGCAACTTCGGAACTGCCGATTCCCGAAACCGGTCCGTTCGGCAAGGCGGTTGCTGACGAACTGACTTACAACTTCGGCTCCGTCGAAAAAGGAGATCAAGGTTCGCACGTGTTTGTGATCAAAAACGAAGGCGAGGGCCCGCTACGCGTGAAAACGGGGACCACATCGTGTGGCCAATGTACATTCGCCAAAACAGGTGAAGATGAAATCCCGCCAGGCAAGTCTGCTGAAGTAACGATCAACTGGACCATCAAGATCCCGAACGGAAAGTTCCGTCAGACCGCGGAAGTCTTTACGACGGACCCAAGCAACAAGAAATTAATTCTCGCGATCGAAGGATACGTCGACAGCCCGATGCATCTGGTTCCTGAAGGGACATGGAATCTGGGTGACATGAGTGAAACGGAACCGACCGTTGCGGAGGGACTGCTTTACTCAACGCAGTTTGATGAAATCCCGATGACTCGTTTTGAGAGCTCGAATCCAACACTTCAAGTCACCTGGGAACCCGCTGCCGAAGACGTTCTGAAGGAGAAGATGGCGAAAGCCGGATACAAGATCAAAGTCGTGATTCCACCTGGAACCACTCTGGGGCCCGTTCGCGAAAACGTCAAGCTGTTTACGGGGGCCAGAAAAGAGACCGTCGTTGAGTTCGATCTTGCCGGGAAGCGTCCTGGGTCTGTCGAGATCAAAGGGCGTGGCTGGAATTCAGAAAACAATCTCGTCCTGCTCGGGGACGTTGTTGCTTCGGCCGGCGCAAAATCAAAGCTGATGATGTATGTACGAAACTTCGATGGGGATCTTGTCGTCCAGCAGGTTGATGCCGAAAAAGCTCGAGTCAAAGTGAATGTCGGGTCGAGTGGCAAAACGTTTGGGAAGTCGAAGGTTTACGAGGTCGAAGTCGAGGTCCCGCCCGGTCCTGCCGAACGTCGGCGGGGTAAAGATGCTGTTCCGATTGTTCTGAAACTCAACCATCCCACGGTCACGGAATTCAAACTGTTTGCTGATTTTCACGCGAAGTGACGGTCTCTGGAAACGCCCTGCTGAGAAACGGGGCTTGACGCGTCGCTGACAGATTCGTTAGCACATCGCACAGCCGTTCCATTTTGCAGGAGTTCGGCAGAGAGAGCGAGATCGGAAACTACCCACGGGCCATGTTGGGGAAGCTGTCTTGTTTTTGATTTTCCAGGAGGGGCCGTGAAGAATTTGTCAGGCGTCGTGGGTCGGATCAGGCCTCACTTGGTAGCTGTCGGGCTGGTTTTCGTTGTAGGGATCGCAGGTTGCCCGGGGAAATCCACGACGGAACCCAAACAGACAGGGCCGACTCTTAACGAATCGCAGACAAACAAAGATTCTGCGGCTGAAACACCGAAGTCTGTTCCTAAGACCACCGTCGCCAAACTCGGCCCGCCGCTGGCCGATTGGAAAACGCCTGCTGCCGCCTTCCTGCTGACAGGTGAACAGCATGGTTACTTTGAACCGTGTGGCTGTTCCCTTCATCAATTAGGAGGCATGGCACGACGCGGCGATCTGGCCCGGATGTTGTCTGAGGAACGCAAGTGGCCGTTGTCCGGATTCGATGTCGGCGGAACATTGAAACGAAATCGTCGTCAGGACGCGATCAAGTTTCTGATGATGCTTGATGCGCTGAAATACCTCAAATACGCTGCCGTTACGACGGGGCTGGAAGAGCTGAAACTGGGAGCCGATTTCCTTCTTCAGCAAATGCCGGGTGACCCTGAAGACCGCAAGAAAGGTATCGCCCTGCTGGGGGCTAACGTTGTGCTGTTCGACCAACCTGACCTCGGGTGGCCGATGGCTTCGCGACTTGTTCAGGTCGGCGAAGTCAAGGTTGGTGTCACGGCAGTCATTGGTGCCAGTCTGCGAGATCAGGTGGCTCCTGTCGGGGCCGCCACAAATATCTCGATTCAAGATCCGGCAGCAGTCCTTCCCGCAGTGATTGAATCGCTGCAGGCTGAAAAGCCCGCGTTCCTCGTCCTGCTCTGCCATGGCAACGAAGCCGAAGCAAAGCAGCTTGCCGAAAAGTTCCCCCAGTTCCAGATCATCCTGGCTGCAGGCGGACTTGAAGAACCCGAAGCCAAACCTGTTGTCGTCGGGAAAACCTGGATTCTGCATGCGGGGCATAAGGGAAAACGCGTTGGTGTGCTGGGGTATTACCCTGACAACGCTGCCGAACCGTTCAAGTTCGATCTTGTCGAACTCGATGACACCCGGTTCCAGAACGACAAACACATGCGAGATCTGATGCGAAATTACCAGCAGCAGATTCAGGACGAAGGCTTGGCGACGTCTGACGAATTGCTGCTGCGACATCCTTCGGGACTGTCATTTACCGGAGCCGCGAAGTGCGCGGAATGTCATAAGAAGGCTTTTGACATCTGGAAAGACTCGAAGCATGCGGAGGGATTGTCCAGCCTGAAGACGGGACATCCCGGTCAGGAAAAAGACTGGATCGTGCGAATCCACGACCCGGAATGCTTGTCATGCCACGTGACAGGCTGGGAACCGCAACAGATGCTGCGATTCGAGTCGGGATACTTTAACGAAGAGAAAACACCGCACCTGATTGGTCAGCAATGCGAAAACTGCCACGGACCTGGCAGCAAGCACGTTGCCCTGGAAGAAAGCCTGAAAGCCAAGGCCGCCGACCTCGTCATGGACGATGTGACTGCTGCGAGAAACAGTGTCAAGCGAACGCTGGAGCAGGCTCGTCGCGAAATGTGCATTCAATGCCACGACTCCGACAACAGCCCGAAATTCAAGCCTGATGCGTTCATGGAGTACTGGGAGCAGATCGCTCATCCGGGCAAGGATTGATTTGCCGGTCCTTGAGGTCGTGTTCCTGTTTCGCGGCAGAAGACTCAATCAATGTGATGGCACTGGCACCAGCTTTGGGCTATTCCAGTCATTGATCGAAGGTAATTGAAAACTCAGAACGATGATCATGACCATAGAAAGTGGTCTCTTCTCTTCGTGACCTTCGTGTCCTTCGTGGTGGAAAAATTGAAATGAATCTAAGTCGCCCGAAGGAACTGACGAGTTTGACGCGCCGTCGCTGAACAGCAGTGCAACTCAGGGCTGTCAGTGTTCTCTTGTTTTCAGATTAGACAAATTTCTGGCTGTATTCCGATCCTGAATTGCCAGCCACTGCTCCAGTCATTGATCGAAGATGATTGAAACTCAGAACGATGATCATGACCACGAAGGGCGCGAAGAGCACGAAGGAAAGAAAGTAGAAACTGACACAAAGTGGTCTCTTCACTTCGTGTCCTTCGTGGTGGTAAAATCGAAATGAATCTCAGGCGCCCGAAGGAACTGACAAGCTTGACGCGCATCGATTCGTTCGAACTGAAGCAGCACAATGGAAGCGGGCAGTCCAAAGGCTCGGCAGCCCGTTTCATCTGGACGATTTTGACCTTCGTTCGAAGCTGACGCGTCGAAGAATTACCGGCGCCGACACTTCAGCATCACAGGTGACCCAGGACGCAAGGCCATGTGGACCAGCATCCCCGGTTCTTGTGCTGGATTCTTTAACGTGATCTCACACTTCTGGAGAATGGTCGCCACGATCAGGATCATTTCTGTCATCGCGAATGACTGACCGATGCAGACTCGCGGTCCCATTCCGAATGGGAAATAGGCTCCTGCGGGAATCTGGTCGACGGCCGGTGGCAGAAACCGCTCTGGATCAAACCGTTCAGGATCGGGAAACCAGCGCGAGTCGCGATGCGTGGCAAACGACGACAGGCCGACCAGAGCGCCGCGGGGAATGTCATAGCCGCCGATCGTTGTGGATTCCGTCGCCTGCCGCAGAAAGACTCCGATTGCGGGTGGATATAGTCTCAGGGTTTCTTTGATCGTAGCTTCCAGGTATTTCAGACGCGGCACGTCCGCGATCGTGGGAGGTTTCCCCGTCAATACGTCGTCAATCTCGGCTCGACATCGGTTCGCGACTTCGGGAAAGCGGGCGATGTTGTACCAGACCCAATCCAGCGCCGCGGCCGTAGTATCATGACCTGCCAGCATCAGTGTCATCGCTTCGTTGCGGACTTGCCGGTCATCCAGTTTGCCGCCGTCACCTTCCTCATCAACTGCAGCGAGCAGCATCGATAACAAGTCGCCGTGATCAACCCCTTCGCTGCGTCGTTCACGAATGATGCCCCAGACGAAGTCGTCGAGCGTTTTTATTGCCGCTCGCTTCTTGCGGTAGAATTCTGTCGGCCACCAGTCAGGAAGACGGATGGTCGCCTGCATTTCGTGGAAGCCGACTTCAGACAGCACCGCCACAGCATTGGCGATCCGTTCCGTTGCTTCGCTCGCGTCAACGTCGAACAGAACCTTACAGATCACCTCCAACGTCAGGCCGGTCATTGCCGTGTTCGCATCAACCTCGATCAGGCCGTCCCGCTCCATTGCCGGGGACCATGAGTCCAACAACTTCCGGGTCGTCTCAACGATCATTCGGCCGTAATCAGTGAAGCGACGAGGCTGAAATGCGGGTTGAACCAGTCGACGCTGGCGGACCCACTGCTCACCTTCAACGATCAGAATACTTTCACCATTCCATTGAGCGAACGTCTCCATCACGCGGGCAAGGCGGATGAACGACTTGGAGCGACTGACCAGAAGCTCTCGCACCTGGTCGGGGTGGTAGAACAAGAACAACTGGAACGGTCCCGTTCGGAACGAGACAGCATCTCCATAGTCTCGCTGCAGGGACGTGTAGGCCCCCAGCACGTCGGCCTTCATCCAGGCCATCGTGCGCATTCCGAACATCCAGTCTCGCGGTCCTGGGGGAATCCGATTCGCCATCTCAGATCAACTTCCATCCCGGCCGGTAATCCCGGCGGATGATCGCAGCCGCCTCGGGCGCATTCGGGCAGCGAAGATTTTCGGCATCCCATTCGATCTTCTTACCAACGCGATAGGCGATGTTGCCAAGATGGTTTGCCTCGGTCAGCCAGCCGGAGTATTCGAAATTGCAGGTTGTCTGCAAATCGGTCTTGCAGGCGCGAACCCATTCCGCCTGCTGCCCGGGCGATTCCGGGATGAATGGTTCCGGTCGCTTGAAGTCCTTGTACTTGTCTTCCGGCAGCAGCAGATACTTGCCGTAGTCCGCCAGCAGCATTCCCTTGTCACCAATGAACAGGGCTGCGCTGTCCCATTGAGGAATTCCCTTGTCCGTCCAGATCTTCGGCTTGTTGACTCCCTGATACCAGGTGAGTTTGACTGGAGGCATGTCGCCTCGTGCCCCATACTCGTACGTCGCCTGCATGGATGCAGGAGCGAGATCAGGGTGAGGCGGCGGCCCCGATGCTTCGACGGTCAACGGTGCCTTCAGCTTCAGCGCCCAGAATGGCAGGTCATTCCAGTGGCTTCCGAGGTCGGACATGGTGCCGCTCCCCCATTCCCACCAGCGGTACCAGCGCGGTCCCGGAAAGTAGATGTTATGGAACGGACGCTCAGGTGCCGGGCCCAGCCACAGGTCCCAGTCGAGTCCCTTGGGAACCGGTGATGAGTCTTTGGGGCGATCCTGCGTGGAAACAAGGTCGCCATGCTTTTTGGCATCAGCGTCAGACTGCCATCCCCAGGCACGGCTGACCCAGACATGTGCTTCTCGAACAGGTCCAATTGCTCCCGTCTGAATCAGTTCCACAACCCGGCGATAGTTTGAGCCGGAGTGAATCTGGATCCCCATCTGCGTCGCGACCTTTGCCTTGGCCGCCGCTTCACGAATGACTCGAGCTTCCCAGATACTGTGGGTGAGCGGCTTTTCGCAGTAGACATGCTTGCCAAGCTGAAGGGCCGCCAGAGTTGCGAATGCGTGGGTATGTTCGCAGGTGCTGACAATGACGGCATCGAACTCATTCGGGTGGTCAAACACCTTGCGAAAGTCGACGACCGTTTTTGCTTTGGGATGTGCTGCCGCGGCCCGATTCAGATTCCCCTCATTCACATCGCACAGTGTGACAATATTTTCGGTCCCGGCCACGGCACCCAGGTTTGCACCCCCGCGCCCCCCTGCTCCGATCACGGCAACATTCAGCTTTTCGACGACCCCTTTTGCTCGAAGTATGGCGGGGGCGGCAAACGTCAGGCTACCAGCGGCCGCTGCCGTCGTCTGCAAAAAACGCCGTCGATTAACCGCCTTTGAAGTCTTCTGGCTCATGGTGAATCTCCCTGGAGTGTCAGATGGACTGATTCCCCAAGAGCGTAACTTGGCCGACCGATATTGGCTATCGAAGCCCCGATGGCAAACGTCATTTTCACAAACTACCGGCGAGCGAGCGCTGTTTCCCTGGTTTTCACCGAGAAAGCAGGCGTCCCTCATTTGCTCGTCTGAATGCAGATTAATGCACGATAGTGACCAGTCTCTATTGCTGCGAGAACAGAAGCGGGCAACCACAAATCGTACACACTGCCGGCAGTGTGTATTCGAAGCGAAGTCCGATCTACCACCAGGCGAGAACGTTTCTCAGGTTGAGCTTGACGCACTTCGTTTCACGCCACATATCATTGCATGGCCATACTTACGAGCTTACGCGTCAACAATGGCTATCCCGTCACTGCCCGACGAAGGATTGATAACTGGCAAACGAACGAAAAGGCAGATACGACGCCGAATGCTTTGCCATCCAGAATCTGCGTCGACGGGGAAGTCCTGAAGTGCGAATCAAGGTAACTTTACACATTGCAGGATGGGTTATTTGGTTGCGGATGCTTATCGATTTCGACGTCGTGCAAGGATCACCAAGAACGCCAGCAGGGCCAAAGCATTTATGCTCAGCATGATATAACGCACCGTGAATTGGTTAGTCGGCTGCTGAGGGGCGACATACTGATCGCCAAAATTGCCAATCTGTACGACCTTGCCATCACGTAGCATTTTGACAGAACGCTCAATTTCGTCGATGATCAGTTCACCATCTTTCAGCCCCAGCCCTTGTGGAGTAAACAGATCTGGATCCAGAGGTTCGTTGACGCTACTGTTTTCGAGTTCACATTCGCGCCACAAATTCATCCCGTTAGGCGCGGTATCTGAAAAAACGTCCAGGACAACATCCGGCACGAAGACGTCACTTTCATGTCTCCAACGCCACTTCATCTGGCGAATGACGTTTTTCTCGTCACCGCGATGCATGAAGAAGGAAACTGGATGGAATCCCTGATTACCGTCCAAGATCCAACTGGAATACAAGGTTGACTTAGTCGAATTCTTGTCTGTCATTTGGATATTAAAGTCAAATCGATAAAACTTGCCTCGCGGCCCGTCGGCTTGAGAGCATTTGACGGCCTCCTCAGCCTTTTTCTGTTGTTCTCCACCCGCTTTTCCCTCATGGGCGTTCAAACAGACGGACATGGTTTCCCAGAGTCGTGAATCCTGGTCGTGTCCAAAGAACACGATGGGATCCAGCATATCCCCATAGTGCATTCGAGTCGCCGACTGCGAAGAAGCCCGGAATGCCGCACGCTTCTGCATTGCTTCTGGATTGTCCAGCAGATGATTGAACTCAGGCCACTTGACGAGAGGGTCAAAGTGTACGTACTCCTCACCGGCAACATACGATCGCTCGTCTGCGGGTGCCGTGTTGGGAATAATGAATTGTTCATCCTTCTTCCGGTCCCGCCAGTACATGAGGTCCGAGATCTTAGCGCGGTAGATGTTGCGTGACTGCGCATCAAAGGCGAACTCAATCCGAAACTCACGTTCGAGAGTCACGTTCGAGAGTCACGTTCGAGAGTCACGTCGGAAAGATCTCGCCCATCGACGCGCCCTGCGAACGCTGATCGTAAGAATGATTCGCGTTGTGGCTCGATGGATCGGACATGGTATTTTCCTCGCCATGTGCGAATCTTGTCGAAGTTCGAACGCATATGATCCGCCAACAAGGCGACAATTTGCCATTTGCTCTTGGAATCGGCTTCCGACCAATTTAACTCGGGGACCAGTGGCTGTTGCTCAAGAACACTGTTCGTCGTTACCCGTGCGCTTGGCTTTCCTGGATCATTCAGGTTCTCAGGCTCATCCGCCTTCGCCAGTTGACAGTCAACAAATAAACAAATCAAGCCCATGGTGGTAATCTGGGTTGTCAGCCGCAGCACTGAGTTCTGTCGAGTCAACATGCGTTTATGTTCTTGTCTAAAAGGAGATGCAGGATGAAATACTGAGGTTGCCCCTCCGCACGTGGTAGATTTCCGTGAGGCAATCAGCAACCTCAGCAAAGGACTTACAGCCAAACGAGTGGCCCAATCTCACTGGCAGTAGAAACCACGATCATGTCCCGCCACGATTCGGAAATCGCAGTCTTGGGCGATCAGGCGTCTCAATCATCCCTCTGTGCAAGGTCCATTTGTCACGGTGCTGTATGTCGTAACAACAGGGGTTCCAGCCGCATAGTCTGTGCATGCATCAATGTTGGGCGTGCACAGCGAATAAAATAAAGGGCAATGTTTTACAGGGCTGGGAGCGGAGCCAATGCAGGGTGTGACCGTATAGCATGTGACAGGCGTGTAAACGGGGGTCCAACCTCCCATCACCGTGCCTCGGGTCGCTACGTTCGACCATGTCTTGCCATCTGTGGGCCACCACATATTGCATGTACCACAACTTAAGGCGATATTTGTACCCACGCATGCCCCATTCGGGGCGCCTGCTGCAAGGGTACAGCCCGCTCCAAGCGCAGGCTGCTGTGCCAAGTCATGCACTTGAACGCCGGCCAGCAAGGCCAGCACAACGATTACGACTGAAATGCCTCTCATTACCGTCTCCTGATCAAATTCGACTTCGAAACTAGCAATGCTGCGAACCACTCGCAGTCAATGTCTTTTAGAAATTCAGTTATGGTTTCGTCGCCAATCCGCTGCAACGAACTGTGAATTCACGCGAAACGGACTTCGCACTTGCTTGCAGAGTAATGTTGTCTTGCCACAGTCCCGGTTCCGTCAACACCGTAGTCACAGTGAGTTTCGTTTCACTGTCGCCTGCCGTAATCTCGTGGCTGCATTCGT
Source organism: uncultured Planctomycetaceae bacterium (assembly GCA_964609845.1). GTDB lineage: Bacteria > Planctomycetota > Planctomycetia > Planctomycetales > Planctomycetaceae > Schlesneria. The sequence continues at coordinate 9,466 of CAZSTW010000096.1, read as the reverse complement.
TGGGGAGTTTTACGTCGCTGATGTTGACCGCTTCTCCGGTGCTCGTACGAAATCGAAGGACATGGGTGTGCGACTGGCCCACGGCGACTGTTCCAAGCGTCAGCGTTGTCGGTAAAACGTCAATCGCTGGAACTGCTTTGTATGAAACGGCAATCCTTGCTTCCGGCTGAACACGATTCGAAGTTGAGATCAAGCAAAGCCCATGTTCTTTACGGTGCGTTTCGACAGTTGGTTTCAATTCAAAAGTCAGGGTGTATGTAGCAAACCCACGGGAATCGAAGTCCGTAGCAATCGAGTGTCTGAGGGGGAGATTTCCCGTATCGACGTCCAGAATCTTGAACCGGACTGATTCAACCTCGCGTAGACGAACCGTGCGTTGCGATGTTGATCCGACGGTGACGGTTTCAAAATCGACCGCCGAGGGGACCACGGACAACATCTCGCTTTGGAATGCGAACAACGACAACGTCTGCGAGATGGATGCCCCTCCGGGAGAATCTGAAATGTCCAACGTCACGTACTGCCGTTGGCTGGCTGACTCATTTGGCTTTAGAGTGACTGCGAGCTCAATTTGCTCTCCGGGCTCAAGCGAGGCCGGTGCCTGTAGATCAGCAACGGTGCAACTGCACGACGACTTTGCATCATTCAAATATACAGGGGTGGTGCCCACATTCTGCATCCGGAATTTTGTTGCCGTTGGAATTCCGGATTTCACGAGCCCCAAACTTTTTACAAGAGTATCCACCTCCAACCGACCCCTGCCCACTTGCAACTCGGTCGACGGTCGGCTTCGACGAAGTCGCCAAGCCCCCACAAATCCCCCACTCAGGATCTGCTGTCTGGACACTAGCAGCCCCGAATTGTCTCCGTGAATGACCTGAATGAGGTCTTCTCCTCCGGAATTGGCTTGACCAACAACGACGTAGAGATGTCCGCTCGAATGAATCAAAACTGCTGAGCAAACTGGCAGATGAGGAAGTTCATTCAACAAGGCGGTCACGGATGTTTCGGTTACTTCAGACGCCACTTTCCGGGCCAAGGACTTGAGTTGCCTCAGAATCGAAGTTCCGCTCTCATCAAACTGGAGCGTTGAATGTAGCGAAGGGTCAATTCCCAGGATGGCCAGCGCAAGCCGACCCGAATTGGGGTGGCATTGGAACCGACAGCTTGTCGGCGACTCAGGGCTCGAAAAGAGATTGGAGCCAACCGTGGCCGGGTTATTGTCAGCATTCCCGATTGGTGCCCCACATCCCGTGCAGCTAATGGTGATGACGGCCACCAGGATTATCGAGCGATTCCAAGCGGGCGAATTCACGAGTATTGCTCCAGACTCAAGAAGCTACCGGGAGTTGGTGGTGGTTAAAGATGAGTCGAGCAAATTGACATAAAAAATAGTACACGGTATGTTTGTGGTACGCAAGTGTGGTGTTAATGCGTGCTTGAAAATTTTTTTGATGTGTTGGTGTGTGTTAAAACGATGTTCGTGTGTCTTTTTTAGATTGGTATTTGTGGTGTGTGGAGTTCTGTGAAATAGCATGTGGTTCGTTGTGGTTTGTGTGATGTTTCACAACGGTTCTCAGGTGTTGAAATCTATTGGCACACCCGGATGGCCGAGTCCGTCTCAGCGAACCAACCCCAACCCGAACCCCAAACCTGCTCTTTCGGATTTTGGAGAAGGATGTCGATGCGAGCGAGGAAAACGCGACCGGTCTCGTTGATAAAGGGTCAGCGAAGCAGCTTTCCTCCAGCGATTACGGGGTATTACTTCTTAAATGCGATCTTCGTTGGTGTCCTAATGGCGTTCGCTGGCTGCAATTCCGCAACTTGGAAGTCCAATCAATCGGATGGCATGGCACCGAGCGATGGATTACACAGTGCGCGGCAATGCTCAAGCCATTGCCTTGACGAGTCGATGTACTTCGGCTGTGCGGCACTTGGCACAGACGCAGTCCCGTCTATCAACCTTATGGTTTTGTCTGCTGATGATGCCTTTCGGCATCTTGAGGATCAGGCTCGCGGTCAGGGGGGACGCATCCACCGCACCTCGGTTAGTGAAGGTCTCAAGAGTCTGAATGTGAAAGTCCCGTGTTCGATGATTCTTGTTGACCTTCAAGGGCACTTGCATGTTGTTGTCCAGAGGCGCGGGCAAGACGACACAGCTCATTTGCAGATTTTGCATGGCAGGGGTAAAGGAAAACTGATCAAGGCGACGGAAATAGTAGAGAGGGGTGAGTTTGTCGAAGCATGGCTGATTGATGGGCAACCAGCAAATATTCCGGTGGCCGTAGGAGCCGGTAAAGTCCTCATCGAAAAGTTTGTCCAAGACCTTGGAGAGGTTCCTGCCGGGCAGAAGAGATCATTCCATTTCAAAATCCGCAATGAGGGGCAAACTCCGGTTCTACTGGTCAAAGCCAAATCGTCATGTGCCTGCACCACTGTTGAGGATGTGGCGGGCGTGCGGATCAGTCGCGGGGGCACCTATGATCTCAAGGTTCAATTGACTGCAGAGGAGGCAGGTTCTCAGCGACAGTGGGTTGAACTCGATTTCTGTTGCCCAAGCAAGGAAGCCATCGTCACACGACGGTTCACGGTCTTGCTCGCAACTTCCACAAGCAGTGCTTCGGTCGCGAAAAGCGGAAGGTGAATACATCTTCCGCGAATCGACATTGACAGACAATTCTTTCACTTTCTGCCCAAAGTAAGCAGCCACCAGAAAGCTCACGAGACGTGATTGCGGAGGGTGTGATGTTAGTTCCATCAGGGCGTGTCGGACTGGAGAATTGTCTCGCGGCCCTCTTCGTCGTGCAGAGTTCGTTATTGTTGTTTCTCGCCTGGAACCAAGCGCCGGTCCCCGATGAAGGGGCTCATCTGACGGCCGGAATCTACACCTGGCAGCAAGGGAAGTTCGACCACTATTCGGTCAATCCGCCTCTCCCTCGGCTCATTGCGTCCACCCCGACGTTCTGTCTCGGGCTGGTAACGGACTTTCGGAACTCGAATCCGACCGGAAGAAGGCCTGGTGATCGATTTGAATGGTCTGAGTCGATCAGTTTCGTACGCGAGAACGCAGATCAAGCGCGCGTGGCAATGTTTGTCAGCCGCTTAACACTGTTACCGTGTCTTTTATTTGGAGCATGGATTTGCTGGCGGTGGGCAGGTGAACTCTATGGGGTTCAGGCCGGTTTCCTGGCGGCGTGGATGTGGTGCTGGTCCCCTATGATTCTCGCCTGGGGGGCGACGATCATGCCAGATATTCCGGCCACGGTCAGTGGCTTGGCTGCGGCGTATGCCTTCCGCCACTGGCTCAAATCCCCTGGTTACTATGCTGCTGTGGTTGCTGGCCTCGCGCTGGGAATCGCGGAACTCACCAAGATGACCCTGCTGGTTTTTTTCGCAGTCTGGCCACTGCTCTGGTTGATCAAGTTCGCCAGCCAGGGATCGCAATACAGGCACTTGACACAGTTGAAGCAACTTCTCGCGATTCTGCTCATTGGAGGCATGGTCATTAATATGGGGTATGCTTATTCAGGAACGGGAGAGACACTCGGCAGCTATGTCTTTGTGTCGCGTATGCTTGCAGGAACGGACTCAGTCGCAGACGGAGCGCCAGGAGGAAATCGCTTTCGGAATCATTGGGTTGGTCAATTGCCGGTGCCGCTGCCGCATGACTACGTGGCGGGCGCCGATTTGCAGAAACTGGATTTTGAACAGGGGTTGATGTCCTACTTGATGGGAGAATGGTCGAATCGCGGGTGGTGGCATTACTATCTGGTGTGCTGCATCGTCAAAATCCCTTTGGGGACATGGGTCCTTGCCGGGATTGCGCTTGGCGGGCGTATTTTCCATCGTCGCGAATGTGCCGACGTATCGCGATGTTCGTGGCAGGTGATGTGGTTCGAAGAGTTGATCCTGCTGCTCCCCGCAGTCGCTTTATTTATCCTCGTCAGTTCACAGACAGGAGTGAATCGCCACTTCCGCTATCTCCTTCCGGCGTTCCCGTTCGCCGGAATCCTGATCTCGCGTGCGGCATGCCTGGCAGGATCAGGCCGTTGGCTTGTAGCCGTTGCAGCAACAACGAATATGGTCAGTTGCCTGTGCGTTTATCCTTATTCGATGTCCTATTTTAACGAAATCGCAGGCGGCCCCTCCCAAGGACCTCGGTACCTGCTGGATTCGAATGTGGACTGGGGACAGGATGTCTGGGGCTTAGCGGCTTGGTGTCGCCGGCATCCAGACGTGGGAGTGCTTCAAATCGCACTCTCGTCGTCGTATTCAAAGGAGTTGCTTGAGTCGCATAATTGGCATGCCGGCAGCCAGGTCCGAATTATCGACCTTGATCAGCAGATCGAACGCCGCCAGGCGCTGCCGTCACTGCCACCGGGCTGGTCGGCGATTGGTATCCATCGGCTTTATGAACCTCGGTGGTCGAGCTTTCAAAAAGTCAGACCAGTAGCCCGAATTGGTTACTCCATCCTGATTTTCCATGTCGCTCACGAAACGAGCGATCTTACTGGTCTTCAGCCCCAAATCGAGATGCAGGAATGAACTCAAATGAACTGCGAACGCCGCGATGGATGATCGAGCGAACCATTGGGGCCATAGTACTGGCCACAGCCATGATCGGAGTCGCAACAGTCCTGATTACAGACCGTGACGCAGGACTGTCGAACTCTGATGTGGTGACCAGTCTTCGTTGTAATCTGAGAACTTTCTCCGAATCAGGATTCCCGGTCCGGGTGGCCATACTCGAAACTCCTGATGCAGCCGAGACGATTCCGTCGCTCATCCCCATCCTGAACCGCGAGCATCGACTTGAATATCATACGGTGAATGCAGAATCGATCCGGGATGGTGTTCTGGAGAACGCCGATGTCCTGCTCGTCCCGGGTGGTCGAGGTAGTTTCAAAGGTAAGGAACTGGGCGATGCCGGACGTCTTCGTATCCGCGAGTTTGTCCAGAGGGGAGGTGGTTATGTCGGAATCTGTGGTGGTGCATTTCTTGCTGCCAGTGGACAAGACTGGAGCCTCGAATTAGTCGGATCGCGACCATTGGTGGGCGTAGTTCCCTGTGGAGCGAAGGGGGCGCAGTCCATGACCGATCGGGGATCTGGAACCGTTTGGGTGCAGCTTTCTTCTCTTGGACAGGGGTTGCTTTCGATGACAGATTCCCCTGTACCTCTGAGGTACACCAGCGGTCCAGTTTTCGGCGGAGGATTCGGTAGCGAACTGGCCGAATTTGTGGTCTTGGCGAGGTACGACTCGGAACTCGTTGAATGTGAGTTGCAACGATACACCATGATTCACCGCCCTGCGATCATCGCTGCACATTATGGATCAGGTCATGTCATGTTATTCAGCCCTCATCCTGAGATGTCGCCGCAATGTGAACATTGGTTAATTGAAGCGATCGCATCTTGTACGACGTTCAGGAGAACGTAGCTCTTCTGGGGCTGACGAACGAACTGTTTTACCATTCGCACCGCGTCCGTGATGGAACGGCTAGTGCGTGTCGCACTTCCGCGTCGCGTCGAAACATGGGTTAGACGCTGTCGTTTGGTGCCCGGACGCCACACCTAAATGCGACGCGCTCTAATAGCCGTTCGTGAGCGTCGAGGAAAAATGTCGTTTCGATTTTGGCAAGAGGGGCGGCAGGGTGGCCGGTTGGCTTCACGCCTGGGCTGATGGTCCGGGTAACTCGTTGGGCATCTTGATGCCTGGCGGGAACTCCGCTTCGATACGATCTGCTCGCCCCATCCGGTGTGTTCTTTGTGGTCGAATGTTCAGTTTCAGCGGCGGGCCGCGCAGCGGAGCATTCGCTGCGAGTTGTCAACCGGGTACGCGCCGGTAGTGCATCGCGACTGCGCCGTTGCGGAGCGGCATCGATGAGACCAGTTCGAGCCGTCGCGTGCCGGGTAGTCCGTTCTGGTAAAGGGTTGGTCCGTGACCGGCGATCCTGGGATGGATGAGGAACTTGTACTCGTCGATCAGTTCCATCCGGTCCAGTTCGGTCGCGAGCTTGCCGCTGCCGAGGAGCACGCCGGCAGGCGTTGCATCCTTGAGTTTCTGCACACTCGTGCACAAGTCGCCGACGATGTGGTGGCTGTTGGTCCATGGGAAGTCCGTTCGCGTCGACGACACCACGTACTTCGGCTTGGCCTCAAGTTTGATCGCCCAGTCGCGCATTGCTGGCGGCGCCTCCGCCTCGCCGCGCGCGACAGCCGGCCAGTAGCTCTCCATCATCTCGTAGGTGACACGCCCCCAAAGCATCGCCCCACCCTCGTCCAGAAGGCGAGTGAAGAACGCGTGAGTCTCGTCGTCAACGATTCCCTCCTGGTGGTCGACGCAGCCGTCCAGGGTAACATTAAGACTGAAGGTGAGAAGTCCCATGCGAGTTTACTCCGAGTTGTGTGTTCCGCTGGATTGTCGCAGGTTGACGCGTACGTTACAGCGGCGGGGTGGTCGATTCTGAAGGCTTTGCGGAAGGCCCGGAAATGAAGATTCGCCGCTGACGCCGCCATCCAGCCCGTGCGGCAAAAGCTGCTACAACTTTTTATTGCCGAGTTAATGAAATCTCAGCGCGATGTTGAATGAATGTACTCCTCATGATAGGAACGAGCAATCTGAGTCACCCTATCTGCGAAGTGTGAGCCTGTCCACAGAATGGTACGATATTTGTGATTGTTGGAGACGGAGATGTTTTCTCGAAACCGATTCATTCGAAATGTGGCTCAAAGCGGTCTGGCCCAACCTCAAATCAGCAGGAATTTCGTGTGAAGAAAAAACTCCGTGCGAAGAAAAAAACTCAGCAAATCTGCGCAGCAAGAGAATTTCACCTGCTGGATTCGTCAGGTGCAATCCGAGCAATTCTGGGCGTGATGGAGCCCGATGGTTCACCACACTTCTGTTTATGCGATCACGATTCCGTTCCACGAATCTCGATCCGCCTCGACGGCTCAGCGGCTCATATTTCATTGCTGCGCGCGGACGGAAACACATGTGCAAGTATGTACATGCACGATGGCGGCCAAGCTGGAATAACGTTGAGAGACGAGTCTGGTTTTCCTGCGTTCATGACAACCACCCACAGTCCGGAAAAAGGGCCGGACTGAAAGGCACTGCCGCAGGTTGACAGAATTGAGGTGGTCGCGTCTGAATGCGTCTGAATGCTTTACGGAAGGTGCGGAAACTTGATGTGACGGTGTACGCTGTTCACGGGGCATCCGTCTCGCGACGGCCCCTGCCACCCAGTCGGTACCGCGTGGCTTAGCGATGAGCGCCCGGCCGATGTCGGTTACTTTGTCGTGTATTTTTGCGAAGTGTGGAGAGGGGAGGATGGTGGAAAACAATGAGTGCTACCCAATTCTTTGATTTGAAATGTCCACGTCCGGGACCCAAACCGGGCCTGTCGCATGAAAGGGTTGAACATTCAAACGCACAACCACAGATTCACGCGGATCGGGATCGCCATTGTTGGGGTTTGTGCGATTTTCGCTTTTATTCTGTTTCTCAGCGATCATCAGAAGGTTCGCGCTTATCGTGAGACGCAACAAGCGAAGCTGGCGGTAATTGCAACTGCACTGGCTAACCATGTCAAATCAACAGGATGCCTTCCAGATGCAAATCTTCCGCCCTCGCTGCATCCTCGTGTTGGATGGCGAGTGCAGGTACACGACTATCTTGACGCGCATCAATTGCGAACGAATGAAGCTGTTTTGGCGAATCCAGGTATTGCAAACGCATTCTCATTCGAATCGCCTGCAGAATCCACGACCAATGTGTTTGCAATCGTTGGCGTCAATACGGGATTTGGGCCAAATCATCGATGCAATTCCGACCAATTTCCTGCGGATCTCATCTTACTGATCGTCGCTGGCGCGTCGAAAGAGAAATGGCCGTTGGCAGAAGACATTCACCTCACAGAATTCCAAAGTGAACGAAGAACTGTCAAAGAAGTACTAGGAGAGGTTCGCCCCGGAGTCGTCCTGGTGCTATTCGCGGATTACGAAATCTGGACGATTGATTCGCGAGTTGGTTGTGAATTGCTTTCGAAAATGTGCGATGTTACGACGGTATCATCTGGAGATCGAGATCGGAAGTTGGGCGCATTTCGCATGGACGAAACAAAGGAGGGCAGGAGTCTTTGATGTTGAATGACAACAAAGAGTCCTGACCCCTTTGGGTTAGCCTGTCGGCGGGGCAGCCACGAGGACTGCCAACCCAGCGATAGCAAAGTGGAAGCCTTGGGAAGGTGGCGTCTATTGGGCAAACCTGTTTGGATCAAATGGTACAGCTCGCCCTTGTAGCTCAATGCCCTCATGATCCTCGACAGCTGCATCTAAAGTTGCGATCACCCATCGGCATTTCTCATGTTTTATTCCCAAAACATTGGACATCTTTTTAAAATAAATAGAAATGATTGCAGACCCTAGCTCATGTGCTTCTCTTGTAAGATGGTCATTCCATGATGCGTGCTCTGGCTTGTCTGTGCCATCAAAAACGAAGTCCATCAGACCTTTGGGTATCCAAAATCGATATTCTGCCACAGGTGCCAAACGCACCGGCTGAATATGAACCCATACACGCCCAAGACTTTCCGGTTCCCCATTTATAGTTAATGTTGCATTACTCATTTACTCCAACCTCATTGTGGGTACTGAATTCAGAATCCAAATCCCTTGCAACTCAGCCTTCCATCTTCGTGCTCTTCGCGTCCTTCTTGGTGAACTGCCGATCACTATCGTTTTGGTGGCGTAGGAGAATCTGCCTCGCCACCCATAGACAATGCTCGAATCACTTTCCAATGCTGAACACATACTGCGGTTCGCCGATTCGAACGACGCTTGGGGCGGTTTTGTAGATTCTGAGGTTCACTTCTTTTCTTCCGGCTTCGTCATCCGCCTTGATCTCCGTCAAAACAAGCCGCTGGCCTCCTTTGTCGGCCAACTTCCATTTGCCTCGAATCTCGTCTGCGGTCGTACGTTTGGAAAGCAGCTTTTCAATTATGTCCGCCGGAATCGCCCCTTTGCCTTTCTTCACGACGAAGTCGGTCTTGGTGAACGTCCACGCAAAATCCGGTTCGTGTGTCTTCTCGTCTGCCGTGAAGTAGTGGTTCAGAGTCAAGGCGACCACATTCGCCTCACTCACGGGCGAATACTCCCCTTGGGCTCGGGCGGAAGTGATGGCCATGAGCTGAAAACAGCTGACTACGACTGACAGAACAACAGGCAGATCCATTCCACGAAAAGTACGCATGAAGGCTCTCCTCAAATCTGGCGCCGAATACTCAACCTTGCAGGAGCTGAAGGTACGGCTTGTCGCATTTCAGTAAGTCGGATGGGACCAGCTCGCTTCGAGCGCCGGCCCACCATAACCCACAATAACATTCATCAAGGCAAAGATGGTGGGCCGGCGCGTCGGGTGGCCGGGTCTGGACTGAGGCTTTGCGAAGGAAGGCCCGGTCTTCGTGT
>CAZSTW010000095.1:23040-26085 GCA_964609845.1 uncultured Planctomycetaceae bacterium | reverse complement strand
CTCGGGACCGTGGGTGGTTGACAGCAGGAACACCCGTTCCCTGTCGGTGCGCAGACCACCGAGCTCCATCAGAGCGCGCTTACCCAGCAGCGCGGCGCTCGGAAAGCCGTTGCCGATCGCCAAATATCATGCGATGTGCGAATGGTTCGACGAAACCTGCGGCGAACTCCTTGGATACCTGGATCAGAAGAAACTCTCTCAAAACACGATCGTCGTGTTTGTGACAGATAACGGCTGGATTCAACTCCCCGATTCAGCCCAGTTTGCTCCCAAGAGCAAGCGATCGCCTTACGATGGTGGTCTGCGATCTCCAATCCTCGTCCGCTGGCCGGGAAAGATCGCTCCTCAGCGGATCCAGACACCTGTCAGTTCCATCGATATTGTTCCGACCTTATTATCAGCTGTCGGAATCAGCCCCACAGAACCGCTGCCGGGGCTGGACCTCGCCAGGATCGCAGCTGCTGGAGGAAAATCCGATCGAACCGCGCTGTATGGAGCGATCTTCGGACACGATGTCGTTGACATCGACCAACCAGCAGCCAGCCTGCAGTTTCGCTGGTGTCGGCAAGATCAGTGGAAACTGATTCAGCCACATGATGCAACTCTCCCTCTGGAACTGTACGATCTGTCAAAAGACCCGCGCGAAGAGTCGAATCTGGCTGCCACACAACCAGAAATGGTCAAGAAACTGCAGAAGCAGATTGACGAATGGTGGCCGATTCCCTGATGCGAGCGCCACAAGAAATACAATCGCCTGTTCACCAAGGAAAATCACGTCGATGTCAGCCAAGTTGATTGATGGTAAAGCCATCGCAGCCTCCATTCGCAATCAATTGGTCGCCGAAGTTGCGGCCTTTCGCGAATCGACAAATGTCGTCCCCAAACTCGCCGCAGTCCTTGTCGGCGATGATCCCGCCAGCCAGGTCTATGTGCGTAACAAGGAGCAGGCGTGCGCGAAGATCGGGATGGCAAGCGAACTCTTTCGACTGCCGGGGACAACGTCGCAGGCAGAATTGCTGGATCTGGTGGCAAAACTGAATTCGGATCGTTCCGTCCACGGTATCCTGGTGCAATTACCGTTGCCCCGTCATATCAACGAAACGACGGTTCTGGATGCCGTCACCCCGCTGAAGGATGTTGATTGCTTCCACCCCGAAAACGTCGGGTTGATGGTCCAGGGACGCCCGCGTTTTAAGCCTTGTACTCCCCATGGAGTGCAGGTACTGCTGCAGGAATCAGGAACCGTCGTTGACGGTGCCCATGTCGTGGTGCTTGGCCGGAGTGAAATCGTTGGCAAACCTGTGGCAATGATGCTCTTGCAAAAGGGTGACACGGCCAATGCCACGGTCACGGTTTGTCACAGCAGGACTCGTAACCTTGCCGAGATCATCCGATCTGCAGACATTCTCATTGCGGCGATCGGAAAGCCGGAATTCGTGACGGCTGAAATGGTGAAACCGGGGGCGGTCGTGATCGATGTTGGGATCAACCGCGTCGGCGACCGGCTGGTCGGTGATGTCGCGTTTGAATCGGTATCCGAGGTTGCCTCGGCCATCACCCCTGTTCCCGGCGGCGTCGGACCGATGACGATTGCGATGCTGATGAAGAATACGTTGACAGCCGCACGGATTCAGACCTGATTGTTCCCGTATTACTTAGCTGGCGTAACAACGGGACCAAAGCCCGCCGGTTCCTTGGGGTTCGGTGCGGGGGCCTTGGCTTTTCCCGCCAGGACGTCGGTCAAGATCTGCTTCAATTCGTCCGTGGTTCCGGAAAAAGTCCGTCGCAAATAGATTTCGCAATGGGTGAACGCCCAACGCGTTTGCTCACCTTCCGTTTGTCCCAGGACCTGAAACCACGTTCCATTTGAATAAGCAAGTAACATGTATTTTCCGTTATCTTGTTTCTTGACTCCAACGACCAATGGCAGATCTGGCGCAATTCGCTTCAGAAGTTGAGGAGTATGTTTCTGCTTGTCGCCGGTCAGATTGATCGGAATCCGTGTGAACGGCCCCTTTCCTTTCAAGTGATCTTTCACGACGAGAACCGCAGAAGGCTTTGCAGCATCTACCTTTTCGACGGTTGCTGTGAAAATAAAATCGCTATCGTCGATGAATTCCTGAAGCGGAAAAAGGTTCTGGATAAACGCATCGGCGTTTGCAACGGCCATGCAAAACAACACACATGCCCACAGCGGCTGCAACCCAGGAAATCGTCCGTTTTGCATATGAGAATTTCTTTTTTTTGAGTAACCAAATTGAGGATACGAGCAATTATGTCTGGAGAGACTTTCGACGCACGTTCGGGCAAATCTCTCCCGTTCAAGTTCATCAGTCTCATGCTTTTCAGTCATAAAATCAAACGCGGGCCAACGCGTGTTTGTCGCTGAGGTTACTGCCGAGGTGATTGGTCTCATTGTGTCTGGCGCAGTGTCAATTGGGCTTGGCAAAGTGAGATTCGTCACTTGGTAGTAATTTCGGAGACGGATTCATTCCGCCTCCTCAGCGTCTTATTTGCGACGGTGGAACCGTTGCCGCAGGGAGGTTGTCACGGCAGGACGTCGCTGACAATCTTCGTTGACTTTGGTTTTCCACGCCCCACATACTGGCAACCGCGGTCGGACTGATGAATTGACATCAGTTCCGTGGTTGTGACGCAGGCAAGTCGATTGATGCCTTCCTTCGTGGGGCAAGAGTCGCTTGAATCTTAGGGGCAAACATGATCATTCGGGCGAATTTCCTGCACCGATATTTCTTGCAGACCTGTGCCGCGTTTGGGCTGGTCACGCTGCTTTCTTCCCCCTCATGGGCACAGCCAGCACTGAAGCCCGAGGAAATGGCAGTTCAGGTCCTGAATGCGGCCAACAAGGCTTTCAACGAAAAGCAGTTTGGGCCAGCGGCTGAACGCTACCGCGAATACCTGAAGACGTTCGGCAATCAAAAGGACGCCAACCTCGCTCGCTACGGCCTGGCACTGGCGCTGCTGGAAGCACCGCAGAAGGATTACAAGGGGGCTGTCGAGCAATTGAATCCCGTCGCCGGGGTT
>CAZSTW010000095.1:4873-22900 GCA_964609845.1 uncultured Planctomycetaceae bacterium | reverse complement strand
CGAACGACCGTTGGCCCTTTATTACCTCGCACTGGCTCAGCGTGGTCTCGGTCATGAGGCTCTTGCCCAGGCCATCGCCAAGCCGCAGGAGGCTGCCCAGCATCGAGCTGCAGCCGTGGCACAATTCACTCCGGCAATTCAGCGATTTGGCGAAGCGGCCGCAGCGTTCGTCGCTCGGACCAAGGCCAATCCTGCCCCCACGGCCGAACAGATCGCCGCAGACACCGAATGGTCAGTTCGCGCTCTCTGTGATCAGTGTGAATTGCTGATCCGAATCGAAAAGTTCAAGGAAGCCAATGACCTGTTGAATCCCGTCATCGCAGCGAATACTCATCAGAAGAGCAAGTACTTTCCAACACTGTTGTATCTGCATGGACATGCCAGCTTTCTGTTGAAGGACTACGTGGCGGCCGGTCGATCAATCAGCCAGCTGGCTCCATTCGCTGATCCTGTATTCGGTGTTCATGCCCAGTATCTACTGGCCCGCGTTCATCATGTTGCCGATGAACGTGACGAAGCGGTGAACCTGTATGATGCTGTCATCAAGGGGTACGACAAGCAGAAGGGATTGGCTCAGCAGGCACTGCAGAACCAGGCCGCGTTCCAGAACCAGCCGGAAGAAAAAGCTCGCCTGGAATCGCTCGTCAAGACCCCACCCGACTACGTCAGCCGAGCCAGCTTCCATTGGGGCGTGCTGTTGTTCGAACAGAAAAAGACCGCCGAAGCGCAGGCTCGGTTTGCGACGTTCGCCCAGCAGTATCCTCAATCTCCACTGCTGCCCGAGGCCCAGTTGCGAGCGGGGATGTGCCAGGTGGAATTGCGTCAATTTCCACAGGGAATTCAAACGCTGCAGCCATTGATTGCTCACCCCCAATTGGGTGATCGGGCTTTGTTGTGGACAGGGCGAGCCCAGCTGTGGGGAGCGGATCCTGCACAACCACAGCCCTATGCACAGGCACTGGCCAACGCCATCACCAGTTTCACTCAAGCGAGTGACAAAGCCAATCAGCAGATCGCTCAAGACCCAGACGCAAAATTGCGTCGTGCCGAAATGCTGCTGGAACTGGGCGACTGTCAGCAACTCGCCAAGCAGTATCCGCAGGCGGCCGCCACGTACGAAACCGCTTTCAAGGAAAACCACTCACCGGATCGCAACGAACAGTTCCTGCAGCGCCGCGTCACGGCTCTCCATTTCGCTCAACAGTTCGATCAATCCGATCAGGCAAGTACTCAGTTCCAGCAGACGTTCCCCAAAAGCACGCTGCTGCCAGAGGTCCTGTTCCGGACTGCGGAAAACGCCTACGTCCGTGGTTCACTCGTCGAACCGACAAACCCCGCCAGCAAGAATCCTGAGATTCCCAAATGGTTCGGCGAAGCAGTGAAGCGATATCAGGTTGTCATCGATAAAGCGCCTGAGTTCACGTACGTCTCGCTGGCACGTGGTCGCCAGGCACTGGCTCACTATCGGCTGGGAGATTACCCCACCGCTCTCAAACTGCTCAGCGCAATTCCCGCCGCCGACTGTTCGGGGGAACTGGCTGTCGTCCCCTATTATCTCGCGGATTGCCTGCTTCGCAACATGCCGACGGACACGACCGATGCCCTTGCTGCCGGTCGCCAGATTGAAGTCCTGACGGCAGCCATCAAGGGGCTGGAATCATTTGTCTCGGCTCAGGGGAATGAGCCACAGAAAGCAGCACCTCAGACGCCCGATGCGCTATTGAAACTCGGTTATTGCTATCAGCGTATCGCAGCACAAATCGCGGAACCACAGGAGCGAACCTTACGTCTCACAGCTGCCCGACAGGCGTTTGACCGCATCGGCCAGCAGTATGGCACGTCTCCACAAGCTCCCGTTGCGACATTGGAACGAGCCAATTGCATGGTGGCGACGAATGATATCAATGGTGCCATTAACGAGCTGAACAAGTTCAAGGCTGACCCGTTCAAGCAAGCTCCCGTGGCCCCTCTGGCTTATCTGCGATTGGGGGCATTGCTGCGGAGCCAGAACAAGGCGACGGAAGCGGCTGCCGCACTTCAGGAAGGTCGCACCAATTACGAAAATGCCCTGATGAATGATCCGACGCGAGCCGCCTGGGCTCCGCTTCTGCAGTATCACCATGGGCTGGCAATCAAGGATCTGGCCCGAAAGGATCCTGCGAAGCTCGATGTCGCGAAGCTGACCGAAGCTCGAACTCTGTTCGATAACCTGAAGCAGCGATTTCCGAATAGCCCTCAGGCCGCAGATGCCGGCTGGCGGTCAGGTCAATGCCGACATGAAGAACACGCACCACGGCTTGCAGCTGCACGAGCAATTCTGGCGCGAACCGATGCCAAGCCTGAAGAGATTACCGCAGCAACGACGCAATTGGCCGATGCTGTCAAGCAATTGACGGAAACGGCTCAATACTTCGTGGCCCAGGCTGGACTTGCGGTTCAACAAAAATTGACCGGCACCGAAATCCATCAGCAACTGCTGTACGACGCCGCCTGGTGCTATCAATGGGTTGCCGATACTGAAATCGACGCGGCACGCAAGAAACTGGTTGACGAGGCCCTGAAAAAGCAGGCTGAGGAAGCGGCCAAACAACCCGCAGGACTCAAAGGTGTCGTCAATCTGCGACTGCCTGAATTCCCCGCAGCCGTCATTCCGGTTCAGCCGTCAGAGAAACTGGCTCGTGACCAGTATGCTGCCTTGATTGCTGCTCGACCGGATTCTCCATTGAGCATTTCTGCCCGCCTGGAACTGGCCGAAATGCAATCGCGCCGCGATGAACTCGATCCCGCCATTGCACTCCTGAATGATGCCCTGACGCAAGAGCCGACTCCGGATGTGGAAGAGCGACTGCGGATGAGACTGGGTGTCTGCCTGGTTGCCAAGAAGGATTTTGCGGGAGCGTTTTCACAATATGCAGCGGTCACGGCCAATGCCACCAGCCCGCTGGCTCCTGATGCCCGCTTCCGCGCGGGGGAATGCCAGATTCAATTGAAAGCTTATCCGAAAGCCATTGAACTGCTGATCCCGTTCCGCGATCAGGGGCCGCTGCAGAACATCGCTGGACTGAGTGACCGTGCCATGTTGCGACTCGGACATGCCTATGCGCTGGCAACGCAATGGGACCTCAGTCGTCAGGCACACGAAACATTGATCAACCGGTTTGGGCAGAGCCCCTGGAAACAGGAAGCTCGCTATGGAGTTGCCTGGGCCTGGCAGAACCTGAAGCAGTTCGACAATGCGGCCAATGCCTATCAGCAGGTGATCAATGAAACGGCCACAGAAGTTGCCGCGAAATCTCAATACCAGATGGCGATGTGCCGCCTGGAACAGAAGCGACTCCCCGAAGCCGCCAACGCCCTGCTGGTGGTTCCGTTCACCTATGACTATCCGGAATGGAGTGCTGTGGCTCTGCTGGAAGCGTCACGCATTTTCCAGGAAATGCAACAACCTCGTCAGGCCGTCCGGCTGCTCGAAAAGGTCATCAAGGATTATCCCAACACCGATTGGTCCAAGGCCGCTCAGGAACGCCTCGCGGGACTGCCAGTTGCCGCCAAGGACTAGTCACTGGAAACAAAGTTCAACCAGCTCGTTTCAGGTCCGGGGCCTGCACTCGACCAATCGTGAGTCAACGAACGGAGAAACCGCATGTCGAAGCGATGGAGTTCACGACGGAGATACCTGTTGGGGCTGTTCCTTGTCATCACCGCAGTTGCGGCTCGGCAAGCCCTCGCGTACGTCGAAATCGCCTATACGCTCGGACGGGTTGTCCTGGAATCGACAGCGATCACGGTGCTGCGTGTCGAGAAAGTTGACAAGGAGCGAAACCTGATCCTGTTCCGCAAAGTGCAGGATCTGAAGGGAGTCATGGCGGGGGAAACGACCAAGCATAACATTGGTCGCGGTGGGTTCCATGAACGTGAATGGAAAGCGATCATGGACTGGGCCGAACCGGGAAAGACGGCCGTCTTTTTCAATAACGGTGGTGCCAGCGAAACGTGCATCGGTAACTACTGGTACCAGGCGTACAACGGTGGCGAATGGTGGAACATGAGTCACGGGGAACCGTACATGCTCCGCAGCTACGCCGGTTCTCCCGAGAAACTGGTGTCGATCGTTCAATCGATGATCGCTGGCCAGGAAGTGGTTGTTCCATGCATGGTCGATGGCGACAAGAACGCATTGCAGATGCGTACCGCCAAGATTCAGCGGATCAAGGCGAGTCTGCGGATTCAGGATTACAACGCGCAGCGTGATTTCGTCGGCTGGGGTGGCGACGACTTCCGCGCGATTGAGGGGATGCCGGGGTTCACTCATATTGCCGGAGTCAGTTCTGTCGGACCTGACGCGCGCGGTGTGGCTGTGGCCGATGCCGATGGTGATGGCAAGCCCGATTTCTGTTTCTACGGACTAGGGCGAGTCTCGCTGATGAAGATGGACGGAACATCTCTCAGCGAATTGCCGCTGCCATATTCAGGCGGAGCACGCAGCGCTGACTGGGCTGATTACAACGCTGACGGAAAACCCGACCTGCTGTTGGCAACTTCGACTGGTCCCAGGCTGCTGACAAATCAAGGAGCCGCGTTTAAAGATGACTCGGCAATCCTGCCCAAGGAAGCCTACTACAATGTCACCTGTGCCGCGTGGCTCGACTACGATGGTGACAAGCGCCCGGACGTCCTGCTGGCCAACGGATTCCTCGGGTTGCGACTCTATCGCAACACGGGGGCCGGATTTGAAGATCTTTCCGTCCCTGCCGGGCTTGGCCCCAATGGTCTCGCCGGACGGATTAAAGGGGATCACATTGCCGTGGCTGACATCAACAACGATGGTCGAAGCGACTTCCTGTTCAGTGCTGGAACCGGGGTGCTGGCGATGAATACCCCACAAGGGTTTATTGAACCCAAGGCTGGAGCGGTTCAGTTTCGTTCGGGCAGCGTGAGACCAGTTTTTGCGGATTTTGACGGGGATGGCCTGCCCGAACTGTTCGTACCGCAAGAGGGGGCCAGCCGGTTGTATGCAAATCGTGGAGGCGTTCTGACCGATGCGACGGCGCAGTCGGGCGCACTGGCGCAGCCTATGGGAAATGCCCTGGGAGCCACCGCAGTCGACTTCGATGGTGACGGAAAGCTCGATCTGATCGTCGGATGCCTGAAAGGGACGAATCGCTGCTATCGCAATCAGGGAACAGGGCAATTCGAAGAAGTGACCGAGAAACTCGGACTCTCTCAGCAGATCTTCAATACACGCGGTCTGGCAGCCGCTGATATCAACAAAGATGGTGCGACAGACCTGCTGATGAATAACGAAGGACAGGAATCCACGGTATTGCTGGGTCGCCCCAAAGTGACCGCAGTGACGGTCCGCTAATTCGTATTGCCAGATCTGTCCGGTCAGTGACGCGAAGTTTGATGTAAGTGAAATGGAGTCGAATGTGAGTCTGCGTTCTCAGGTTTTTGCCGCACTACTGTCAGTGGGGATATGCCCATTCGTCATGCTGGCGGCGGACTGGCCTACGGCGCGCGGGAATGCCGCCCGAACAGGTGCCGTCGAGAATTCCGCTGGCCCGAAGTCAGGGCGAGTTCTCTGGGCTCACAAATCGACCGACCATTACATCGCCGCTCCGGTTCCGGCCGGTGATCTGGTGCTGGTCTCGTCTTTAGCCGCATTCAATACATCATCGTTTCAGGCGATGTCCATCGACCCTGCCGCCGGACCAAAGCGAGTCCGATGGACCAAAGCCGTCCCTTATCTGAAACTCCCGACAGTCTCGGCCCCCGCTGTCGCCGGAAATCTCGTCGTGTTTGGCGACGGGATGCACCAGACCGATGGGGCAATCCTGCACGGTGTGCGACTCGATACCGGTTTGCCCTTGTGGCAATACCCGGTTCCAGGCCAACTGGTTCACATGGAAGGTTCGCCGGCAATCGCCAACGGTCGCGTTTTGATCGGTGGAGGAAATGCAGGCGTTATCTGTGTGGATCCTGGAAAATTGGAACTGAACGGAAAAGAAGTTGATGCCGCCCAGGCACAAGTGATTCTCGACGCCCAGTGGAAAGAGCTGCAGGCGAAATATGAGCGGGAAAAGAAGGTCGATCCCGATTTCGCAATTCCTCCCAGTGAAGATTCACTTCCCAAACCCAAGCCAAAGCTCCTCTGGCAGTCAGGGGCCGGAAAATGGCATGTTGATTCCTCGGTTGCCGTCGCGGGTGATCGAGTCATCGTGACGTCTGCGTTTCTGGATGTGGAAAAGACAGGAGATCGTTCGATCATCGGTTTGAAACTGGCTGACGGCAGCGAGGCCTGGAAGACCCCCTTGAAGCACAATCCCTGGGCCGGGCCGACAATCGCTGGTGATCTGGTGCTTGTGGGATGCAGCAGTGTCAGGCTTGAGCCACGTGATCTTCCCAAGGCGCAAGGGGAAGTCGTCGCTGTTTCACTGACGGATGGCTCGGTCAAGTGGCGTAAAGAGATTCCTGCCGGAGTCGTCTCGGCGATCGCGGTCAAAAATGGCATCGCGGTCTTTACGGCAACGGACGGTTGCGTACGTGCGTGGGAAGTGGCCAGCGGAAAAGAACAGTGGAAAACAGATCCCGTGGCTCCGTACTTCGCCAGTCCTGCCGTCGCGGATGGAATGGTCTACGTTGCGGACCTGAAGGGATTTGTCCAAGGCTTGAAGCTGTCAGATGGCAAGCAGGTCTGGTCGCTGAATCTGGCAACCGACAGTGCAGTCCAGGCTCCGGGAATGGTTTATGGCGGTCCCGTGATTGCGAGCGGCCGACTTTACGTCGCAACCTGCAATCTGGAATCACCGACCAAGGTTGCGACCGCCGTGGTTTGCATCGGGGACAAATGAATTGTCGAAAACAGAATTGTCATTGTGTGGGGCATCACACATTCAGAGAGACGGAGTCACACCCATGAAACTGACAACGGATTTATTGGAACACCGGCTGATCCGGTCGTTCGCAGTCGCTGCGATGGTGGTTTCTATTCAGATCTGCGGTCATGCGATGGCACAGGAAAAACCTGCAGCGATCCAGGTCGACAAGGAAAAGAAGACTGTCACGGTCGCCTGCAAAATTGCTCCGCGCAAGCTGCCCAACCTGGCCGAAGTCTATCCGATCGAAGTGATCGCAGCGGCTCCCAAGGGACAGAAGGCTCACGAAACCGTGGTGACGTTTGAAGCCAAACCGAGTGACATTCACAAGGCTCTGGAGAGCCTGGGGCTGAAGCCGGGGAAACCCGCCAAGGGAGAAGGGGCGGCTGCTGAGGGCCCCGAAGTCAAGATATTCCTCGATCTTCCGGGAGCAGGAGGAATCAGTAAGCGTCTTCCCATCGAAAAGGCTTTGGTCGATCGTAAAACCGCCAAGACAATGCCACCTCTCAAGTGGGTTTTTACCGGATCGATTTCCAAGCAACTCGATCCAAATAAGCCGGAAGCGGTCTATGGTGCCGATAACACGGGAACGCTGATCGCCATTTTCCCAGTCACAGATGAAACCGTCTTTCAAACCAACCTGACGATGAAGGACGAACCATTGATCAAGCTGGATACAAACGCCAAAGCACTGCCTGATATTGGTACTGACGTGTCATTGGTGATTCAGGTTCCGTAAAAGAATTGGTACGAGCATTGAGTCACACAACGAGATATTTGAATTGATCCATCAGCCGGAACGCGCTAGCGTCCGGTTCCAATCGTGTGCAAGCGTTGTTCGGCGCGAGTCACCCGACCTTGCCAAAACGCTCGACCGACAAGACCTGTTTGCAAGCTTAGGTCCCTCGTGAGATTTATCATGATTTGTTCCAGATCCGTCACTGCAATGCTGATGTTTGCTACCATCCAGGCGGCAACGCAGACGGCCTGTGCTCAATTTCTTGCCGACCGCCTGGTGCCACCACAGCAGGTCACTTTGCCGCCGATTCCGATGGTCGGGCAACCGGTTGAACCACGCCAGTTCGGTGCAGAAAAAATTCCGGCTCACCTGTGGTCACTGCCATACGGCAATTTCCCGGGTACCTCCTCAGTACTGGCGACCGAGTCTGCACCCGTCTCATTCAAGCGTCCTGTCCTCGATATCCCCACGTTGGCCAGCGAGACTGATCCAACTCGCCCCACGTTTCCGATCCAACCGACGGCACCACGAGTCTTCGCGGCTGGCCCCAATCCAGATCATCCTCCCACGCTCGCAAGATTCCCGTCTGTCGCGGAGCCAGCCACGCTGGCGGCTGACGATCCTTCGGACAAGTTCGCGTTTGCACAGCTGACAACAGGAGTGCCATTGGCAACCCCGGTACCGATTCCGTTGCTGCGTCTCTCGATTCCAGACCCGTTTGAACACATTCGGGTGATCCGGCCGCGCACAGCCCCGGCCGACACCGACGATCCCGCGACCGCTCAGGATCGCCCGCCGCTGCAAAAGCTGCCTAACGTAGAACCGCCGAAATAGGTGATTCTGCGAAGCAATTCTTCGTGTCGAGACGAAATGAGAGACACGTTTCGAAACGCCAGCAGTGATTCCGCATGAGGTGAATTGCCCGAGACCTTGTGCAGCGACGACCATGTCAACGTCGCCAATCCTGCGCACGGCATTTCACTTCAAGTACTGACGCGAACAATGATTGAGGGTACGTCACCAAGGTAACGCGCCGATGGTTCATCGGCACGGGTGGCTCAAGGCCGCCGCCCGTGGCACCCGGCGCTTACCGTTCGAGCCGTTCATGGCTGGTATGGGACCAACGGCGGAAACAGTTCATCGTCACCAAAGAAGAATTGGAGGCCCCGAAGAACCACGAACCCGCTCTCCCCTGCCTGAAACTCGAACTGCCACACCCGCCCCTTCGTCTTCGGGAGGTTCACCATTTCGTCGATGGATTTCAGGCCGGCTTTGGCGACGGCCTGAAACCGGCGTTCGGAATCTTGCACGGAAACACGTACTGCCTGGGCGGCGTGATAATCGCCGCTGTGCTGCGAGTGAACCGCGAGGCGCGTCAATTCCACTTCATACGGAAATGTGATTTTCACTGAGACCCAACCCGTCGTGGATTTTGCCGAGTGCCACATCGCCTTCGCATCGTAGGTCACCGCGCCGATCTTCTTGCTCGGCAAGATCTGCCCTTGCACAATGTTGCTGACTTTGCTGTTGAACTCCTCTCCTGAATCCGTCGTCACCTTGATACCGTCGGGTAGGCCAGGAATCTTCATGGGTCCGAGGGGCACAATCCGCCCCGCCAACGAGTATCCCGACGGCATATCTTTCGTCGGATCGAATCGGAGTTTGGGAAACACGCGCTGGTTGAGCGCCAAGGCGCGGAGATCCTCCGCGATGAGTTTCCCCGGCGTCTCGCTCGGCGTGAACTCCTTCGTGTGGTGCTTGCGGTTGTAGGCCATGATCGAGTCGTTCGACGCCATGTCGTACCCGTAGGCGTCCACATGCGGCAGTCCGAAGGCATGCCCGAGTTCGTGCTGCAACGTCGATTGGAAGTTGGGAATGCGATCCAGGGCGAATGACGAAAGTTGGATCACGCCCCCGCCGGTGTTGACCCCGCCGTTCAGCGGCCGACCTCCACCAACGGGGAAATCATCCTTCGGATTCATCACCAGCAGAAGAAGGACGTACGGACAGTTGTAGCGGTTGATGTTCAAATCCCTGAGCATCTCACCGACCATTTGGGGGGCACCCCCTTCGGGTTCGGCGCGGTAGAACGCCAACTCGCGCTCCGCCTGGTACACGTGCGGCTTCCCTTCCGCAATGGCGAACGTACACTGGTTGCCCAGGAGGTCTCGATAGCGCGATTGGGACCAATCGAGATGCCGCAGGAGCTTTTTGGCCTGCTCGTCGGTAGGCCCCGGCTGTCCCTTCGGGACGAAGAAGATGGGGAGGACTTTCACTGAGCGCGGTGGAACCGGGTCCTGCGCACGCACCACACCGACTGTCAGCCAGACAGCCAAAATCGGCCAGACGATTGACAGACGATTTATCATAGCAACCCCTGAAATCAGAACGTCCCTACGCCGCCGAATGATCATTTTTCGAGATTGATCGTGGATATGGGGTCATTGACGGCGAGAAAAAACGTAAACCGCCCAATCTCCCGGCTTGTTGCCCGCCATGGTATCAACATCACATTTCAATGGATCGCCTTCGACTGGGGGCTCCGTGGCGAGGTCTGGATCATCAAGTTCTGGGAGCCCCTCTTGCATGTGGACCTGCAAGTGCAATAGCCCGTCAATCACTTCCAGGCGGACATAACACTTACTCATATCACCGGGATCATGTCTGTCCTCGTGATGCCACGCCTTTCCACAAGTTTTTGAATCATGTTTGTGCATCCCGAAGAAGCGATATTCTGAACTGAGAATTCCCGCCCCCACTGCGACGTTCCCATCAAAAGTGATATCAGGATGCATCTTGCCAAGTGCGGGATTTGAAGCGTACAGCTTCCGAATCTGGTCGATCTGCTCGTCCCGGACTCCAGCGGCCATTTGCGCGGCCAATGTTTTCTCGAACTCGAATGTCCAGGCCCCAGCAAAAGGGGCCATGAGAGCAGACGACTTCGGAGCACCGAACGGTCCACTTGCGGTATTTGAACCGCATCCAGATGCGAAGAGTGCAACCATCGTTAGCACATTGAGGAAAAGGAATCTCATGAGTTACTCGATTCCGAGAGTGGTGATTGCGAACGTTCCGCATCACGGTGCGGCTGGAGTTGACGTTGATTCAAAAAACGCTGGCCACCGCCGCTCCCGTGTATGCGATGGCTCTGTTGCCTAATTGGCGACCAACTCTGCAAGGAAGAAGTCCGTCACCAGACATGTCACTTGATCATCTTTCGAGTAGCCAAAGTAGGAGCAGAATGCTCCATCACCTCCCATAGTACGGAACGCAATCATGTTCGCGCGGGATTCGTCGTGCAAGCACACATTGCCCCATAATCCATCGTTTTCTTCCATTGCGTCGGTCACTTGTTTCCAGTGGCGATCAAATCGATCATTTTCCGATGCGCGGATCAGCATGCGAGCCAGCTTCGCATCCATGATGCACCCAGTTGCGCTGTCAACGGAGAAGAATGGTGGTTTCGATCGAACCCATCGAACGGGCTCTCCATCAGTGAACCGTACCATCATTAGCGCGATTTCCGGCAGGTCAGTCCGCGCCAGATAGACCGGGTATTCGTCGGGTTCGACGGAAACAGAGAACGGTTCTTGGACGAGGTCGAATTGAGGATCGCATACAACGATCCTGCCGCTCGGCAGCACCAACGAACCAACATCGCGGCAACGCATTTCGATCATGCCACGCACGGTCTCGAAACGGTGCCCATCCTGAAACGCGGTCCACAATGCAGGGCTTGGCAAATCCATGACGTATTGGGCTTGGCAACAGAACTGGAAGGTAACTTGCCCGCGATGAATTACGGGCCTCCGAACAATACTTTGAACCGCCAGCAATTGCGGGTCAAGTTGACCGCGCCGGGTGCCACGGGCGGCAGCTTTGGACTGCCCGTACTCAAGTGCCAGACCGCAGAGTACTGGTGAAATTCGATGGTCATTTTTCAGTAATCGATCGGTTCTTCAAGCTATTTGTGTCGACGATGCCTGCATGTGTCACGGGCGAATCCCAACGCTCGTATGAAACAAACATCACATCGAGAGTACCGACACGAACAATGTCAGAGGCGGCCTGACAAAGGTAACTCGTCGATGGTGAATCGGCACGGGCGGCTCAAGGCCGCCGCCCGTGGCACCCGTGCGGTTTGTGAGCAGATGCCGTTTCCATATGAGCGGCGAGACTTTCGGTGAATGCTTTCGCCTTCCAAGGAAGCAACTGCAGTTTGTGGTCCATTCCCCGCGAATCCCGGTACGATACGACATAGGAGGATGTGATAAACCACCATGATTCCCGAATTGAGAGGTTCGAATCAAGCGGGATCTGATGTTCAAGATCGTATATCGGAGTAAAAATGGAGAACGGAAACCATGATGTCACGAACAGAAACTGTCGTGTAACAACGAGTCGCAAGCAATTTCTCGCACCGCCGAGCCTTGTGAAGACGTTCTTATGCGAGTACCCGGATGCGAACCACTCCTGGTAGATCACGTCCGCTTCATCAAAAGTCAGTGTCATGCGATCTGCCTAACGGCCCGCATCAGGCGGTTGCGGGAAAAGAATTTCAAATATTAAAAACCGAACCACCGCAACTCGGCGGATACACTGGTTAGGCGGACCTTACTCAGGTAACACAATTCCTGCCAAGCTTGGGCGAAGCACTTCCACGAGCGGCCGATACAGAGCATACGTCCCGTCGCGGTTTTCCAGAAAGTCGCACCATGCGAACAGCCGATCCCACTCCGCCGCCTCGAAGATGCGGACCTCATTCATGTCCAGCAACTCCTCAGACAGCATCCGGTCCAGCGCGAAAGGTCCGGCGGCCGGTTGCGACTGCTCCGGTGGCGGCGTTTGCGGGTCTATGACACCGCCCGCGAACACCCGCACGTCCCGCACAACGCCCGGCAGCCAGTCCTTCTGCATGGCCCGGTTGACGAAGTCCATGAGCAGCGGGAGCAACTTGCTGACTTCCTCCCACCTGCGAAGCGACACGCTGCCAATGTGCTCGTCGCCTGGATGGTAGAAAAGCTCGTGCCCCACAGCCATCGCCTCCGTCGCCTAACATTTAGGGTAACTTGCCCGCGACAAACAACGGGCTTCCAATCAACACGCCAACACTTTGTACCACCGCCGACTGCGGGTCAAGTTGACCGACTTGCTCGGCTGGCGTTGGACGAGGTTGAGAATCATATTTCGCACACTTCACCGATTAGCCCGGTTAGTTCGCCCCCCTCGAAATACGCAGTGCAGTGTCCCGCTCGCGCATGCAGCTCCAGTTCATCTGCGGTGGATGCATAGTACACGTTCTTATGGCAGACGTCGCAGAACCGAATTCCAGGAGTCGATGTGGGCGCGAGCGATGTCCATACCTTGGGACAGCGAAAACGAAAGAAGAAACGTCGTTCGCATGAATGAACGGAAGACTTCAGCTGTGACCATAAATAGTCAATCTTCGAAGATAGATCAGTCAACGCTGCTGTTTGGTAGCTGATTTGGTCATCCACGGCGTAGTATCGTATTTCATTAACAATCGATGCTTCTCGCTCGGGACTTGACGCCGGAACGAGCAAGTGCAGACCTGTTTCATCTCTCGCAACGGGAAGGACGTTGTACTGACGCGCAACATCTTCGGGAAGCGCCAGGAGTATCTGATCGTCGACGAGAAGCTTCACGACTTCAGAAGTTGAAAGCATTTTGTAGTCGCCGAACGACCCAGGTGAGGTGCATTTTGTTGGCGAGTCATCCAACAAAATGTCAGCTTGACCGCCTTGTTCGGCCCGAATTGTAACGAGATTCCATCGATCAATCGACGGATTTGCGATCGAACATCAAAACAAAGAGTCCTGACACCTTAGATTTGCTCACGCGTTTACCAGCACTTACCGCTTGCCGTTGTTGGGCGACAAATTCAGAAATGTCTTCAATGCCAAGAACACAATCACGAGCATACTTTTCAACAACAGGCCCGCGCAGGCCGAGTTGAATTGCACGACGTTCGAGTGGCGCACCAGATGGCCCATGATCGGGATCCCATTGCAGTCGCACATTGGAATTTGCAACTGCCTGTTTCCAGTCATCGTGAGACGCATACACATTCGAATTGAAACTTGAATGAACCGCTTGCCTGAGTATTTCATCAAAAGCGCTACGGGCCAATCGAATGGCCAGAGTTACTTCTTGGCCTTCTTTCGTGCCCCAGCCGGAACGATACATCATCCAAAGGAAATTCGGCTTGATCCACGTCATGCGTGACATGCTGAAATCACCGCCAAAGTAGCCATTCTTCGCTGCAAAGTGCCCGATTGATGGACGGTATGCTTGATAGACAATGACCGAGTCTTCGTCAGATTGCGCGAGTATCACGCGACCGGACTTCGGCCAACGCGCATTCTGGGCAACGAAGGATTCGGTATTGAGTGGCATGTGCTTGTCGGAGAACTATAATTAGACGGAATCTTTCTTTTCTGGAAACCTGTCAATTCCGTCTTTTCTGGCGAGATTCGGTCTATGTTGGCGACCTGTCGGCCTATTTCAAGGACCTCCGCAATGGCTGGGAGTGGATTGAATGGCAGAACCTGTTGATCTAGCTGAATTTTTGGCACTGGAGCGAAAGTTATCAACTGCCGCGCCTCAGAAAAACACAGAAACAGCCAGAATACCAACTCGCGCCGCTTTGAATAACAGTCCGCAAATTACGGAACAGCCCCGACTGTTGGATCAGGTGCGGGCGAGAATGCGCCGGGTGTCACGGGCGGCAGCTTTGGGCCGCCCGTGCTCAAACTGCCATACCGCAGTCTGCTGGTGACATCCGATAGTCATTTTCAGCAATTGACGGTGATCGTTCTTCAAGCGATTTGTGTCGAGAAGCCTGCATATGCCATGGGCGAATTCCAACACTCGGAAGGCGTGCAATATCACATCGAGTACCGACGCGAACAATGATTGAGGGTGCCTCACCAAGGTAACTCGTCGATGGTTCATCGGCACGGGCGGCTCAAGGCCGCCGCCTGTGGCACCCGGCGGTCGCCCCAATTTCAGCGACTGACCGCGCGGGCACTCGCCGCAGCACGGTCGATTCCTCGCGTGGCACCTGGCATCAGGACATCCTATACTCACACCACAGCGTTGTTTCACGGCTCCTGCGGAATTCCTGAGGTTGCGGCATGTCCCTGCTTGCTTTGCCATTTATCGTGTCAGTTTTTTCTGCTCAAACGCTGGAGTCGATCCCAGATCGACTGGTTGTGCTGACGTTTGATGATGCCAGCAAATCGCACTTTACGGTGGCGCGTCCTGTTTTGAAGAAACATCGTTTTGGAGCCACGTTCTTCGTCACGGAGGGATGGGACTTTGCCACCAACAAGCGCGACTACATGTCGTGGGAAGAGATATTCCAGTTGCATGAGGATGGGTTTGAAATTGGAAATCACACGATCGACCATGGCGCGGTGACGGGTAAGTCGCCGGCAGAGTTAGGCCAGGCACTGAAAGCAATCAACACACGCTGCCGTGAACATGGTATTCCCGAACCCGTCAGCTTTGCCTACCCGGGAAACGCCTTTACACCCAAACACCTTGCGACGCTCAAGGACCTCGGAATCAAGTTCGCGCGGCGCGGTGGCAGCCCCGAGTACTCGTATGAAGTTGGCGGCGGGTTCGCCTATGAACCGGGACTCGACCACCCGCTCCTGTTACCGACTGCAGGCGATGCACGGCCGAAATGGACACTCGATAACTTGAAGACGGCGGTGACTCAGGCGCGGCACGGTCGGATCGCTGTACTGCAGTTTCACGGCGTGCCAGATACCGCTCACGATTGGGTCAGTGTTCGCCAGAAAGATTTCGAAGCGTACATGCAATTCCTGGCCGACGAAAAATATACCGTGATCGCGATGCGAGATCTGGCGAAATACGTCGACCCCAATATCACTCCAGCCAACCCGCAGGGTGTGATGGAAGACCGGAAGAAGCTGTTGGAATCGGGTAAGAATGGTTTCAACGCACGTCCGGCCAACAACGATGATGACTTGCGATATTGGCTGACCAATGCATTGATTGACAATCGCTGGACGCCAGCGGAAGCAGGTGCGGCGCTGGGAATGTCAGCAGATGACGTTCAAAAGGCCGTGCAACGCCTGGGGATGAATACAGAGCAACGACCAGTTCGGCAAGAATCAGGTGTGCACGTTCTTCCTTATCCGGGCGGAAGGCATCCCCGGACCGGTTTTCGTGATGGAGCTATCCGCCCTCAGCGTGAAACCAAAATCAGCGTATTCGCACCATGGGATGACGGTGGATATGCGGTCGCCGACGTCCCTGAAGCGGTCTGGTGTGAGCCCGCGGCCGGTAAGCCAGAGCTTCTGTATCTGGCACATACTCATGTCCCAACGATGTGGGATCGACAACAGAAAACGCTGGAACCGATGGAGTGGCAGCGCCTGCCGCATCATGTCCTGGACCTGAAGCGAACCCTGCCCAACAAAGTCACCCTGTCGTCGCATGTGGAACCAGCGAAAGAAGGGGTGCGGATGGAATTCCGAGTCACGAACGGGACTGATCAACCGCTGACCGGATTGCGAATCCAGATGTGTGTCATGCTGGCGGGATTGAAGGGGTTCGAGCAGTTGACCAACGACAACAAAAAGCTGGCATCTCCGTTTGCCGCCTGTCATGACACCACGGGAAATCGCTGGATCATTGTGGGTTGGGAGCGATGTGGTCGTGCCTGGGGGAATCCTCCCTGTCCCTGTGTGCATTCCGATCCCGTTGTGGAGGACTGCCCGCCGGGTGAATCGCGATCCGTCCGGGGATGGATCTCCTTTTATCAGGGAGATGCTATCGACGGTGAATTCAAACGGCTTGCGCAGGTTGCATTTCCCTGAAGCCCACCACGACAGGTGCACTCGGTCTCCTCGAAAGCTGCGCGGAAGGATCTGCGTGGAACTGAGATTTCCAACTTAAGCAACGGGTGCCGCGGTCTTGGAGTCCGCGACAAGGCCGTGTCTTCGATGGATACAGAGCGTTGTCGAGATTTCATCGGCATGTGAAGAGATTGGTTTTGAAATGAGCTCGAAACAAAATTTCACACGACCTTGTCGAAGACTCCAAGATCGTGGCACCCCTCCTCCTGAGTGAAGACTGTTTTCGAATCCCGGGCACGAACCCGAGAGCTTGCACTGTTGTCAGCTTTGTAAACGGCACTTTGCAGATCTTCCAGGGTTTGGTACTTGATCAATGAGGCCGGCGCGAACTGTGAAAACTCAGTTTGGTCGAATTGTACGTCGACATAGTCCGGTCCTTTCAGCCACGACTGCCTGTGTAACAAGAACTTCGCCCGAATGAATTCTCTGCACGATTCGACCGAATCAAACTCTGTACTCCAGAGTACTGGCATGCTGCTGGATGAGTTGTTTGAACGGCAGGTCGAATTGAGCCGCGATCAGACCGCCGTCATTTGTGGTAACGACTCGATGACGTACGGTGAATTGGACGTGGCGGCCAATCAGGTTGCCGGGCTCTTGACCGAACTGGGAGTCAGTCCCGAAACGTGCGTTGCTTTCTGGTTGCCCCGCTCAGTGCACGTTTCGGTCGCAATGCTGGGAATTCTGAAGTCTGGTGGAGCCTATGTGCCGCTCGATGCCGAGTACCCCACAGAGCGGGTGGAATACATTCTGCAGGACTGTGGCTGTCAGATTGTGATGACAACAAGTGAATTCCGGCAGCGACTGGCGGGATTTTCCGGACGGATCATTCTGCTGGATGAAGAATGGCCTTCGATAGCGTCGCGGCCAGCAACAAAACCGGTCGCGTCCGACATGGCCCGCAGTCCGAAGAATCTCTGCTACGTCATCTATACCTCAGGATCGACAGGTAAGCCCAAAGGAGTGCAGCTTGAACACCGAAGCGTTGTTCATCTCGTTCTGACGGAGGCGGCCAGATTTGAAATTCGCCCTGATGACAAAGTCTATCAGGGATTTTCCGTGGCATTCGATGCGTCGGTTGAGGAGTTCTGGCTTGCCTGGTGTGCGGGGGCCACGCTTTTTGCAGCAACGCCCGCGATGGTCCACGCGGGCCCCGACTTGCCAGCTCAACTCACTGCAGCGGGGGTCACGGTACTGTCCTGCGTGCCAACATTGTTGTCGATGATGGAAGGATCGCTTCCGTCCGTCCGACTGCTGATCGTCGGGGGCGAGGCCTGTTCCAGCGACCTGGTCGAGCGCTGGTGTCAACCGGGCAGGCGGATGTTCAATACCTATGGGCCAACCGAAGCGACTGTCATCGCAACGTGGACCGAGTGTCACCCAACGGCTCGCGTGACCATTGGAAAGCCATTGCCGGGCTATTCTGCGTTTGTCGTCAATGAGCAGATGCAAGTTGTCAATCAGGGTGATTCTGGCGAACTGCTGCTGGGTGGCGTCGGAC
>CAZSTW010000095.1:0-4737 GCA_964609845.1 uncultured Planctomycetaceae bacterium | reverse complement strand
GACTGGCGCGGGGATATGTTGGACGAGATGATCTGACGCAGGAACGGTTTCTCGAGTTGAAACTCCCGGATTCCGGAGCACCTGCGGGTCGATACTACAGAACAGGTGACCTGGCTCGCTGGACGACGGAAGGGAATCTGGAGTTCCTGGGTCGCGCGGACGGACAGGTAAAGCTTCGCGGATTTCGAGTGGAACTGTCTGAAATCGACTCAGAATTACTTCGATGTCAGGGAGTCCTTTCGGCAGCGGCAGCAGTTCTGGAGGACCCTCCGGGGATTCAGGAACTGGTGGGGTATGTTGTTCTGCGGCAGGGACATTCACTCGACGTCGAAGCGATCCGCGCCAGTTTGCGGCAGCGACTTCCTGTCTACATGGTCCCCACGATCATTGAAGTGATTGATGGTTTGCCGACATTGACCAGCGGCAAAGTCGATCGAAAGCGGCTTCCCGCTCCGCGCGGACCCAGATCTGTGGCAAGTGCAGCGTCTGGTGGCGACTGGTCTCCGGTTGATGAAATCGAACGGGTCATTCGCGATGCCTGGCAGGAGGTCTTTCCTCATTCAAGCGTTCGTCGGTCTGACAACTTCTTTCTGGATCTGGGTGGTCATTCGTTGCTGGCAGCACGAATGGTTTCGAGCCTGCGCACGCAACCTGACTTTCACGATGTCTCGATGCTGGACGTTTACGATCACCCGACGATTGAGCAGATGGCGGCAGCGATACGAGCGCGTCATGGCGTTGCTGCGAACGCCACAGGCTCGACGACAGCTCCGCGCGAAATCTACCGGGCGACGTCGTGGCAGTATTTTCGGGCCGGGGCAGTGCAACTTTTCGCGATGTATTTCGTGGTGGGATTCTTTTCGCTCCAGTGGCTGGCCCCCTACCTGACCTATACCGTGATGATGGATGACGAGTACCCGATGGTCGAGGCGGCCGCATGTGCCCTGGCAACATTGACAGTGCTCTATCCGGTGATGATCGTTCTGTCGATCACGGTGAAATGGCTGGTTCTGGGGCGCGTGAAGCCGGGGCGCTATCCCGTCTGGGGAAGTTATTTTCTGCGCTGGTGGTTCGCAGAAGCCTTTCGCAGCATTGTTCCTACCAGTTATTTGACGGGAACGCCACTATTGAACTGGTACTACCGGCTGATGGGGGCGCGCATTGGTGCCAACGTCTACCTCGGAAACGACGGTGGTGCGATGTTTGACATGCTGTCAATCGGAGATGACAGTTGCCTGGGGGCGGATACGCATTTCACGGGAGCGACCGTGACCGATGGCTGGCTGACAATCGGCCGGATCGAGATCGGGGCTCGTTGCTTTGTGGGAACGCGGTCTGTACTGGGGCCATCGACCCGGATGCATGACAATTCGTCGCTGGAAGATCTCTCGCTGGTACCTCGCGGTGGCGTGATCCCGGCTGGCGAAACCTGGCATGGGTCACCTGCCAGCAAGAAGAATGGTGGCGTGGCCGACGTCAACCGCGTGCCGAGGCCTGGCCTGACACGGCGATTTGTCTACGGGGTGTTTTATGCTGTGGGAATCATGCTGTTTCCGCTGTTGCCAATGGCCGCGTTCTTCCCCGGGATGGTGGCCATGGCCCATCTGAACTACCGCGACGACTATTACTACTACCTGATCTATTCTCCATTCGTGGCACTGTCGTTCGTCATTCTCGTCAGCCTGGAAATCGCGATTCTTAAGTGGATTCTGCTGGGGCGAGTCAAGCCAGGGACATACCCACTGTACCAGTCCTTCTATTTCCGCAAATGGCTCGTCGACCGGACTCTCGATTTGAGTCTCGATGTCATTGGCCCACTCTATTCAACGCTGTATCTGGCCCCGTGGTACCGGTTGCTGGGGGCCAAAATCGGTCGCCGTGCCGAGATCTCAACCGCATCATTTGTTTCTCCAGACTGCCTGCAGATCGATGACGAAAGCTTCGTCGCAGACGCCGCGTCGCTGGGGGCCGCCAAGGTCCAAAATGGTGCTGTGACCATTGATATGATCACGATCGGGAAGCGGACGTTCGTCGGTAACAGCGCACTGGTCCCGGTAGGTGCCCGGTTGCCAGGAAACAGCCTGATCGGCTGTCTTTCGATGCCGCCCGCTCTAATGCCAACACATTCATCGTGGCTCGGTTCGCCTCCGTTTCTGCTTCCACAGCGGCAGGTGAATTCAAGCTTCACCGTCGAAGAGACATTTCGCCCGACCTCGTGGCTGGTCGCGCAGCGGCTGTTCATTGAATTCTTCCGGATCACGCTGCCGTCGACGTTTTTTATCATGATCACCAATGTCCTGTTGTCTGTCGTGCTGCTGATGTATGGCACGTATGACATCTGGGTGATCGCAGCCCTGTTTCCGCTGTTCTACTTCCTGGCCGGATTAACGGCCATGATTGGGGTGGCAGCCTTTAAGTGGCTGATGATGGGGCGATACCAACCGTGTGAGCGTCCGTTGTGGAGTCCATTCGTCTGGAGAACTGAAGCGGTCACCGCTCTGCTTGATAATTTCGCCGCCCCATTCTTTCTGGACCTGCTGGCGGGGACTCCCTTCATCTGCTGGTTCTTTCGATTACTCGGGGCCAGAATCGGCAAGCGAGTTTATCTGGATACAACAGAACTGACAGAATTCGATCTGGTACAAATCGGGGACGATGCCGCCATCAATCACGATTGCACGCTGCAGACTCACTTGTTTGAAGACCGCGTGATGAAGATGTCGACAGTCAATATCGGAGCGGGATGTCACCTGGGTTCGATGTCGCTGATCCTGTACGACACAGTCATCGAGCGGGGTGCATCGGTTGATGACTTGTCACTGGTCATGAAAGGTGAGACTCTTCCGGAGAATACACACTGGACTGGGATTCCAGGGCGAAAGCATGATTGAGTTTAAAAACAGGGAAATACTGACACAATGATTCTTGAAGGGCTTGTGACCAGCCAGGATGCTGCCGGGAAGATCAACCTGGCCCCGATGGGGCCGATCGTCGATGCTTCCATGACGCGCTTAACGCTGCGACCGTTTCAGACGTCCACGACGTTCCAAAACCTGCGGCAGCATCCGTACGGTGTCTTTCATGTTGTCGATGACGTGCTGTTGATTGCCCGTGCCGCTTTGCATCGTCTGGAGCAGACTCCTCCGACATTCCCCGCTGAAACGATTCCGGGGCACGTTCTGCAGGATTGCTGCCGCTGGTATGAATTTGAAGTGACCGAGTGCGACGAATCGTCGGAACGTTCGCGACTGGAAGCGAAAATTGTCCATTCCGGCCGGATCCACGATTATTTCGGTCTGCACCGTGCCCGGCATGCGGTATTGGAAGCGACGATCCTGGCGACTCGACTTCACCTGCTCTCAGAACTGGAAGTTCGATCACAACTGACGGCGCTTGCCATCCCCGTAGAAAAGACTGCCGGCCCCAATGAACGCGAAGCGTTTGCATTGGTCTGCCATGTCGTGGATGAGTGGTATCGACAACCGCATCCATAAGGTTCCGTCGGCACTATCTCGGCAGGGTGGCCGGGGCTGGACTGAGGCTTTGCGAAGGAAGACCCGGATTCTTTCCCGTGCGAGCGAGAGACGAAACGTCGGAGCTACCTCGGCTGGCTGGCCGCTTTTGCCTCGCGTCGCGCCGCCTGCTTTTGAAATCGGGTGTTCAGATGCGCGAAGTTATGCAGCCAGCGATCGTAATTCTGCGTCTTAAACTGGAAGTACTCACCAACTTCTGCGTGAGGCAGTACCAGAAACGTTTCTTGTCGCACGGCGTCAACCACGCAATTCGCGCAATGCTCTGCAGTTACAGAATTTACGTGCAGGAATTGATGGATCGGATCCTCAAGATCGAGAAAATTGGTAGCAACGCCTGCCGGACAGAGGCAGGCGACCTTTAACCCCTGGTTCCGATAATGGACCGACAGCCATTCTGCAAAGGCTACGGCACCATGTTTGGTGACAGAATAGGCGGCCGAGCCAATTTCTGTGAGCAGGCCAGCGGCTGACGCCGTGATGACAAATGCACCGCCACCTTGCTCAATCATCTGCGGGACGGTGGCTCGCGAAAGAAATACGTGAGCCATGACGTTAATACGCCAGAGACGATCCCAATCGGCGTCCGAGGTCTCAAATCCCCCTTTGCTCGTCACTCCCGCGTTGGAAATGACAATATCGACGCGACCAAACTCCTGCCGTGCTTCCGTGACCAATCGCTGCACATCGTCTTCACACGAAACATCGCATTTGATCGCGATCCCTCCCACTTCGGCAGCGACTTCCCTGGCCGGAAGAATATCCCTGTCGGCAACCACAATTCCCCGGGTCTTTTCCTGAGCCACGCGCTGACAAATGGCGCGGCCGATGCCGTTGGCACCACCCGTGACCAATACGACTTGATCGCCGAATTCCATTGTGGAACAACCCTTAGAAGATTTGTTAATCAGCGACAGGAGATGCAGACACTCGCGAAAGGGAGACTCTCTTAACACGATTTTCCCAATGCGAAAAGCCCGGATTACGCCTCGCCGAGGGTCGGTTTCCTGACAATGTTGCTAAGTTGCTAAGTCGGCGAAACGGCGAAGGATCAGAACTCTGGGCTCTGGGCAAGATGCCGGGGTGAGCCGCGAGTTTGGCTTTGGTGGGCCGTCGCTCGAAGCGAGCTGCTTCAGCTCAACGCCTTTTAAGATCAGATTGGAAGCAGGTGCAACACAGAGGCACAGAGAATCACAGAGGAAGCGGC
>CAZSTW010000094.1:20700-26188 GCA_964609845.1 uncultured Planctomycetaceae bacterium | reverse complement strand
TGAGTACGGGGTCGGGGGTACGATTTTTCGAAACTGACGGGACTTGCCCGCGGATGTCTACAAACCTGTCGGTCCGCCAATTTCCATAAATCGTACCCCCGACCCCTCGCTCTCAAACCAACCATTGCCGCACGGCCGAAATTAACCAGCAACGGAGACAACATCATGAACTGGAAGCCATTCTTTACAGCGTTCGCGCTATTCGCAGTAACGGCCATCAGCACCTTCCAGGCTCCGGCGGCGGAGCAGCCAATTTCGAAGCGGGACAGCAATAAGAAGCCCCTGAAGGTCTTCATCCTCGCCGGGCAATCCAACATGGAAGGACATGCCGCCATCAGTACTTTTGACTATATCGGCAAGGATCCGTTGACGGCCCCCATTCTCAAGGAGATGCGCAATCCCGATGGAACTCCTCGGGTATGTGACAAGGTCTGGATGTCCTATTTGACCGGCCCTTATGATGGGAGCGCAAATGGCGAAGGCCTGGGTAAATTGACCGCTGGCTTTGGCGCACGTGGAAATCAACCCACCAAGGATGGCGGCAAGATCGGTCCTGAGTTCACCTTCGGTATTTATATGGAGAAAGAACTCAAGCAGCCCATCCTGATTATCAAGACTGCCTGGGGTGGCAGGTCACTCAACACCGAATTCCGTCCGCCCAGTGCCGGGCCATACAGACTGCCGAAGGAGATTCAGGAGCTGTGGGACAAGCATCCCCAGGGGGCTCACGGAATCCCCAAGCTTGAGGACAGGAAAAAATGGCAGGATGACAAGGATGCTGCCTCGGGTGTGTTTTACCGGATGATGGTCGAACATGTGAAAAAGGTACTGGCAGATCCCAAGCGAGTCTGTCCGGAATATGACGAGCAGGCTGGTTATGAACTGGCCGGTTTTGTCTGGCTCCAGGGTTTTAACGACCTGGTCGACGGGACAACTTATCCCGGCCCCAACAAGCCTGGAAAATACGATCTTTATTCAGACCTGCTGGCCAATTTCATTCGCGATGTTCGCAAAGACCTGTCAGCCCCGAAGATGCCCTTCGTGATCGGAGTGCTGGGAGTCGGTGGTGAGAGCGATAATGTGGTTTTCCGCAAGGCCATGGCCGCACCGGCCGACATGCCCGAGTTCAAGGGCAATGTTGTTGCCGTTGAAACCGCTCCCTTCTGGGATCACGCCATTGCCGCCGCAGAACCCAAGCAGGGTGAGTATAACAATATCGTCGGCACGGCTCACACACTGAAAAAAGACGGTACTTTAGACACGCAGCGGAAATGGGATCATTACTGGAAGCCGCTTGGCAAGCCTCTGCCTGAGGAACGGATCTGGCGCTTCGCTACGGTTGATGCCACTGATAAGAAGGACAAGCTGGAAAAATATGACGGCAGGCGATTCCGTGATATCACACTGCCAGCTGGCATGGAGAATTGGTACATGCCCGACTTCGATGACAGCAAATGGACATCCGGCAAGGCCCCGATTGGAAAGGGCGTCTGGAAACACAGTGGAATCACCGTGGATAAATTTCCCTCAACATGGGGCAACGGCGAATTCCTGCTGATGCGGACAACCTTCGACGTTGAAGACCTCACCTGTGATTCGTATCGCATCGCAATTCTGGCGAGACAAGGGTTCCACGTTTATTTGAACGGACAGAAGATCCACACCTACATCTGGTGGCAGGACAGGCCGCAATACGGTTCCATCGTCCTTGGAAAAGATAAGATCCAACACTTGAAGAAGGGGAAGAACGTATTGGCGGTCTATGCCAATGACCAATATGACCTTCAATCTCCAGAGCATTATGCCGCAGTGGATGTGTGGATTGAGGGTATCACCCGAGCAGACCAGGAGAAGCTCGATCTCGCCCTGGAGGAAGTTCTTTCACCCAAAGACAGGGAGGCTCTCAAAGGGGCTTCCAATGCCGGTTACCACTATTTTGGCAGCGCGAAGATCTTTGCCCAGATGGGCAAGGCATTCGCAGAGGCCTTGCTCCCTTTTCAAAAATAGACAAGAACCAAGAGTAAGATGGCTATCGCGAGAAACACACGAAGATGCATGGTTGCGCTGTAGTTGATGACCCATGAAGAAGCTCAAGAGTGAAAGAGGGAAATCGGCCGTCCGGGATGAAGTACAGATATCATTCAATGTTGGCGGCGACAAGGTTCTGAAGAATGGCATCACAGTGTGAAGCCGTCGAATCAACTGCGACCATCAGCCGGAACGCGCTAGCGTCCGGTTTCTGGAGATTCGCGTGTCCAGTCGTCCATCGAAACCGGACGCTAGCGCGTTCCGGCTGATGGATGTTTCGAAATTCATACCCGGCTGGCGGCAACAACACGCAAGCAAAGCGACATCGATGTGGGTAACATTGACTCCACCCTGCATTGGCCAGTTGGCCAACGTGGGCTACGCCGGTTATGCCGCAGACTTACTTTCTGATCGGCAATGCGGCCGGTG
The DNA here is from genome assembly GCA_964609845.1 of uncultured Planctomycetaceae bacterium. Taxonomy (GTDB): domain Bacteria; phylum Planctomycetota; class Planctomycetia; order Planctomycetales; family Planctomycetaceae; genus Schlesneria. The sequence goes on along the minus strand of CAZSTW010000094.1, from coordinate 23,731 downwards.
ACGGAATGAAGAACCTGCTAAAGTACGCATTTTCTGTGACGTGTTGACTGGATGGCCCAAAGTGGTCCGGTAACCGAGATAAACCAACACCATGAACTCCCACACACTAAACCGCCGAAACTTCCTCCACTGCAGCACTGCCCTCGCCGCGCTTCCGTGGCTTGGCTCAAACTTCGCCCTCGCTGCTGACGGGATCCCGCAATCCGTGAAAGAGCTGTGGGCGGATTTTGATCCTCGCAAAGATGCAATCGAAACGGAGGTCATCCGCGAATGGAAAGAGGACGGAGGCGTCTATCGGCATGTGCGGTTTTTGATCGGCCATTTCAAAGGCAAGCCAGCGCGCATGGCAGCGATTTACGGCTTTCCCGAGGGAACGAAAGAAAAACTCCCCGCAGTGATGCATATCCATGGGGGAGGTCAGCGGGCATTTCTGCATGAAGTGAAACTGCTCGTTGGCCGTGCCTACGCCGCGCTCTCTGTGAACTGGGGTGGCAGCGGTACGGGTAAACCACCTTTCAACAGCTGCGAAAAATCGGAGCCCGGTGATCCGAATACCGATTGGGGCGCAGTCGATCCATCACAACTCAACGTGCAGGGATACAGCACGATGCTGCCGGGACCGGGGCAGTTCTACGAGGACCGCGAGCACCCGAAGAACAACAACTGGTATCTGCTGACACTCGGTTGTCGCCGCGGGCTCACGTTTCTCGAACAACAGCCTGAGGTCGATCCTCAGCGACTCGGAGTGCACGGTTATTCCATGGGTGGCAATCTCACCATGTATGTCGCGGGAACGGATGATCGCGTGAAAGCAGCCGTACCTGGTGTGGGAGGTCAGGGCTGGCGCTGGCAGTCGCATGAGTTCATCGGCGGCAAGGCACAGCAGGAGCAGATCAAAGGTGATGTCGAAGTCTTTCGAAAAACCATGAGCTTTGAGAGTTATGCACCACTGATCCGCTGCCCCGTGCTGCATCGCAGTGCCACGAACGACTTCCACGGCTGGATGGATGACGTGTATCGCACGAACACGCTGATCGAAGATCAACCCACACGCTACAGCTGGGTGCCCCATATGAACCACCACCTCATACCTGAGGTCGCGGTGACCATGCCACTGTGGTTCGATCACGCTCTGAAAGGTGGACCAGCATTGCCCGAAACCCCGGCAAGCAGCCTCACACTCTCTCCCGAACCAGTACTGTCTGTCACACCCGATACCAGAACTCTGCCTGTCGCCCGGGTCGATATTTACTACAGCGTCGATCCTGATCCCCGTGCCCGTTACTGGCGCAGTGCGAATGTCGTTCGTGAAGGAAGCGACTATCGTGCAACCCTTCCACTGCATTCGCACGATCGACCGCTTTTCGCGTTTGCAAACGTTGTGTACAGCCTGCCCAAGCCCGAATCTCTCGCCGCCATTCCCGGCAATGCCAAACCCGTCAACGAAGTTTTGATCAGCAGCCTGCTCCACTCGCACAGCATCCCTGAAATGAAACAGGCCGCTCCGCAGCTCACCGCAAAACCAGCCGCACTCCTCGAGGACTTCGCCCACGGCCTGCGTGACTGGTATGTGCTGAATGCGGGTAATGCAACGCATCAGCAGTTCTGGACACGCAAAGTGACCGATCCTCTCTGGCAAGGCCCCGAAGGATCGACGCTGCAGATTACGCTCAAGATGCCTCAAACGAACCGAATGCACATCGTGCTTCAGCAGAACGAATGGCGCAGCTACCGCGGCCAGCGCCGGACATTCGTCTGTTCAAGGGAAATCGAAGGTGCCGATGCCGAACAGAAACTGACACTCGGCCTGACGGACTTCACCTCTCCCGATGGCCCACCAAAAACGTGGGCCGAGATCGACCAGTTGGGTCTCTGCGCCCACTTTGCCGCGCCGGGAACATCTGCCAGCCAGGCCCCGCTCTGGAAAGGTGCTGCCCCAACATTTCTGCGTCTGGAGTGGAAACTGAATCCTTGACGAATCCGCGTCAATTCTGAACGGCCTTCCTCGCAGGACTGCTCACTTCCATGATTACTCCGCAATCCCAGCGTATCGGTCTCGTAACGAGCGGTGCCGAAAAGCTGGCTGACTATTTTCCCACGACTGCTGAGCCGGATTTTGTGCCAACGGAACCACCGTTTACGCCTGACGACCAATTACTGGTCGACGAACTTCGGCGACGTGGTCACCAGGTCACGGCTGTCGTCTGGGGAGTTGAAACCTCACTGCTGCCCGATCAATTTGATCGCCTCATCATCCGTTCGCCATGGGATTACATGGACAGCGATGAGCAGCGCCAAGGTTTTCTGAGATGGCTCGAACAGCTCGATGCATCAGGCGTGGTCGTTGAGAACGAACCTCAAGTGATGCTCTGGTTAATGGACAAACGATATTTGCTCGACTTTGCAGAAGTCGGCGTACCGATCGTTCCGACGCAATTGATCCGCGTCGGGGAATCGTTTGATCTCGACACCTTCGTCCAGCGACACTCTGCCGCGGTCATCAAGCCAGCGGTATCAGCAGCAGGTGCGGGCCTGGAATTCCTTCCGGATCGCCAGGCTGCCCGGGCATTTCAGCCTGAGTTCGCAGATCGCTGTCAGTGTGGAGCTCAACTGGTACAACCCTTTCTGCCCGAGATTCAGTCGAACGGCGAATGGTCGCTCGTCTATTTCGGTGGTGAGTACAGCCATGGCATTCACAAGCTTCCCGCTTGCGGCCAGATCATGGTGCACGCGGAACGAGGCGGCTCGCTCCGATTCGCTGACCCACCCGCGGTCGTACGTCAGCTTGGTGACCAGATAGCCACTGCCGTTCCGCGTGCATTCGCCCATGGCAGCGGAAGGACCTGCCGAATGCCCCTCTACTTGCGAATTGACATCATCGAGACTTCCGCTGGCAGCCTTCTTTCCGAATGCGAAGGCGTTGAACCCGAACTCTTCTTTCGTGCGCGACCTGGCAGCGAAGCCTTATTCGCCCGACATCTCGAAAGCGGATCGATCTGACGTCGGCCACAGTAGATGAACGATGGCAATG
>CAZSTW010000094.1:0-20600 GCA_964609845.1 uncultured Planctomycetaceae bacterium | reverse complement strand
CATCGCATCGCCCATCGCTTTGCCGATCCGATTAAACCAGATCGCGCTGCCATAGTAGTGGTAGGGACGATCACTGCCGGTATGAACCCACTCTGGTTCCTTCTGCCAATTCGGAAACATCGCTTCGGCCGCCTTGTCGACCAGAACGTCAACAGGAAACGCCTTAACATTACCTTTGAACTCCGGCACATCGTTCATCGACAGTTGAGCCTCGCGGACTGTCAACATACCGCCTGTGGCAGGCTTTGATCCGTTCTGGCCCAGTGCGCCAATCACAAACGGCAGATTCGGTGTGCCAAGATCCCGGCGAACATCGTTGATAAAGTGGCGCATGTTCGATGCGTATTCGTCTTGAGCACCGAAGATGTCATTGAAACCCTGAAACCAGACAAACCCGGTCAGTTCCAGGCTCTTTCCCTCCAGTTCAGGAAACAGTTTGCCATAGTTTTCCTGTACGTTTTTTACTTCCGCCAGCATGTTGCGATAGGACGAGCCGTAGTCCTTTTTGATTTCCTCCAGCGTTGGCAGCGGCGCGTCCTTCTTATTCTTTTCGTTGTTTTGCCGGACCCGCTTCTGAGCCTCGTCGAGATCCTTCTGGAGCATCGCTTCAGGAAGACCAGCCGAAGGGGAACGGAAGAGTTTATAGAGCGAGTGCCCACCCCAGGCGGTCTTGATCAACAGGACCGGCTGGTCGAAATGGTTTCCCATGGACGTTCCAAACTCCAGTTCCACCCCGGTACAGCCCGGCGACCCATAGCCAACCGTGAGCGGGCCTTTGCGATCCAGGAACTTGATGAACACATCATCACGAACGATCCACTTGTCGTCCTGACGCAGATGGGCGAAGAGGTCTTTGGTCTTCGCGTCGGTCGCCTGGTAGTCGAGCAGGGCGTTACGAGCCTTGCCTTCCATGTTCGATTGACCTGCGAGAATAAACACCTTCACGCTCTTGTCGGCGGCATGCACCGGCATGATCGCGAAAGCGAGTACGACGAGGCTGACCAGCGTTCGCATCATTTCAAATTCTCTTCATGTGGAAGTCGTTGCAATCCGCTGACCCGATCATAACGGCTTATTGACCATCCTCAGATGGCTCAATCGGGACATCACAGAATGTGAACGCTGCGAGGCCGCTTTCGCCGTAGAGCAGGTTGTCAGGATTCCAATTGGCGCTGTCGAGATAGGTCACGGTGCTGGACTTTGTCGGCCCCTTCAGCTTCAGCGTGATCCGACCACCGTTCGCCGATCCTGCGACCACCTGCTTCGGTTCGCCGTCGAGGTGGAATTGACTGACCAGCGAGTCGGACCATTTGACGTGATAGCCAAAATCCAGAACCAGTTCGTCGCGCTGCGGTGAAGTGAAATACGCCCGCCTGAGGTTAGGAGGATTGAATACGTCGACATGTCGGCGATAGAGATGGTACTGCATCATCGGATGCAGGAGCCGAGCAAATTCCGCGTACCCGGCGGCGGGGAAGTGGCAGCCTCCCGGCGGCTTGATGCCGAGCGTTGACATCACGCTGAGGTTCGAGAACAGCTTCGGCAGCGTACGCTGCACTTCGCGCAGTCGGTTGTCAGAGCCGTTGATGCCCATCGCGCACGACTTCGGCCAGATCTGGAATGTGTAGTAATGCTCGATGTTCGGATAGTCCTCTTTCCAGCTCGCGGCGAGGTCCACAAAGTACTGGCGATAAGTTTCGTAGCCATACCCCCCCGTCGGGCCATCAGCACCTTGATCATTCTCGCCCTGATGCCAGATGACTGCGCGGACACCATGAGTCAGCTTCGCTTGTTGAACTCGCCAGAGCTGTCGACCGTAGATCGTGCTGACGTCGGTTGGATCGGCGTTATTGCGTTGATGCTGGTCGATCCGCGTTCCGCCAACCGCACCATTGATGATGCAGACCGGGACCTTTTCGCTTTCGACCAATCGTCGGCCAAGTTCCATGCCCCAATAGCCGATCTCTGATTTGCCGCCGGGACTGCGTGCTTCGGCGTTGGCCCACAACTTCAAACGGGAGCCGTTTGGATCGCCTGCTGTTGCGCCGAAAGTGCGAACCCAATCACTCGGTACCAGAGGATTCTCTTTGCCGAAGTCGGTCGCAACGGCGTTCGACTGGCCGATGATCAGGAACACATCTCCGCACACGATGTTCCTGGCGGTGTGCAGCACAGTCTCTTTGTCGGCAGTTTTTGAACCGAACTCGGTGCGGTACTTGATGAGCCCCGGGTTCAACTTCACGGACAAGGTGTATTTCTTGTCCGCAGCCACATTGGCGGTTTCGGTCGCAAAAAGTTGATCGTCGGCGAAGACCCGCACGAAGACCGAATCAGCCGCATCGGCCAGCGTTCCGGCATAGACCAACGTTCCGAATTGGACACCACCTCGATTCGGACGGTCGCGCGGGATGAACTGGTTGTCTTCCGGCTGCTCCGTCTCGGCCAGCGGTCGTGAAACCCAGACGTCCTTGGAAAGTTGCGGCTCCTGCACGGTGATCGTGATCGACTGGATGACCTTCGCGCCGCCGTTGTCGATCGCGGCGGTGACTCGCAAAACGCCAGTGCCTTGAGCTCGCTTGAGGATCAGCTTGCCAGCTTCGATTCGTTTGATGACCGCAATGTCATCAATGGTCCACTGAACGTTGACCTCTCCCGCACCTTTCGCCTGCATCGCGGCCAGGTTCGAGATCTGCGGCACGACTTCGATTGTCTCACGTCCGTCCCATTTTTCGGGAGCTTTGAGTGTAAATTCGGGCTCGGGGACGTCGTCACTGATCGTGATCGCGATGTCCTTGGTCTTCACTTCGTTGGGGTAGATCGCTTTGACGGTCAAGGTCGCAGAGAGCGGATTGTCACTGCGATCTGGAGTGTTTGATCGCGGAGCGATCAACGACTTCGCGACTCGTCCCGCGTTAAATGTGTAGGCGAATCGATCTGTCGCCACGATTGATTGACGCCCATCACGTTTCAGGATCCACAGCACCTTTTGAGCACCACCTGCCTTCGCAGTGATCGCCGCGTTCTGGTTTTCTCCGATGGTAAGCTGAGACTGCGAAACCGAAAAATCGCTGCCCGGCTGAACCAGCGAACCGACCAGTGATTGATTCGGCTTCTGATTCTCATACTGCAGCTTCACCCATTCCGGTGATCGGACGACATTCGAGACGCGCACTTCATCGAGATCCCCAACGAAGTCATAGTTGTTGTACCAGCCGCCGATAAACAGCCTCGCAGGAGTTCTGATATTGAGCGGGCCTCCTTGCCGGGTGTTGGTGCCGTCGAGCACGCCGTTCACGTAGAGCTTCGCTTCACCTTCGCGATAGGTATGTACAACGTGCGTCCAATCACCGAGGGGAACTCGACTGGCCCCGCTGACATTGCCACCCGAAAAATAGCAGTCCATCTGCATGTGCGGCGGGCTGCGATATTGCATCACAACCTTGCCCTGTCCCTGCTCATTGCCCCAGGCAATCAGAGTCGTGTTGGGCCGTTCAGGACGGAACCAGACTTCAGTACTGTGCGGGTTTGCGCCAGTGGGATAATCCGGAATCTTGTCGCCGCCAAACATCCCCTTGCCACCAGGAAAATGCCGCGCCGTTCCGATCACACCTGTTGTGGCAGCGGTCCCCGTGTCTGTGCTGGTCAACGTACCGACATCATCGCGCACCGGATCATTCATGTGCCAGACGCTGAGATACCCGTTCGATGCGTTAAACACCCCCTTGCCATCAGACTCACTCGACGCGTTCGCATGGCCCCAGTGGACTTTGATCTGCTGTCGGGAATTCCCCGTGATCACAGGGACACGCACCCAGACGCTGGCGACGCCCTTTGCGGCATCCCACTCTTCAATCTGATACGCAAGCCGCTCGCCCTCGGCCGACGAAAACCGCAGGTCATCCCCATTTGGCTTTGCTTGAGCGAAGTCGAAGAAGTCACGATGCAACCGCACGAGCACCGGGAACTGCTCGACCTTTGCACCAGCCGCCAGATCCGCCCCTTCCGGCGTTGTGAGCAACCACACCGAACCAGAATGCTTCCAGCCCTGATAATCTGCCTTCGACGGTTGCGATTGGCTCGCAGCAGCGGTGACTGGTTCAGCCGACCAGACTGCGCTCACGTTAGCAATCAGCACAACCCATGCGAGAACGAGACACGATTTCATCTTGAGAATCCCGGCTGGAAGAAGACTTTCAATCATTTCAATCAGGTCCACGACTGGTTTATTTTCGTTTGACAGCAGCACCGGAACATCGGTGGTTTCGAGAAACGGGTTGAATGGAGGACAAAAGTCACACGGATCGCAACTTGGAAAGTGATCAGTGAAGAGCGTACCATCCGTATCGTTGCCAAGGAAGCTGAGCGTCCTCGCAAAACCAGCACGAACTTCGAACATGGTGCGAAGGTAAAGTACCAGAAATCATCTTACGTGCTCGATACGGCAATGCAGCTCGATACGGCAGATTCAACGAAAGTACGGCGATCAATTCAGCTGAGATGCCGTCACATCCGAAATACGGGATCACCCCGATGATCCCTATGAACTTCCGGACCAGTAACCAAGGGACGTCGAAGACTTCATTGACGCAGAGAAGGTTCACATACTCGGGCCAGTAGAGCCAGTGGAGGGGGGGATGTGGCGTAGGATGGAGTCAATGTTACCCACATCTTTGTCCCTCGGAGTCGACTCCGAGGAGCAGGAGGTCTTCCAGGCTGGGCCGAGGTTCTGGTGGCGAGGCAATGGCTCAGTAGAAGCCGAATCGCACCGATTGAGCCGCGCACTGCGGGTTTGCAATTCGGAAAGTCAACAGGACAGGTGTGGGGTGCCACGATCTTGGAGTCTGCGACAAGGTCGTGCTGAATATCGATTCGAGCTCATTTCTCAACCGAACTCTTCGAAGACACGGCCTTGTCGCAGACTCCAAGACCGTGGCACCCATCTCTTCAGTTGGAAATCTCAGTTTCCATGCAGATCCTTCCGCTCAGCTTTCGGGAGGACGAAGACACCTCCCACCTTTTGTAGTGGATATCACGAAAGCAGGATACCCCACTCCTGTGCCTGTTACTTCGCGGAATCCCCGTTTTCTGATCGCTGTTGGGAATTGTAGATGCCAAGTTGCGAATTGGCTGGCAGGTGCTCGTTCAGTCGAAACACTGGCCTCTCGTGAGAATTGAGAAATGCCGCCAGGTCCAGTGCTTCCTGCGAACTGAGGTCAGACTCGTCGAGCGGCATCGCGACTTTCAGCCACGAAGCCAGTTGGACAACGTTTGCCAGGCCTGCCCCGTCGTTGAAAGAACGAGTCCCCCAGACGGGGGGATTCTTCACGTCGCCCTGACCATTCTCGCCGTGACAACTCGCGCAGCGTGCTGCATAAAGTTTTTCTCCACGAAGACGGTCTGCATCAGTGACATTCAATTTGAGTTGCGGCACCGCATGCGGACCGGCAGGCCGATCTGGATTCATGCGGATCGGCTGGTCCGTGGACAACCAGGTGATGTACGCCGCAATGGAAACGGAGACTTCACTCCCCAGCGGGGGACGAATCCCATTGCAGCTTCGCATGAAGCAGTTGAGGATCCGGTCCTCAAGCGTGATGACCACCTTTTCTCGCGGTGACCACGCGGGATATACCGCCGCAATGCCAACGAACGAAGCCGCCTGCAGATCAGTTCCATTCTTCAGGTGACAGGAGGTACAGTTAAGTGCATTGCCGATAAATGGCTTGGACAGGCGATGGTTCCGAGTATTCTCAACGAGATCCCGGCCCAGCCGAATCGCATCGCCCAGCGGTCCTTCTGGAATCGGGCGTGAAATGACTGGCGACTTCTGGTCGTCAGCCGGCGCAACGGACGACAGTCCACGCCAGGCAATGAATAGTCCACACATCACCAGTAGAATCTGACGTGGCATGACGAGAATGCTCCTTCATCTACGGAACCGGAACGTACGAATAGCCATCGGCTTGCTTGTTCACGACGACGGTTAATGCCGCACTGGCAATCGGTACTCCTTCGCTGACGTCGGCATCCTGGAATCGCTTGTAGTTGAGAGCCTGGCCACAGACGAGCACTTCCACACCAGCCTTCTGAAGCTCGCGAATCAGCGGCAGATTTGGATTCTGCTCGACGTGGAACCGCTGCTTGTAAGCGACGTCGTTTAAGACCGACTTGGTTGCTTCACCATGCAAGACGATCGTGATCTTGACGTCCTGAGCCTTCAGTCCAGCCGTTCCATAAAGGTTGAGCAGTCGTGCCACACGATCCAGTCCCTTATTGACATCGGTGGGCATTGTGTCCGACGTGGCATCAAACACGACCTTGGCGCCTGCACGAGGTGGTTCTACCGCCTTCGGCCGCGGCAGCACACCACCATGTCCGGGAATGATTGGAAACTCCAGCTTCGCTGCTGACCGCAGCGCGGCATTCGGGACTTTTTCAAAAACCACGAAGTAGTTTTCTTTCAGAAGCTCACGCTCTTCGCTGACTTTCTTGAGCCCCGCCTGCGCGATCTCGGCCTCAAAATCTTCTTGACCCGCCCTTACGTGGTCCATGACCCACGCAGTGCTCGTTCCCTCGATACGGCGGAAGTCAATCAGAATAACTCGCCCGCCAGGCTTCAGGGCTTTCTGCAAAGATGACATTGTCTTGAGCGGGAATTCGAAGTGATGATAAGTATCACAGATAAAAGCGATGTCGATGGACTCGGGTGGCAGTTCCGTTGAATCCGCTTTGCAGAGAACTGTATCGACGTTTTGCTGTCCCGCGGCACGGCTGGCTTCCTGGATGTGATTGAGGAACTTTTGTGCGATGTCGACGGCGATCACACGCCCGTCCTTTCCGACTGCCTCGGAAAACATCCGGGTGAACAGGCCGGTTCCTGCTCCGATGTCGGCGACAGTCTGCCCCGGTTGAATCTTACACGCTGCCACAATTTCTTTGCGGCGCGTGAAGACCTCGCGGCTCTCGATTTCAAACCTGCCGACAAACTGTTTGACGTCGGGGTCTCGGAAGGAATCATTGATGCCCGGCTTGACACTTTTCTCTTGCGCAACGCCCATGGTGCCGCAAAATGTAGCAAACGACAGCAGGGCAAACAGATGAACAACTCGACTCATGACAGAATGATCCTTTGCACTTAGTAGAAATCCGGGTACCCGGCTCTGACCGTCAAATCACATGCGGCCTTTCAGCATGCCGTGCCAGTAGAATAGAGGCAGCAGATAGCGTTTGAGAATCCACATGCTCCAGCGTTCCCGCGATTGATCAACAGGAAATGTTTCGGCAGGCTTCTTGTGGTAATCAAACTCCGCCAGGATCAGTTTGCCGATCCCTGTGACGAGCGGGCACGAGGTGTAGCCATCATACCTGGCAGGCAGGGGTTGTCCCCGCATGGCTGCCAGCAGATTCTTTACGACTACCGGGGCCTGTTTGCGGATCGCGGCTCCCGTCTTCGATGTGGGTAGATTACTGCAGTCGCCCAGTGCAAACACATTAGCGAAATGCTTGTGCCGAAGCGTCTCCTTGTCCACATCGACCCAGCCATCCTTGTCGGCAATCGGACTTCCGGCAATGAACGCAGGCGGCCCCATCGGCGGGGTGACATGCAGCAGATCGTAGGGAATCGTAACCCGCTCCTCGGTGTCGAGATTCTTGAATACGGCTTCGTGCGATTCCGGCCGAATCTCGATCAGTTCGTGACGAAATCGGCAGTCGATTTCTTTGCGGGCAACCACTTTCTCCAGCGTGGCCCGATAGGGTTCCACGGCAAAGATGTTCGGATGTGCCGAAGCAAAGATCAGATTCGTCTTGTTCCGGACTCCCGATTCGCGGAAACGGTCGTCCGCCAGATACATGATCTTCTGGGGGGCTCCCCCACACTTGACGGCCCCGGAAGGGTTCGTGAATACGGCATTTCCACCTTGAAAGTTGCGAATCGATTCCCATGTCGAGTCGACCGTCGCATAGCTGTAGTTGCTGCAGACGCCGTTCTTCCCGACGGCCCCCTTCAACCCGGGGATCTTGTCCCAGTTGATCTGCAGGCCGGCGCCCACAACCAGCCATCCATAAGTGATGGTTCTGCCGCCCCGCGTTCGAATCATGTTCTGCTCGGGAATAAACTCAGCGACGGCATCCCGAATCCATGTCACACGGCGCGGGATGACTGACGCTTCCGGGCGTTCGGTGATCTCTTTTTTTGCCAGTCCACCTCCAACAAGCGTCCACAGCGGCTGGTAATAATGCTTGTCCGAAGGCTCAATGACCGCCACGTCACGGGAATTGAACCAGCCTCTTGCCAGTTGCGATGCCACCGTGATACCAGCCGTCCCGCCTCCGACGATGACAATTTGATGATGAATGACTTCGGACATCGTGCGATTCCTTGATCGGCGTTCAGACACTGAGATTACGAATGATGACAAACACGGCGACAGCGAGGATGGCGACCACAAACACCTTCTGAAGAGCGGGGCCGGACAATCGGCGACCGATCTGCTGTCCTGCAAATAATCCACCAATTCCACCGATGACAAACAGGCCTGTGACAAGTGGAGAGATGACATGGCCAGCCCACAGCTGTGATGTCACGCCAGACACACTCACCAGGGCAATCACCATCAGGGATGTGCCCACAGCGCGGTGAATCGACATGCCGCTGAAGAGCACCAGTGCGGGAACAATGACGAAGCCACCACCGACTCCAAACACTCCCGACAAAACCCCTGTCAAAACACCCACGATGAGCAGCAGCACGGCACATCGCGAATTCAAGATCAGTATTCCGGCCGAGTCACGCTGGCAGGTGGGACCATCGGAAAGGTCAGGAGTCGGGCAAGCCGGCCCGGGAAGGACCGGATGTGACGCCTGTCGCCAGAGTCGCACGGCAACAATCACCATCAGGCCAGCGAACGACAATAACAGTACGGGTTCTGGCAGGAATCCCGCGATCCAGGTGCCAATCGGAGCACCGACCATCCCCGCGAAGGCAAACAGCAATCCGGTACGGATCTCGACCTGGCCCAGCTTCCAGCGATGCAGAAAGCCAACCAGTGAAGTCGCCCCCACTGACGCCAGTGAGATCACGATTGCTTCACGGGCATCGACACCGAGTCCGTAGACCAGCAGTGGAACAGCGAAGATCGCGCCCCCACCACCTGTCAGCCCCAGTGACAAGCCCACGACCGCTCCGAAAATCAGGCTGAGCCACCACATCGTCATGCCTCCATCGATTTTTGCGGATCTGTGTGATCAGATAACCGGCATCAATCACATCGAACCCCGGTCTCATGAACCCCCTGACCCGAAGAGTCAGGATGTGAGCGTTGTTTGGCACGTGGCATCCGGCATGTTCCACTCATGCAGGTTGGAATTCCCAACCGAGGCAGGATCCACGCATTGAGAATAATCCAGCCCGAGATCAAGCCGACAAAAAACAGCAGGTCGTACATGGTTGGGACTCCTTGCAGGTGCAGAGGGTTTTCAATTACCTGGAGCAGACTGTGCCACATGTCGCCGAAGCAACTGCGTCACCTTCGGTCGGCAGCTTCGAGGCAATCCAGGCTTTGATACCGCCGACGAGGTCACTGACATTCGTCCGTCCCGCTTCCGCGAGAAGACTGGTGCCAATCGCCGAGCGATATCCTCCTTCGCAATGAACGACGACCGGGCGATCCCGCGGAACTTCCACGATGCGTTCCCGCAAGTGCGTCAACGGGATGTTGTAGCTGCAGGCCAGATGCCCGGACTGCCATTCCTTCTCGGAACGGACATCCAGGATGAATGGCTTCGGCGATTCGGACAGTTGCTCAGCCAGCGCGGGGGCTGTGATCCGCGAAATCACCCGGATTAGCTCGGGACGCGACTCCAGTGCCGCCATCCCGTCACGGAGATATCCGGCAACGTTGTCGAAACCGATGCGGCCCAACCGCATGACGGCTTCTTCCTCGCTACCCGAATCAGCGATGACGATGATCGGGCGATCATGGCTGAGGATTGAGCCGCACCAGGTCGCATATTTCCCCTTCAGGCCGATGTTGATCGAGCCTGCCAGATGCGCCCCCTCAAAACCGACCGCTTCGCGGACATCGACCACTTCCGCACCCCGGCTCTTCATCTGCAGAACTTCATCGACACTCAGCGGCTTCAGCGACGTATGGAGAGTGGCTGCCAGATCGGGACGTTCCTGCCGGTTCTTGATGGCATCGTAGACAAAGTAGTCTGGTGCTTCCGGCTGATCGCTCGTCACGAGTCGCTTGAAGTCGTCGAAGCCCATCGGTTGCATCGCATAATTGAATTTCTTCTGTTCACCAATCGTCGAAACGGTTTCCTTGCTCAAGCTCTTTCCACACATCGAACCGGCTCCATGCGCTGGATAGACGAGCGTCGAGTCCGGCAGAGCACGCAGTTTGTTCAGGGAATGGAATAACATCTCAGCCAACTCGTCGGCCGTGACACCGATGGAGGCCAGCAGGTCTGGACGGCCAACGTCGCCAATGAAGAGTGTGTCGCCGGTCAGAACCGCCTGCGGAACGCTCTCACTCTTGCTCCGGTCAAAGACCAGAAGAGAAATTCCTTCCGGCGTATGTCCCGGTGTCTCCAGGATCTGGATGCGAACATCCCCGAGTTCGATCAGGTCGCCATCTTTCATTTTCTGAACATCGAACTCCGCTTGTGCGCGGTCACCCATGACGATTCGAGCGCCGGCACGGTTACGTAGTTCAATGTGGCCAGCGAGAAAATCTGCATGAAAGTGTGTGAGTACCACATACTTGATCGAGTAGCCCCCTGCCTGAGCGTCGCTGAGGTACTGCTCGATATCACGCTGAGGATCGACAACGATGGCCTGACGGGTCCGTTCGTCTGCGATCAGGTACGATGCGTGGGCCAGACAGCCAAGGTAATATTGCTTAAGGATCATGATCAATTTCCTGATAGGGGAACGGATAGTGCGTGTCGCACTTCCGTGTCGCGTCGAAACATGGGTTAGACGCTGTAGTTTGATGCCCGCGGGACGCCACACTTAAATGAGATGCGATCTAGGGTGAGAGAAGCTGATAGCACGGTTCGCGGTCATCCCACGTGTTGATGGGACATCGAAGCTGTGCCAGTGAGTTTTTGAAGTGCGCTTCGCAGGCTTGCCTCGGTGGCCAGCCCTGACGTCCGGGCAACCAGCTTGCCGCCGACAACGAACACCAGCGTTGGAATGGATTGGACCTGAAACTGGCTGGCGAGTTCGGGTTCCTGATCGACATTGATCTTTACAACCCTGGCACGCCCCGCAAATTCGGCAGACAGTCGTTCCAGCGTCGGCGCCAGCATCCGGCAGGGACCGCACCAATCGGCATAAAAGTCGACAAGCACTGGAACCGGTGATTGCAGCACTTCGGTTTCAAACGACGGCAGTGTGACATGTTTGACTGTACTCATGATGAACTCCTTGAATCGGATATCTGTTGTTGCCTCAGGTTCACATTCAGTTGCAGCACGAAGTCGACGTCCTTGGGGGACAGGTGGCACCTTTGTCCGTCACGTTGGAGGAGGACGCTTTCGGAACATGGTTCCATGGCATCCGCGCGAGCAGCATGCCCATCCCACAGGTATCGGTGACACCGGCGAAGGTCAGCCCCGCCCCAACAAACGCCGACAGGCCAATGCAGTACGGGCTGACGAACGCCCCAAGGACTGAGCCGAGCAACACCAGCAAGCCTGCGGCGATCCGGACTTGCCGTTCCAGTGAAATGGCCTTCTGGCCACGAACGACTGGCAACCCCGCCTGGTCCCAGGCCAGCGTTCCCCCCTCGACATTCACAACATTCGTATAACCCGCCGCGAAAAACTTCTCGCAAGCCTGTTTCCCGCGGTTGCCTGAGCGGCAGATCACATACAACGGTTCGGTTTCGCTTCGCCCGGAAGCAAGCTGCGTTACCTGCAACTGATCGAGCGGAACGTTGCGGGCGAAACTGACGTGGACTTCCCGATATTCGACCGGGGTCCGGACATCAATCAGTTCCACGGTGGTGCCTGATTGGACGAGATCGTGCAGTTCTTTCGGAGACATTGTCTTAATGTTCATTGTGAAACTCCTGATCTGTGGTCGCCATCCTGTCGACCATTCGGAAACAGTCGAACT
The DNA here is from genome assembly GCA_964609845.1 of uncultured Planctomycetaceae bacterium. Classification (GTDB taxonomy): domain Bacteria; phylum Planctomycetota; class Planctomycetia; order Planctomycetales; family Planctomycetaceae; genus Schlesneria. The sequence continues at coordinate 8,473 of CAZSTW010000094.1, read as the reverse complement.
ATTGTCGGAAAAAAGGGGCTACTCCCCCTTTGTCGAATCAAAACGGTCTTCAATACATTTGAGAATCTGTTTCAGGTGCGGTTCGGCAACACGGTAGTACACCTTTCGTCCATCCTTCTCACTGGAGAGGAATCCACAGCGTTGCATCAACCGCAAGTGCTCCGATGCCATCGCGGTCGGCAACTCGCAAGCCTCGGCCAGTTGCGTCACGGTATGGTCGCCCTGAAGCAGCATCTGAATCATGCGCAACCGGTGCGGATGAGCCAGAACGCGGAGACATTCCGCCGCCTGCCCCAAGGCCTCCAAATCGGTGAGTCGCAGTGTTGTGCTCATTTCTCTACCCCCTACACACTCAATTATCTCGGAAGTTTCCGAACTGTCAATGAATTATTCCGTGGAATTTCGTCGCTCGAAGGCCAATCGCAGGATTCGAATCCGTTTTGGCCAGCGGAAGCGATGCGCCGTGCCAACCGAGAATTCAACGGACGGCGTCCTCTGCCGCAATGGATGATCATACCAGTCAGCGCCGGTCTGGCCGTTCTGCCAGGTACTCGCGCACTGCAGCAGCCAGATTGCTGCCGACCGCGCGATATCCTTCTGTATTGCTGTTCTTGTAGTTCCAGATTGTCTCAAGACACACGCTGACGGTATGTGGGTTTCCGTTTATGCTCACCCAGTTCGCACTGATCTGCTTCCAGAGAGCATGGTAAGAGGCTCCTGTGGTTTTCGGCTTGTTGCTCATGGGGATCAGTGGCTTGATCTTGCTGATTCGACCGTAAGCCAGCTCAATGAAGCGGTCACGTAATCCGATCATCGGTTCCTGCAACTCGCTACGATCCAGGATATAGAAGAATGACGGATCTCCCGGCGCCGGATTGTGCAGATCCAGAAACACGTCCATCCGTCCTTCGGCAATGAGGTCACTCACCCGCCGCTTTGCAGCGATGATTTCATTCCAATGCGGCTGTGATGACCAGTCACGATTGTGATCCTGAGGAAGAGCATTCTTTCCGCCGTTCCCGGTCGCAGTATTATCGACATCCATAATCGGGACGACGAAAATCTCGGCATGTTGCCGCAGCCAGGCTGCGTCAGGATGATCGCTTACGAGCCACTCCGCGAATCCATGCGCCACCCAGCTTGATCCGCTTTCCCAGGCATGCTGACGAGCCTGCACCCAGACCCCGAATCGTTGTTCCGCAGTCCGTTCACCTTCCTGGATACGCAACATCGGGACCGGACGACCGCCACGCGATTCACAAAGTATTTCTGACCTGGCAAACGCGAACTTCTCACTCAGCGAGCGAACAAATGTGCCCGCGTCTTTCGGCGTATAGGGTGGTCCCCAGGCGACGAACAGCGATGTCGTATCCACTTTCACTGTGTATAACATCTGACCGTCATCCTTCACTCCGTTTTCCGTTTGCAGCCACGCCTTCCCATCGGTGGAATAGGTCGCTTGATTCGGCATGGAAAACGCAGATGCCTCTCGCACAATAGTGGCCAAGGCGGCATTCCCCGCCTCATTCGGATTCCCGGCACGCAATCGAAGCGTGATCTTCTCACCCGGAGTGATGCCATCAACCCGGAAGTACCACCAGCATGGCCATCCCCGTTTTGGATCGCCTCCGGGCCTGAAACTGACGATGCGAGCGGCCTGGTCGATTTCAACGTCGCCAACCGATGCCCCTTCAAAGTCTGAAACAACAGACAATGGCTCCGCAGCGCGGAGTGTGAACGGTACCAGCCAGAGGGTGATAAAAAGTACTCGGGATATCGTCATCAGAATTCCTCAGGTCAACGTCATGCTCAGTGCGGGTAATGATATTTGTTGCTGAAATCGTGAAGTTTGAGGTCGTCACCGGGTTGCGGCACCAGTTGATTCAATACCAATACGATGTTCCTCAGGAGGCCCAAAGGGCAATCGAAGGTCTTCTCTTCAATTTCATGAAATTCAGAATTTGGCAGAACAATGGGGGGCAGAACGATGAAGAATAATGATACAGATATCTTCTATCGTTCTGCCCCTCATCATTCTGCCCTTCTGAAATTGATTTGACGGACGGCACGGATGCGTTCCTCCCCTACGTATGCACCCCAAGGTGCGGGGGAACTACGGTCTGCGACGCCTTCAGCGTCGTTATGCAAGCCATGGTTCAGGCGTGCACTTCTCAGCCACACGAGCAACGTTGACTTCACAAATACCCGTCCACAAGTGCTGCTGCAGGTTGTTTTGCACACTGTCGCAGTCAACGCTGACAACCGCAAATCTGTCGCTGGTGACTGTCATCGCTTGATTGTGACGGGGTGCAGCTTGTAAAGAAGTGGCTTCAGTCGCTCGGCGTAAACGGCGTACCCCGCCGGTGAAAGATGGATCTTGTCCGGCGTGAACAGATCATTCTTCAGTGTCCCATCGTGATTCGCGAAGTCGTGCCACAAGTCGAGGATGGTCACCTTGGAATCGGCATCCAGCTTGAGTGCATCCATCGCGTGGTTCGTTTTCTTGATGTCTTCATAGAACCGCACGCCAGGCGCATGACAGGGGAGGATCTTCGCGACAATCACTGCAGCCTGCGGGAACTTCTCGCGCACGTTGGCCACGACCACCTGTGCGCCCCTGGCAACCGGTTCGATTCCAGTCTCTGGAGTAAAAAACATGTTGTTGTTGCCGATCATCACGATCACAACTTTCGGCTGCAGCCCATCCACGCCGCCGTGATCAAGTCGCCACAACACGTTTTGTGTCTTGTCGCCGCCAATGCCGATGTTGATTGTGCGATAGTCCGCAAAGTGCTTCTGCCATGCCTCATTGAGTACTCCTTTGTCGAGCGGGCTCCCCCACTGCTGGGTGATGCTGTCCCCGACGAGTAACACGTCGCACGGACCGGACTTTGCCTTCACGTGTTCCACAAGTTTCGCATGCGTATCAAGCCAGCTCGTACCACCCCAGTGTCCCGCGCTGGGAACCACGGGCCACAGTTCCGGTAAATGCTTATTGGCTTCACGTCCGGGCCGCCGTTCGTACTCCGGCCTGTCGACGACATAGGCTCGCTCTTCAGGCGTCAACGGCCAGCCGGTTTTCTGAGGCTCGGCCGTCTGATACTGATAATCGACCGCAGCGGCTCTCAGCGGAATCAGCAGCAGTGATCCCAAAAGAATGAATTCAGACCTCATCACTGGTGACGTCCTTTCTATTAGCGGATCAGATTACGTGCAGGGGATCTTCCGATTTTGACCGGATTGTGAATGAATAACCTGCATGCGAACACATCAGCAAGGGTCAAATCATGGCCGCGGCTTGCGGGGTCAATCTCTTCGCGGGATTCGTTCCAGAATGCCATCACCATAGACGGCCCCTAACTCCAGATGGTCAAGGTGCACGTAGCCGATGTGGCAGCCGCAGGTCGCATTCGTGCAGGGTCGCTCGCGGAGTGATTGCTCAAATCCGGGTTCGTACAGATTGCCGATCTGTTGCTTGATGAAGTGGCAGCGATACAGGTTGCCGTCGCCATCGACAGACACCACGCTGGCACCCGTCCGACAGGATCGACCCAGGCTGGTGTGGTACTGGTTGTTTGTGCGGAAATGCGGGTCTATGCTCTCGAACCGGTGGATCTCTTCCTCGGCATAGTAGTCAGCCTGCGACTTGTAGGCATTGATCCACAGGTAGACGTCTGGCGACAGTTCATCCCGCAGTCGGGTGATCTCGTCGAGATCCTCTTTCAGTCCGACCGCTCCCACGCTGTAGGGGATCTGCTGGCGATCCAGTTCACTACACTGACTGAGGAATGCCTGCCGAGTCGTCTGTGAGGGATGAAAGGTGCACCACAGTCCGAGTTTCGAACGATCACAGCGCGCGAGCCAGTCGAGACGGCAGGAGAGATTGGTCTGGATCGCGACCTTGCGGATCTGTGGCAGCAGGCTCAGTTGTTGCATTGCGTCTTGATACCAGCGTCGTACGAGTCCCTCACCCCAGGGGGTGAACAAGATCGACAACCGGTCTTCGGTACGTGACGCCGTCCAGCGAACAAATCGTTCCAGAGCCTGTCGGTCCACTGCCAGCTCGGCAGCGGTTTCATGACGTTTGGCGAACGGGCAATAGTGACAGTCGTAGTTACAACTGGAGAGCGGCCCGCGATACAGCACCGTCAGGTCTAATGCCATGTGTAGCTCTCCATCAGGCCTTGGACGCGCGAAGAATACAGCCAGGGACCAATAGCATCCGACCATTCCAGGCCTGTGGTCGTCAGTCGCAGGTAGTCATCCTCTTCAACGAGACCTGATGAGATCAATTCCCGCAGGTGCGGAAAAGCCTCGACGACATCGCGGCCAAACCGTGTGATGTAATCGGATCGATCCAGGCCTGAAACCTGCAATAGAGAAAGGATCAGGTACCTCCGCTCCCGTTCTTCGTCATCCAGAACGAAACCATGGCGGGCAGAGTTGAAATCGGCGACGGGGCGATCCAGATAGTCGGACAGGATCGCTGCAACACCACTTTTCCCGACAGCGTATTCGGTCGAGTAGTGCAGCGTAGAACAGTACGATCGGGCTCCCGGGCCAAGCCCGATCATTCCGTCAGACTGGCAGCAGTAGACCGGTCCTTCATCGTTCGACATCTGGGGTTTTCGAAACATCCGCAAAGAGACTTGTTCGTATCCGGACGACTGCAGCACCTCGCGTGCTTCCCGGTACATTTGTGGCCGCTGGTCGGGCCATGAATGCGGCTTGCTCCCCAAGCCCGTCAGTTCCCTCACATACAGCGGATACAGGTACAATTCTTCGGGTTGATACTGAATGGCGGCTTTGACGCTGTCCAGCCAGGCCTGCATCGTTTGCCCTTCGCCGCCATAGATCAGGTCCAGGTTCAGTACCGGGAACCCGATGGCGCGAACATGTGAGATCGTTTGTTCAACATCGCATGTGCGTTGAGGCCGCCCGATACTGCGCGAGTCGCGTTCATCAAAGGTCTGCACACCGAGGCTGAGTCGATCGACGCCGAATTCCCGCAGCAACGACAACTTCTCACTGGTGGCGGTCGCTGGCGATGCTTCGATCGACACAAGAATCTGCTTGGGCTGGGCACCCATCACGCCGGTCGCGACCTGCAACAAGCTGCTGAGTTCACCAACTTCCAGAAACGTTGGTGTGCCGCCACCAATCGCCAATCGAGCGAAGCTGGCGTCGGGAAGGGCCTGTCGCACCTGCTCCGCTTCGTGATGAATCTGGGCGACATACCGCTTCGTCCAATCCCCCGCCGGGTTGGCGAAGGTGAACAGATTGCAGAATCCGCAGCGGAATTCGCAAAACGGGACATGCAGATAAAGAAACAACGACTCCTGACGCTCATGCTGCCAGACATCGCGCAGAGGACGCGCAGGATCCAGAGGCCGATAGCTCGTCTTATGTGGATAGGAATAGGCATAGGCAACATAGGGTGTGTTGCCCAGGACCGCCGCTGGTGCGTTCATGGCGTCACCTCCTTTTCGCCCGGTAATACAAACTCCGCATACGGGACGTTCCAGACGACCGGATGACTGACGCGATGTCCCCAATAGCCATCTTCGCCATAGGCTGTTCCATGGTCGGAACAGATAATCCCCAGCAGCGGTGCTCGTGATCGAAGCCTTGCCAGCAGCGGTGGCAGACAACTGTCGACGTAGGCGAGTGCCGCCGCCTGAGACTGCGGCGAGTCCTCGGTCGCCCCATTCAGATAAAAGCAATTGGGCTGATGGAGCGCCGAAACATTGATAAACAGAAAGATGCGCCGTTGATCATCCACGCCGTCAATTGCTTTCAATGCCCGGTCGATCTGGTTCCTGGTCGACGCCGGATCTGTCACACCCAGTTCGGGCGACCAGTGACTCTCTGCGAACAACGATGGCAGCACACTCCCCAGAGGGCTCAACCGGTTAAAAAAGCCGACGCCCCCGATGCAGATGGTGTGGTAACCATGTTGAGCCAGGCCGGTGACAATGTCGGGGGCATCGAAGACATATGTTGCTTCGGTGGTGGTTTCGCTCCCCGGAAAGCGGGCGGCAAACAACCGGGGATGCAGGCCGGGTCGAGCGGGTGTCGGCAAGAAACCAGCGAAGAATGCCTGGTGTGCGGCGTAAGTGAAGTTGCCGGGTGAGTGTCGCTGTTCCCACCCGCCACCGGGCAGGAGTGCTGCCAGATTGGGGGTCATCCCCGATTGCAGTGCCTGAACAGCCACATCGTATCGCAGCGTATCAAGCGTCATCAGCAACACGTCATGAGTGCCGATCAGTGAGGCGGCAGAAATCATACGAGCCACCTCTCCAGATCCAGCACACTGAACAGAACTTCGTCGGGCTGGATCATCCCGGCGGGATAACGCCGACCGAGTGACACCCAGCAGGCTTTCAGTCCTGCCTGTTTCGCGCCGACAATATCAGCCTGGGGGTCATCCCCCACGACGAGTGCTTCGTCGGCCGAACACCCGGCAATCGCCAATGCGTGTTCAAAGATCTCCCGATGCGGCTTCTCGAATCCCACCTCGCCCGAGACGATTGCTTTCTGCAAGTAATCATCTAACCGGGCACGGCGCAGTTTTTCCTGCTGGTTACGGCCTGAGCCATTTGTGAGAGCGATCAGTTGAAACCGGTCTGCGAGCCGCGCGAGCATCTGTTGCACGCGGGAATCAGGTTCAACAAACATCGGCAAGTGCTGACAGAAATCCTCCCAGATCTCGCCAGCCTGAAGCTGTGCAGCAGGGAACCACCTGCTCACCCATTCGCAGAATTCATCACGCGGCCGATATCCCCAATCGTCAGCTGCGATCAGTTCATGCATTGCCTGTTCCTGTTCGAGGGGCGGCAAGTGCAAACGGCGATGGCAAAAGTCGATCGCATACAGACGGAAAGCCGCTTGCCGGTCAATCAGCGTATTGTCCAGATCAAAAAGAATGGCACGGAACATCAGACGCCTCACCGAATGCAAATCTTTTGCAGCGTCCACCATCGTTTTTTCGGGGACCAAGGTCAAGGATCATTGGATTCGACACCACTAAATGACCGTGCGCGATTGTGGTTGTTGCGGTGGTGCATCTCAACGCGGGTAACAATATTCGTAGCTGAATTCGTGAGAATTCAGAAGTTTCAGTCACATCTCCGAACTCTCACGAGTTCGGCTACCGGAGTTTCTTCTGCTCAAAATATCGTTACCCGCGTTGGGTGCCACCGCTTCGGAGTCCTCGGAGAAGCAGTGTCTTCGCGGTGATCTCCTTGACCTTCGATCAAAATCAAGCACCGTCATTTAGACTTCACCCTGCAAGACCTCAGCGATCCCCCGCCCATAAGTGGAATATCCTTCGTGTAACAGATTGGGAAGCAAGTCGCCAAACGCATTTCCTTCCAGTATGACCCCCCTGCGGAAGCCGGGAGTGACGAGCACATCCCAACCGACATAGAGAGCGTCCGGAAGTGCGCGGGCCGCTTGCTCGCACAGGTCGGATACGAGATTCCAGCGCGAACCGGCGGCTTGACGAACGAGGGACAGATCGCCTCGGCGGTTTCCCAGGTGCAGATTGGTTAACGGAGATCGGCTGGTGCGGACGACCGTGTGACACGCTTTGCCTGCAAACGTCACAACGCGCAGGTCAAAGTTGCGCCCCCCCTGCGCTGCCTTGGGAAGCCACTGCTCCACATGAACCCCTTCGCGTCCGAGATAGTCGAAAATCGCACGCAGGTCACTCTCCCGGTGATACCGCGAGAGTTTCAAATTGTTGTAGAAACGGGCTTCGCCGCGTCGCCGGACCAGTTCCAGTGATGTGATCGCCAGCGGCCGTGTGCCGACTGTTGAGAATGCGACGACTCCCGAGGATGACGAACCCCAGGCCAGCTTCACAAACACACGTGACCAGCCGACAGATTTCATCGCCTCACGCAGGGAATCATACGAGTCGATCACCGGTAATGATGGGGCGACCGAGACACCGTTCTCGGTCAAAAACTTGTGGCAGCCGGGTTTGTCAAACAGCAGACGAATGGCCGCAGGATGATTCTGCACAGAGATTCCGGGGAATCTCTGGATTGCCTGCTCAATGTCGTTGAGCAGTGAGCAAAATCCGGTGAACCATTGGCGCACATGACGTACGCGTCCCGGATCAGCGCGCAGTCGCAATGCAGCAGCAGGATCGATTCCCCCCGCCGAAGCACCACGTGCAATCAGCCGACGCTCGACGTCGTGATCCTCCCCGGGCGACTCAATCCGCAGGACGCAATGTTCGCCTGCGAATTGAGCCAGAACCTCGGACAGATCAATTTCACCCCGCAGCAAATCGCGATAGGGCACGATGTGCGCAGCAGGCTGGCCGACATCCTGAAGTGCGGATTGAAATAATCTGGTCCGCCGGTTGTCCGGGTTACCAAGTACGACCCATCGATGTCGATTACTCACTGACGGAGATAAACCGGCCGGAGAATCCTTCATCTTCGTCATCTTCGCCCACGGA
>CAZSTW010000093.1:0-26461 GCA_964609845.1 uncultured Planctomycetaceae bacterium | reverse complement strand
CTTTCTCTGCGATGCGATCCAATCGCCGTCGAATGGCGTTGCAATCAGCATTCAAGTGCCGCCATCGCGGATCCTTGCGAAACTTGGGACGTTCAATCCCCTTGTCGGTCAGTGTCTTCACCCAAACAGCGAGTGCTTCCTTAGCCGTTTGCAATTGACGCTCAATCGTCGTGCGAGATAAAGGCATAGCCCACGAATCTCTCTAAACTAAAATGAAACAAATTCGGTCCACAGCAACCGCAACCAATCGCAGAGGCTGTCCATAGCCGCAACAATCCACCTGTCCGATGTCAGGTCACCAGTGTTGGGACGCAAGGCCCAGATAACGCAGCTGACCCGACTTGGGAATCCACGATTGTGACAGATCTCGCCGGTGCCTGCAACCCTTGACACAAGTGCTGCAATCTTCTTTACAGGAATATGTTACGCATTACAGGCGAATCAGTTAGCTTTTTTGACAACAGAATTTTTCGGACAAGGTACGCCTTTCGCGAGGAACTGCAATCGGCAATTGGTGGTCTGTCGATGAAGATGTGTCGACTCACGATTCAACAAACGATGCCAGCAACAGCCCAAATCCACGATTGCCTCAGAAATTCCCTGCCGAGACCTTGCTGGCAGCCCTTCGAAAAACTATCCTCTCCCACTCTCCGGCCCAGGTGGCGGAACTGGCAGACGCGCTAGGTTGAGGGCCTAGTGTCAGCAATGACGTGCAGGTTCGATTCCTGTCCTGGGCAATATGTTACGCTGAAACGAGTTACGTTACCTGTCGATGTTCGGCAGTGCAGTGAAAACCAGTTTTTCCAGTTCGGTAGTACTACCGAAATCAAGAAAAAGGGGCTGCACATGCCGAAGAAGCTTCCGACCTACTCGTTACACAAGGCCACCGGACAAGCTCGTGTCTGGCTCGGCGGAAAAGACCATTATCTTGGCGAATACGGGAGCGAAGAATCCCGCGTTCGCTATGGTCAACTCATCTCCCAGCATGCGTCAGGCGTTGCTGTGGACCCTGTTTCCCAGCAGGGATCGAATGACTGTGGCCCATCGGTCCACGAATTGGTGGCCGCATTCAGGACCCATGCAAATGTCTACTACCGTAAGGCAGGCAAAGTCACCGCGGAGTATCACTGCATCATTTCCGCAGTGCGACCGCTGCTTGATCTTTATGGCAGCACTCCAGCGAAGTTATTCGGACCGGCCGCACTCAAGGCGGTGCGCCAACGAATGATAGACGGTGGCACGATGTGCCGAACATTCATCAACAAATCTGTCGGTAGAATTCGACGATGTTTTCGGTATGGCGTGGAAAACGAGTTAGTACCGCCTGCCGTTCTGATCGGGCTTGAAGCCGTCGCTCCGCTGCTCGCAGGCAGAACGGAAGCCATAGACCACCCACCTCGATCACCCCTGCCGCAGAAAACGCTGGCTCTCGTCAAGGACCACGTCGACCAAGAAACGCGAGACCTGACCGATTTGGCGCTCTTGACGGGTGCAAGACCCGGCGAATTGGTGTCGTTGACGGGTGACATGATTGACATGACTCATGCTGATGTGTGGGTTGCCCATCTGTCGAATCACAAAACTGTCCATTTGGGAAAACGGCGAGCACTTGTGTTTGGTCCACAATGCATCGAGATCCTCAAACGCCATTTGAGGGCCGACGGACGATTGCGGCTTTTCCCGATCGCCAGGGTGACTTTTTCCAATCGACTGAAGCGAGCTTGCAACGAGCTTGGACTACCGAAGTTTACGGGACATTGGCTTCGACACACCGCTGCAACGGCAATCCGGAAATCCAATGGATTGGATGGCGTGCAGAGCATGCTTGGCCATTCCACTGCGAGCATGTCGGAACACTATGCGCAGGTCGAAATCACGAAGGCGATGGAAGTCGCTCGACAGGTCGGCTGATGTTAGACTGATTTCAGCACGGGGATAGGTTCGCTCCCGATACGGTGGATATCCTGAGCCACCTTCCCTTGTGCTTCTCATTGTTCAGGGGATCGGCGACAAGGAGCCGACACGATGGAAATCAGCCCACGCCGAAGCCCGCATGGTCGAAGTGAACCAATCATATTTCGCGAAGCTCCAGAATGGCTGCGATTGGGGCAAGTCGCGTCATGTCTCGAACTTCGAGAAAACATTTTGAGTTTACACAAGGGTCGTTGTGGCCCAGCGTCTTGGCCGTACGGTGTTGCCCCCGGATCTCTACTTGGCAAAAGGAATGCGAGAGGTGATAGGGTGCCGATGTCTGCTTCTGAAGCGGAAGACCTGTTGGCCTACTGGACAAGAGATGAACAGGATCTGAAGAAATACCTGCCACAAAATTGGGAGGCATTAGGGCTGACACCACTGGATTGGGTGGCGACACCAAACCATGTTTCCAGTTGCCGCCGCTCAAGGGAACGGTTCGCCAATCCGCAAGCTCGGATGTTTCCGGTGGCTGTGACGTTCCTGGTTCCTGAAAAGATGGCGGAGGAAAAGCGATGAAGAAGCGAGCCTCAAAGTCGACTCGTCGCAAAGAGCGTCAAGCTATCGGAACGTTGAAATACGGTGCAAATTGAATTAACGGCGAATCAGAGCTATTGTGTATTCCTGTGTAGAGCCGACCTCGTCGCCACAACAGCACATACATGGTTTAAGCAATACGATGAAGCCTCGTATCCGTTGGACGTGTCCTCAATGCAACCACGATTATGGCGTGGTATCAACTGAAGGATTGACCGTCTGCCCGGCCTGTAAAGAATCTCAACAGGCCCCGGACATTCAGCCTGAAACACCGAGTATTCCGTACGTGAGCGTCATCGCGAAAAGTCGTCGCTCCAGTTCAAGCGTCAGTTTCTCGGAACTCCTGGATCTTCGGTTTGAGCGTTACTTAACCCCATGGATCGTTCGCCTGACATGGTGCATCGTGATTGCCATTGGTTGCATTCTGATTTGTGCGACGATCTTGGAAAACGTTTACTTTGCCATCAACGGCCATTCCTTGTTTTACATTCCACCGCGTGATGGGCCAAGGATCGCGATTGGAAATGACAGCATCGCCAAGCATGCGCTCACAATGCTGAAAACGATTGCGTGCGTTTTCGGAATCACCCTCGGAGTGTTGTACACGCGGGTACTTCTTGAAGCAGTTATTGTAATTTTCAATATCGCAACATCCGTTTCCAAAATCAGGACAATAGCCGAGGGCGTTTCACGTCGAGGGGCTTAGAACACGCAGTGATTTTTAGTCGAAATCAGAGAATTCACATTTGAGGGGGTGGTTTCCGATGTCCGAGCAGCAAAGCGAATTCAGCGAAAGTTATTCCGACGCCAATTTCTGGGACAAAGTCAGGACGTTCGCACAAACCGCCGGGGTCGAAGTTATTGATCGAGCTTTCCAGCTTTACTACGCTGCGCACGGTCCGAACACTCCTGTGTGGGCAAAAGTAACAATCTACGGCGCATTGGGGTATTTCATTTCTCCAATCGACGCGATTCCAGATCTCGTTCCTGTTGTCGGATATTCTGACGATCTTGGGGTGCTGGCCCTGTCTGTTGCCACCTGTGCTGCATACATCACTCCAGAGGTCAAAGCGCAGGCGAAACAAGCCAAGAAGGAGCTTTGGGATAATCTGTTCGGAGGCGAATCATCAGGGCAAAGGGATTTGTCGTAAGCCCTAAGCCTGCTTGTGTGTTGAGGCAGTGGCATTCGTCACCGAGCGAACTATCCCTTTGGCAATTCTCAGTCAAATTCAATTCTCGCGTGGACGGAAACATGGCAACGGAATGGTTCTATGCAGACGGAGGAGCAGAATGCGGCCCTGTCTCGTCGAATGAACTCAAAAGGATGGCCGAGTCGGGTACGGTCAGCCCCGAAACGCTCATTTGGAAGGAGGGATATTCAGATTGGGTACCAGCAAAAAACGTACAAGGACTGTTTCCGGCCAGTCCGCCCCCAAGTGCATCGCGATCGTTGCCACCGCCATTACGCAATGGTGAGTCTGGTTCCGCGTTTGACTATCGAATTCTTTACGGGCTAGCCGTCGTAATCGTGATCCTATGGGCCGTTCTCTACTCGTTTCTCGGCTCGCTTGGCGGAGCAACCTTGGTTTTGCTCGGCGTCTTGTTCGTGGCTGCGCTGATTCTGGCAGTTCATTTCTTTCTCTGCAAGGCTCGGGCAATCGCAGGCAAGAAAAAAGAGCAATCGGTATTCTTCAATCTAATTAAATTGATTCTTTGGGAACCGAATGAAGGCTTCATTCTTCTTCGGAACAAGAAAATCAAGGAGATTGTTCACGGCGAAGGTGGAGGGATTCGCTTTTTCCTTCCAATGCTCGGCGAAGAAATCGCCACTCGCGTTCCACTTGGCGTCCAGCTTACGTACTTCGAGGACGATCATTTCCTAACGCGAGAACTCGTTGAGGTTCACGTCCGAGCAGGGATCTGGTGGCATGTTGTGGATGTCGAAAAATACTATTTCCTGATCACCAGCGGTGTTCATGTTGTGACAGAAAACGCGGGACACGCACATCCGGCTCGAGAGAATTACGACCGCAGGGACACGGCGGAAGCGTGGATCCAAGCCCTGGCAGAAAGTAGTCTACGAAAGCTGATCGCTCAGGCAAATTACGCCGCCTTGGTCTCTGCCACTGCGAGCAGCCACATTAATTCTGCGGTCGAGCCAGACGGCGCCGTGCCAAATCAGGAAGGCGTTACACCTGATCATATTGCAGAGCGACTGCGTCGCGATCTTATCCCAAAGGTCCAGGAATATGGTTTAGACCTAAATCGGGTTGAAATTCAGGACGTAACACTGGACGCCAAAATTCAAGATGCAATTACGAAAGTGTGGACAGCGTCGCTCAAGCCTGCTCAGTCGGAAAGCGAGGCACGAGCCAAGCGGATTGAACTGGAAGCGATTGCAGGAGTTTTGGGTGTTGAGGCGGCTGCGATGAACGAAGTGGCTAAGAATTTCCAAGACGCCAACTACGTTGGTGGAGTACCCGCACTGCTCGCAACGATGGCCAAAGGCAGCACGAAATCGAAGGTCAAGAATCTGACGAACAAATCAGACGTCGATTGATTTTGTCTGTAAAGGTGCAATTCAGATCTCGCAAAAGAGACTCTCCGGTCAAAATTTCGTAATGAGATGAACTTCATTAATCGCCGCTTCGAGTTGACAGACGATCTCTTCTTTCTGTGTCGCTTCTCGCGTCCGCAGTCTTTGAATAAGCACAGATGATCATCACCGTGAGAGACGTTGGCCAAACCCATGCGGAACTGAAGATTCAAAAAAAATGAGGCAGAACGAGTGTACCTCGAAATCAAGAAAGAATAGGTGTGATTTGCAATAAACTGCCGATCCGATGAATCAAAGTAAATTGACGAATCCCCCAAGTTCCAGAAATTGAAATCCTCTACGAAACTGGAAAACCAAACGTAATGCGACAGGCGTGTCCAGAAGGAAATCAGCAATCGCAGAACAATTGAATTCATGATGCGATGACATTTCTGTGATTGACAAAAAGCCATCTCACACAATGCAAAACCTTACGTCGGAGTTCGCTTTCAAGTTAGATCATCGAGCGAAACACAAGGACGCCATCTGATGTTAGAAGACCTGATACTGCAGATTCGGAGTCGAGGAAGACGAGGCCAACCGCTATTTGCTTACCAAGCAACTGACGACGAAATTCAGAAGCTTCGCGATGGCCTGCAACACGTTTTTCTTTTACGTTCAGATCTGAAACGGCATGAGATGGCGGCATTCTGCTTATTCGCAGCGGAGTGGTTTCGACGGCATTACAGGGCTGGCCCTTGGACGTGGGACACGATTCTTGCGGACGGTCTTCAACTTCAAGGCCACCGGCTTCAACAGATCCGGCAGCAGTACGTTCGAACTTATACTGAAGGTGGCGTTGCCGAGTGGGGGCTGGAGCTGATCTCACTTGAATTTGGTACGCGCTATCTCGGAACTCTAGTATGCCACGGGGGATTGCCGCTTGTTGTTTTGGAAAGCAATCATGCGGCGCTCACAGGGTTTCTTCGTAGTTTACTTGAGCAACAAGATCGGTTCCCCCATATATCGAAGTTGGAACTTGCAGCTGATCAAGAATGGCGGCTGCCTCTGACGTTACGAAACTCCGTTGTGCGCGAATGGGCAGTAAAGGTCGTTGAAGCCGTTGTCCAACTTCGACAATTATTGGCAATCGCAGGCGCCGCTGCCGTTGATCCAATCGCGGCGCTGGAACAACACGTTCCAGATTGGCGTAACAAGCTCCCTTTTGCTGTGACTGATGACACTGCTCGAACGTTGCTCGTCGCTTTACTCCAAACGCCCGCAGTTGATGCTGAGCCAGCGGATCAATTGCAAATCAGAACGTTCCTTTGGATACCTCCTACGGGCAACGTACAAGTGATTCGCCGAATCGACGGTAGTGATCGGCTCAGTGAGGATTTTATCGCCAGGCTTTTCGGCATAGAAATTTCGAAACTTCCATCGCGTTTTCAGTTATTTCTTTCGACAACGGGTGGTTCGATCCATGTGGCAACACCGAATCGAGTGTTTGGAGAGAGATCGTATCGAGCCAACGTCGACAGCACCCGCTCGATGAGCGGCCCTGCAGTGACGGGACACGTCATGGTAAGTGCCGCCGTCGGTCAAATTGCTGTTGGAATTCCTCGCGATCTTTCTGGTGGTAGTGCCCTCCCTGATTCTCCGTGGGTTTTCAGGGATGAAGATTGCAGGTTACTCGGCACCGGGCGAGTTCGTACCTGTCGATCGACGGTTCTCGTTGCAATTTCAGATGATTGGACTCTGCGTTCTTTGGACGGCCCGCCACCTGAGATGCTCCGACCATGTGCGGATTTAGCACGAACGACCTATCGCATTTCCGGTAGCGTGATTGCTCTGCCACCTGATGAAGGTGAGAGTTTCCGAATCACGACGGGTGCTGAAGCCGACGACATTCCGAGTTTCGAGTTGCGAGGCAACCGCTGCTTATTGGGGACGGCGGGCTGCGAAGCTTGGCTGGGCGTGCCGTCAGTCTATCGGTCCGACACGCCAAATGGCCTGTGTACGCAAGTTGCTCCTCAAAACGTTCATTAGCGACCGCGCAGTGGCCCAGGAACCCCGATGTCGCGTCGTACGACGCAGACGTTCGTGAGCCTTGATACAGATGTGTCTCCTTGACGAGATCACCCGTCACGACGATGCTGGGACTCGTCACTGCCTTGCCGCTGTCTGTCGAGTTCATGCTGTCACCGATCAAAAGGAGAAAACCTGCAGTCTGCCTGACCGCCACTCGCTCTCACGATAAAGCGGGAGTAGTCGAAATTACAAACCATCACGGTCAACCACGGATCAGTCGGTCGCTGGATCTTCTGACGGGCGACACGTCGAACTTGCCGCAGTCCCTGATTGCCATCACGGGCATTCGGCCAAACGGTCGTCACTTCGGGAGCGGATCCTGGTCATCTGTGCAGACATGGTTTACCAGATGGAGTTCTGCCTGTGAGTCCGCGATTCGACCGGGATCATTTATTCCGTACGCTGGTCGAATTTCAGCTTCCACATGGTGCAACGTCTCACACGAATCTCCCCTTCACTCTCGTTGCACAACTGACTCGTACGTCTGATGAAACAAGATCTGGTCCACGATCCAGATGTCGGCGGGGTACGCGGTTTCGCGATCCTGAAAGTTTTTGACGAGGAAATCACGCGGCTTGCCGGTGAGTTTGCCCCAGATGGCATGGACCTCAAAGGGGTGGTCGATCGGTGTCGCCATCACTCCCTGAGCGTCGGGGTGAGGCATGTACTTGCGCCAGCCGTCGGTGTTAACTTCGTCGGTGGCGGTGTAGCGTTTGTTGAGATCCTTATCGGTCTGCGGCCAGATGTCTCCGGCTTCGCCCCTGCAGAGATAATGGCCAGCCGCAACTTGCTCTTCCCCTTCCAGTGTCTTTACAGTTTGAGGCGCCTCCAACCGTTTAGCCCAGATTGGGCGAGTCTTCTTCGCATGGAACCATTTCCCGGACGCATTTGCTTCGTCGAGCAGAGCTTTGTTGGGTGAATCGGCTGGTTTGGAACTGATCGCTTCGGCGTCTTTCTGACTCTCGGATTCGGACCGCTTCGGGCTCGGCTCCTGAATTTGATGGCAGGCTGCACAGGTCACGGCCAGAGAAATTGAGATCGCAACGAACAGGTTCGCGCGGCTTGGAAGGGAAAGGGACATCCGAAACGCCGTTCGACGGATTCCAGCCATGGCAGTCCCGTCAAGTTTTACAGAAATTGGTTTTGGATATGTTTTCTTGAGAGCCTGGTGTCAGCGATTCGGCGCAGGTGCGACTCCTGTGCTGGACATCAGACGGCGATAGAGCTTACGGCAAACTGTTGTGAGTTCATTTCGTTTCTCAATGCGAAAAAAGACAAAAGAGGGATGTGATGTGGCGGACAGGTGACGCGGATCTGGCTGAGGCCGTGCCGATCATCGGCGTGATGATCGGCACGGTCACAGAGCCATAAACGTTCCTCCCAGAACGCTTCGGTTTGGCGGACCGGAGCGTTGACTGGGGGAGCAGTCAAACTGACCAATGCGTTCTATCCGCTGATCAGCATCGAGCGATTACTTCGCACGGGAGACACCGGGCGTCTTCGTATGTGCGTGCTGCGGGAAGTCGAATGTCAACACCAGAGGTTCTGTTCCCGTGTTTTCGATTTCCACACCGCCGTTCGCAATCGCTGCCTGAGTGATAAATCCGATCTCAGGGTAGATCTCGCCGAGAATCATATTCTGGTGATAGCGCACTTCGAGCTTTCCAACGCGGCCGCTTCCGCCGTTCGTGTGGAATAGCGTGGGGCACTCGGGGTGGAAACTCATTTTCGCCCCAGGCTGCACTGTGAGTCGAAGAATCGAGCACTTCTGGTCGCCCAGGAAATCACCGTAAACGATCCACTTTGCGTCGACTCCGTGGCCCTGGAATTCTTCAGCCGGGATTGCCGGACGCGAATTCTTCAGAACAAAGTTCGGGTCTTGGTTTGCTGCGAAGTCGAATTTTTCAACCAGGTACTCCCAGTCTTGGTGCCGAGCCTTGGGATAGTCCACTTCCCGGCATGCGTAAAACGCATCCGCTGCACCGATGCGTCCGTCAAGTGTCAGATCCTCGGCCAGGAAATGCTCGTCCATTGTGACGTGCAGTTCGTGCGTACAAAGATTTGTCGGTGAGTGCAACACACCATTCGGCATTACGAATCCGTCATCAATTTTCATCATCACGTGCGGAGCCAGATGGCGGATCCCATTATACTCGCCCGTTCCCCAGCGTTTCATGCAGGCAAGGAACTGCTCCTTCGTGACGAACCCGTACAGCCCCATCGCCGTGGTGTGATAGTGCGACGCACTCACTCCGGGATTGTCAAAAGAATTGATGTCATACACTTCCCACTTTGACCAGTGAAGGTGATCTGGGATCGGATTCAGATTGTCGAACTTCTTTGACACAATCGGCCAGGTCGGTTTGCCGAACAGCTCGTTTGAAAATGCGGTAATTTTGTCTCCGATCACAGCCTTCGGATTGGCTGTGATCAAGTCCTGCAGCGAAATGACTTGCCCTTTCGAAGTGAGGACGTGCGCCTCACCTTCGCGAAACGGTGCCTTCTTCGTGCGCGTATCGATGACGCCCGTCACAATCGGAACGGTGCAACACATCCAGAGTTCATCGAGACCGGTACCGTTCATGTAGTCTGGGTAATACGATCGCGCTTCGAGCCGAAGGCGTTTACCTGGGGTACAAAATGTCCGGCCGGCGTAACGGTGCAGAAGTTGCAACACCCCGCCGTGCTTGTTCAGGCAGTCATCGAGAATCGAAGCCGTTCCACCGCCGGTTCCGTCAATCACATCTTGTTGGGGGTATTCGTGCAGCTTTTCCGCAAGAACTGAAGTCGAAGACACGTTTTGCTCCTCAATGAGCGTAAAAGTCGAGTTGGCTCCAAAACATTTTGGAGAAACGAAAGATATCTTCATTTTGCCAAAACACAACGGCGCGGGCAGCACTGAATCTTCCGTCATCGTAGCACCGCAAGGAGTGTAAGAAAAAAACTGCCCGGAAGGAATGGTACGCGACTTGACATAACACGGATCAGTGAAGGGAGGTTTGCTCCTGACGACTTTGTTTTCACAAGGATGGGACGACGACTGACAGGCCGTTTTCGACGACATCATCCGTCAGAGAGGTTTTTTCGAGAAGAAACGACATGATGGAAGGCGGGTATCGCTGGTCCCTCGATCTTGCTGCGCCCTGATCCGACCGATCCCGCCCTGATTTCGATCCGTTTTCAATGAATTCATCTTCAATGAATAGAATCTATCCACGCCGCGTTTTCATTTTGGCAATGCTACTGACACTCGCTGATGTCGTGTTGTCCCTCGGGCCGGTTAGCGCTGCTGAGACATTTGCGCTGCAACCCGGTGTGGAGCAGGTAGACGGTCAGGCTGTTTTGCGGTTTGCCGTCGCAGCGCCGATCGACGTTGAGGTGGCGATTATCAGTGCGAAAGAGATGGTCGTGCGTCATCTCGCCGCAGGGGCACTCGGTGGCGAACAGGCACCGCCAGCGCCGCTCGTTCGTGGACTGTCGCAGCGATTGACCTGGGACGGCTTGGATGATGACGGCCAACGGGCAACGGGCGGTCCCTTCCGCTTTCGTATTCGCACGGGGATGGGAGTGAAACTCGACGCTGTTGCGGGGGGCGATCCGTATGCCTTCTGGACTGAGCAGAGCGGACAGGGGGACCACGCTCAGTGGCGGATCACCGGACTGGACACGAAGCGCGACGGCAGCGTCTTCCTGTTTGGCAATTTCACTCCTTTCGGTCTGCCGACGCTGCGTCAGTACGACGCTCGTGGAAACTATCGTCGCACGGTATTTCCACCTCCAGCCGGGAAGCCGGTCGAGGACGTGCGGGGCTGGGGCGTCAACGAACGAGGTGACGGTACCTGGACGTTGCGGCCAAAGTACGGCTGGTCCAGCCAGGCCTCTGAGTGGACATTGATGGTCAGCGGTGATGGAACGCGAAGCGGCCGACTCGTGCCGACGCCCGAGCAAGATTTGTTGTCCCTGGTCAGCCTTCCCGGTGAAGGGAATCAGACGATGCAGTTCAGCGTCGATGGTACGCTGAAGCAGTTCACACCGACGGTATCACTCGGCGGCGAAGCGTTGCCTAAGCAGGGCTTGATCCGCTCGTTCTTCTCCGCACTTTCTTCAGATGGAAAGAGCCTGTACGTCAGCGGGCTGAGTACTCTGCGCGAGGGCTTCTGGCGCGAAGGTCAGATTTGGAAGGTAGACCTCGCGACTCGAACGACGAGCATCTTCTTCTCACTGAACGACAACGAGCGGCAGGATCGCGCGGCGATCGGTCATTCCGACGCCAATCCGTACTCGGCGTTCCAGGGAGTGGCAGTAGATCGCGAAGGGAACGTTTTTGTCTGTGACCGCATGAACCGGCGTGTCGTGGTCGTCGGGCCAGACGGCAAGGTGATTCGCTCGCTTGCCGTCGCGAACCCGGACGCGGTGGCGGTCTGTCCTCGTTCGAAATCGCTGTACGTTACGACTCGCTTCGGCAACTACAGCGGCAACGGGAAGCTGGAACTGCTCAAGTTCGGCGACTGGTCGCAGGATGACGTACCAACGGTGACGTTGTCCTTGCGCGACCGCATCGGTACTCGGCAGGAGTCGTCACTGCTGGCAGTGGTCGAAGACAACGGCGAGATCCTGGTCTGGGTCGCCTACACGCAGTTGCCGGCCCGCATCTACAAGGATGCTGGGAAAGAGTTCGTGCTGGTCAAGGACTTCTACGAAGCGGGGCCGCAGCGTGCGCTCGATCTTCAGCATATGACGCTCGATTCCAAAACCGGTGACATTTACATCGCCGACTCGCAGAATTTTCTCTTCCGCATGCGCGACTGGAAAAAGCCGGTATTCGAGCCGTGCCTGTCGGATCCTCAGACGCGTATCCCGGCCGGAAGCATCGCGATCGACGCACGCAGCCGGTTTCTCTACACCAAGCACCACTACAATAAGCCGGTGCTGCGCTGGAATCTGGATGGCGAGTTCTTCACTGCAGCCCCTGTTGCTGGTTCTCAAGCCGTTGTTCCGCCCGTCACTTGCGGTTGGGTGTTTACTGGATTGTGGGAGCGTGGGATGGCGGCGTGTCCGGGCGGGTTTGCAACGCTGGGAGTCGTTCTGACTCCGGGCGCTCGGATCGACGACTATCGCGGCCCGCTGACTTATTTCGCGCCCGACGCGACGAAGGCACCGTGGACGGGACTGACGCAATCTGGCTTCGGCGGCAAGTATCCAAATTCCGGTGGGGTGGTCTTCGACCGACACGGCAACCTCTACGCTGGTTTGCGCGACGGCAAGCCGAACAACGTCCCGCCCGGCTTTGAGAAGGACAACGATTACATGGAAAAGATTGGGCGTATCTACAAGTATGCTCCCACGGGCACGATAAGTTCCGGCAACCTCTTCCCCACCGAGCCGACGGCACCCACCAGGATCTACGACGTCAATTATGGCCCACTCGTCCATGCTCCGCGCTTCGCGGTGGATGGCTATGGCCGAATCTACTACCCCAACGGCCTGCTGCCGCAGGTCGCTGTGATCGATAATGAAGGGAATCGAGTCCTCGCCTTCGGAACCTGGGGCAACCGCGACTCGCTCGGCGGCCTCCCCGGCGACCTCGTCCCAACCAATGACATCCCTCTCGCCTGGCCCAACAGCGTCGAGGCGGACGACGACTTCGTCTACGTCTCTGACATACTCAACGCTCGCCTGCTGCGACTGAGGAAAACGTTTGCCACCACCGAAACCGTGAAGGTCGAGTGAGCATCAGTGTGAAGCAAGTAATCGTTGATCGCAGTCAGTAGTGGACACAGATTATGCAACTGGTTATGCGAAACACTACTGGCTGACGCACCGTTCTATTGCGCCGACAGCCTAAGCACCCTGCGGCTTCTGCTCTGGCGAGCGATTAAGCTAAGGGGTCGGGTCTACGATAATTCGATTTTGGTCGGGCAACGACTTCCCTAATCAACAACGCCTTCTTCCGACCAAAATCGAAATATCGTAAACCCGACCCGATGCTGGCCTCCAAAAGCTGAACCGGTTCGTGCATTTCGCTATAATCGCAGTCGAGCGGTTGGTGAACGAATGCGAACTGAGGCTGCACATGTACTCCGAGCAAAATTCTGCGTCTGGTGATCGCGGTGGGAAGTCGTTTGCAATTGCATTGGCGATTGTTGTTTCGCTGGCTGCCGTACTGACGATCTTGATTCGTCAGACGATCGAAGTCGATCAGTTCACGACGGGGACTCCCGCTCCCAAAATTCAGGTGGCAGGCTGGTTGAATGGTCCGGGCCCAACCGCGGAGGAATTGCACGGAAAGGTAATTGTGGTCGATGCCTGGGCGTTCTGGTGTGGTCCCTGTCGCCGCGAAGCCCCGGAACTGGTCAAGCTGTACGAAAAGTACAAAGACCGAGTTGTCTTTATTGGCCTGACCGGCGAAGGGATTGAAGCGGATGAGGCCAATCGCGAGTTCCTCAAGCAGACAAAAATCACCTGGCCCAATGGCTATGGGGCTGTGCAGACGTTGTCGGAACTGAAAGCTGAGTTCATTCCGCAGCGCTGGGTCATCGACCGGAATTACAAGCTGGTCTGGAATGAGAATTCGCCAGAGTCGATTGAGGCTGCCATCGATGCTGCACTGGCTCAAAAACCATGAGTTCCTCCAATCCCGAACCCTCTTCACTGTCGACAGCTCGTTCACGCCGATTTCGCTGGCGATGGTTGTTGCTGACCGTTGCTGGAATCGTTCTCTTCAGGGGCGCATTGATGTTTGGTGTCACACCTCCGCCAGTCGGCCTCGTGGATGGTCATCTGCGGCCCTGCCCGAGTTCCCCCAATTGTGTTTGCTCGCAGGCGACGGACGCTGGGCATGCGATCGAGCCACTCCGGTTTTCTGATGACGCACAATTCGCGTGGATGCGACTGAAGGTGATCATCGAGGGGCTTCCCCGGACGAAAATCGTGAAGTTCGACGATGGCTACCTGCACGTCGAATTCACGACGGCCCTGCTGAGGTTTGTCGACGATGTGGAGTTTCAACTGGATGCGGACCGAGGTCAGATTGAGGTCCGGTCGGCATCGCGGGTCGGACATTCTGACTTGGGCGCGAATCGGAAACGGGTCGAAATGATCCGGAAGCTGTTCGAGTCGGACTTGCAAATTCCCCCTCTGAGTGGTCAAGCTATCCCTCCCGCCGGTTCCCGCCCGGAATCTCCGTAACCCGTGCCTGCTCAACGCCAATAAACAGTTATGAGCTACTTCACCAACCGACTGCGTCTGCTGTTGCTGAGTCCCGCCATCCTGTTCGCGCTGGCAGGGCCTCTCCGTGCGCAAGGGGAGTGGGAAACCAACGCGGAATCGGAACTCGCCCTCGAACGAGGCCTGACGTGGCTCGCCAGAACTCAAGGCACCCAAGGGAATTGGGAATCAAACGACCTGGGGTTGGTGGGGCTGGGGGCACTGGCGTTTCTCTCTGCAGGGCACATGCCGGGCCGCGGAAAGTACGGCGATAATGTTGATCGTGCTCTCCAGTTCATCGTCAAGAACGCCAAACCTTCAGGTTTGCTGAACATTGCTGATGCTCAGCGAGACCTCTACAACCACGGTCTGACCGCGTTTGTGCTGGGACAAGCTTACGGGATGACCGACGATCCGCAGATCGGCAAGACTCTCGACAAGGCTCTGAAGCTGATCGCCAATACGCAGTGCGATGACGGGGGCTGGGATTATCGGGCACGTCGACAGGTGCACGGGCATGATCTAAGTCTGTCCGTGATGCAGGCCAAGGCCCTGCGGAGTGCTGTCGACAGCGGGTTTGAAGTGCGGAACGATGTCATTAAGCTGGCGATTCAGTCGGTTCGCGACCATTACAAGGCTGACAATGGTGCCCGTGGCATGGATGAACGTGCCAAAGAGGGGGGTGGGCAATTCACGTATGACGGCAACCGCGGTACTGTCGCGATGGCGGCGTGCGGGGTTGTCTGCATGCAGGAATTCGGTCAATACGATGACTGGCGAATCGCCAAGAACCTGGATCTGATCTCGAAAGAAGTTTCACGATTGAAGCCGGTCAAGGGACTCGGTGACGTCCCGTTTGATGCCTACACGCTCTATTACGTGGGGCAGGCGGTGTATCAGGCAGGTGGCGATCCCTGGCGACAGAATTACCCGATTTTGCGAGATCATCTGATCGCATCGCAGATTCGAAAGCCTGAAAACCCCGCTGAAGATGGTGCGTGGAAAGATACTCGCTGGGTCCATGGCAAGCAGGGCCATCTCTACGGCACCGCCGTCGCATGTTTTGTTCTCTCCATCCCCAATCGTTATCTGCCGATCCTGCAGGAAGGTAAGATCGAAGGTTTACGAGAAAAGTTGGGTCAGAAATAGTGCTTTCCTTCGATGCCAGTTCGTTCGCGATTGCTGGAGCGATAGCCGCTGCCGGACCAATCATCATCCATCTGCTGAACCGCCGTCGCTTCAAGACGGTCAGTTGGGCAGCCATGGATTTCCTGCGTGAGGCTCTCGAGCGGAACCGTCGAGTCCTCCATTTCCGCGATATCCTGCTGCTGGCACTCCGCATCCTTGCTGTGATCCTGTTCGGACTGGTGCTGGCTCGTCCCTTCTTCAAGGGATCAGCAGCCGGGGCTCTCTGGCATGGCGTGCTGCTCGTTTTCTGCCTGGTCGTCACGTTTGGAAGTGCGATCGCTCTGGCCACCTCGGGATCAGGGCAGGCTCGAGCGAAAATGACTGCGGCAGGCTTGCTGGGCCTGGGATTAATCGGATCGGCGTTCGGACTTTTTGGAATCGCGAGACAGTCTTCGACGGGTGATGCCGCGAACGCCCGTTCTCCGGTCCACGCAGTTTTGGTTGTAGATAACAGTCGCAGCATGGGTGTTGAAGCACTCGGCGGGACATTGCTCGATCGAGCCAAGGGGAAAGCGGCCGAATTCATCGATTCGCTTCCTCCCGAGAGTCGGATCACGGTCATTCCCCTGGCGGGTTCCGAAGATCAGTCGTTTACGCTGAATGCCTATCCGAATAAGGAAGATTCGCGGCGGCAACTGGATCGCGTCAAACTTGTTGATACCGAAGGTAGTGTGCGTTCGGGGCTGGAACTGGCATCCCAGGCGTGCGACCAGGTTGCTGATCTCCCTTCCAAACGAGTCGTATTGCTGACCGACCTGCAGGCGACGGCCTGGCAGTCTGGAATTGCACCAGAACTGCTGCAGCGATTGTCCGGAATGCAGATTGTGGATATCGCGACAGCGCCGGCCAATAATGTCTGGGTCGCCGGACTTCATCTGGAAGATGGTCTGGCGAGTGCCGAAGTGCCGTGCCGATTGCTGGCTCGGATCGAAGCCTCGGGAGCGACGGGTGACACCACTTCGTTCGAAGTCCAGGCCCGGTTGCTGATCGACGGGACAGAAGTCGCCAGTCAGGCTGTGCAGATGTCGGCAGGGCAATCTCGCGAAGTGGAATTTACACACCAGTTTGACGTAGTGGCCGATCCGCTGAAGCCGGGCTCAGTCGTTGCGACCGTGGTTGTTCAGTCCGAGTTGCAATCGACAGACCAGCTTCCCGCAGATAACCGTCAGCAGATTGTGATTCCGATCGTCGCCTCTCTTCCCGTTGTCTTCGTGGACCAGTTTGGCAGCGATGAGAACCTCGAAAAGAACCGGATCGGTGAGACCTATGCGCTGCGTCACTTGATGGCCCCCCGTTCCAGCAGCGACAAGTCGCAACGTCGCCTGATTCATATTGAACATGTGCGGCCCGATCAGGTGACTCAGGAACTGCTGGAGACAGCCCGGCTGGTAGTGATCGCCGGACTGGAACGACCTGATGAGGCGATGGTACCTCTGCTACGAGAATTCGTTCAGCAAGGGGGGCCACTGGTGATCATGGCAGGTGGTCTGTTTGACTCTGCAAGTTGGCAGGAGCGAGCCTGGCTGGATGGCAAGGGGATTCTTCCTGCGCCGCTCGACCCAAAGCCGCAGGGTGTGACGCCGGAAGAAGCTCCGCAACAGGTGCAGGCATTCTATGCAGATTTCGCGTCGATGCAGCACGATTTCTTTCTTGTCGACGGCGAAAGCCCTCAGTCCCTGAAGTCGTTGTTTGAAGCCACTCCGTTCTTCAAGGCGGTCCGGGCCGATCTTGGAACCGCCGTCGTGGATGCCCTGCAGAAGTCCGAGGCTGCGAGATTTACTGACGAAAAATCGTTCCTGGATCAATACTCATCACGGCAGGCGAAGCGAACGAGTGAAAAGGGTTCGGCACGCGATGGTGACGAAGATCGCAAGTTCCGGGCGATCGAACCTGCCTGGTGGAACTGGCGATCACCATTGCCGCTCGTCGATCGAAGTTTGACGCCGGACGAACTGGCAAAACGAAGTGCCCCACGCGTTCTTGCCAGCTTCGACAAGAATCGGCTTCCGTTTGCGATTGAGCGGTCGATCGGTGCAGGTCGCGTGGTCCTGTTTACCAGCGGGGTCAGCTCGAACTGGAATCTGCTCCGCGGTTCGGGTGCCATGTATCTGTTTCACCGGACATTCTGCCAGTTGATGGAAGACACTCTTCCACCACGCAATTACCTGGCAGGGCAGAAGATTGTTCTCCCTGTCGAACGCCGGACCGATTTAAGGCTGGCAGTGACCCGTCCTTCGGGGGTACGAGAACCGCTGAGTCTGGAGGCGATCGGGGCCGATGTTTCGGGTGTTGTCGTCCGCAGGCCCGTTGTCGCGGGAACGTATCTTGTCGCGGCTGAAAAGCAGGAAAGTTCGACACCCGGTTCCGCTGCAGCGATTGATGAAACGCCGCTGGCAGTCAACGGTGCCGAACAGGAATCGAATCTGACAGCAATCCCGATTGCTGATCTGCAGCAGAAACTGGGGCACGAACATGCACGAGTCCTCACTGCGGATGAACCAATTCGCGTCGAAGGGGGGACCCGCCGTGGGCAGGACCTGTGGAAATTGTTTGCCTGGTGCGTGCTCGGCTGCCTGCTGATGGAAAAGCTGGTGCTGGCGTGGCCAATGTTGATGAAAAAGAAGATGGCAGAACCCGCGGCCGTTTGAAATCGCCAGTATCGCGCGATTCTCGATGGTGATGAGTACGAAGCGAATAACGACAACACGATTTGACAACGACGATTATGAAACCCTGGCAGACCGACAGGGTTAAGGCTGAGAAATGAACTGGACGACAACAATAGGCCGGATGCTGGGATACAACGACGTGTCGAGAATCGACTCGGCACACGTGTCGTTTGGCTCGGCATGGGCACACGCTCAACCGGTCCTGGTTGTGCTTGGCTGTGTCGGGTTGTCGGCACTGTCGGTCTGGTTCTATCTTCGCTGGCAGTCCCGCGGACATCAGCCAACTCGTATTTTTCTGGCAACACTGCGAGCAATCGCCTTGTGCTCCCTGTTGCTGATTCTCGCGGATCCAACCCTGGAACTCGTGTTCGTCAGCCAGCCCAAACCTGTCCTGTGGGTGCTGCTGGACGGCAGTGACAGTATGTCGATTCCCGATGAACTTCCTTCCGAGGAACGCGATGCTCTCGCAAAAGCTGTGGATCTCGTCGGATACCAGGCCGGACGCCCAGCACGTGAAGGCGAGCGTCCGGCGCGAGCGGACTATGCTCGAGCCCTGCTGACTCGCAAGGATCGCAATCTGCTGGAGCGACTCGATTCTAACTATCGCCTGCGTATGTTTACGTTTGGTGAGTCCGAAGGAGTTCGTTCGCTTGCGTCGGCTGATGCCGCATCGGCGGGGGATCAGAAAGCTTCGATCACAAACTGGCAGACCACGGGGACAGTGACTGCTCTTGGCGACGCCTTCGAAGATCTGGCTCGCAAACATGCATCTGACAATCTGGCCGGAGTGCTGGTCGTCAGCGACTTCGATCAGAACGCTGGTACTACCCCACTGGCAGCGGCCAAAAAGCTGGGAGTACCGATCTTCACCGTGGGTGTCGGACCTCTCACTGCTGTCGATCTCAGCATCGACCTGCTCGCTCCACCGACGATGAAGAAGGCCGAATCGTCCACGATCAGTGTTACCGTTCGGCAACGTGAGCTGGAAAACGCATCTGTTCACGTCAAGCTGTTTGCACATCAACCCGGCGAAATGACGGGCGATGAACCTGCCAGAACGCTGGTGGGCGAAAAGACTGTCACAATCAGTGGGGCGAGTGAACAGATTGAATTCCCTTATACTCCTGAACTGACGGGGCGTTTCATCTTCACGGCCGAAGTTGATTCGGTGGAAGGGGAAGTCGTTACCCAGAACAACAAGGCAGAACGTGAAGTCAAGATTATTGACGACTTCCTGCGACTGATGTTCGTCGAGTATGAACCGACCTGGGAATGGCGTTTTGTCAAGGAAGTCTTCCACCGCGACAAACTCGTTGGGATGCGCGGATTCCGCACATTCATCCGGTCGGCAGACCCGGTTGTTCGCGAAACCAACGAACTGTTCCTGCCCAGCCTGACGCTCCCTCGCAGCCAGTTTTTTGAGAATGATGTGATCTTCCTGGGAGACATGCCGTCCTCAGCCCTCAGCACGCGTTTCTGTGAAATGACGAAGGAATTTGTCAGCCAGTTCGGCGGTGGACTGGTTGTGATGGCGGGCCCTCGATTCGGTCCGGGGCAACTCGCAGAAACACCGCTTGCCGACATGCTGCCGGTCGTTGTTGATCCCGATGCCAAGCGCCGGGACGACAAGGAATTTCGACTCGCCCTGACTCCGGTC
Source organism: uncultured Planctomycetaceae bacterium (assembly GCA_964609845.1). Classification (GTDB taxonomy): domain Bacteria; phylum Planctomycetota; class Planctomycetia; order Planctomycetales; family Planctomycetaceae; genus Schlesneria. Next base: position 6,606 of record CAZSTW010000093.1, on the reverse strand, counting down.
GCTGCCCAGTTTGATTTCATGCGACTCGGTCAGACCGATCAGGAGCATCAGAAGGGCTGGAACAACATGGGGAAACTTCCCTGGTTCCAGCCGGTTCGGCGGATCGAAATCAAGGGAACTCAGGTCCTGGCCGAACATCCCACCGAAAAGTGTGCTGATGGAAAAACACCGCAACCGCTGATTGCGGTTCGTCAGTACGGTCGCGGGGAAGTGGTCTACATCGCCTTCAACGAAATGTGGCGACTGCGTCGACTGTACGGTGAAGAGTATTACCGGCAGTTCTGGGGGCAGCTGATTCACCGGTTGGGGCTCAGTCACGCACTGGGGAGTCACAAGCGATTCGTTGTTCGTACTGACAAACCGCAATACCGCGCGGATGATCAGGTGTTGGTGACCGTTGAAGCCTACGACAAAGAGTTTCAGCCGCTGGACGAAAAGGATGTTCCGGATCGCAGACTTGTTGCGGAATTGATTCGACCTGATCGAGACACCGATGGCAGTCGGTCGCAGGTCTTCAGCATTCCACAATTGAAGCCTGGTGTGTTTGAAACCCGTGTTCCTGTTTTCAGTGGTGGCGAATACCGGTTGAAGGTGACGGATCCGATTGGGAATGAAGCGGCCGAAATGAATTTCGATGTTGCAAATGTCTCGGTCGAACGTCGAAACCCTGTTCGCAATGTCTCGCTGCAAAAGAACATTGCGGCCGAAACCAATGGCAATACCTATGACCTGACGACAGTTGACAAGTTTACAGACGATTTCAAGGCTCCCCGACTGCGGGAAACCAGTGTGGAGATTCTTCCACTCTGGAGCACCTGGCTGACGTTCGGGCTGGTGATTGCAGTTCTGATGGTGGAATGGTTCGTGAGGAAACTGGCCAACCTTGCCTGATGAGCGGAATTGATTCTGATTTTCGATTTGATAAGTGATTCCTGAGTAAACCGATAACGTGATGCAGACCAAACTCTCCACTCTTCGAACTCGATTAGGCAGCCTGCGGCGGTCCCGGGCGGCAGTGCGCTGGGGGAGTGCCGTTTGTGCTCCAATCGCGTTTGTTCTGTGGCTACTTGTTGCCGCGTTCTGGTGTGACTGGTCTTTCGACCTGCATGTCACATTCCGTGCTTTTGTGCTGCTGGGCTGGCTCGCAGGAGGAATCTGGGCCATCAGGCGATTTGCCTGGCCGCTGGTGAGTGTCCAGGAATCCGAACAGGATGTGGCGTTGATTGTGGAACAGCAGCACAAGATCGATACGGACCTTGTGGCCGCGCTGCAGTTTGAACAGCCGCATGCTGCCAAATGGGGTTCCTCGCGGCTTGAGCAGGCTGTGGTCGATTATGTTGCCGAGTTCAGTCCATCGCTCGACGTTTTTCAGGGTTTCTCCTACGCACCGCTGCCAAAGCGAGCCGCAGTGCTTGCCGTGACGCTGCTGATTGTCGCCGGTGCCGCACTGGCATTCCCAAGCCACACCGCTGCGTTCTGGAATCGATTCCTGCTCGGTTCGGCTCATTATCCGACCAGAACGAAGATTGAATCGATCACCGTCAATGGACAGTCGGTACCCGTGTTTATCACGGGCAAGGCGACTCAAGTCCGCATTCCTTACGGTGAACAGATTCAAGTCGAAATCAAATGTGGCGGTGAAGTCCCCTCGATTGGATATGCGAATCTGTCGGGGGTCAACAGTGATGCGGCGAACCGGATTAACCTCGCTGCGAAGACCAGCGAGCCATCCTCGTTTGTCGGGGAAATCAATCACGTCGCCGATTCGTTCCGGGTCCGGTTCCAGTTTGGTGATGCCATCTCGGACGCTGCTGAAATCGTCATCGTTCCGCTGCCGCTTGTTGATATCAATTGGGAAGTGACACCTCCCAGCTATGCGGCTTCATCCGTCAAACCTGGGGAATCTGATGGTGGTTCCCGACAGATGGCGGTTCTGGAAGGGTCTGCCGCGAAGCTGTCGCTTGTCTGTTCGAACAAGTCTCTGAAGCAGGCTCGGATCACCGTCAATGGTGCAGCGCCGATTGAATTAGTGAAGTCAGACAAGTCGACGGGGACGTCGACCGAATGGACACTTCCTGCGGGAACTCCGTTTGCATCCGTGCGCGAGTTACTGAAGTACGAGATTCAGGTTGTCGACGAGGACGGACTGTCGATGGAACCATCGATTTCGGGCCAGATACGTCTGCGGGCTGATCGTCTGCCCCGCATCGTGGCATCGGCTGTCACTCGACAAGTACTCCCTACGGCGGCACCGAAGCTGGACTACGCAGGGGGTGACGATTTTGGAGTCGCCAAGATTATTGCCGTCGTTCAGATCTCACGTGAAAACGGGACATCATCCCGATACGAAGTTCTGTCCAAGGTGATTGAAGAAAAAGATCAGCCGCAGGTCATCGTGCGGGGCCAATTGCCGATTCCGCTTTCGAAGTACGAATTGCAGAAGGGCGACGAAGTCAAAGTGACGCTGGAAATCGTCGACTGGCGAGGCAACATTCCGGGGCAAAAGGGCATTGGCGAGTCCGTCACGTTCAACGTGACAGACCTCAACGGGATTCTTGCCCAGACGGGCGACGAAGACAAAAAGACAGCCAAACAACTGGATGAGATCCTGCGACGCGAGTTAGGTATTGGTGGTGAAAAGAAATAGTGAGATATTGAGCAGCGCAGGCTGGTTTGAGAATGAACCTGTGCTGCTGACCGAGCGACTGACTCTGTCAGTTGCGATGAAATTGTAATTTGAAGCCTTGAATAAACACGTTGAAACTCGCCTTGGGCGGGAATCGACGTCAACAGTTTTGTGTTCCGAGCGTGTGAGCTCGAATCGAGTCCAGGGTTCCCTCCCCTTGCTCGAATCGGTTCAGGGGCCGTCCTTGGAGTTCAATGATGATCATGACCTGTCAGCGAATTGTGATACTCGTCGCTTTGGCATGGATTTCGGCAACCCCGGTCCTGGCTCAGGTTCTTGAACCAGAAGCGTTGCAACGCAAGGCTGAAGACCAGCAACGAGCGCGAACAATGACGCGCGAACTGCTGGGGGGCGTCCTCGATATCCAGCTTCGTCAGCTCGAAGAAAACGGCCTGTCAGATCAGGAAATCTTCCGCGACATCAAGTTGATGCGAGCGAATCTGAATCATCTGGTCGAAACTGAAATGTCCAAAGTGGTTGATCTGCTGGCGGAAGCTCAGCACTTGCCACAGGACAAGCGCGAGGCGGCATTTGTCGAGGCCCGCCAGCAGATCCGAACCATTGTTCGTCAACTGGCCGTCGAACGTCAGAATCTGATGAAGCGGCTGAAGATTGCGGAACTGGCCGAACAGGTCCGTCGCCTGATCCGGATGGAAATGACAGTCCAGGTCGCGACCAAGGGTTTGTCTTCCGAGCCAAAGTCGCGGCAGGAATCGCTGACGCTGAAGACCATCGAAGATCAGCGTGACGTGAAAGAACTCTTTCTGCACCTCGTCGATACCCTGATCGACATGAAGTCATGGAGTGGCACGCTGTCGATGGCTGCGGCGGATGGACTGCGGATTCTGAAAGCAGGCGATGTCGGACGTCATCTGGACCTGGCGGGGACGACACTGCAGGGAGTCAAGTTTGAGGCTGCTGCTGATCATCAGGAACACGTGATCAAGGGCTTGCGAGATCTGTTGAAAGTGATCGAACGCGCACAGGGAGCGCTGAACTCCGAAAAGATGGCTGTGATCGACAAGATCAAAGCTCTCGCCGACAAGCAGAAGGATCTGCGCGAAGAGACCAAGAAGCTCGAAGAAAACCAGAAGCCGTCTGCGGAACTCGTTGAACAACAAGCCAAACTGCAAAAAGAGATTGCTCAACTGACCGACACGATCCGGGATAACCCGAAGGCCGATGCTCACATTCAGCAGGCAGAAACCGCAGCCCTGGATGCTGCTGCCGATCTGCTCGACAGCAAGCCCGAAGAAGCGATTGCCGATCAGGGAAAGGTGCTGGGCAACCTCGCCGCACTTGAACAGGCCTTGAAAGATCAGGCCAAGCAACAGACGAAAGACAAGTCTGCGACTGAACTCGCCAAAGCGGTGAAGGCACTTGAAGAAGTGAAGAAGCAACTGGCTGAAGCTCAGACCAAGCAAGACGCTGCCGAGGCGAAGGCTGAGCAGAACGCTCAAGCTGCCGCCCCCGAAGAAAAATCCGTCGCCGAAAAGGTCAAGGAAGCGATGGATACACACGAGCTTCCCGCAGCCGTGGAGAATGCACTCGCCGAAGCGGCTGACGCTGCTCGTGAAGCCGAAAAGAACTTGGCCGAAGCCAAGCCGGAAAAGGCCACTGCTGTCGAAGAAAAGGCTCTCGATAAGGCTGCAGATACTCTCGAACGCGCCAAAGACACGGTCGATGCGGCACTGGCAGATGCCAAGCGGCAGGAGTCTGCGGTGAAGATCGGGGAACTCGCCCGTGCCGCGGAAGTGCTGGAACGAGCTGCTGCGGAAGAACGAGCGATCGCCAAACAAGCGGAAGAAATTGCTAAAGCCGACAGTGCTGATAAAGCCGAAATGGCTGAGGCTGCCAAAGAACTGGCAGATCGTCAGGAAGATGTGAAAGCGATTGCCGACAAGGCTGCAGAAGCTCTTGCAGAGACCTCGCCGGAAGCTGCCAAGGAAGCCGCTGCCGCTGCTCAAGACGCCATGGAATCCGGCAAGGATTTGCAGCAAGTCGCCGATCAGAAGGCAGCCGATCCGAAGGCTGCTGCGATGGAAGCCGCGGAAGAAGCTAAGGCGGCTGCTCAGAATCTGGCCGATGCGGCTAAAGAGATTCGCAAAGAAATCGCCGAGACCGCCAAGGAGCTGGCACAGATGAGCGAAGCTCAGGCCAAGGAACTGGCCGATGCTCGCGACGCCGTCGAAAAGGCGATCGACAATCTTCCGACGAACGACAAAGTGGCTCAGCTGGAAGCAGCCAAGGATAAACTCAACGAAGCCATGCAGGAACAGGCGAAGGCCCAAGGAAAGCCGGAAGCTGCTGCCGCGATGGAACTTGCCAATCAGATTGCCGAAGCGAAAGAGGCTCAAGACGCTGCCAACGCTGCGGCCGATGCCGCGGAAAATGGCGAGGGGTCTGAACTGAAAGCCACCGCGAAGCAGGAAGAAGTTGCCGAGAAGGCTCAGGCCGCCGCTGATGCTGCCGCCAAGCGACCTCAGGCGGAACAGGCCAAGCAAGCGGGTAAACCAGATCCACTGGCTCAGGCCTTGAACGAAGCACAGCAAGCGGCTGCCGAAGCCGCCAAACAGACGCTGGATGGAAACGAATCCGCTGCTGAAGCCTCACGCGATGCTGCAGAAGCAGCGTTGGAAAAAGCGATGGAGCTTGCTCAGGCTGAAGCCAGCGCAGCGATGGATGCACCGCCAACGGGCAAGCCAGATACCGCCGCTCAAGCCAAGGCCGCAGAAGCCGCCGAAGCCGCTCAGAAAATGGCCGCAGAGGCCTCACCAGAAGCGGGAGCCGAAGTTGCACCTGCCGCCGCGGCTGCGGAAGCTGCGGAACAGGCACTGGCCAACAATCCTGAGTCCGCTCCGATGGCTCAAGGAAAGGCAGCCGAAGCGCTGAAAGACGCAGGCAAAAAACTCGACCAGGCGATCGCTCAAGCTGCCGCTGAACAAGCCAAGGCACTGGCTCAGCAGGCCATGGAAACAGAAAAGCTGGCTGACCAGGTCGCCAACGCAGATCCCGCCGCTGCCGAAGCCATCGACGCGGCTGCTGCGGCCGCAGAAATGGGGGCCGAAGCTGCCAGCTCTCCACAACAGATGGATGCGGCAAAGTCGACCGCCGAAGCTGCTCTCGAACACGCTGCAGCGGATCTGGCTGCCAAGGAACAGGAAGTCAAACGAGATCAGGCCATCGCGGAATCGATCGCAAATCTCGCTGCAGAGCAACAGGGAGCCGCGGAAGCGATCGCACAGCAGGCTGGAAACCTTGAGCAGATGGCTGCCGAGAACCAGGGAATGCCACCGACTGCAGCTCAACAGTCGGCCGCTCAGAAATTGAATGAAGCCCAATCGCAGTTTGCCGATGCTCAACAGGCGACTGGCCAGGGAGCCGTCGAACTTTCAGGTCAGACAGAAGTCGCCAACCAGCCACTGCGGGATGCCCTGGAACTGGCCTCGCAACTTCCTGAGCTTGGTCCGATGGGTGAAATGCTCGCCGATGCTGGTCAGCCGCTGCCAGCAGATGGACAACCACTTCCTGCTGAAGGCCAGCCCGCCGAAGGGCAACCTGCGGAAGGACAGCCTGCCGGTGAAGGGCAACCAATGCCAGCCGATGGCCAGCCGGCTGGACAACCTCAGGGGACTCCCGGTCCGCCGAAAAACCCCGCAGGTCTGGGAACGGGTTTCGTTCCACAATCTCCTCAACTGACCGCTCAAATGATGGCGGGGGCACAAGCACAGCTCGCAGCCCAGCAGGCGATGGCTCAGGCTCCGCCGCAAGGACAACCGACCGGCCAGCCTGCTCAACCAGGCCAGCCAGGTCAGCCAACTCCTTCGCAGGCTCAGGAAGGCCAGCCGACTCCTGCTCAGCCCTCGAACTCGACGCAGCTTGCGAAGAAAGATGGCCAGGCGACCACCAACCAGAAGGTC
>CAZSTW010000092.1:24460-26724 GCA_964609845.1 uncultured Planctomycetaceae bacterium | reverse complement strand
TCCCAGCTTTACGATCTCGTGCGGTGATAACTCCGAAACGGTCGCTCTCGAACTGGCAGTTCGAGCCCTGCAGCGTGGCGAACTCGATCGAGCCATTGTCGGGGGCGTCATCATCGCCTCAGACCCACGCTGGAGTATCGCGCGGCGCGTTCGGCGGGGTCAGGAGACCCGCGCCGAGCAGAGGGCATTGCCGGAAATCTTGCGCTCCCCGTATTGGAAATGTTCTACCGGCTGGATCGATCGACAAACAAACTTGGTTACGAAGGAAAAGAGTCCGATTGGCGAGGTCACCATGTCGCTCCTGTTGACCTGACCGCTCCCCGGGGAGAATTCCGCAAGCCACTTCCGAGTCTTCGCACGGACTCCAGGGCCGATTTGGAACTTTGCGAAAGCACGTCGTCATCGCCGTTCACAAGGCAGCAGCAGCGGCGACCGATCGGTGAACTTCCGGTGGCATTGTTTGTCATCGACGGTGATTCCACCACCGAGATCGATCAGAAGCTGAATGACCTTGCTCAGATCGCCCGTTCACCGCAGTCAGCAGAGCAGCTCGCGATCCGCTGGTTCCAGAAATCGCCACCTCAATCGAATAAACGACTGGCACTGTCGCTCGTCGCCGGATCCTCGGCCGAATTGATGTCTGCGATTGAACGAGGCCGACAACGTTTGCGATCCGAACAGGCCCCTGGCGGGATCGTCCGCGATGTCCATTTTACGCCACGTCCACTGGCTGGCCGCGTTGCGTTTGTCTTTCCGGGCTCGGGAAATGCCTTCCGACAGATGGGCCGGACTCTGTTGTCCGTCTTCCCGGAAGCTCTGCGTCGTCAAATGGGCGAAAATCGTGAATTGGGACGGCAGATCGCCGTCGACAACATCTGGTTCTCGGATGGCATTCGTTCGATTGACCACAAGTCGATGATATTCTCGCAAGTCGCGATTGGCTCAGCTGTCTGTGATCTGCTGTCGTTGTTTGGAATTCAGCCATCAGCAAGTGTCGGCTACAGCCTCGGTGAATCGGCCGCTCTGTTTGGACTGCGAGCCTGGACAGAACGCGATGAGATGCTGGAGCGGATGGATCGTTCGCCGTTGTTTGGCAGTGATCTCGTCGCCCCCTTCGATGCTGCTCGCAAAGCCTGGAACATCCCGGAAAACGAAGTGGTCCAGTGGCGATCGGGGTTGATCGACAGATCTGCAGACGACGTTCGCGCCGGGATACAGCGGATCTGCCCCGGGACCGCCAGTCCACGGATCTATCTGCTGATTGTAAATACTCCACGCCATTGCGTGATCGGTGGTGAACGCGAGTTGGTCGATCGACTTGTGAACGAACTCAAGGCCCGGTTTGTTCCCCTGGGGTCACCCAGTACCGTTCATTGCAACGTGCTTCGTCAAGTGGAAGCGGCCTATCTGGAATTGCACCTGATGAAGACCACGCCCCCCGTGGTGCAAACGGCCAGTGGAATCAAACCAATTGATTACTACAGTGCTGCAACCGGGCGCAAATATGAATTGACGCGTCAATCGGCTGCTGATGCGATTGTGGCTCAGGCGGTTCAGACAATCGACTTCCCGAAGGTGGTGGAACAGGCCTACGCAGACGGGGCGAGGATTTTTGTCGAAATCGGCCCCGGTTCATCGTGCAGTCGAATGATCGATGAGATTCTCGGAGACCGACCTCACCTGGCCCGTTCGGTTCTGCCTGTTACCTCACGACCGGTTGAATCTTTCATTGAACTGCTGGCGGCATTGATTGCGGAACGCGTTCCGGTGGATCTGAATTACCTGTATGGCAATCTTCCTGTGCAATCGGACGACGAACCGCCTGTGCCGCGGATCGTTAAGACCCGAGTCGGTGGACTGCCGTACGTGATTCCTGCACCCGCGGATGGTTGGCGGTTTCCGTTGCCGCCTGGAACGTCAATCGGCCGCACCCATGAGTTACCGCGTCTCCTTGAGTCGACACCAGCCGTTAAAATTCCCGAGCCAATCGCCATGCCGATTCCAATCTCAGTACCGGATCAGTTGTTCGGCTGCCAGTTGCCGGCAGATACCGTGTGCGACACAGTCATTCCCACTGGGGGCCTGTCAGCTCACAATTCAGAAGTTCCAGACTTTTGTCATCGCGACCCAGAATTCCTCAGCCTTTGGGACCAGTTTCAACTCATGACAGATCAACGCACTCAGGCTCATGAAGCGTTTCTACGGCTTTCCGCTCGATTCGAAACGCTGGCCGCTGAACATCTCGCACGACTTGCCCAGGCTGG
>CAZSTW010000092.1:23646-24332 GCA_964609845.1 uncultured Planctomycetaceae bacterium | reverse complement strand
AGGCTGGGCAGCGGGCTGAATCGCCGGGTGTTGCTGCAACGCTGGTCGAACAGCCACAGCCTATCTCTGTGCGGCAGGAAACGACTGTCACTCTGGAAATCCCGATTGAGCCTCCTCGATCACTCAACCGGCAGCAATGCATGGAATTTGCGATCGGGAAGATCGGCCGGGTCCTGGGACAGAAGTTTGCAGCCATTGATGCCCATCCGACACGTGTCCGCCTGCCGGATGAACCACTGATGCTCGTCGATCGTATTCTGAATATCGAAGGGGAACCGCTGTCGATGACATCGGGGCGAGTCGTGACTGAGCACGACATCCATCCAGGTGCCTGGTATCTCGACTGCGGCCGCATTCCGACTTGTATCGCCGTGGAATCAGGGCAGGCCGACCTCTTCCTTTCGGGTTGGCTGGGGATTGATTTCGAAACGAAGGGACTGGCCTGTTATCGCCTATTGGATGCGGTCGTGACATTCCACGATGCATTGCCGCAACCTGGCAAGACGATCAATTACGATATTCGCGTTCTGCATTTCTTCCGGCAGGGAAGTACCTTTCTGTTTCGTTTTGAATTTGACGCGACCGTCGATGGTCGGCCGCTGCTGACCATGCGCGAAGGTTGTGCCGGATTCTTTACCGACGCAGAACTGGCGGGTGGCAAAGGAATCGTCCACACGGCGCTGGAC
>CAZSTW010000092.1:0-23525 GCA_964609845.1 uncultured Planctomycetaceae bacterium | reverse complement strand
TGGACAAACGCCCACGACCGGGAATCCGTCCTGACGACTGGAGTGACCCGGTCCCGATGACGGTCGAAAGTTACGATGATGGCCAACTGCTCGCACTGCGTCGTGGCAATCTGGCATTGTGCTTCGGCCCTGCATTTGCCACTCTTCCGCTCCAGAAACCTGTCACGATTCCAGGGCTCACCGGTGACACGGGTGAGACTCGAGGTCGAATGTGGCTGGTCGATCGGATTCTGAAGCTTGATCCCGCAGGTGGCAAATTCGGCTTGGGAACGATTCTTGGGGAACTGGACATTCATCCCGATGACTGGTTTCTGACATGTCATTTCTGCGACGACCAGGTGATGCCCGGGACATTGATGTATGAATGCTGCATGCACACCTTGCGAGTCTATCTGCTACGAATGGGTTGGATCGGTGAAGAGGGGCAGATCGCCTATGAACCGATCCCGGAAATTCGCAGCCGCCTGAAGTGTCGCGGACAGGTTCTGGCAGGGACGAAAAAAGTCTGGTACGAGGTCACATTAAAGGAAGTTGGCTACGGGCACGGTGGCAAGGATTCGTCTGTTAAGGATGCCCCGTATTGCCTGGCTGATGCCTTGATGTACGCCGATGGCAAGCCGATCGTGGAGATCACAGACATGTCCGTTCGACTGAGCGGTCTGACACGCTCTGCCATCGAGACGCTGTGGCAGGCACGACGACCGGTCTCCGCTCCGGTCCGACCTGTGTACGATCGTCGTCCCGCCATTTTTGACACGGATCGAATCACGGCATTTGCAATTGGAAAGCCATCGGAAGCATTCGGTGATCGTTATCTGCCATTTGACAATGAACGAAAAATCGCACGTCTGCCCGGACCACCATTCCAGTTTCTGGATCGAGTGGTTTCGATCGAGAATTGCCAACCCTGGGTGTTGCAGGCGGGGGGCGAAATCGTCGCACAATATGATGTACCAACGGATGCCTGGTACTTTGGGGCGAATCGTCAGCGGACGATGCCGTTTGCGGTTCTGCTGGAAACAGCACTGCAGCCGTGCGGCTGGCTGGCCGGTTACCTCGGATCGGCACTGACCAGTGAAACGGATCTGTCTTTTCGAAATCTGGGTGGGACCGCGATCCAGTATCGCGAGGTGACACCGGAATCAGGGACTTTATCGACGACCGTCAAGATGACGGGCGTGTCTAACTCGGCCGGAATGATCATCCAGCACTATAATTTCGATTTGCGGTGCGGGGGTGAACCTGTTTACGTCGGTAACACCTATTTTGGATTCTTCTCCAAGGCAGCACTGGCAAACCAGATTGGAATCCGGGATGCCGTCCCCTACCAGCCGACGGCCGAGGAAAAAACACGCTGTATTCGCGGAATGTATCCTCTGGATGCTCCATTTCCGGACCCTCAGTTCCGCATGATCCAGCGGATTGAATGCCTGGTCCCCGATGGTGGCCCGTATGGAAAGGGATGTGTGATCGGGACGATGCCTGTCGATCCCGATTCGTGGTTCTTCAAGGCCCATTTCTACGAGGACCCGGTGGTACCAGGTTCACTCGGTCTGGAATCGTTCTGGCAACTGGTCAAAGTGTTTGCGGCTCATCGCTGGCAACTCGGACCCGGCGCAGAGTTTTCTACACCCGTCCTCTGCGAAAGAGCAACCGCGGCTCCGACTCCTGCAGACAAGCATGAATGGGTCTATCGAGGTCAGGTCATTCCTAAGGACCAACTGGTGACTGTTACCACTGTCATTCGAGGCATTGATGATCAGCATCGTCGCGTCACGGCCGAGGGGTATCTGTCGGTCGACGGACGTGTGATTTACCAGATGAAGAACTTTGTGATGCAATGCCGGTGAACCACAATGGCAGGTCAATGAACCGGCGCCATGACGGCGTTGCCTTCTTGCAATGTCCATCGGAACGAACCATCCCCAGCAAACGTGACCCGAACAATTCCATTCAGGATGTGACCACATAACCTGATTTCGACTTCACGCACGCCATCCGTGATCCATTCAAACATTCCCGAATCCCAGAGACTGACAGTGCCTCGATTGCCACTGACGGGGCCTTCGTATGTGAGGTAAAGGAGCCGATGGTCGGGAAGCCGCTCAGCGATGATTTCGCTGCTTGAACCCGGTGCTGAAAGCAGTCGCCATGTGCGACACGATTCCCCATCTTCCAACAGGAAATCCCAGTGGAGAAACGGAAAATCGTGTGTCAGGATGGCGTATCGAGGCATGGCGGACTACAGAGCAAAATTGAAGGGAAAAACGTGCACGCTGTGTGCGTCATTCATCGGACTCGAAGCTGGCTTTTGTCAGAGTTGCCGCGAATTGCGTGATCAGAGCTTCTTCGACGGTCATTCTGATCTTCAGGCCGGTATCAGCAGGGTGCACCTCCAGCTGGACGGAATCTGGTCGTTCGCGAAACGCTGCGGATACAACCTCCATTAATTGCCTGGACTGTTCAGCGATGATTTCTTTCTTCTGATCGTCGGAACCTGCTGCCGCTTGCTGGATCCTTCCTGCAATGACCTCTTCTTCCTGCTGAGCGGTGCCCGCAGGACTAAGCCAGTTTCTGGTATGGGCCTTCAACCGTATCGTCGACGGCACCTTGGCACTTCCTGGACGTGCATTTGATGGCTTCTGAACCGCCTCGCGGAGAGATTCAGGTGGCCCGACAGTTGGATCTGTCCCCACCGCGACCCACATTGTTTGCGGTCCGAAGGCGAACCAGACTGGTCTCTCGGCAGAAATAGCAACATTGGCAAAAAACTCGTCGGCAATCGAATCCAGAACCTCCGCAATTCGTCCGAGTCTGGTACGGTGTACAGGTACTTCGTCAATCGCATCCATATCATACGTCGTGCCAAGATCCTCAGCGAACTCGGTCAAGAGCACGGGCAGAGCCTCTGCGAATTGATGAGTGCGACTGAGGCGAAGTCCGAGCAGGTATTCAGGTCGCTCTGCGGGACCGTGAACGGTCAGTCGCATGTCAAAATGTCCTGCCTCCAGGGTTGCTGCCAGGGTTTGAAAGACCTCTGCCACGGCGTTCGTTCCTGCTGCCGATTCACCTGCCTGTCTGAAAACCTTCGCAGAGGTCGTCAATGCGTCAATCAGGGGCCTGGCCATCCGCTGACTGATTGGCACCGAAGCTCCCAATTCAAACTCAGGCTCTTCGGCCGGGGGTCTGAAGCCCCCTTGCTTCGTAGATAGTCCGCTGCACAGCTTCGCCAGTTTTCCGTTCCTGGGGCCAACCAGGTCCAGATCAAATACTATTGCTGATTGAATCGGATCGAATTTCAAACCAAGATTGATTTCGTCAACCTGCGAGACCGCGATATCAATCAGTTCCTGCTGGAAGGCACCCAACGCTGTTCTCCAGCGGAAATCGACTTCAGGCTCGTCGTCGAATCGCTGCAATCCTGCCGCCATCGACATCTTGATTTGTTCACCAACTGTCTCGCGGATTGCCTTGGGAATCCCGCGTGCCTGAAACGACAGAACAGCATCACGATTAACCAGCAGAGGCCGTAGCAGACTCGGCAGATCGGGCAGTGAGCGGTCGGTGAAGTCGTCGCTGAAATAGAAAACATACTTACCGAATACTCTTACGGGTTGAGCCTTCCCCTTCTCATTTTCGAAGTGCCCCGGCTTTCCCGGTGTTGGTATGAAAGTCTCCTCTGCAATCTTTCCGAGTGATTCAATGAATATGGATGCGTCTCGGACAGGAAAGAAAAGGATGCCTCGCTCAAAAAATTGGTCAGGATCGAAAATGTCATCGACCGAGAATCCGTCCAGTTTATCACGCAGCCCCTGTTCTCCGGTCTTGTCCGTTAAGAACGACATCATGCCGATCGGTCGCGTCGGATCGAACCCTTCCGAGTCCATCAGCGGGCCCGCGCCTGCGGTTAGCGTCAGCAGCAATCTGGAGGCTTGATCTGGTCGACTGACGGCATCAGCAAGCTGCTGGGTCCGTTCGCGAAGGCGTTCGCCACTTGAAATCGCGAAAATCGTCAGGGGATACTCGGGTTTCGCTGTTGGCTGACTGTTGCCCTCCGCACCTTCCAGTGTGGCACTCGCCATCAGAGACAACACGATGGATGCAAACATCGCGGCGCAGGCAGACTGTCGAGTAACTGCTGACCAAAGAGCGGAACAGAATTGTGATGTTGACAGGGTTGCCAATCTGCGCCGAAAGACTTGCATGACGAATTCCATTCCGTTGGAAATTACGCAGGGAGTTGCTTTACGCCGTCAGGAAGTATACCCAGGTTTTGCCCTGGCTCGCAGTGGATTGCGGTATGCGCGACCACAGAGTTGTTGAAAAACCCTGATCAACGTCAATGTACGGTGATTAACTGGCTCAGCCGCAGAAATCGCTGTTGCGGCGACGTTCAGCGTCAAAGTGTCAAGCAGAGGTCTGCGTCAAGGGGATTGTGCTGAATTGAGAGCGGCTTCAGCATTAACGCGACCGAAACCAAATTGGTGACTATGCCCTGTAACGGGATCGTGGTCCGCGCCAATCCGATCGGCGCTTTTCGCGAGAATATCTTTGAGTTGATCACGTGTCAGCGCAGGGTTGATTGACAGACAAAGCGCTCCGATGCCTGCCGCAAGTGGAGTGGCGGAGGATGTTCCCCCGAATGAATTCGTGTGCAATCCGTCGAGTCCACCTGCTGCTGCCGATCCGAGGTTGAAGCCGCGATTGGGAATTGAAACGTCCGTCGTATAGATGCCCTGTCTTCCACCGCTGGAGGGGGCAACAATCCAGATCTCGGGTCCCGTATTTGAATACGCCGCAAGCTTGCCTTCGTCAGTTGAGGCCCCCACCGCAATGGCCGTCGACAGTCGCGCGGGGAATCCGACACGTGGTCGAGCATCGTTTCCCGCAGCACAGAACACCGCCGACCCCAGCCCACGCCGTCCTAGGCTACCAGCGTCATTAATTGCCATTTCAATGTCGGGGCTGACACCGCCTGACCAGGAGCATGATAAGATATCAGCATGAACAGCAGCATAGCGAATGGCATCTGCGACTCGCGCATCCGAGGCGAGGAAGTCGCCATGGAAGATTTTTACCGGAAGGATTCTGCACTTGGGGGCAATTCCGCTGGCAGCTCTTGTGACGGTAGCCGTTCCAGCTGCGGCGACGACACCGGCACACGGGGTTCCATGGATATCATTTCCAGCCATTTGATCGAATGGAAACTGAAAGACTTTCGGCCGCGGGTCGAAATGCTCGGGGTGATTGTTATCCGGGATGAAATAGTCCCGTCCGAATTTGTCGCGAGGCTCAGTCGGGTCAGGATTCTTCTTGATGCGAGACTTCAGGTTCGGGTGACTGACATCAACGCCATCATCGAGGACAGCGACCGTAATTGCGGGCTTGCCCCTGGACTTCAACCAGGCGTTATTGGCCCGGACATCCTCGCCAAGTATCTGCCCTGCCACTGCAGCCGTGTTCTGTAGATGCCATTGTTCAACAAGAATTGCAGATCGTCGATACTCGGACACGAAATTGGGTGTTGCAAATTCAATTTCGTCGATCTCCATGCATTTGTTGGCGATATCGATGAGTTGGGCACCCGTCTGCCGCTTGTCACGATAATTGACGATTCGCTGATTCTTCACGAACGGATTGACTTCGCCGGAAACTACCAGGTTTACAGCATCCAGAATCTGCGACTGTTTTCTTTCGGACACATTCTCCCGAAAGCGGATCACGATTTCTTTGTGCACCACTCGTAATAGGCCTGATACTTTTTCGCGGAAGACGCCCAATGGCTGCTGCTGCCTGATCGCTTCAGCAGGTGTCGCGTCGGAGCGGATTCCGAAAAACGCACTGGCGGCTCGCATTAATCGGCCGCTCACGTCGTCAATTCCAGCGGCACGAACCGTCAGTCGCCCAGAGTCTGTGGCAAATTGAGACTCAATCAGATCCAACTCGACACGTACGCGGCCAGGCGTCTGAATGTACATTGGAGACCTCGTGTGTGAACTGTATGGAAAGCGGCGTGGTTTTACGCAGGCGCAACTTAACGCTACAGTCGGAGTGTCTGTGTGTCAATGTGGGGGGGCGCTAGCCGCGTTGGAATTGCGTCAATGTTTCGGGCCACGCGATCACTCCGAGGTTCGCCTCCTCATGCAACTCAGCCAACAGATCGGGTAGGAAGGGGTGGCGGCTCTTCAGGGGTGCGAACGACAATTGATTGGGAGCGTATTTGTCTCGACTGAGCATGCTCAGTCCGTGTCGCTGGCACCAGTTAGCCAGCTCGATGTCGCCAGGGACCTCGCTGAATCGAACTTTAATCGTACCGATCGGGTATTTCAGCGTGTCCTCGTCGTCGACAAACACCGGGTCAACAGTGATGTCTCCGAGTGTGCTCCGCACCTGATCCCATCCGACTCGAGGGTCAATCTGCTTCTTTCCCGCAAGGCGGAGTACCAGGAGTTCGGGGTGGGCAGGGAGAGCCGAAACCTCCCCAAGCTCTCCCAGCCGCTGGCGAAATTGGCGCGGATCTGCAGCCTCGGGGATGTGGACGACGAATTGATTGCCGCTGATAGTGTTTTCGGGAACCATCGATCCCTCGCTCTTGATCGCACCGGGCAACGAGTTCAGTTGAAACCATCGTAGGGAGCTAAGAGCGATTGAGTCAATCTGCAATCAGGGTGCACGTGAATTCTTTCTGCCGGGCTCCAGGAATTCACTTCAGGTATTCTCGATTTCAGGAATCATTGGCGTGTTTTCCGCAAAGACTTTTGGAATTCGGTAACCTCTGTCAGAATCGCAAGCTCCGTTGGCGTAGGCTGCGTTGCAGTTTAGGGGGGGCAATCCTAGAATCCGCTGGCTTTGCAGAGACCTGTTGGAAGTTTTTTGTGTCTGCTGATGCCTGTTTGATGGCCTTCCATTCCCATTTGGGATGTGAAACTGCTGAGAATTCCGTGTTTCACCCAGTTTGTCCTTAACGAGACAGCCAAACGAACCACACATGGATACATTCCACCCCATTCTGATTTATGCTGCGGTGATGGTGGGATTCGTTATTACGAATCTTGTCGTGATTCACCTTGTCGGCCCCAGCAAGAAAACTGCCGTCAAGCAAATGCCGTATGAGTCCGGGATGGATCCGGTCGGCGATGCACGGCAGCCGTTTGACGTGAAGTTTTATCTCGTCGCCATCCTGTTTCTGGTGTTCGACGTCGAGCTGTTGTTCCTATACCCTTGGGCAGTCTCAGCTTACATTGACGATTCGGCATTTGAGGGCTTGGGTGTGCCGCTTGGGCTGCGGCCAACCGTGTTCGGCGTAATGCTGGTTTTCATGGGAACGCTGGCGATTGCATACATCTACGCATGGCGTAAAGGGGTCTTCAAATGGCGATGAAAGACGTTCCCGACAATATTTTCATGACGACGCTCGATGCTGCGGCCAGCTGGGCTCGAGCCAACAGCCTGTGGCCAATGCCGTTTGCAACCGCCTGCTGCGGAATTGAGTTGATGGCAACCGCCTCCAGCCGGTTTGACCTGGCTCGGTTCGGGGCCGAGGTGATGCGATTCAGCCCGCGGCAATGCGATCTGATGATCGTCGCCGGACGCGTGGCGATGAAGATGCTGCCCGTTCTGCAGCGAATCTGGCTGCAGATGCCCGAGCCAAAATGGTGCATCAGTATGGGGGCCTGTGCCTGTACCGGCGGTGTTTTTGATACCTATGCCGTCGTCCAGGGGATTGACCGCTTCATCCCTGTCGACCTGTACATCCCCGGCTGTCCACCCCGCCCGGAACAACTGATGGCTGGGATCATCGCCCTGCAGGACAAGATCAAGCACGGCGGAACACTGAATGGAACCGAATTCGCCCGTCGTGATCATTCGACTGGCCCGAATCCGTTCGACAAAGACGAGCTGATTCGAATTCGCGAAGCCAACGAACAACTGATCTCGTTGAACTGAATCTCACCGGAAGCTGAGCATGTCCACCGAAGATGTTTTGAAGTCGAAGTTTCCTGATGACGCACTGACGTTCAGTCAGTTCCGTGACAATCACCGCGTGGTTGTTCCGGCGGCGAAGCTGCAGGCCATTTTTAACTGCCTGAAGTCAGATCTTGGCTTTGACATGCTGTCCGAAATCACGACCGTGGATTATCTCGAGTATGAAGGTGCCACGGATCGCTTCGGCGTTGTCTACGTCTTTATCAACATTGCAACGGGTGAACGCCTGGTCTTGAAGACATTCGTGAACGACCCGAATCCGACGCTTCCCTCTGCTTATTCCCTGTGGAAATCAGCAGACTGGCTTGAGCGTGAAGTCTTTGACATGTTTGGCATTACGTTTACCGGCCATCCGGATTTGCGGCGTATTTTGACACCTGACGAGTTTACTGCTCACCCGCTTCGCAAGGACTATCCGCTCAAGGGGCGTGGTGAACGCCACAACTTCCCGATTGTGACGCGCGCTGACAGCTAGTGGCTTTTGTGTACGTGTGGTTTTCGACTGTATTGACGTTCATCGTTCCAGAGGCTTCCAATGCCGTTTGAAGTTTCCGATCTCGCTGAAATGGACGCTCCTGAAAAGGAGTATCTCTGGACGCTTAATTTCGGCCCGCAGCACCCGGCAACTCACACGACGTTGCGCCTGGTTCTGACTCTCGACGGTGAAACCGTTGTGAATGCGGTTCCGCACATTGGCTACCTGCACTCCGGGTTCGAAAAGCTGGGTGAACATCTCGACTTCAACCAGTACGTCACCATCGTCGACCGGATGAATTACATTTCGCCGCTGGCCAATGAAATCGCCTGGCATCATGCCGTCGAAAAACTGCTGGGGATCGAACTGACCCCACGTTGCAAATACCTGCGGACCATCCTGGCCGAATTGATGCGTCTGCACGATCATCTGCTGAACGTTGGAACGACGGGTTTGGACCTGGGGGCCTTCACCGCGTTCCTGTATGCGTTCTACCAGCGTGAAAAGATCTACGACATCGTCGAATCGGCGTCAGGTCAGCGGTTCCACACCAGCTACACCCGCGTCGGTGGCGTGATGTTTGACGTCAACAACGCCTGGGTCGACAAGATTCGCGACTTCCTGAAAGGCTTCATGCCTGTTCACGCAGAAGTTCATCGACTGCTTACCCGCAATCGGATTTTCATCGATCGAATCAAGGGCGTCGGCTATCTAAGCCACGAAGACGCGATCAGCATGGGTGTGACCGGCCCGTTGGCTCGAGCAAGCGGTGTTTTGCGCGACCTGCGTAAAGACGAACCGTACCTCGCCTACCCCGATCTCGACTTCAAGGTTGTTGCGTCAAAGGACGGTGATTGTTACGGACGATATCTCGTCCGGATGCAGGAGATGCTCGAAAGCGTCAAGATCATCGAGCAATGCCTGGAAAACATTCCTGCCGGCCCGGTGAATATCGATGCAGAAACCCACATCGTGCCACCCGCCAAGCCCGCGGTTTATCGCAGTATTGAAGGTTTGATTCAGCACTTTGAAGTGATGATGCCAAATCGCGGGTACGACACACCGCGTGACGAGATTTATGCAGCGACGGAATCGCCAAACGGCGAACTCGGTTTCTATATTGTCGGTGACGGAACAACGCGAGCCTATCGGGCACGAACCCGTCCGCCGAGCTATATCCATTTTGCTGTCTTCCCGCACATCATCAAGGGGCACCAGTTGAGCGACGTGGTCGCGGTGCTTGGCAGTCTGAATATCATTGCAGCCGAACTGGACCGGTAATCTGGAGTTATAATGGCCGTGTTGAGCGAGGAACTGCGGAACGAGATCCGGGCGCAGTTTCCGAAATATCCGAACAAGCGAGCGGTGGTGCTGCCAGCGCTGCACCTGGTGCAGGATGCGCTCCGTCACGTCTCGATCGAAGCGGTTCGCGAAATCGCTGAACTGCTGGAACTGCATCCCTCTGAAGTTCACGACACCATGTCGTTCTATCAGTTCTTCAAGGATGAAAAGCATCAGCTCGGCAAGCACCGGGTCTGGGTTTGCCGCAGCATCAGTTGCATGTTGCGTGGCGGCGAAGAACTGCTGCAGCACATGTGCGAGCGGCTGCATGTTCATCCTGGCCAGACCTCTGCCGATGGCAAGGTGACCATGGAGTTCGCCGAATGCCTGGGGGCCTGCGAAGGAGCTCCCTGTATTCTGGTGGATGACGAAGCCCACATGAATATCACGCCGGAAAAAGCTGACGAACTTTTGAAGAACCTGTGACAGAGTCCTGGAAGACCATGCCTGAATTCGAACCTGTTCTCCTGGCCCGTGTTGGCAAGCCCGACAGTCAGTCGCTGGAAACCTACCGTCGGGACGGTGGCTACGAAGGCTTTAAGAAAGCCCTCGGGATGGCACCGGTCGACGTGATCAATCTCGTGAAGGACTCGGGCCTGCGCGGTCGCGGCGGCGCTGGTTTCCCGACCGGTTTGAAGTGGACGTTCCTGCCCAAGGATCATCCTGGTCCGATTTACCTGGCGATCAATGCCGACGAAAGTGAACCGGCGACCTTCAACAATCGCATCCTGATGGAAGAGGATCCGCATCAGATTCTCGAAGGGATCGCGATCAGCTGTTACGCCATCAAGTCGAGGACGGCCTACCTGTATCTTCGTTACGAATACGGACGCAGCTATCGGACGCTCAAAAAGGCCATTGAAGAATGTTACGCGGCGGGCATCCTCGGCAAGAACATTTTTGGCAGTGGTTTTGATCTGGATGTCGTTCTGCACCGCGGTGCGGCAGCTTATATCTGTGGTGAAGAGACCGGCCTGATCGAAAGCCTGGAAGGCAAACGAGCCTGGCCACGTATCAAGCCCCCGTTCCCTGCCATCGAAGGTCTGTTCCGTAAGCCAACCATCGTCAATAACATTGAAACGATGGCCTGTGTCAAGAACATCCTGGACCGCGGGATTGACTGGTTCAAGAGCCTTGGAGTTCCACCTGACCCCAATAATCCTCGCGATGCCGGCAGTTACGGTCCCAAGCTGTACTGCATCAGCGGGCACGTCAACAAGCCAGGCTGCGTCGAACTTCCGATGGGCATCACCGCACGTCAGCTGATTGACGAACATGGTGGAGGCGTCTGGAAGGGGCGAAAGGCCAAGGCGGTTGTACCCGGCGGGATCAGCATGGGATTCATGTCAGCCGCAGAACTCGATACTCCGCTCGACTTTAATGGACCGGGTAAGGTCGGTTGCCTCGGCCTGGGTACGGCTGCAGTCACTGTCATCGACGATCAGACCAGCATGGTCGATGTCCTGTTCAACTGTGCCCGCTTCTTCGCTCATGAATCGTGTGGACAATGCACGCCGTGCCGTGAAGGAACTGCGTGGATGCACAAGATCCTGACACGTATCCGGATGGGACAGGGAGAACTGCGAGACCTCGATCTGCTCACCGAAGTCGCCGGATCAATGGGGATCATCCCCGGAACCACAATCTGCGGTCTGTCGGACGGGGCCGCCTGGCCGATCAAGAACGCTATCAAGAAATTCCGACCGGAATTTGAAGAGTACATCAAGACGGGATTGAAAACGGTGAAGCCATCGGAAGCCCTGATGGCGGCTCACTGAGTCGAATTGGACGAACATTACGAAAGACGGACTTCACGAATGTCGACCGGCCTGTGCCGGTCGTTGAAACCAGAACTCCAGGAATGGCTTTCATCCTGACCCTTTAAACCTGCACGCCACCTATGCCAACAGTCATCGTCAACAACAAGCCTGTCGAAATCGGTGCCTCCGAGCGGCTGAACTGCATTCAGGCGGCCGAGCGAGCGGGGGTTGAGATTCCGCATTACTGCTATCACCACGATCTGTCAGTGGTAGCCAGCTGCCGCATGTGCCTCGTCGAAATGGGCGACAAAAAGCCCGACGGGACAATCGCCATGCAGCCCAAGCTGTTCCCCGGCTGTCAGACACCGGTCAAAGACGGCACGGTGATCGTTTCGGACAGTGAGAAGGTGAAAGCCGCACAGAAGGCGACGCTCGAATACCTGCTGCTCAATCACCCGCTCGATTGCCCGGTCTGCGATCAGGCTGGCGAGTGCGGTCTGCAGGATTACAGCTACGAATACGGACGTGGCTATAGCCGTCTGCAGGAACCGAAGAATATCAAGCCGGATAAGGACTATATCGGCGATCAGATCACGTTGTTCACAGATCGCTGCATCATGTGCACACGTTGTGTCCGGTTCACACGGGAAATCAGCGGGACCGCGGAACTGCAAGTTGTCAGCCGTGGAACTCACGAAGAAATCGACATCTTCCCCGGCGATCCCTGCAACAACAAGCTGGCTGGAAACGTGGTCGATCTCTGCCCGGTCGGTGCACTGTGCAGTAAGGATTTCCTGTACGAACAACGCGTCTGGTGGTTGAACTCGAAGAACAGCGTCTGCCCCGGTTGCAGCACGGGCTGCAGCATTCGCGTCGATCAGAACAAAGACGTTCTGTATCGGCTGAAGCCGCGTGAGAATCCACAGGCACAGGGAAGCTTCATGTGCGATGAAGGGCGGTTTGGGTGGAAGTACATCCACTCCGACAACCGTCTGAAGCTCCCGGAACAACGAACCAGCGGTCAAACCACCTCACGTGACTGGGACATTGTCCTGCCAGCAGTGCGCAACGCTCTGAAGGATGCCGTCGTACGCGCCCCCAAGAAGTTTGCCGTGGTGATTTCGCCATGGGCGACTGTCGAAGAGGCGTATCTGCTGGCGACATACGCTCGCAAGATTGCTCCTGCGGCGAAACTCGCCATCGGCCCCGTTCGGGTGGTGGGCGAAGACGATCTTTATCCAAAGGATGTCCACGGCAAACCCGCCGCCCAGACGAAATTTACGATCCGGGCAGAAAAGTGCCCCAATCGACTGGGAGTCGAAGCAGTCATTCGGCATGTTCAAGGATCGGTGATTTCGTTCAGCGATATTCTGAGCCAGGTGACTCGCGGTGACATCGAAGCCCTGTTCGTCCTGGGTGGCGATCCTGAAGGTTGGATCAGTGATGCCGATGCCGCAAAGCTCGATAAGCTGAAGCTGCTCGTCGTTCAGGATCTGCTCGCTTCTGCCGCCAGTGCGAAAGCACACTATGTGCTGGCAGGGGCGGCTTTCGCAGAAAAGGACGGAACGTTTGTGAATCACAATGGACTGGCTCAAGCGATCCATCGCGGTTTGCGTGGACCGGAAGAAGCTCGTCCCGATGGTCGGATTCTGATGGAATTGGCCGAGCGACATGGGATGTTCCATGCTGCGACGCTGCGAAAAGAAATCGCCGGCGCTGTTCCCGCATTGGCAGCGTTGGCAGTTGGCGAACTGGGCGAATTCGGTGTCAAACTGGACTCGGCTGGTAAGGCGGAAATGCAGACAGTTTGAGCAGAGGGCGTATCGGTGATGTGATTGAGCACCGAAGCCGCAGTCGACTTTGAAAAAGATTTGGAGACCTTCGGTCAGTGTTTCGGCGGGGTCAGGAGACCCGCGCCGAACATGTGCCGCCGAATTTCGATAGAAGAGATTGAACGATATGTTTGAACAAGTATTTCAGTGGATCCTGAAGTGGCTCCCCGAAGCGGTTCATCCGTACGTGATGCCGATCCTTGTGATCGCCATTGTGTTGCAGGTGAATCTGGGGGTCTGTTCGTACCTGATTCTGCTGGAACGCAAGTTGTCCGCGTGGATGCAGGATCGGCATGGTCCCAACCGGGTCGGCCCGATGGGATTGTTTCAGCCTGTTGCTGACATGCTGAAGCTGTTGTTGAAGGAAGATGTGATCCCGGGACACGTCAATAAGTTTCTGTTCGTGCTGGCCCCGGGAATTTCGGTTTTCACAACGTTTCTCGCCTTTGCCGTTGTCCCCTTCGGGCCAGTTCCGGATGGATTGACTCCAGGCGACGGAAAATTCCCGTTCATCATTGCTCCCGGAATCGATCTGGGGATTGTCTTCATCTTCGCGATCGGCAGCCTGGCCGTTTATGGCATCATTCTCGGGGGCTGGGCCTCGAACAATAAGTACAGTGCACTCGGTTGCCTGCGCGCCAGTGCCCAGGTCGTCAGCTACGAAATTCCGCTGGGGATGTCAGTCGTTGGCCTTGCCATGTTGAACAGCACCATGAGCATCGAAAAGATCCTGCTGAATCAGGCCAATAACGGGCTGATCGGCTGGAACATCTGGTACCAGCCGCTGGCTTGCGTCATTTTCTTCATCGCAGCCATGGCAGAGGCTCAACGCCTTCCATTCGACCTGGCTGAATGTGAGCAGGAACTGATTGGTGGATGGCATACAGAATACAGCGCCATGAAATGGGGGCTGTTCTTCCTGGCCGAGTACACGCACGTGATTACGATCAGCTTCCTGACCAGCATTCTGTTCTTCGGTGGCTGGCACTTTCCGCTGATTGCTGAGGCCGATAGTGCTTATGCAGGTGCGACAGCGGTCAAGGTTTTCGTACTGCTGACCAAGGTCTTTGCCGTGATCATTCTGATCCAGATGCTCCGCTGGACGATCCCTCGATTCCGTTTCGACCAGTTGATGAGTCTTGCGTGGCTGGGACTGATCCCGCTGGCAACGATCAACGTGGTTCTGGTGATGTTCGTGAAGCAGTTCGAACTGAATACCCTGTGGTTGTTCCCGCTCTCGATCGCGACATTTGTGATTGCGGGTTTGATGGCCACTCAGTCATCCCGTCCGTTCGCTCGTCGTGGTCCCGCAGTTGTAGAACCCGCGGCACATGGTGGGCACCACGCACACGCCCACTGAATGAGTTGTACAAACGGCCTTGTTGCCGCTGAAAACTGATAGGAATTGCTATGCCAATCAATGCCAAAGACGTCGACTGGGTTGAAGAACCTCCGATGAATTTTTGGGAAGCGACGTTTCTGCCCGCGGTTGTCGATGGACTCCGCGCGACAGGACATCACGTGACGCACTTCAAACCTGTGACGCAGATGTACCCTGAAGTCGCTTCAGATTTGCCCAAGCATTATCGAGGTGTTCATCGCCTGAATCGTGACGATGCTGGCCGCGTGAAATGCGTTGCCTGCATGATGTGTGCGACAGCCTGTCCCGCCCGCTGCATCGACATCGTTGCTCAAGAGGCTCCCAAGGATGATCCTAACTGGGTTGACCGCGATAAGTTTCCGAAGTCATTCGTGATTGATGAATTGAAGTGCATTTACTGCGGCATGTGCGAAGAAGCCTGCCCGGTCGATGCCATTGAAATGACCCACATTTATGATCTGACCGGGATGACGCGACAAGAGATGCTGTTCGACAAAGAGAAGCTTCTCAGCGTGTTCGATCAGACCAAGGACTGCGGTCTGGATCCCGTTCGAACGCACAAAGGAAAGCTGGGTCCTGCCAGTGACTTTGAACAATTGCCAACGTTGGGCCCTGCCACACAGGTTCGCGGTGATGATCGTTCAGCGAAGTCGGCAACGCCGGGAGTCATCAAGTAGTGCTGGATTCGTGATTTTCGAGGGCGATGGCGTTAGACTTCGCCCTTCCCAAAATAAAGTTCGCGGGGCAAAACCCGCAGTTTGACTTGACTGGAAACGAGATAATGAAAAACGGGGCATTGTTGATCCCGGTCGTTCTGGGCTGGCTGGCAGTCTGGTGGATGTTGCCACGAGAAAAGGGGCGTTCGCGCATCCTGGGTGGATTGTTCGCCCTTGGAGCACTGCTGGCCCTGCAGGTGACGTTTCTGCCGCCTGTCGGGAATACGGTTCGCGACTCGTTATTTTACCTGTTCTCAGGGACTGCGATCCTTTCGGGTGGCCTGATGATCACGGATCGGAACCCGGTCTTCGCCGCTCTCTGGTTCGCACTCAGTACGCTGGCCGTCTGCGGTCTGTTCCTGCTGAATTCCGCACCGTTCCTTTCGGCCGCGACAATCATCGTCTATGCCGGTGCGATCGTTGTGACGTTCCTGTTCGTGATCATGCTGGCGCAGCAGTCGGGAACTTCAAACTACGATCATCAAGCTGTTCAACCGGTGATGGCGAGTGTCATGTCGTTCGTCCTGCTGGGAGCATTGCTGTTCGCCTTGCAGGAATGGGGCGGCATTGACGGCAAGGCTGCTGACGATGCGAAAGCGGGGCAGTTCGTCGCTCAAGATGCCAAAGTCCGTGCCAACATTTTTAGTCAGCCCCCCAGCAGCAACAAGAATGAAATCGGTTCGATGCGAGTGCTCGGCCGATCACTGTTTTCGGATTACCTGTACTTTGTGGAATTGGCGGGGACAGTCCTGTTGATCGCGACAATCGGTGCGATTGCCATCGCGCCGCGGAGGTCCCAGGGAACACTATGACATCAACATCACTTGAAAGTCAGCTCGTCATCGGGGCGGTCCTGTTCGCTCTGGGAATGATCGGTTTTCTGACACGTCGGAATCTGATTCTGATCGTGTTGTCGACTGAATTGATGCTGCACGGCGTTTCGGTCAATCTGACCGCTTTCAGCCGATATCACGGCAATCCTCAGGGACAGGTCTTTACGATTTTCGTGCTGACCATTGCAGCTTGCGAAGCGGGATTGGCTCTGTCGTTGATTCTGACGCTCTATCAGCGCCGCAAGTCGCTGGATGTGTATCTGTGGGGGAACCTGGGTGAAGACGATCTGCCGGTCTTTACAGGTGGTGCGACTGCTCCGCAGACGAAACCGCTTGATCCGAATGCCGATCTGCCACATTTGACTCCTGCCGGACGTGCCCCTGCGACTCCTGCAACAAAAACCTGATTTCGTCCGATCGATTGTATTGAACGAGTTATTTCCTGACCGATTGACCGATCGAAGAAAGAGACTGATCCCGTGTTCGACTGGTTGAAACCGCACGACGTTCTCTGGCTGATCCCGGCCGCGCCCCTGCTGGCGTGCCTGTGGATCGTGGTCGTCGGACACGTGGTCCGCCGCCAGTATGCCCATCGCCCGGTAATTCTGGCCATCGCTTTTTCGGCGGTGCTGTCCTACTACCTGCTGCTCAAAGTGGTTCCCGATCATTTCGGTACCCCGGTGGCACACGATGAGCATGCTCAGGAACATAAGTCTGGTGATCATGACCACGCCGATCACAAGGATGGTGACCACAAAGATGCTGATCACAAGGAAGGTGATCATAAAGACCATGATCACAAGGTCGCAGTCGCCAAGGCCAAGCCATCCACCGCGATTTCCGTCAATGTGTTCGGTGAAACGGAACGTGATGGCAAGGTAACGCCGGTTCCCTGGATTCGGATCGGTGATCCTCAAGGGGTTCCCACACTGCTCGTCCTTCCGACGTTGCGAGCTGATGCCATGACGGCACTGATGCTGGTGATGGTCACGACCGTCAGTCTGCTCGTCGCCATCTTCGCCAGCAGTTACATGAAAGGTGACCCGGGTTACCCGCGATTCTTCGCTGCGATTTCCGCCTTCGTCTTTTCAATGTGCATGCTGGTTCTGGCTGGCAATTTCGTACTGATGTTCGTCTTCTGGGAAGCTGTCGGTCTATGCAGCTATCTGCTGATCGGATTCTGGTTCAAGAAACCGAGTGCCGCGGCAGCAGCCAAGAAAGCGTTCGTCGTCAATCGTATCGGCGACCTGGGGTTCATCCTCGGGATCTTCATGGTCTGGCAGACGTTCGATGGCTCGATCGATTTCGATACCATTTTTGGTGATCCGTCGGTGATTGCTCGCGTGGTCACAATGCAGCCTGAGATCCTGACAACGATTTGCGTGCTGCTCTTCATTGGAGCAGTTGGAAAATCAGCTCAGTTCCCACTGCATGTCTGGTTGCCCGATGCGATGGAAGGTCCGACCCCAGTTTCGGCATTGATTCACGCTGCAACGATGGTGACGGCAGGGGTTTATCTGGTCGCACGTTGTACGCCCTTCTTCGTCCATGCACCGACGGCACAGTTGATCGTATCGGGGATCGGTGCCACAACCGCTCTCGTCGCCGCGATTACAGCCCTCACTCAATACGACTTGAAACGTGTGCTGGCTTACTCAACCGTCAGCCAGCTTGGCTACATGTTCATGGCACTGGGTGCTGCGGCTGCTGGTAAGGAATTCGCAACTCTGGCTGTGACCTTTGCGATGTTCCACATGTTTACACACGCTTTCTTCAAAGCGGTACTGTTTCTGTCAGCCGGGTCTGTCATGCACTCGATGGGTGACGTGATCGATATGCGGCGATTCAGCGGCCTGAGAAAAGCACTGCCGATCACGCACATCACGTTCCTTGCCGGGGCTCTGGCACTGGCTGGCTTCCCTTTGCTTTCAGGCTTCTGGAGCAAGGACGAAATTCTGGCAATCGTGTTCGAAGCGACGAAGCATTCCAAGCATGGCGATTTCTTCAAGGTCATTTTGGGGGTCGCCCTGCTGACTTCGTTGATGACGGCGTTCTACACATTCCGTGCGTACTTCATGACCTTCTGGGGTCCTGAAAAATTCCCGGAAGAAGCAGGACATCATCCTCACGACGCACCCCCGGCCATGGCGATTCCCCTGTTGCTGCTGGGGATTGCAGCACTCGTTGTCGGGGGAGCCACCGGACCAACGCATCTGTACGGCAACTATCTGGCGCAGACACCTGGCTTGCCTGCTGCTCATCACCACGAACCAAATGTCCCGATGATGATCATCAGCAGTGTGCTGGCCATCGCAGGGATTTCGCTCGCATATCTCTGTTACGTTGCATCCCCTGGAATTTCTCGCAACTTGAAGAGCGGAATGACGTGGCTGCACACTTGTTCGCAGGAAGGCTTGAAGCTCGACGCAATCTATTTGCGATGGATTGTGAAACCGTTGCGGCTGGTGGCACAGATCTCGGAATTCATCGATCGCTGGATTATCGATGTGATTGTGGATTGTGTTGGCTTTCTTCCGGGCTTGTTCGGAGCAGCATTGCGTCCGATTCACAATGGGTTTGTACAGAGTTACGCGATGGTGATGTTGATCGGGCTGGTCGTTTGCCTGGTCACGGCGCTGCGAGTTTTGGCAGGAATGTGATCGAGTCCCGCATGTATGGCGGGTGAGTCGATTTGGGATTTTGTGCTTTGTTGCACGGGTCCATAAGGCGGAGTAGAGATGCCCAGTTTGTTAGTCATCCTGATCGTTCTTCCGGCAGCGGCGGCTGCGATGCTGCTGCTGCTCGATGCGAAGGCACCGCCGGTTCGCGCCCGCTGGGCCGCATTGCTCGCGACCTTGGCGACATTCCTGGTGTCGCTTGGTGTGGCGTCGCACTTCCTTTCCATCAACCGATCTGGTATCGAAGGGACTAGCCCCGTCCACGCCCAGATGGAACAGACGTACACCTGGCTGACCATCGTTCCGGAAACAGCCGATGTTCCACCGATTACTCTGCAGTTTCACCTGGGACTCGATGGTATCAGCCTGGCGATGGTGCTGCTCACCACGCTGCTGACGATCTCTGCCGTTCTGGTGTCATGGACGGCAGTTTCCGAACGAGCGGCCGAATTCTACGCAAGCCTGTTGATTCTTGAGACTGGTCTGATCGGAGTCTTTTGCGCATTCGATCTGCTGCTGTTCTATGTTTTCTTCGAATTCACACTGATTCCGCTGTTCTTGATGGTCGGCATCTGGGGTGGCCCTTTGCGGCGCTATGCGGCTGGTAAGTTCTTCATTTACACCCTGGCTGGAAGCGTGATTACGCTTCTCGGGTTGATCTGGCTGGTCGTAGAAACGTACCAGATGGGAATTGCCACGAATACGCCACTGACAACCCCCTTCTCGATTCCGGCGATCACTGGACTTCTTGCGGTGCATGCATTGCCCATGGAGACTCAGGTAATCCTGTTCCTGATGATCGCAGCCGGGTTCATGGTCAAGGTGCCGCTCTTTCCGTTCCACACATGGCTGCCGCTGGCGCACGTCGAAGCGCCAACTGCAGGGTCAGTTCTGCTGGCTGGTGTGTTACTGAAGCTCGGAACCTATGGCTTCCTGAGGCTCTGCCTGCCAACGGTCCCGGGGGCCTGCTTAAGCGTCGGAATGCCTTTGATCGGCACGCTGTCTGTCATCGGAATCGTCTACGGTTCGTTCTGTGCTCTGGCTCAAAACGACATCAAGAAGCTGGTGGCATACAGTTCGGTCGCACACCTCGGCTTCTGCATGCTCGGATTGTTCGCACTGAACTCGGAAGGGATCAGTGGTGGCATCCTGCAAATGGTCAACCACGGTCTTTCGACCGGTGCTCTGTTCTGTATCGTCGGGATGTTTTACGAGCGGTATCACACGCGACAACTTAGCGAACTTGGTGGACTGGCGAATCGGATGCCACTGCTCGCAGTCGCGATGGTCTTTACCTCGTTCGCCAGTATTGGCCTGCCTGGCCTGAACGGGTTTGTTGGTGAAGTCCTGTCACTGATGGGCATGTTCAAACGCGATCCGATTCTCGCCATGATTGGTGCGACGGGTGTCGTACTCGGAGCGTGGTACCTGCTGGGGGTTCTTCAAAAGGCGTTCTTCGGACCGCTGCAGGAACCCCATCACGATGATCACGCCGAGCCTGTGGCTGACCTCAATGCTCGCGAAGTGATGGCTCTGTTGCCGCTACTGACGATGTGTCTCTGGCTGGGACTGTTCCCGCAAGGTCTTTTGGATCTGATCCGGCCCGATGTGGAATCGGTCGCTAAGCTCTACGGTGATGTGCACGCGACAAAAGGAACGGGCGCCAAGAACTATAGTTTGAACCGTCCGTCTGATGCCGATGAGTCCGCCGATGCCGCCCAGCCGGTAAACGTTGAGCGAAAAGCTCCCCAAGCCAATCCAAATCCCAATTTGCTGAACCCGGCCGCACCCGAGGCCCCGAAATCGGAAGTTCGCCCGTGAATGAATCCCTCCAAAATCTGATCGGCGCGGTTCAACTGGTCCTGCCAGAAGCCGTGTTGCTCGCCACTGTCTGCGTGATCTTCTTTGCCGCACCATTCCTGGTGAGTGAGCGAGGTGAGGCTCCCGCTGGCCTGCGCCATCGCTGGGGCTGGCTGTCGCTGCTGTCGCTTCTGGCGGCTGGCTGGATCGGCTGGAGTGCCACCGAAATCCCGCATTCCACCGGTCCCTTTGTCGTCGATGGACTGACCCTGTTCATCCGGTCCTTGACGCTCGTGTCGGGTGCGGTCCTGGTGCTGCTGCACTGGAATCAGGCCGATGACGCGCGATCCGCCGAAAGCCATGCCTGCCTGCTGGCAATCCTGGCTGGTGTCAATCTTGTCGCCGCCGCCAATGATCTGGTGGGGTTGTTCGTCGCCCTGGAACTGATCAGCATCCCGACGTACCTGTTCCTGCTGCTCCCGCGACGTGACGCACCGGCTCAGGAAGCGACGTTGAAGTATTTCCTGCTGAGCATCTTTTCGTCAGCAATTGTCCTGTTCGGGATGAGCTATCTGTATGGAGCGACCGGGACCACGAACCTGTTCGCGATCCATCAAGCGTTCGCAGACCATCACATGCCTCACAATGCCCTGGTGGCCGTTGCCACAGTGATGTTGATCGCGGGCCTGGGCTTCCGCTTGACGGCAGTCCCGTTCCACTTCTATGCCCCCGACGTTTTCCAGGGAGCCCAGCCATCGGCTGCAGCGATGCTGTCCTTTGTTCCGAAGGTAGCAGGCTTCGTCGCCTTGCTGCGACTGATCGTGCCAGCTTCCGGCGGCGAAGTGGCAATGCAGTCCTGGATGATGACACCCTCTGCCAATAACCTGTTGTGGTGGCTGGCGGTGATCACAATGTTTACCGGCAATCTGATGGCCTTGATGCAGCACGACGTTCGTCGACTGCTCGCTTTCTCAAGTGTCTCACATGCCGGTTATATGATGGTCGGTCTCGTCGTCGGCCTCCATTCCTCGCAACAGATCAATGGCGTCGGCGCGTTGCTGTTTTATCTGGTCATTTATGGCGTGATGACCCTGGGAGCGTTTGCCGTACTGATCGCAGCCGCGCGTTCGAATCGCCGGATCGAGACTCTGGATGATCTTGCTGGACTGAGCCGTACCAAACCCGCACTGGCTCTGGTCCTGTCGGTGTTCCTGTTCAGCCTGACAGGCTTGCCACCGACAGCTGGATTCCTGGGCAAGTTCAACCTGTTCTTCGCAGCATGGTCTCAAGGGGCGGAATCCAATCGCCTGCTGGCCTGCCTGCTGGGGGTCAATGCGGCACTGGGTGCCTGGTACTATTTGAAGATGATTGGCGTGATGTACCTGCGTGACCCTGTTGACCGCAGTGAGGATTCGCGACCGCTCGAAACCCCGGTAGTGGTGGCAGTAGCCGTCTGCCTGCTCGGGACCATCGGACTGTTTTTCGTCCCCAGCCCACTGTGGACTCACATTCAGTCGGTCGTTCGTTAGGCAATCAAAGCCGCAATTCCTCGAAGTCACCAGGCGGTTCAAGACAGAGTCGTGGGATATGGACATCTGTCTGTGGTTGAATTTCGGATTTCAGACTAAACGTCTTTGCGATACATTTTCTGAAATTGAACGGACTTCTATCTCAACTGACCGCCCGTCGGCGGATACGCGACTATGACTGAATCATCCCCAACTAATGAGACTCACACGATCAGTGCGGAAGAGCACGATCAGATGCTGGCGTCGTTTCTGGAATTCGAGAAGAACTTTTACAAGCGGTACTTTCCACTCTGGCTGGGAACGCTGATCGGCCCGTGGATTCTGACCGCGATTGTGCTGGTGGTGGTCTATCTGGCGGCCGGGCCGACATACTGGTGGAAGCTGGCTCAAGCAGCCACACTGTCGTTCGTCTTCTTTGGCCGATTTACGATTATTGCTGGAACAAGCCTGGGACTTCCTGCGACGCACCTGTTCTGGATGGTGACTTACCAGGATGTGATGGTAGCGTTGTTCTTCGCGTTTCATGTCGGTTACATGTACCGACTGCCGTGGGTCGGTCCGAAGATTGCGGAACTCTCTGTCGACAGCGAATTCATCCTGGCTCACCAGCCATGGATGAAGCGTCTGACGTTTCTCGGTCTGCTCGCGTTCATTGCCTTTCCCCTCGCCGCGACAGGTAGTGTCGGTGGTGCGATTTTCGGAAGACTGCTGGGCCTTTCACGCTGGGCCATCTTCTGGGGAAGTACAATTGGGGCAATTATCGGCAATGCGGGAATGCTGTTCCTGGACAAGTCGATCGAAAAAATGTTCCCGCAGCTTCACGATGATCCTGTGATGAAATGGGGTGGCATCCCCATTGTGCTGCTGATCATCTTCATTCTGGAACGCCGCTATCGCGCCATGAAAAACGCGTATGTCGCGCAGAAGAAACAAGCCGCAACGTCCGTTGATGCACCAGTCGAACATTGATTGACAGGCATCTTCTTTCGCCCGAATTGCCGCCAGCACCTTGGGGCAGTTTTCGTCCTCGTTCCAAGTCATCACTCGCTCAGCCCTGCCCACAAATCTGCGAGCGATTCCGACTCGAAGGAGGGCTTCACGCGTTGCCACTTGTTCTCATTGCACCGCTCGTTTCTTCCAGTGCGTGTCGCACTTCCGCGTCGCGTCGAAACATGGGTTAGACGCTGTCGTTTG
>CAZSTW010000091.1:0-27003 GCA_964609845.1 uncultured Planctomycetaceae bacterium | reverse complement strand
ATACGGTTCGCCCGTCGTCCATCGGAACCGGACGCTAGCGCGTTCCGGCTGATGGATGTCTCAAAATCAACGCTTGGCTGGGGGCAGCATCTGGCACGCACAGAGGCAAAATGTGGGAAACATTGACCCCACCTTACGAAAACCTGGTTCATCATCCGACGTGCGAACTGAGCTTGAAGATCGGCAGCAACATTGCCAGTGCCAGGCTGCCGACGATGACTCCCATGCCAGCGACCATGATCGGCTCTAACAAGGAAGTGGCTGACTTGATTGCGATGCCGACTTCAGCGTCGTAGTAGTTTCCAACACGCCCCAGGACCATTCCCAGTTTTCCGGTTTGTTCACCCGACCCGATCATCTGGACCAGAGTCTTGGGGAACAGCGGATTGGATTCCAGGACTTCGTGAATCTGGCGGCCGGTCATGACCTTGTCGGCCAGGTCCTTCCAGGCTCGCTCGTAAAAGACGTTTTCCGATACGGCGGCGCATAACTGGATGCCATCCAGGACCGGAACTCCGGCATTCAACATCGCGGCAAACGTCCGCGTGGTTCGGGCCAGGATCGACTTTTTCATCAGCGGGCCAAGAACAGGAAGTCGCAGAATCGTCCAGTCATAGGCATATTGGCCCCACCATTGCTTTCTGGCATACCACCAGAAACCGATCAATCCCCCCAGCCCCAGCAGGCAAGCCCACCAGTAATGTGTCAGGATGTGCGACGCAGACATCATCACGACTGTCGGGGTCGGCAATTCAATGCCACGAGCCACGAACATCGGCGAAATTTTTGGCAGCACGAATGTCAGCAGAAATGCACATGCCCCCAGGCACATCGCCATCATCACGCCGGGATACATCAAGGCACCACGAACCTTTTGACGCTGCTCCAGGTCGTTTCGCATCTGCGTCGCGATACGTTCCAGCAGAGCACCGAGCAATCCGCTGACCTCGCCTGCCTTGACCAGATTGACATAGACACCATCGAAGTATCTCGGAAACTTGGATAGGGCCGCAGAGAAATCAACACCACTTTCAACTTCCTGCTGAATTCGCTCCAGCATGGATTGCAGCGTCGGATTGTCAGACTGCTTCGCCAGACCAGCAAGAGCGGATGCGATCGGAATTCCGGCATCGACCATCACGGCCAGCTGACTGCTGAGGTAGACGATGTCGCTGTGGGAAACACGTTTTGCAAATATGGACGGTGCAGAACTGCGCGTGACCTGTCGAGCTTCGTTAATCGTCAGAGTGTAAAGTCCATCATTTCGCAGTTTGCGCGCCGCTTCATTCGCCGACTCTGCCGAGATGACTCCCGACTGCATCTTTCCCGAACCATCGCGTGCCAGGTATTCGAACTGCATGATGATTGCCGACTTAATGACGTTTTACATGAATGAGCTTCGGCTGCGGATCCGTGACTAAATGGCTTCCAGCCGGCGTACCCGCTATTCAACTTTTCTGGATGTTCGCGGGAATCCAGCCTTCATCGCTGGCTTGCAGAACTTCTTCAATGGTCGTCAAACCCTCTTTGACCTTTCTGAGTCCATCGTATCTAAGCGGGATCATTCCGTTCCGCCGAGCATGATCTGTAACTGACTGCAGAGTTGCACTGACGTTGATCGTTTCCCGCAATGCATCGTCGACAACGAGTAACTCATGAATGGCGATTCGTCCGGTGAAACCTGTGTTTCGGCAGCGGGCACATCCGGCACCGCGGAAGAACTCGTTGATTTCCAGCCCCATCTGCTGGACGATCATCTTCATCGCTTTCGGCGGCTCGTAGGACTGTTTGCACTTCGCACAGATGCGTCGGCAGAGGCGTTGTGCCAGCACGGCGTTCAACGACGCACCGATCAGGTAGCCTTCGACTCCCATGTTGACCAGTCGTGTCACCGCGCTGCAGGCATCGTTTGTGTGAAGCGTGCTGAAGACAAGGTGCCCTGTCAGGGCCGCCTGGATGGCGATGCGGGCTGTTTCTGCATCACGGATTTCGCCCACCATCAGGATATCGGGGTCCTGCCGCAGCAGACTTCTTAGTACACCCGCAAACGTCAATCCGACTTTCTCGTTCACCTGGAACTGGTTGACCAGTTGCAGTTGAAATTCCACAGGATCTTCAACGGTACAGATATTCTTTTCGATCGTGCTGACAGTATTGAGTGCCGCGTATAACGTCGTACTTTTGCCGCTACCTGTCGGGCCGGTGACCAGCACGATGCCGTTCGGACGGTTAATGTTCTGTTGGAACCGTTCGAGATTTTCACTACTGAAACCAAGTTGCGCCAGCGACAGCGGGATATTTCGGTTGTCCAGGATTCGAATGACGGTCTTCTCGCCGTGTGCCATCGGCAGTGTGCTGACTCGCAGGTCAATAGAACGTCCTTCCATCATCACGTGGATGCGACCGTCCTGTGGCAAGCGGCGTTCGCTGATATCCAGCGAGGCCATGATCTTGATACGTGATGCGACGGCCGGTGAGATGTGTCCCGGCAATTCCAGAGCCTTGTGAAGTGCCCCGTCCACACGGAACCGAACGCGAATCTGTCGTTCCGTTGGCTCGATATGGATATCGCTGGCCCCTTCCTTGACCGCCGAGTAGATAATGTAGTTCACCAGGCGAATGATCGGACTTTGCCCGGCCAGTTCGTTGACACTGACAATGTCCTCGATCGATTCTTCGATCAATTCGACGGCATCCCCCTGGACATCGTCGATAATGTCATCAATCACGAAGACCTGCGAATCGGGCAGGTAAGTCTGCAGCGTCCGGCGAATATCTCGAGCCGACGCGATTGCCAGTTGAACTTCGCAATGTGCAGCGGCTTTCAGGCGATCGAGCAGGAAGACGTCGGAAGGTTCTGCCACGGCGACAGTCAGAGTGTCGCGGACCTTGAACAGCGGCAGAACAACATGCTTTTCGATGAATTCCCGGGGGAGCAGTTCCACCACCTTGGGGTCGAACAACCGGGCGTCCAGTCGCACGAAGGGAAGTTGGAATTCCACTGCCAGGCATTCGAGAATCTGTTCTTCGGAACAGAACTCACGATCGATCAGCAGTTCTCCCAGCAGCTTCGTCTGTTCGCCTTCCTTCTGCAGGCGCAACGCTTCCTGCAACCGTTCGGCTGTCAGGAAGCCGCGGCGTACAAGCAGATCACCCAGTCTCGGGCGAGACTGCAATGACGGTCGCGTCGATGGTGGCGAAGCAATTGACATCAGCGGAAACTCGCTACGGCATCAATGACCGATTCAAAGAGGTCAAATCGCTGGTCCAGTCGAGTGAGTTCAAAGATCTTGCGTCCAGGATCTGCCAGACCACTGATCTTCACACCACCGCCTGCCTGCCGGGCCTGGTCCTGCAGATCCAGTAGTGACGTCAAACCGACGCTGTCGTAGCTGTCGGTACGGTCCATCTGCAACACGATCGAAGAACTCCCTTTGCGCAGGTGTCCCTCAATCGCATCGACCAGCAACCGTGACGACTCATCGACCAGATCGTCGGGTGTATGGACGACAACGACGTCCCCAAAGGTTTCAGTGGTGATTTGCATGGCTCATC
The DNA here is from genome assembly GCA_964609845.1 of uncultured Planctomycetaceae bacterium. Lineage (GTDB taxonomy): Bacteria > Planctomycetota > Planctomycetia > Planctomycetales > Planctomycetaceae > Schlesneria. The sequence goes on along the minus strand of CAZSTW010000091.1, from coordinate 23,448 downwards.
AGATCGAAGAAAAGCTGTCGCGGTAAGCTGCCGTAGAAGGTTCGACTTCATAGCCCAGGATTTCGTAAACCTTCACCACAAGCTCTCGCGGACTGAACGGTTTGGAGACCATCGCCGCCAGGTTCAATTCGTCCAGTTCGCCCGTCTGCTCGGCCAGTTCAAACCCACGGGCTGTCAGCATGATGACCGGAATGTCAGACAAGGCTTCGTCTGCCCGGATACGTCGGACAAGTTGAGCCCCATTCAGTCCAGGCATGGTGTAATCTGTGATCAGCAGGGCGGGAGGATGACGTCGCATCAGTTCCCAGCACGATTCGGCATCAGCAGCCCCATGAACATCGAAACCCGCTCGAGCGAATTTCAACGAGATGGCTCGAACAATGTGAGGTTCGTCGTCGCAGACAATGATGCGTTGTGACATGTTCTGGGTTCCTGTTCTGAAGGGGACTGCAGCCAGTGAGGTTCGATCGACGTCATCCGGAACGCATGTGCGACCGGTTTTTCTCGTTTGTTGGTGGAAGCCTGTGCTTCCGATTGCTGAATTTATTTGGCGGCCTGGTGTGCCGACTGACGGACACCGCGATCACGATGTCCCAGCGGGATTCGAATTGCGAAATTGCTTCCCTTGTTGACTTGTGAAGTGACCGAAATCGATCCGTCGTGAATGTTCGTGACGATATATTTGACGAGTGCCAGTCCCAGGCCAGTCCCAGGTGCGGCCTTCGAATTCTGGGGGACTCGATAGAACCGTTCGAACAGTCGCGAAAGGGATTCCTGCGGAATTCCCATCCCGTTGTCCTGCACTTCGATAATCGCCTCTGTATCCAGCATCCGCGTGCGGATCCTGACTTCACCACCGCTGGGGGTGTATTTGATGGCGTTCGAAAGCAGGTTGATGATCGCCTGACCGAACAGGTCATGATCCAGGTGAGCGGGAAGGTAAAGATCACTCAGTTCATCAATGACGGTAATGTTCTTTTCTTTCGCGGCAGTCGCAACGACTTCCAGAGACTTTCTGGCGATACGATTGATATCGGTATCTTCGCGTTGAACTTTGATGACGCCGCTTTCGACGCGTGAGAAATTCAGCAGGTTATTGACGAGTCGAGTCAGCCGGTCAACCTGTTCATCGATGAACTGCAGGAATTCCATCCGCTCGTCAGGGTCGTCAACATCGTCCATCAGCAATTCGGTATAGGCACGAATACTGGCCAGTGGTGTCTTCAATTCATGGCTGACAGACGAGACGAACTGCGCTTGTTTCGCGGTCTCATTCACCTGCACGCGAATATCGGACAGGACTAGCGAAATCGCGGACGGTACACCCTTCTCGTCATAGAGATTGGCAGCGTCGCCGCGGTAGGTGATCAACTCGCCATTGCATTTCAGGACCATTTCACCGGATCGTTTGTCGGCAGCAGCGGAACGGGTCCGCACCGATTCCACGAGGCTCTTCGCATCCAGAAACTGATTCCAGGCGACTGATGCAGGGAGTGTCGGATCACCGGTCACGTGATTAAGCAGTACTCCACCGGCGGCATTCCGGAATACCAGCGTATTCGAGGTATCTGCGAGAAAAACCGGTTGCTCGATCTGATCCAGTACGAGAATCAGGCGACGGGCCTGATTCTTCAGCAAATGAGCACGAGCTTCCAGCCGAGATCGTTGATCCGTGATATTCTTGATCTTCGTTTCCTGTCGCTCAACCCGATGCAGCGTTTCGCCAAGGAGTGAGCGGAAAACTCCGGTACCAGCAAGGTCTCCAGTTCGCAGTTCCGGACGGCTGAGTGTTGCGATGGCGGCAGCTTCCTGCCGACGGAAGAGGGCGATCGTTGTGAGCAGGCCAACCAGGCAGCCCGCGTAGGAAATCATCGCTGCACTTGGCGCGTGGAATGCCCATGACGACACAACGACTGCGATCAATCCGAACAGGATCGATGGCAGGCAAAGGGGCAGCAATAACGTCCCGCTGAGAGCAGGGGGCATGGGTAAGATGGTGGAATCGGCGACGCTGGCCGTTTCCGGCTGAGCCGATTCCGGCGGCAGCAAGCTACGGTCAAATCCGCCACTCAAAGACGCGTCAAAAATGTCAGCCATGTTCCACCTGCAGAGCGCGACGAAAATTCCCGGTGCGGATCTCGCCAAATGACGCTCCGCAATGGGAAACCTAGGTCGACTTCGCACGTTGTCCAATTGCAACATGGGATGCAAAACAACAACAGTCGTTTTCCAGGGACCGGTTGTAACGGTCGTGCAGATCAGGCAGGCAGAGGAGCCTCGCCCGCCAGGAATCGGAAGCGAGATGGAGCGTTCAGAAACTCATGGCGATCTGCTCCTTCTTCGATCGAATCGAAGGGAAACCATCGCGATTCGTAGCTGCGGAAGATAGCATGCGTGTGATTCTGAATCCGACCACCTCGGGCCGTATTCACGCAACTCCTCCAGCGCCGATCTCTTGAAATGGATTTACCAGCACCCACCGTGACGGCTCAGCAACCCAAACAGGGGATTCTCGCAACTCGAACCGGACGGTTGCTGTCGTTTTTTCTCCTCTATGTGACCGAGGGGATCCCCCTGGGGTTCACTTCGGTGGCGCTTGCAACGCTGATGCGAGAAAAGGGATTGGGGACCGGCGAGATTGGGGTGTTTGTGGCGACGCTGTACCTTCCCTGGTCGTGGAAATGGATCATGGGACCGATCGTTGACATGGTTTATTCGACCCGACTGGGAAAGCGCCGAGCCTGGATAGTCAGTTGCCAGACGATGATGGCGTTAACCTTGCTGTTGGGGCTGCAATTCGATTTCTCGACGTCAGCGACTGCAAAGTCGATGCACTGGTTCACGATGCTGATCCTGATTCATAATGTGTTCGCCGCGACGATGGATGTGGCGATCGACGCGCTGGCTGTCTCAACGGTTCCCTCGGGTGAACGCGGTGCTGCCAACGGCTTGATGTTCGCTGGCGCCTACCTGGGAAATGCACTGGGCGGTTCTGGAATCCTGTTTCTGCTGCCGTATGTTTCACTGTCAGCCGCTTTTTTGATCGTCGTTACTGCGATCCTGCTCGTCGTCGCACTCGTTTCTGTTCGATTGATTGAGTCCAAATCGGAGACAGTCGCGGAATCGGTTGTGATCGAAGAGCATGACCACGTGAGAACTGGATTCACTCGGGAATTCGTGCGGTACCTGTGGACTCTCTGGAAAGCCTGCCTTTGCTCGAGAAACGCCGTCGCAGGTTTGTGTTTCGCGTTGCTGCCCGTTGGAGCCTACGGGTTGGGATTGGCTCTGCAGTCCAATCTGGCTGTTGAACTGGGGCTCGATAAATCCAAGATCGCGTGGCTCAACCTGGCTTCGACCGTCGTCGCCGCTACGGGTTGTGTGCTGGGGGGACACCTGTCTGATCGCTGGGGCCGACGTCGCATGCTCGGCATCTATGCAATCTTGACGACCATTCCGACGGTCTGGCTGGCGTATCAACTCCACCGGTACGGCTGGATCATGCCCACCAAAATTACCGAAGGGAGTACGACAGCGGTTCCCACTGGACTGGTGCTCAGCCTGTGGATTGCCGCCGTCGGCTACAATTTTGTGCACGGATTAATGTACGGAACGCGCACGGCCATGTTCATGGACCTGTGTCAGTCCGAAATTGCTGCGACACAGTTTACTGCGTACATGTCACTGATGAATCTGGCAATTTCGTATTCCGCATTCTGGCAAGGGCATTCTGCGGAACGGTGGGGTTACCCGACGACGCTGATGCTGGACGCAATCCTGGGATGTACCTGCCTTATTCCACTGGCGTGTATGAACGTGTCGAAACCGACGGCGAGCCAGATCACGCCAGAATGAGACGTTCGTTTGACGTTCGCGAGCATCCGAAAAATGCTTGACAGGACCTTGTGTTCCGCTCTGCAACTTGGCACGGATTCCCGGAAAATCGCGAGAGCATTGGAATCATATCAACGGAAAGCGATCTTCCCCGAGTGCAGGTTGATTCAAAGTGCAATCCGTTGTATCACCTTGCATTCCACGGCTTTTGGAATGCCTTCCGTTTTTGATTTGCCCCAAGGATTGTCCATGCGTCGACTTGTCCTGACTTTCTTGATTCTGCTTGGTTCTGTTCGAACAGTCTGGTCGCAGGAAGCTCCCCGCCCCAAACCGATCAAAGCTCTGCTGATTACTGGCGGGTGCTGCCATGATTACGCAAAGCAGAAGGAACTTCTGAAGCGAGGAATCGAATCTCGCGCCATGGTAGAAGTGACGCTGGTGCATTCGTCCGACAAGAGCACCAAAGCTCGTTTCGACATGTATGACAACCCGGACTGGGCGAAGGGTTATGACGTCGTCATTCACGACGAATGCTCCGCCGACGTCAAGGAATTGCCGTACGTCGAGAATATCCTGAACGCTCACAAGTCAGGCGTGGCCGCCGTCAATCTGCATTGTGCGATGCATTGCTATCGGACCGGAAAGGACGACTGGTTCCAGTTCGTTGGCATTCAATCGACCTCCCACGGGCCTCAAAAGCCCATTGACATCACATTTTTGGATCGGGCTCATCCTGTTACCAGGGGACTGGAAAACTGGACCACGATCAACGAAGAGCTGTACAACAACGTCAAACTGTTTGACACCGTCGTTCCACTGGCTCGCGGTCGCCAGGACGTTGGCAACCGGGTGGATGACTCCGTCGTCGCCTGGGCCAATCAGTACGGTAAAGGACGTGTCTTCAGCACGACTCTGGGGCATAACAATGAAACCGTGGGTGATCCACGCTATCTGGATCTGGTCACGCGTGGGCTGCTGTGGTCCGTCGATCGCTTGACCCCCGAATATCAGCAGCCGTTTGCGATTCCCAAGAAGGAACTGGTCCCCGTCAATCTGGCACGCGGAAAGAAGGCAACGGCTTCCGCTTCTCAGGACGGACACCCGCCCGAACATGCCATCGATGGCAACGAAGAGACTCGCTGGTGTTCACCGGACGGGTCTGCCGGACAGTCATGGCAAGTGGATCTGGGCTCGATGCAGGAAGTCACTGGCTGCCGCATTCTGTGGGAGATGGACGACACGAACTACCGCTATAAGGTCGAAGGTTCGAACGACGGGACGACCTGGCGAATGTTGTCTGATCAGACAAAGACTGATTTGAAGGAACAGTCTCAGGTACTGAAGTTCCCCAAGACCGAATTGCAGCACGTGCGACTATCGATCACAGGAGTCGTCGCTGGTCGTTGGGGAAGCTTTTTCGAATTTGAAGTCCATGGAACGAAGATGGAAGAGCGCCTCGTTGGTGCAGGTGATTCCATCAAGCCGCGAAACATCAAGGGGACAGGTCTTCTGGCAGGTATCAAAGCTCCTCCAGGATTCGAAGTCACTCTGTTTGCTGCTCCCCCAAAGGTCAGCTATCCCGTTTGCCTGGCGACGGATGCGCATGGGACTGTTTATGTCGGTATCGACGAAAACGGGTCACTCGACAAGAAGCCCGGACGTGGCCGCATCGTCCGCTGCACGGATACGGATGGCGATGGTCAGGCGGATGAATTTGTTGACTTTGCCAAGGTCGACAGCCCGCGAGGGATCGTTGTCACGAGTGGCACTGCGACGGCCGGTGGAACTGCCGGCACCTCGCTGTTCGTGCTGCATCCGCCGCATCTGTCACGCTACTACGATGACAATGGCGACGGCGTTTCGGATCGCTCGGAAATCCTCGTTAAGAACATCGGTTTTGATCTCGATTTTCGCGGGGCCGATCACACCACAAACGGCATTCAGGTTGGAATTGATGGCTGGATCTATGTCGCTGTGGGAGACTATGGCTTTATGAAGGCAACAGGAAGTGACGGTCGAGAAGTCCAGATGAAGGGGGGAGGGATCGCCCGTGTCCGCCCTGACGGTTCCGAGTTGGAACTGGTCTCGCGCGGCCAGCGTAACATTTACGATGTTGCCGTCAGCCCGCTGATGGATCTGTTCACTCGCGACAATACGAACGATGGTGGTGGCTGGAACGTGCGTCTCAGTTACGTTCCCCACGGAGCCCAGATGGGCTATCCGTGGTTATTTATCAATTTTCCGGACGAAATCGTTCAACCATTGGCCGACTACGGAGGGGGATCGCCCTGTGGCTCGTTGTTTGTCGATGAGTCGACGTTGCCAGACGAACTGGCACATTCGCTCTATACCTGTGATTGGGGACGCAGCGTGATCTATCGCCATCCCTTGACCGCCAACGGCGCGGGATTTACGGCCGAGCAGGAGTCGTTCATCGAACTGCCACGTCCGACCGACATGGAAATCGACGCTGCAGGCAACATGTATATCAGCAGTTGGAAAGACGGCGGATTCAACTTCAGCAACCCCAATGTCGGCTATGTTGTGAAGGTCAAGCCACCCGCTAAGGGCACAACAACCGCAAGGAGGCCCATTCATACCGCAACCGACGCAGAGCTTCTTCAGGGAATTGCCGGGACCAGCCACACGGTCCGACTGGAATCTCAGCGCGAAATCCTGCGACGAGGTGATCGCCCTGAAATTGCCAGCGGTCTCGAAAAGATTTTGACATCGACCGCAGGTCTGAATTCCAAGGTTGCGGCCATTTTCACGCTCAAGCAACTGCGCGGCGAGAAATCTCATGCGAGTCTGCTCGGACATGTGTCTGATACTGCACTGCGAGAGCATATTCTACGGGCTGTTGCCGACCGTGAAACAGAGTTGGCATCAACCTCAGTGGAACCGTTCGTGACTGCGCTGAAAGATGCAAATCCTCGAGTGCGATTGCAAGCCGCACGTGGCATGGGCCGATTCCCGCGTCCCGCCGATGGGAAAGGATCCGCGGACTGGAAGAGCGCCACGAAGAAACTCGTTGCATTGACGATCGATCGCGACCCGCTGGTTTCTCATATCGCGATCGACAGCCTCGTCCGATTGAACGCAGGTGCCGTCTGTCTGGAAGCTCTGGACGCCGGCCCCGAAGAAGAACGGGTGGGGGCGATTCGAGTTCTGCAGAGACTTCATGACCCCGTCGTAGTGACAGGGTTGCTCGACTGGTTAAAACGCCCGGTAACTCCGAAACCGGCAGGGCCGACAGGGCAGGTGATCAGCTATGTATTGACACGTTCGTTGATCCTCAGTGCGCTCTGCCGCCTGCATTTCCGTGAAGCAGATTACACGGGTGACTGGTGGGGAACGCGGCCCGACACGACGGGCCCCTATTACAAGCACGTTCCGTGGTCAGAGACGGAACGGATTGGCGCTGTCCTGCAGAAGGAACTGGCCGAGGGAGACGCTTCGATCGTCAAGCAACTGCTCCCGCAATTGCGACGGCACAAGATCGAACTCGCCGGTATGCAGGAACGGATCGTTAAACTGGCGGCCGATGATCGAACATTCTTCCCCATCGCAATCGACCTGATCGGATCTGGCTCTTCTCAACTCTCGACGGAAGCCGCGCATCTGCTGGAGGTCGGCGCGACAATCGATCCAGCTGATGTGGCCGTGCGTGTTCCATCATTGCGAGGTCTTCAGCGGCGAGTCGATCAGTCGGCGCTATTCGACGTCGTTTTCCGTAGCTTTGCTGCCATCACTGAAAAGGATCAGCAAGGCGAAGTCGGTGCGGTCTGGAACGAGTTCGTACGTGAACCGAAGCTGTTCAAACTTGTCAGTTCTCTTTCGAAGCAAGTTGAATCGACGGACCCGGCGACGCAGGAACTGGCCTACGCAACCCTGGTTTTCGTCTCGGAAGCAGCGCCCGCTCCTAAAGAATCGCGCGATGCTGCGATGCGGATCGTAGAACGTGCCTGGTCGACTCCGGAATCTGCAATCAGTTTGTTGCGAGCGATTGGACGATCCAGGCAGGAATCACAAATCCTGCAGATACAACAGCAACTCAAATCGATGAACCCTGACGTTCAGCGGGCGGCTCAATACGCTGTTACGCGTCTGGAACTCGATAAGGAGCCGCCGATCGATCCGAAGAGGCCACTCATCGCGACGATGAAGTTTGAAGACGTGGTCCAGACAACGGAATCCTTGAAGGGGGATGCAAAATATGGACAGCGTCTCTTCAGCCGACAGGGATGCGTCGCCTGCCATACCGTCTCGCCGACAGAACCTCTCAAGGGGCCACTGCTGCTGGACATCGCCAAGCGTTACAAACGTCACGAATTGATCGAATCAATCGTCAAGCCGAGTGCGAAGATTGCGCAAGGTTTCGAATCGCAATTCTTCGCCACGAACGACGGAAAAATCTACGAAGGGTTTGTGGTTCGTGAATCGGGTGAGGAAGTCGAATTCCGCAACGTCGCAGGAATCTCGACCATCCTGAAAAAGGATGAAATTGAAGAACGAGGCAAACGGGAAATCTCGGTGATGCCACTGGGGATGGTCGATAAACTGAACGTTGACCAGCTTGCCGCAATTCTCGCGTATCTGGAATCCTTGAAGAAGTAGTCCACAGCCCTGTGAATCACGGACACGGGTTCGAACGTTCACTGGCGTCAGGTCGTAATACAGTATGTCGCTTCCACGTTTTAGTGTTCAAAATCCGGTTCTCGTCAATCTGCTGATGCTTGTCATCATTGCCGCAGGAATGGTTTGCGCCCTGACTCTGACTCGAGAGATGTTTCCTGAGTCGCGTCCTGAAAAGCTGCTGATTACGACGATCTATCCTGGTGTTTCACCCCAGGAGATTGAAAAGGTTCTGACGATCAAGATCGAGGAGGCTGTCCGCGATGTGGAGGGAGTTGATAAGGTCGACTCCACCGTCATCGAAGGGATGAGTGCCACACGGCTGAGCCTGCTGCCCGGGATTCGGAACGTTGATCGCGTTTTGCAGGAAGTGAAGGCCGAAATCGACGCAATTGAAGACCTTCCGGTCGATGCTGAGAAAACGACGGTCAAAAAGCTGGAGCCGAAACTTCCGGTGATCGGCGTTGCGATCTACGGGCCCGGTAGTGATGCCGATCGCAAACGGGCGGCCCGCGCCCTGCGCGATGAATTGCTGCTGTTGCCTGGTGTCAGCGATGTTGTGATGTCCGGGGCCAAAGAGGACGAAATCAGCGTCGAAATTCGTCCCGCGAAACTGATGGAATATGACATAACTTTCGATGAAGTCGCAGCCGCCATTCGACAGGCGAACCTGGATGTGACGGGGGGACAGATCGATGCCAGCCGAAGTTCGCTCTCCATTCGTACGCTTGGTGAAGAACAACGCGGTGTCGACCTGAACAAGATCATTGTCCGCAGTTTTCCCGATGGCCGAACCGTCTATCTGTCGGACGTTGCTGACGTCAGAGACGCATTTGTCGACATCGATCAGGAAGGCTATTTCAACGGTGAGCCGGGGATCAACTGCGTCGTCTATCAGAACAATGGACAGGACGCGATCCGGATTTCGCAACTGGTCAAGGCTTATGTTCTCGCCAAGAAAGGTCAGCCGTTCGATCCGCATGGATTTGAAGCGGCCAGTCTGCATGTCTGGTACTGGCGTCCCTTTGCGATCATCTGGGCGCACGCGTCACGGCTGGCGAACAGGGCCATCGGACATCCTGATCCAGAGTACTACTATCAGCAAAGCTCGTCGAAACCTTTTGACCATAAATTCAACGTCGCATTGCATACGGATCTGGCGAGGTTTGTCGAGGGACGTATCGACCTGATGGTCGACAACGGACTTCAGGGTCTGTTCCTGATCCTGCTGACGCTGGTCGTATTCCTTGACCACCGAGTGGCTTTCTGGGCGGCGACGGGATTGCCGGTGACGTTCCTGGGGACATTCCTGATGATGTCGCTGATGGGTGTCTCGCTGAACCTCGTCAGCCTGATGGGATTGATTATCGTCCTCAGCATCGACGTTGACGAAGCGATCGTGATGGGGGAAAACGTTTATCGCCATATGGAAGAAGGTCTCACTTCCGAAGCAGCAGCCATCACGGGGTCAGAAGAAGTGATGTGGCCGGTTGTGACCATGACCGGCACAACCATCGGGGCATTTGTTCCCCTGCTGTTCATTAAGGGACAACTCGGTGACTTCCTGAAAGAACTGCCCATGGTCTGCATTGCAGCCATGAGCATGTCGATGCTGGAAGCACTGGTCATCCTTCCTGCTCACCTGGGCCATCTGAAGACAAAACCTCGCCGAAATGCAGAAACCACTGCGGCGAACACGGCAACGGCTGCACCATCGTCGCCATGGCAGCGGTTCTGGACCCAGGTGGTCGCTACCAAAGATGCCGTTTTGAGCACCGTGGTCGATGTCTGGTATGACCGTCTGATCCGCCTGATGCTGACCTGGCGCTACGTGACGCTGGCCGCGGCTGTGGCAACGTTGTCGATTGCGGTTGGCCTGGTTCAGGGAGGAATCGTTCCGTTCGTTCCCGTTCCGAAGATGGACAGCGAAACGCTGGTTGGATCATTGGAGATGTCGATTGGAACACCTGCGGAATTGACCAAAAGTCGACTGAAGCAGTTGAGCGATCATCTGGTCAGTCTTCCGGAAGTCGTCAATGTCCAGATGTACGTCGGGATTCAGGTTGACATCGCGGGGGAAGGTGCCGTCGGTCAGAACCTGGGGTCCCACCTGGGCCAATTGATCGTCGAATTGAAAGAAGCTCACAAACGAACCCGCACCAGCGAAGCAATTCTGATCGAATTACGGCAGGAAGCGGAACGACTGAGCGGTGTGAACGCTGTCACCTGGTCATCGCTCAACGGCGGCCCGGCAGGACGTGCACTGGAATTGAAGGTGACGGCGGACCGCTTCGACGACAGTCTTGCAGCAGCAAAAGCCGTCCGGGAAAAGCTGGCGACGTACGACGGAGTGTTTGACATCGACGACAATGTCAACGCACGTCTGCGCGAAGTGCAGCTCCGATTGCATGAATCGGCTCGGCCAACGGGGATTACTGTCGCCACATTGGGACAGGAAGTTCGCAACGCATTCTTCGGACGCGAAGCTCGCAGGATTTCCCGCAATCGCGAAGACGTCAAGATCATGGTCCGATATCCGAAGATCTACCGGCAGGACGATTCAATGCTGGAAACAATGTGGATTCCCTCACCCGCCGGGGCAACCGGACGACATCGCTGGGTTCCACTCCGTGAAGTCGCGGAATTGACAGAAGATCGTGCGCACGATTCGATTCAGCGGAGCGAGCATCGCCGGGCGATTTCAATCTATGCTGACGTTGATGACTTGCATAACGACAACGAAATCGCGGCTAACATCCAGCGGTGGATCGATACGGATCTGCGGAAATCAAACCCCGATGTTCGAGTCGAAATGCGAGGGAAGACGCTGGAAAACAAGAAGTTCATGGACAGCATGCTGATCGCATTTCCCGTTTCACTCGCAATCATTTACGTCCTGCTGACGGCACTGTTCCGTTCCTACATCCAGCCAATTGTGGTCTTGATCGCAGTTCCGTTCGGGGTTCAAGGGGCGATCGTCGGTCACTGGATCATGGGCTACGATCTGACGATCATGAGTGCTATCGGGCTGGTCGCACTCAACGGAATCGTCGTCAACGACTCACTGGTGCTGGTCGACTTCATTAACAGTCGAGTTCGCAGCGGGACAAGTCACTATGAATCAAGTGTCGCCGGCAGCAAGCTGCGGATGCGAGCCATTGTTTTGAATACCATCACTGCCGTCGTCGGAATGACACCGCTGATGTTCGAAACCAGCTTTCAGGCAAAGTTTCTGATTCCACTGGCCATCACTCTGACATGGGGCCTGATTTTCGCCACAGTACTGACGCTGGTGGTCGTTCCTGCGATTAACATGGTCTTCTTCGATATTTCGCGAATTTTCGGGTCCGGTTCCGAGGCCAAGCATTGAGTGATGGCACCCGCCGATTCTGCATTAGCCAGCTTTGTCTTTAGTTCCGGAGTGAAATTCGCTCAAACAAGGCATCAAGCGGGATTGATGCTTCGCGGGGTCGGCGTCTTTCGGTACAATCCCATTCCAACCTTGTTGTGATGAAGCGTTGTCCTGAGCGAGATCGACTGTGCGGATTTCCGGAACTTCATCGACTATTCCACACGGCGCACCGTGGATCGCGGTCTTGTTTTGGGGCCTGTCATTGACGGGATTGGCCGGCGCCGATGACAACGGGCTGGAGTTTTTCGAGAAAAAGATCCGACCGGTCCTGGCAGAGCGTTGTTTCAAATGCCATTCATCGGAGACGGCAAAGCCAAAAGGTGGGTTGAGACTCGATCGGAAATCGAGCCTGATTGAAGGGGGAGATTCGGGAACCGCGGTAGCTCCAGGAAAGCCCGATGAGAGCCTTTTGATTAAGGCGATCCAATGGTCGGGCGTTGTGTCAGAAATGCCACCCGATTCAAAGCTCCCAGATCAGGTGATTGCCGATTTTCGCGAGTGGGTACGCATGGGAGCTCCCTATCCTGCGGATTCGACTCCCGCCGGTGCCAGGCCCCGAGCAGTGGACATTGAACAGGGCCGCGGCTTCTGGTCGTTTCAGCCTGTTCAACTTCACCCGTCCCCGAACGTATCTCATTCAGGCTGGCTGCAGACGAAGATCGATTCGTTCGTCGTTGAGCAGCTTGATCGTGAACAGATGCACCCCGCAAAGACAGCCGACCGGCGTACGCTGATACGTCGACTCGCTTCAGACCTGATCGGACTGCCACCCACAGTTGCCGAAATTGAAGAGTTTGCTGGCGATCCCACACCCGATGCCTATGAACGCCTGGTTGATCGCTACCTGGCCTCCCCGCACTACGGCGAACGGTGGGCCCGTCACTGGCTCGATGTCGCACGCTATGCCGAAGACAATCCGACCTCCGAAGCGACTTGCAAACCTCCTCGATTTCCGTTCCGTTATCGCGATTGGGTGATTCAAGCCATCAATGACGACCTTCCCTACGATGAATTTGTCCGCCGCCAGCTTGCGGCAGATCTGCTGGATCTGCCTCGGTCTGAAATGGCGGCTCTCGGATTTCTCGGGTTGTCACCTGTTTACCACAAAGAACCGAAGCTGGCTGCCGACGTGATTTCCGTGATTGTCGCAGACGAGTGGGACGAGCGGCTCGACACGGTGACCCGCAGCTTTCTGGGACTGACCGTCGCCTGTGCCCGATGTCATGATCACAAGTTCGATCCGATCAAGACCGACGACTATTATGCTCTTGCTGGAGTCATGGCGAGTACTCAACTGGTGGAGTGGCCGCTGGTCGACACGACGCCCGAAGAAGCCGCCGCATTGACCGAGATTCAAAGGCAAATCGTCGATGTAGAACTCCGCTTCGATTATGCCAGGAAAAACCGCAAGACACCCAAGGCTGACGGAGTCGACATCGCTCCGTTCGATGCCGAGGTCACGCGCTGGGAAGCAGTCCTCAAAGCATTGAAAGAGACAAAGCTCTTCGATGGCCCCATCGCCATGGGGGTCCGTGATGCCGGTTTGTGGATTAATGGCGACGATCCTGCCTGGACGTTGCTCGATTATCAGGAAAAGCGAGGGCGTGACCTGCCGATCTTCGTTCGCGGGAATCCCGCGAATCCTGGCCCGATCGTGCAGAGAAGGTTCCTTGAAGTCCTCTCGTCCCGTAATGCGAAGCCGTTTCAGCGAGGCAGCGGACGCCGGGAACTGGCCGATGCAATCGTCCGCGATGCCGCTCCGCTGGCCGCACGAGTCATCGTGAATCGTGTCTGGGGTTGGCATTTTGATCGGCCCTTAGTCGCCACCCCCAGCAACTTTGGCCGACTCGGTGACGCCCCATCGCATCCCGAACTGCTGGATGATCTCGCAGCAAGATTCATCTCGGCAGGCTGGTCGTTAAAGTGGCTGCACCGGGAAATCGTCCTCTCTGCAGCCTGGCGACAATCCAGTTCTTCGACGGAGTTTCGCGATCGCGACCCCGACAATCGTTCGCTTTGGCGAATGAACCGCCGACGTCTGGAAGCTGAGGCATGGCGCGATGCTGTTTTGTCAACAAGCCGTCAACTGGATACGACAATGCTGGGCCCGTCGATCAGTCTGGACGATGCGAAATTTCGTCGCCGGACCGCGTACGGCATTGTCAGCCGTCAGAAGCCCGCAGACCTGTTCCGGCTGTTCGACTTCCCGGACGCAAAACGCCATACCGAAAATCGACTCCCGACAACAACGCCGCTGCAGCAGCTCTATCTGCTCAACAGCCCATTCCTGCAGCAGCAGGCCGAGGAAGTTGCCAGGAGCGTTCTAGAGGAGAGTGCTCCTGGAACGGATGTGATCACCCGCAACTTATTCCGCAGGATTCTGCTGAGAGATCCTTTGGCCGATGAACTGTCAGATGCGATGGATCTCGTTCAAAGCGAAAGTGGCGAAGTGCCGCGTGAGAACTGGACGTTTCTGGCTCATTCGCTACTGGCAACGAATGAGTTCCTGCACGTTGATTGATTTGATTTCAGTAGCGAGATTACATGCTCATGTCCTTCGATCCTTTGCAGCTATCGATGTCGCGCCGCCAGCTTCTCGGGTCAGTCGGGGCCGGGTTCGGAACACTCGCTCTGGCGGATCTGCTGCACGCAGACCAGGCGACATCGGGCGTGATCACGCCGCATACAGCTAAAGCCAGGCACGTCATTTTTCTCTTCATGGCGGGCGGGCCGTCGCATATTGATTTGTTTGATCCGAAGCCGAGCCTCAAGAAATTTGCAGGACAGCGGCCGGCGGGTGCAGACTTACGAACAGAACGTGTCACGGGCGGATTGCTCCCGGCACCGTGGGAGTTCCGGCCAGGTGGTGAAAGCGGGTTGCTGATCAGTGATCTGCTGCCACAGCTTCGTGAATGTGCCGATGATTTATGTGTCGTTCGCTCGATGGTGGGTGGAAATCCCAATCACGCTCCTGCTGCAAATCATCTCTTCTCGGGTCGGATCGATCAGATTCATCCGTCGCTGGGGGCGTGGGTCTCGTACGGTCTTGGAACAGAGAACCGGAACCTGCCGGGGTTCGTCTCATTAAGTGACGGTGGAACGGCATCACGCTATGTCCGTAATGGCTATCTGCCGGGCGAGCATCAGGGAACACCGATCAACATTGCAGAGAAAGACCCCGAGAAAATGGTCCGCTACCTGCGAAATGGGAAGCTCGATCGTACCCAGCAGGAACGTCAACTCGATTTCATTGCCCGGCAGAACAGCCGTCAACTTGCGGCTTCTGGAGATGATCCGGCCCTGGAAGCCCGTATCCGGGCGATGGAGACCGCATTTCGTATGCAGTTCGCCGCCGGAGATGTGTTTGACCTTCGATCTGAAACCCAGGCAACTCAGGATGAATACGGAACGAGTTCATTTGCCCGCGGCTGTCTGATTTCCCGTCGACTGGTCGAGCGGGGTGTCCGGTACATCCATGTGGAACTCGGTGGCTGGGATCATCATGAAAACATCGACAAGTCGATCAGCAGCCTGGGCCGCCAGATCGACCAGCCGATTGCGACTCTTCTGCGTGATTTGAAGCGTCGCGGTCTGCTCGATGAAACCCTGGTGGTCTGGGGTGGCGAGTTCGGTCGAACGCCAGTCTCGGAGAGCGGCAACGGGCGTGACCATAATCACTACGGATTCACAATGTGGATGGCGGGGGGAGGGATCAAAGGTGGCATGGCCTACGGAGCCACCGACGAATTCGGTTTCCGCGCGGTCGAAAACCGAGTCAGCGTCCATGACCTGCATGCGACGCTGCTGCATCTGCTCGGCTTCAATCACGAGCACCTGACATACCGCTACTCGGGCCGTGACTTCCGCCTGACCGACATCCATGGGGAAGTGGTGCAAGAGTTACTGGCTTGATCCGCATTGAGTAGATTGAAGTGTTCCGCGCAGTGGCTTCCCGCTACTCCAGCAGCAGCCATCTAATAGGGAAATGCGTGCCGGCAAAGCATTTCAAGCGAGTCTCGACGAATTTTTGGTTCGACCCATCAGCCGGAACGCGCTAGCGTCCGGTTCCGTGAGCGACGGGCTAACGCCCTGTTGTTCACCTCACACTCACCCGCACCTCGCTATTTACCGAGTTCCTCTGCCAGTGAGTCCGCACCGTAGATCTTCTTCATCGCTTCCAGGATCGCTGACGAATGGACGGAAACAGCTCGATTCTGGGTTTCATCAAAAATGAAATCGCCGACGAGTGATTGAATGTTTCCGTCGAAGATGATTCCAACAAACTCACCGGCGCGATTGACGACCGGGCTGCCTGAATTTCCCCCGATGATGTCACAGGTCGAGACAAAGTTAAACGGGGTTCCCGAATCGATGGCCGCGCGCTGCTGGTGCCACGTTTTCGGGAGTGCCCATGGGGGAGCATTCCCGTGGCGAGTCGCATGATCAAAAGCCTGTCCCATCGTCGTCCACGGTGGAATCTGCTGGCCATTTTCGAGATAGCCTTTGACCGTTCCATAAGACAGGCGCAGGGTAAATGTCGCGTCGGGGTACCGGCTGGGACCCTCAATCTCAAACAGGGCTCGGGAAATCAGCGAATAGGCTTGTCGTTCGGGTTCGATGACTTGTTCTTCATATTTCTTGCGAATGGCACGTGCATCGGGATCGATCAGACGCGCCAGTTGAATCAACGGGTCCTGTGACCGCTCAATCGCTTTTTTTCCTCCTGCCGCCAGTCGCTTCCGCTCTTCAATGTCCTTGAGTTTTGAACTCGAGATCAGTTCCGCCGCCCTCGTCGCAGGACTCTTGCCCGCCAGTACGCGTTTAACGAGCGGTGCGTCACCACCGAATTTCTCGGCGAAGTAGCTCAGACTGTCGGCCAGCTTTGCCTGCTCCATGTCTTCATAAATCGGCGCGGTCGAATAGAGCTGCAATTCCAATGAGGATCGAGCCGAGTCACTGTACTCGCGCAGTCGCTGAGCGTTCGGACGTTCACTCTCGTCCGCTAACCGCACCAGAGTCTTGGCGATGGCGAACAGAGTTCCGGCGAAACCATGTCCAGACTCCAGCACCGAATGTTCGACCATCAATCCGGACTGGATCTGCTTGGCCTGTTCAATCCGAGCCCAGGCTGTGCCGTAGCTCGATTTCAATCGAGGATTCCCTTCGACCTGGGCTCGCAGGCTTCGCTCGGCGGCTTCCTTCTTGGCCATGATCCCGGCGTCCTGCAAGCCTTCGAGCTGACCGAGCAACGCTTTGCGACTGTTCTGCACTCCAAACAGATCTTCTTTACCGATTCGAGATTGCTCTTCACCATCCTGGCAATATTGCTGCAGCATGATCTCTTGACGACGCAACAGATTCAGAACATAGGGGACTCGAACATCGCGATTGAATTTCAACGCCGCCATCGTGTTCAGGCGATCAGTCTTTCCAGGATGGCCTGACACAAACACGAGTTCGTTGTCCCCGGCACCTGCCTTGCTCCATTTCAGAAAGTGCTCGATCCTGGCGGGTTTGTCGTTTTCGTATGCTCGAAAAATACAGACATCCAGGTCATACCGGGGATATTCAAAGTTGTCCGGGTCCCCTCCAAAGAAGGCGATGTCGAATTCGGGAGCCCAGACGAGCCGGATGTCGGTGTATTTTTTATAGCGATAGAGGTGGTACTGTCCCCCCTGGTACAACGTGACCACATCGCTCCGCAAGCCGGTTTTGTCGAGCGATTCCTTTTCGATGGTTGCAATGACCGCGCGGCGTGCAATGAATGCTTCTGACGCCGGCATGTCGGGTTTCACTGCTGCGCTGACACGTGCCGTCACATCTTCGATTGACTGCAAGACGTTCAGTTCCAGATCGGGCGCCTTCGGTTCTTCGGCCAATGTTTTGGCCCAGAAGCCTTCTTTGTAATAGTCGCGGCCTGCGGCACTGACCTTGTGCAGAGTATCCGCACCGACGTGATGGTTCGTCAGCACCAGTCCGGTCGACGATACAAAAGAACCTGATCCTCCCGAATTGAATCGGACCGAGGATTTCATCAGATGCTCAGTCCACTCTTCCGTTGGTTCAAACCCGTATTTGTCCTTGAGTTGCTTGCGTGGAAGGTTGTTGAAGACCCACATTCCCTCGTCCGCACGTCCCAGGCTTATTACGCTCAGAAACTCGGCAGCGGCTGCGAATAACAGGAAAGCACGAGTGATTCGTCGAGGCATCGAAGTTCTCTCC
Organism: uncultured Planctomycetaceae bacterium; assembly: GCA_964609845.1. Taxonomy (GTDB): domain Bacteria; phylum Planctomycetota; class Planctomycetia; order Planctomycetales; family Planctomycetaceae; genus Schlesneria. The sequence continues at coordinate 5,348 of CAZSTW010000091.1, read as the reverse complement.
GAGATTGTCGGTTACAGAATGGTCGCCCGCTGGTGCGCGGGCAGTGAGGGACCGTAGCAACGTCACCGCCCGTCGGCAAGTCATGCACGTGATGTGCCCGTGCGCCGTACGCATGATTTCCCCGGTTCAGTTCGGTACAACTATCGTCTGACGTGCTTCTACTGCCATACCATCCCGCCATGACTCCAGCCAGAAAGCTTGCAGAATGCCTCAACTCTCCAATCATGTCGCCGTTATCACGGGAGCCAATCAGGGGATTGGAAAGGCCATTGCAAAGATCTTCGCACAAGAAGGAGCTTCACTGGCCCTGTGTGCTCGGAATGGTGAAAAGCTGAAGCAGGTTGCAGACGAGTTTCGTGCTGAGGGAGTTGATGTCCTGGCTCAGAAGTGCGATGTCTCCAGTGAGGCCGAAGTCGAAAGCTTGTTCGCAGCTGTTGCGGAGCGGTTTGGTCGAGTTGATATTCTCGTCAACAATGCGGGGGCTTTCGATGGCGGACCGCTCGATACGGTTTCGCTGGATGCCTGGAATAACGTGATCGGCTCATGCCTGACCGGATCATTTCTCTGCAGTCGCGCTGCATTCCGATTGATGAAGCCACGCCAGTCGGGTCGCATCCTTAATATTGGCTCGATCTCGGCCCAGGCGACCTCGGGAAGGAAGTACACCCTATGCGGCCGCGAAGTTTGGAGTCTGGGGCCTGACTCAGGCCATTGCCATTGACGGTCGGCCCTACGGAATCACCTGCTCATGTCTTCATCCAGGCAACGTTCGGGTCGAGCGACGCCTCGATTCCGGTATCGAATCGGATGACGAACCGATGATGTCATCTGAGACGATCGCGAAAGCAGCTCTGGCGATGGTGACTCTGCCCGCCGATGTCAATTTTCTGGAAGCGATCGTGCTTCCCCGCGATCAGGCGTACCTGGCGCGCGGTTAACGCTGCGAAATCAAGTGGTTGCCAATGAGAGTCGTGGTACGCTCCTCGAACCAGCGCTGCTTCGTTGCGAGGATTCTGATCGCGAGGCTGTAATTTGACTTGTGAAAAGTAAAATGCGGCGTTGGTTCGCAGCGCAAACCACGACTCACTGCTGACGTTTTGGCTTCTCGGGGGGCACCCATTCGGCAGGTAGCGGGACTGCGACCCGCAGTGGTTGCTTGTCACCAAACGCATGAAGATTCTTTTCCAGTCGTGACCTCAAATCCGCGATTCGATCAGAGTTCTCGGGCTTCTCGGCAAGGTTGGTGGTTTCTTCAGGATCTGTCTGCAGATCGAACAGTTGTACCTTGTCAACCTGCGGATAGACGATCAGCTTCCAGCGGTCATCGCGAATCGCTCGTTGCACCGACTTGTAACCGAAAACCAATTCGGACCGTGCTGCCGTCGACGGGGCTTTCAACGATGCCGAAAAATCGATCCCTTCACTCGCAGCTGGCCCCGAAATCCCGCAGAGCTTTCCGAGTGTTGGCAGCAGATCAAACAAATAGCACATCGCATTCGTCCGCTGGCCCTGGACAAGCCCGGGGCCACTGATGATCAGCGGCACTCGCATCGAATGCTCATAACAGTTCTGTTTGCCAATCAATCCATGACTCCCGCGAGCAACTCCGGAATCCGCCGAAAAGACGACGATCGTGTTCTTGCCATGTGGCGATGCATCGAGCGCGTCGAGGACACGTCCGATTTCCGTATCGAGATATGAAATGTACTGATAGTACTCAGCAAGCATGGAACGAATCTGTGCCGGTTGCCGTGGCCAGCCGAGTAACGCTTCGTCGCGAATCGTCATTTCACCGTTATTCCAGGGATGCTGCGGCAGGAAGTTGGATGGCAGCGGGATCCTGGAACTGTCGTAGGTGATCGTAAAGTCTTCAGGAACGATATGCGGATCATGCGGGGCGTCGAATGGGACGTAACAGAAAAACGGTCGGTCGTGTGCCTGCTTCAGGAACTGAATCGCTTCATCAGCGAAAACAGCACAGGCGTGCCTGGCGACGAGCTGTGGTGAGGTGAGTTTCCCAACGACATCGCTGAGTTTCGCCTTCAGCGGATTTGTCATTCCTCCCGAAAAGATCCCTCGCGCGTGTTGAAACGAGCGGGGGATCGACTTTTCGCCGTTATGCCACTTGCCGCTGATGAATGTGGAATATCCAGACCGCCCAAACGCGGCGGGCCAGGTTTCGTCCCGAAGCAACTGTTCATCGATCCGGAAAAGTGGCCGGCCTGACAGCAGCATCGCTCGCGAAGGAACGCAGGTCGCGGCGTTCAGTCCTCCCTGCATGTAAGCTCGATCAAAAGAGACTCCCCGGCGAACCAACCGGTCCAGATTCGGCGTTTTGATGTGAGGATTTCCCAGTGCCGCAATCGTGTCCGCTCGCTGATCATCTGCAAACAGAATCAGAACATTCGGGGGTTGGTCTGCCGCAAAAGCAAGGGAACCGCCAGCCGCGAGGAACACCAGGCAGATAAAAGCACGCAACATTTCGATGACATCCCATGCAGAAAGAGTGGCGGCAATGAACAAGCATTCCTTGGGCGACTCACGCTGTTTGTCGCGGATGAATGACTGTCGAACATCGAACCGACGATTCGTATTCTCAGTCACGCAATCCGACCAGTTTCATCAGCTTGTCGGTTTCGCGGTAGGCTTCGGCAACCCAGGCTTCGATCTGGTCAGGTTGAGGGCTGTACTCCAGCTCAATGGAAATGGCCCCATCGATCTCCAGGGCCGCAATTTCGCGCAGATACGGTTCGAACGGAACGACACCGCGACCGGGTGGAAGATCGCCATGCACTTTTCCGTCGCAATCGGAAATGTGCACATGGATCGCCTTCCCTTTCAATCGCCGCAATTCTTCGGGAGCCACCTTCGCCAGACACAGGTGCGAGACATCGATATTCGCCTGCACGGCGGGATGATGCACATCGTCGATGAAGCGGACCATGCTGTCAACGTTGTTGAGCAGGGACAATGGGAATGGCTCAAGCTCCAGAGCGATCTTCACCCCTAGTTCGGCGGCGTAGTCCCCCAGTCGTGAGCAGCTTTCGACGGCAAATGCCCACTGATCTTCGGGGCGGATGACTTCGCGATTCCAGATATACTCCCCCAGCACCAGCAGCACATTATGAGCTGAAAACTCGCGAGCCAGATCCAGATACCTGGCGACGCGATCGATGTGGAACCGCTGGACGCTGGGATTGAAGTCGATGAGCCCCGTTGCCACGCAGCAGATGGAAACAATCGGCAGCCCTGCTTTTTCGCACTCGCGCCGGATCAGCAGCCGCTCCTTGACGTCGATATCGAGCGGATCCGCAAAAATATCGATGGAATCGAATCCCAATTCCTTCGTCTTGTGAATTCCCCAGGCCGTTTCACGCCCCGCCTGAGCCCAGGCAGAGTTAATCAATCCCAGCTTCATGTTGCATTCCAATGATGAATGAAATCAAACTCGCCAGCCCCTCACCTGATGAACGGGAAATCAGCCAGATCCCGTCTGTCATTCGGCTGGCAGTGGCAGGCATGATACACGAACAAACTCCGATGGAAACCTGCGAGCATCTCCGTAGTCTCCGGTCTTGCCGCATTTTCCAAGTTCGATCATGAACCGGCGTACGCAAACTGGCATCCGATTGAAATCGGCCCGAACCATGGACTCGCATCGATTGTCTGAAGGAAACTGGTAAACAAAAGTAAACGCCAGGGCAATCGCCTTTTTTAAGTAGGGGGGGACCAGCTCGCTTCGAGCGCCGGCCCACCAAAAGCAAATATGGTGAAATGGTGGGCCGGCGCAGCGAAGCGCCACTTATCCCACCCAACATCCCCCCAGCTTCAAAAAGGTATTGGCCCTGAAGTAAACGATCGGTCATCTTGCGAGAATCGACTGAACACGCAACAATTGGGATTCAGCCCTCAGGCCGAGTGGCGAAACAGGCAGACGCATCGGACTTAAAATCCGGTGGGAGTAACATCCCGTGCGGGTTCGAGCCCCGCCTCGGCCAATCTTTTAAGATGCTTGTTTTCAAGCTCTTGCGACAACACCCTGAAAACGTCATTCAGTGAGTTACGTCAAGAACTCTTGAAAGCGGTGGCAATCATGCACAAGCCACAGACGCCAATCATGCCAGATGATTGTGATCTAAGCGAATTGAGTGAAGAGAATCGGAAGTTCTACGAAGAACTGATGGAAATGGAAGCCGCTGAGTCAGTCTGATGTGGCACACATGCTCCCGGTGGACATCAACACTGGGAGTTTTCATATCAACTGGCAGGGGTAGGGGATCATTTTGTATAGATCCAAAAGCCAAGCCATCCCCGTCTGTCCGTTCATCTTTTTTGATGGCTATCGTGAGGCTTTGGACTGATCACCTGACAGAAGCCACGAAACGCATTGCCAAAGGCTCCAAAATTGCTCCAGATCGCTTGGAAGGTAAAAAGCGATCATGGGTCGGGTTCGATCTTACAGTCCGGCAATGCCTTCCGAAGCATCGCTCTGCCTTCTGATGTTGTTTGTGTGTTTTTCAGGTTGATGTGACGTAAGCACGTCATCACTTTGAGATGTTCCAGACTTGAATCTGTGATCTTTGAACTTGGGAGGGCGAGAGTATGAAGCATCGTCAGCCGATTGAGATGCTCCAGTCCATCACCGGTGAAATCAGAATCGAGGAGTTGAATCTCTTCGATACACGCCAGAGATCCCAAATCCCCGAGGAACTCCAAAGTCATGTCATGGCAAACAGACCTGAGTGCAGAAGCCCGAGAAAAGAATGGCAACTTTTTCCGATATGATCGTGGAATCCAATCAGGACCGCAGTATCGATAGGCGAAGTTTGCAGCACCATACTTCCTCGTAATCCGTTGCTCTCGATGATAGGGAATCCAGATGGCAAGGACGGCATAGCTGCCTGCTGCCAACACCGCAACGATGACAATTCGGACACCATGCCTGCGGATGAACTGCCACATCATTTCCGATTCTCAGTTCAGATAATTCGGTTCACAGATCAGCCGATTGACGATACCATTCGTGCAAATACGGTGCAAACAGCGATTGCAAGGCATCGTAAGGGATTGATCATACTGGCGTTTGCGATGAATTGGCCGGAGAACTTAAAATCCGGTGGGAGTAACATCCCGTGCGGGTTCGAGTCCCGCCGCGGCCAATCTTCTTAGATGCTTGTTCTCAAGCCAGACTTGCGCATGCCTGGCATCTTTCAGGATTCTCCAATTGATGATTGGACATTTTGCTCTGTTTGCGAGCCTGATTGGACCGCTGGCAAATTCCATTGATCATCCAAGTGCAGCTTGCCATACCACGTTCGGCTGCGTGCTGTTTTCCGATACTCATTTCC
>CAZSTW010000090.1:0-27074 GCA_964609845.1 uncultured Planctomycetaceae bacterium | reverse complement strand
GATCGCCCAGGCTCGCTGTGCGACGCTTTCGTCAGCGTTTCCACAGATTCGTCCGAGAGCCTGAATCGCCACGCCCATGTCTTCCGGAAGCTCCTTGACCGCCGCTTCGAAACTGCGAGCTTCGGTCAGGGCGGTGATGAGTTGGCCATCGACGTCATTTGGATCGGCGTTCAACCTCTTGATGGTTTCGCGAATGTTGTATTTGACGGACTGTGACCGTGAGGCCGCACCAATCTTTTCGAGATCCGGAATGACGCTTTTGGCTGCAGGTCCCATGATCTGCAATCCACGTATCGCCGACGATTGCACATGCTCGTCACTGCTCCCCGCCAGCTTGACGATTTCCGGCAGTGCATCGACTGCATGTTGCTTGAGCTGGCAGATCGCCATGATCGCGTTCCCCTGCGTCCAGCTGTCTGCTTCCGCGAGGACTCGAACCATTTCGGGAATGGCAGGTTTGGCATCAGCCTCCTGTCGCGCCAGGATCATGAAGATCACCTGACTTTCACTGCGGTCAGCACCGGGCAGACGTTTCAGCAGCGGAGGGACAACGCCCGGAATTCGGGTTTTCATCATTTCCAGCGCGGGAAGCACTCCGTCTGGAATCTTTTTCTGATCGAGCAGTGCGACCAGCGCCTTTTGAACGGCAGGGTCCTTGGGTGCGATCCTGGCAAGCGCCGTCGGCGCAGCAGAGTTCGTCCTTTTTTCGTCAATGGTCAATAGTTCCAGCAGGTCTGGTACTGCGTCTGCAGCAGCCGGACCAAATTGCCCGAGTGCCTCTGCCGCCGTATATGCCGTGTAATTGTCCTCGTCCTTAAGTGCGGCGCGGATTTCGGGAATCGCCTCTTTGGCATTCTTGTTCAACTGTCCCAGGGCACTCAGGGCACTACGGCGGACATCGTTTGATTCATGTTTCAGCATGGAGCGAGCCGCTGCGACCGCTTCCGGTGAGTCGACTCCCACCGACCGCAGCATTGAAAGAGCGGTTGACTTCACTTCGTGATCGCCCTTTTGGATTGCAATCAGGTACCGCGGCAGGATCTCGGGATGCTTGTTATTCTCATCTCCTGAATTCGCAGCACCAGCCAGCAGGCCGAGGATCGTCTGATGAAATCTGTTGCGAGCTTCTCGATCTTCCTTTTTCGCATCTTCCGGCAATGGCTGTTCCAGCTTTTCCGCCTGTTCACTGAAAAAGGCGACCATCTGAGCATTGCTTCGTTCGAGCATTCCGGCAGATCGTTCACGCAGCTTCATTCCGAGCGCATCTGAGCGGACCGCTTCCATCAATGTCGGTTCCGACTGAGGCAGTCGCAAATCAAAATTCGCCAGAACTATTGCGCAGGCGACTCGCACCCCCAGCGGACGTTCGGCATCCTTCAGCAACTCTTTACATTTTTCCAAGCTCGCTGCATCCTTGGATTCCGAGTCCCAGTAATCGACGGCCAGGGTTTCAATCGCGGCGTTACGCAATTCGGCTGAGAGTTCCTCATCATCCAAGAGTGCGACGAGACTCTTTAAACCTGCCGCTTTCATTTTTCGAATTGAGCTTGAAATGGTGCTGCGTTCCCAGGCATCCGGTTTGGCCGTCAGCATCTGCTTGAGCAGTCCGCGAACTTTCTGATCGGGATTGATCTCATAGGCAGCAAACGCTTCGGCGGCAGCTTCGCGGACTGTCGAACTGGAATCCGATTGAGCCGCCTCCAGCAGTGGAAGTGCTTCTGGCAATTTGGGTTCGCATGTCTTCAAGGCCGCAACGGCCCCGCGACGTACGTATTCTTCCTTATCGCCCGCGAGTTTCTTGATGACTTCCAGCATCGGCAGTGTCATCTTTTTCTGCCGACCGAAGCCTTCTGCGATTTGAGTCTTGATCGAATAGCTTCGATTTTCCGAGTTCTCGATGATCGGGATCAATGGCTCAATCTGGCCGAGCTCTGCCAATGCCGTAGAAGCGTAAGAGGCACAATCTTCGTTTTTCAACAGCTTCACCAGGAGAGGCAAAACCGGTTGTGCAGCATCCCCCAACGAACCAATCGCAGGAGCAAGGTACGACATATCATCTTCGCGTGCTGCGAGGAATGCCGGGATCAATACGGTAGCGACAGCGGCCGCATTTTCGGAATTGCTTGTTGCCAGTTCGCGAAGAGTGGCTGCGGCTGCAGACCGGACATCGCGAACCGGGTCTTTGGACACGACGAAACCCAGCATTTCAATCACGGGCGCTGGTTCAGTGGTATGCTTCTTTAATGCATTCGCCGCCGTCGTCCGAATACGAGAAACACGATCCTGCAGCAGTTTCAACAGGGGATCCTGAGCTCCCGGAATCGACGAGTCCTGATAGCTCATCGACGAAACGGCTCGCTCGCGCACGCCAGCATGCGGGTGTTTCAGGAATTCCAGCATTGCTGGTACGGACTGCGGACCGTAGAGCGAATCCAACTTCTGGCGAACTTCCTTGGGAACGTTTTCACTGTTCTCCGAATTGTCATCATCAAACAGGATGGGGGCGACATACTTGGAATTGGCGATGGTCGTTGGAGTTGTCTCCGCCGGTTCTAGTTTTTCAGCTGCAGGCTTTTCTGGCTTAGGTGGAGTGACCGCGACCTTTTTGGGGTCGGTCGACTCGGTCGGTTGCTCCTTGGGTGTGGTCGGTTTCACCGGATCGACGGCAGGAACCTTTGTCTCTGGATTCGCAGGAGGCGTATTTTCCGCAACAGTCATCTCGGGAGCTTTTGTCCCGGTTTCAATGGTTGGCTTTGGGGATGAAGGTCGTTTTCGTGGTGGCGTTTCTTTCTTGGCAACCGCTTCTTTTCGGTTCTTATGCGAAACCCGGAACGACTCCCCGATCATATAAACGACCAGTGCGAACAGCACCGCCGCCGAGGCACCACTCCAGATCAACAGCTTGGGAATCGTCTTCTGTGGCCGAGATTGAACTGGCCGGGCAGATGATGCGATTGGATCAGGGAGACCTGCTGCAGGTGTTGGGAACTGCGGTACGACTGGGATCTGGGCTGCGGGGGCAGCGGGAATGACAGGTGGAGGCGTCGGAGTCGCAGGGGCTGCCACAGATACGACGAAAACCTGTCGGCAGGCAGGACAGGCCAGCGGCCGTCCAAGCAGATTCGGGTCGTCAAGCTCACCCTTGGCGTGGCAATGCGGACATTCGACGGAAAATGATTGAGGCATGATCGAGATTCTTGTGAGATGACGCGAAAACAGATTCCAAAACAGAAGGGAACTTAAGACGGAATGGTAATCATTTGATTTCGCCTGTGCACGTAAAGCATCGATATTTCTGGGGGAACGAGTGGCTCGCGGACAGTGATATCGGGTACTATTGATTCAACGACTGTTCAAGCAGTGGATGCAGTTTGAGATCGATTTTACGGGAGCGGGTGATGCGCGGGATGAGTCGTCAATGGACCGGTTACCGTTACATCGTTGTTTGCCTCGCATGTGTTGCGACGTCAGTTGTCGTTGGGGCAGACGAGTCGGCCAAAACAGCGGCCAATTCTGAGCCGGTTTTTACAGATGCGGCGATTGAGTTCTTCGAAAAGGAAGTGCGTCCCGTCCTGACAAATCGTTGCCTGGAATGCCACGGCAACGGCAAGGATGAACCGAAGGGGGGGCTGTCACTAAAGTCGCGTCAGGCCACACTGAAGGGGGGCGACACCGGTCCCGCCGTTGTGCCCGGTAAGGTGAAAGAAAGCCTGCTGGTTTCAGCGATCGAATACGGTGATCTGTATCAGATGCCACCGAAGTCGAAACTTCCCGCTGCCGAAATTGCGATTCTGAAGAAGTGGGTTGAAATGGGAGCCCCTTGGCCCAAGGAAGCGGTCGCAGCTGGTGGAACCGTCAAGCCATTCGATCTGGCAGCTCGGAAGTCAGAGCACTGGTGCTGGAAGCCGATCACAGATCCCGCTGTTCCAGCCGTCAAAGACGCCAGTTGGCCACTCACGTCCGTCGATCGATTTATCCTGGCGAAGCTCGAATCGAATGGCCTGAAGCCTGCCTCGGCGGCGGAACGGTATTCACTGCTGCGACGCGTCTATTTTGATCTGGTTGGCCTGCCACCGACACCCAATGAGGTCGCGGCATTTGAGAATGACAATTCCCCTCAGGCTCTGGAACGGGTCGTCGATCGGCTACTCAACTCGGTTCATTTCGGCGAGCGCTGGGCACGACACTGGCTCGATCTGGTTCGCTATGCCGAGACACGTGGTCACGAATTCGAACCGATTATCCCGAACGCCTGGCAGTATCGCGACTATGTGATTCGTGCTCTCAACGCGGACGTTCCATACGACAAGTTCGTGACGGAGCATATTGCAGGCGACCTGATGCCTCCGCGGTGGCGAGAAACATCATCCGGCGAAGGTAAGCCATCAACCCGGATCAATGAGGCAGTGCTGGGGACCGGATTCTGGTTCCTGGGCGAAGAAGTCCATTCCCCTGTCGACATTCGCAAGGATGAAACGGACCGGATGGACAATCGTCTGGATGTGATGTCAAAAACGTTTCTGGGACTGACGGTCGGTTGCGCCCGCTGTCACGACCATAAGTTCGATGCCATTTCACAACGCGACTACTACGCTTTGACGGGCTACCTGATCAGTGGCAGCTATCGACAGGTTCGACTTGAGACGGAACAGCAGGACCGTCAAATCGCCGTAGAACTTCATAAGGCTCGCGAAGCTGCCAGGCAGGGTTTTTCTGCCCGTTTTGCCAGGAGTGCAGGTCCGACCGTCAGTAAACTTGACCAATACCTGCTTACGGCTCGGCAACTGGTCAACGACGGAATTACATCGGAAGAAGTTAAGCCAGTCGGGCCCGTTGCGGACGTTGTCTTTGCTGATTTTGAAGGTGACACGTGGAATGGCTGGCAGACCGAAGGGACCGCATTTGGTGATCGGCCGCCCCGTAAAGGGGACAATGCCTATGAAGCACCGCTTACAGGCTTCAAGGGCGAACGACTGGTCAATTCACACAGGAATGCCATTCAAGGCCCCAACAATGCGGGAACTCGCGACGCTCAGACGGGGAAACTCATATCGCCCGAATTTACGATTCAGCACAATGCGATCCGCTTTCTGATCGGTGGTGGTGCTCACGCTGGCAAGACCTGTATGAACCTGGAAGTCGACGGGAAATCCGTGCGAACGGCGACCGGTCAGAATTCTGGTGCTCTGCGGAATGAGCAGTGGCTGGTGGCCGATTTACGAGGCAAAAAAGCGAGAATCGCGATTGTCGATGCCGAAAGCGGTGGATGGGGACACGTCCTGGTGGACCACATTGTTTTCACGAATGACGACACATCGCCGCGCCCCGCTGTCAGACGCGAACTGGCGGCTGCGGCGAAGATGAAAGTGGAAGCTGTTGCCACATCCAAAGGACTGCATCCAGAGATCCTGGCTGAGTGGTGTGTGGAACTCTCAGCGACGCAAAAAGGGGATCCACTGCACGGATTCATGAAACCGGCTGAGGCAAGTCCTACAGCAGCAGTTCCAGCAACCGCAGAGATTCCGGGGCTGGTTGTCGACTTCGGGAAGCCTCATCCAGGAACCGTTATTCAGGATGGTGTTTCGTTCGGACCTCAGCCCGAGAGGACCGGCAACTTACGATTTGGATCTTCGCCTGGGCCGCACGTCGTAACGCAGGGAGGCTGGGAACGCGATCTCTTCTGGAAGGATCAGAAGATTGCCCCGGGAGTTCAAGACGATCATGGCGGAATGGGAGATTGGCATCGACACGGTCGCATGGTCCGATCTCCAGAGTTCTCGATGAACTCAGGCCGTTTGTGGTACCTGGTCCGTGGGTCCGTTCGAGCGTACGCCGTGGTGAATTCTCACCTGGTCGTTGCTGGGCCGCTCCATGGGTCGTTGTTGCGAGAATTCAAACATGCCGATGATCAATGGCACTGGGTCGCACATGGACTTGAACTTTACAAAGGCCACCGTCTGCACGTGGAATTCTCCCCTGCGGATGACAGTCCCTGTTGTGTGGCGATGATCGTGCAAGGGGATGAGGCACCGAAGTTGCCGGACGTTTCGATCCGTTCACCGTTTACGCCTGCAACCGATTCCGATGAGAAGCGAGCGGTTGCTCTGCGTGATCAATTCGCCACTGCGGTCTCGATTCTTTCATCAGCACAACGAGGACCTGCAACAACATCCGACGCAGCACTCGCCAGCTGGATTCTTGATCATCGTGGGCTGATCCTTGCCCGGAGCGATCGCGCGGAGTTGGAGAAAATCGAATCCACGCTTCGCAACGAAGAAAGTCAATTGGCGAAGCGAGTCCAATGGGAGTCACAACTCGCCCCCGCCATGCTGGATGGCAACGGAATTGATGAGCACCTTCTGATCCGTGGCAATTCGAATACCCCGCGTGATCCGGTTGCCCGTCGTTTTCTGGAAGCCATTACGGGCGATAAGCAGTCAAATCCCGTGGAAACGAGTGGCCGGATGGAACTGGCACAACAGATGCTCCAAAGTCCGCTGGCTGCACGAGTCGCGGTCAATCGCGTCTGGCATCACCTGTTTGGACGAGGTATCGTCCCATCGGTCGACAACATGGGTGTCCTCGGGCAAGCACCGACTCATCCGGAACTGCTGGATCACCTGGCGACGCAATTCATCAAGCAGGGCTGGTCGACGAAGAAGTTGATCAAGTCGCTGATTCTCAGTCGAACGTACCAGATGTCGAGTCACCCGACTGAACCCGCGGAAACGCAGGACCCTGACAATCTGTTGTGGCATCGTATGCCGATCAAGCGGTTGCAGGGCGAAGTGATCCGCGATTCGCTGCTGGCAGTTTCAGGGCGACTGGTACCGACGCCATTCGGTCCCAGTGTCCCGATTCACCTGACTCCATTTATGGAAGGCCGCGGTCGCCCCGGTGTGAATGGTCCGCTCGACGGAAATGGCCGCCGCAGCATCTACATCGCCGTGCGTCGCAATTTTCTGTCACCGATGATGCTCGCGTTCGACACCCCGTCTCCGTTTTCAACGGTCGGCAGACGAACGAATTCCAATGTTCCGGCCCAGGCACTGATTCTGATGAATGACCCATTTGTGGTCGAAATGGCTCGGAAATGGGCTGAGCGGTTGTTGGCAGATCCCGGCCAAACAATCGAGCAACGGATTGATACCATGTACTTGACGGCATTTTCCCGCCGTGCATCCGATGCTGAGAAGTCGGAAGCTCTGGCCTTTCTGGAGGCTCAGGGGGCTCGATTCGGAATTGCGGATCAACAGCGTAAAGTCTCACCTCAGGCCTGGGCTGACCTGTGTCATGTCCTCTTCAATGTCAAGGAATTTGTATTTGTCGAATGAGCCTCAATTGTCGCATTGTGAGTCCACTTTGACCTGTCGGACCGTACTGGGAATTGAAACGAGTGGCCTTTCAGGAAGTGTCGCTCTTGTTCGGGACGGTGTTTCTCTGGAATGCCGTTCCCTGGATCAACCGGGACGCCGTCATGCCCAGTCATTGGTTCTCGAAATCAGGGACATGCTGGCAGCTCATCAACTGACACCGTCTCAAGTAGACGCCGTTGCTGTCAGCCGCGGGCCCGGAAGCTTTACAGGACTGCGAGTCGGGCTTGTCTGCGCCAAGACATTTGCGTTCGCCACAGGTTGCCGCTTCGTTGCCGTCGACACGTTTATCGCCGTTGCCATGAATTGTCCGCCCGAGATCCACGATCTCTGGGTCGTGGACGATGCCCAGCGAGGTGACCTTGTGGCTGGACGATATCTTCGTACAGGTGACACATGGCAACTGACAGCTCCAGTTGCGATCGTCGAAGCGGAAGACTGGCTGTCAAAGCGGACCTCGGAAGAAGTGATCACTGGTCGGGGACTGCTGCGGTATGACGTGACGGCATATCCAGGTCGGTATCTGACGAGTGGCGATACGACCGTCCCCCTTGCTTCGTCAGTGGCTCAGCTGGGAATCCAGATGTTGCAAGCCCAGGATGCGTCATCACGCGGCGATGACTTCGATTTCTGGAAGTCTATTCCGTTCTACATGCGTCCGAGTGCCGCAGAAGAAACTCACGATCGAAAAGCCGCGATCTCTGCAGCGCAGTGAATGCCGAACCTCCTGCGAAAACAATTTCAGAAGGCTTAACACGAAGGACCTGGCGCTGGCTTCGCCCGCAACGCACTCGTGAAAGTGCGCACCGGTTTCACGCTGGTTGACCTGAAACTCCATCGATTGTCATTCAACGAGTGGTGGAGGTGACGCAACCCCATTTGGGGTAGAAGAACGTCGTATGCCACGCCCCCAGGGTAGCGAGCTTTGCTCGCAACCCTGGGCTATAAGACGTAACTCCGTTGGAGTAGATGACGGCTCCTGTATTTCTCTGTGATTCTCGGTGTCCTCTGTGGTAAGCATCTTTGTGTTGCGGCCACGAGATTCACATTTGACCTAAGATAGCAGCAACTTCAGGTCGTCGGTGGTCAGGTTCTGGAGCAGCGAGTTGTTCTGTTCCAGAATCGCGTCGGCCAACTCACGCTTCTGCTGTTGCAGTTCTGCGATCTTTTCTTCGACGGTGTTGCGGCAGATCAAGCGATATGCAAAGACCTGTCGCGTCTGTCCGACACGGTGTGCCCGGTCGATCGCCTGGGTTTCCACAGCGGGATTCCACCAAGGATCGAGAATGAAGACGTAGTCGGCTGCGGTCAGGTTCAGACCCAGGCCCCCCGCCTTCAAACTGATCAGGAACACGCCACACTTGTCGTCGCTCTGGAAGTGTTCGACACGCTCTTTTCGATCGCGCGTCTGACCATCCAGATACTCGTACGTGATCCCCTTCTTGTCCAGATGCTGTCGGACAATCGCGAGCATGCTCGTGAATTGCGAGAAGACGAGCGTCTTATGCCCTTCTTCCAGCAACTCTTCGATATGTGGAATCAGGACGTCCAGCTTGGCGCTGGCGTCTTCGGCTGTGGCTTTGTCGAGCAATGCCGGATGGCAGGCAACCTGGCGCAAACGCAACAACGCTTCGAGAACATGCATTCGGGACTTTGCCAGCCCCTGATCTTCGATGATCCCCAGCAGCGAATCGCGGTAGTGATCCCGCAGTTCGTTGTATAGCCGCTGTTGATCGTCGCCCATCTCGCAGTAAATGGTCTGCTCGAGCTTTTCGGGCAGTTCGCTCGCCACGCTTTGCTTCGTACGGCGCAGGATCAACGGACGCAGGCCATCTGCCAGTACCTGTCGCGTTTCCTTGTTTTCTGGATCCGCCGCATGCAGTTTGAAGGCTGAGCTTCGGCCAAGCATGCTTGGATTAAGGAACTCAAAAATCGAGCACAGGTCACCCAGATGGTTTTCGATCGGCGTACCGCTCAGACCAATTCGATGATGCGCCTGCAGCAGTCGCGATGCCTTCGCCACTTGCGAACTGGAGTTCTTGATTGCCTGAGCTTCATCCAGAATGATGTAATCGAACTGAAATTCCTTAAGCGCCAGGATATCTCGGCGCAGGGTGCCGTATGTGGTCAGAATCAGATCGTGTTTCGTGAAGTCGTCTCGCAACTTCGCTCGATCCAGACCGGCATACTCCAGCGATTTCATATCGGGAGTGAACTTTTCGCACTCCTGCTTCCAGTTGAACAGCAGTGATTTCGGAACGACGACGAGCGACGGAATACGCTTTTTATTTCGTCGTCGGCGACCTTCCAGAAACGCCAGCATCTGAATTGTTTTACCGAGACCCATGTCGTCGGCCAGGCAGCCACCGAAATGAAACTCTTCCAGGAACCTGAGCCATCCCAGGCCTTCGCGTTGATAGGGACGCAGTTCCCCCTTGAAGGTGGCAGGCTCCTGCTCGGGTTGCACGCCACTGAAGCTGGCGAGGCGTTCCCGGATTTCCAGGAACCGCGCGTCGTAGTCGACCGACGGTTGGGACAGCAGAAGTGCATCCAGAATCCCCGCCTGAACCAGGCCGAACTTCAGATGCTCACCTTCGACTTCACCCAGGCCAGCCAGCAGGCCGTAACGCTTCATCCATTCTTCGGGGAGAATCCCCAGTGACCCGTCATCCAGCATGATCGTACCGTCGCCACGAGCCAATGCGGCCAGCAGTTCGGGGAACGTCACACGCGCGCCACCGAAATCGACATCGGCATGCAGTTCAAACCAGTCGATGTTTGATTTGATCTGGAACTTCAATTCCAGAGGCTGGCGGACCTGTTTGCCGTCGGCGCGGACCTGCCATGCTTCGGCGATCAGCTTGCGGACGGCCGGTGCCAGATCTCGCGCCGAGATTTCAGCATCGTGCTGACCACGCTTCTGGTCGAGTAACCGTCGGAATCCGCCGTCCTGCAGTTGTGACCAGGCGATTGCTTCCGCCTGCTTGTCTCGCAGCAGACACCGGCTGGCGGCTCGTTGAACGATCGCCCATTGGCTGCTGGTCCCGCGAACTGCCGTGCCATCGTAATCAAATAGCACTTCCGCTTTCAGACGATCCTGGTGCCAACGCGACTTTCCAGGCGCATGAACGACCAGAATTGGCTTCGGTGAAACGACAACCTCTTCCAGTTGCAGTTCTGGCGGCAATTCCAGCTTTGGCAGGGCTGGCATATCCAGCAATCGGTCGACAAGCTCGTGCTCTTCGCCTGCGGGAACCTGGAAGTCGTCAGATCGCCTGAGCAATGTGACCCAGGGGTATGCATCAAAATCCTGGAAGGCGTGAATCCGATTGTTCGCGATCGCCAGACCGCCAGGAACGACGAGCACCGGTTCCTTGAGTGATAACCGCTCTTCGTCACGCGTCAGATAGCCGCGCAACTTCCAGACGTTTTCTGCCTCGAGAAATTCGATCGCAAGACAAAGCTCCCATGTCCCGCCGTCATCCCAGTCCAGAGTTTCGGTGACGCGTTCTTCTTCGCCTTGAAGTCTGATACGGCCGGTGGCACAGATGGCAGGCAGCAGCAACTGACACAGATCGTGTGGAACGCGATAGCGGAATGCGGCAAAATTGTCAGCGGTGCCGTTGACCAGCGTCCGATCCGGAGTCCCCCCGACAAGGTGAGCCAGAATCCGTCGATCTTCATCGTCGTCGATTTCTTCAAATCGACCCGGACGCAACTTGAGTGGCTTCAGCTTTCCCCACTCGCCATTCGCCCGTCGCTGACGCTGTGAGGTCTGGATAATGATCAAGCCCGCTTCTTCACTGGCGGCGGCATCGATTTCGTAAAAGACCTGGCGTTCGCGGCCAGCCATCGAAACGGAGGAATCTTCGACCTGCATCGCCTTACGCAGGTCACTCAGCCGGGATTCCCATTCCCGCAGCCGTGGAGCCGCCTCCACCGGTCGAGACTCACGTTCGACCGATCGGGTTTTGACCGAACGAGACGAGGTCGGCGTGAAGTAGTCGTCTGCTTCCGCTTCGAGATCGTCCATTTCAAAGTCCAGCGGATCATCGTCTTCGACGGCGAATGGTGGAATGAACCCTGGTTTGGCAGAACCTGAAACGTAATGTCCGGCGTCTGCAGCCAGAATTGTGGCCCACAGGTGTTTGCAATGCAGATTATTGCTGGGGTTGGCGGATGTTCCCACACAATTGCAGGTCATGGTGAGGGCCGTGCCGTCGCGGCTGAGCTGCGTCTGAAATTCGACGCCATCTCGAACCACGGCGAACAGATGATCGGGCGTAACGCGAATTACAGATACGCGTTCCGCCTGAATGTAGGCCGCACCCCGAAATCGAATATCACCACGAAACTTGCTCTCCAGCAGTTCCGACAACGTCATGGACCGTTCCCTGTCGCGAGGATTGATGCGCGCCAACGATTACAGAAATTCCAAATTTCGCGCGCAGCACGAAAGAGTAGCTGATCTGGGCGAATGAGGGTAGTCAAAGAAGAAAGAATGCTGAGATTGGGTTCGGTTTACCACGTGTGAGAATTGAAGACGCGAGAAAGCGAGCGCTCTTGACGAAATCGACGACTTTGGCAAACAAAAAAACGCCGCACTTTCGTGCGGCGTTTATTGGAAGTGCGAAGTTCCTGACAGCAGACTACTTTACTCGAACGAGCTTGATGATGCGGCCGGAAACGTTCCAGTCCTGAACATACAGATTGCCGTCTTTGTCCCAGTACGAACCGTGAGTTCCGCTGAAGACTCCTTCAACCCACTGGTCCTGTGGAATATTGTAGTTCGCCCCTTTACCCCGATCTGCGTTGTGGCCGAGAACTGCCATGATCGTGTTGGTCTTGTCCAGAATCACGACGCGGCCATGCAGGTCCGGGACCGATACATAGTCTCCCTGAACAGCAGCCGACGTTGGCATTCCCAGTCCAGTGATGACTTCTTCAATGAATTCACCTTCCAGGCTGTAATGCAGCAGTCGGCCCTTCGGTTGATGGTTGCGATCGCAAATCAACAGTCGGGCAGGATTGTACCGGGTGTCCAGAGTCATTCCGTGAGCGGTATTGAACTGCTTCAGGTCATTTCCTTTGGTCCCGAAGTGTTTCAGGTACTTGCCGGTCTTGTCGAATTTGAAAATATGGTTGCTGGCATAGCCATCCGACAGAAAAATGTCTCCATTCGCGGCAACCGTGATCGCGGTTGGGCTCAAGCGAGTCAGCTTCAATCCAGACTCGGCCGGGAATGGCAGCTTCAAGACGATGGCACCCGTTTCGGCGTGGAACTTGATCCCCTCACCAGCAACGTTTCGTGCCCCGTAAATGAATTCTCCGTCAGCTTCTTCACGAATTTCGATATCGTGAGTCTGTGTGTATTCAGGCCCCACAAACCGTCGAATCAATTTTCCGTCGGGTGAGAATACGAAAATCCCCATGTCCGCACTGGTGTAGACATTACCCGCCTTATCGACAACGACTCCACCGTGGGTCGGTCCGATCTGCGACTTCCCTTCGGCACTCAGGCCCCAGCCTGGGACCGTATCAAATGTCATGATCCCGCAGCCCATTCGAACGGGTGCAGGCTTGTCTGCGGCAACGGCTGATAACGTCAGGCCGATGGCAAGTGCGGCAGCGAAATAAAACGAACAGTTCTTCACAATCGGACTCCTGGGTGTAGTGTCAAGTTCTTTTAACAGCGCTGAATCACTTGCGGTCAACACACGGCTGCGCAGGCCATCGTTCACTGCTGGATTATTCCGTGACACCGAAATCATTTCAACCAGAGCTTACGTGTTCACCGGGGGATTCCAGGCATTTCCAAGCTGCGGCCGCTGATCGACCTTGCGGGCTCGGCAAGCCTGGGATATTCGGTTATCCTCGCAGGATGACGTTTGCCGGTTGCATGTGTGATGCTGCAATCCGGACGAGACCAGAACTACACCAACGAGCAGCAGACGATTTTCATCATGAGCCAATCCTGGATCGCCGACCGGATGCACAAGATTGATGCGTCCGGAATCCGCAAGGTCTTCGACCTCGCGACGAAGATGAAGAACCCGATCAACCTCAGTATCGGGCAGCCTCACTTCGATACCCCGGACCCCGTCAAACGTGCCTTGTGCCAGGCCGTCGAGGAGGGGCGTAATGTTTATAGTCAGTCGCAGGGGATCGCTCCGCTGCGAGAAGGCCTGCTTCAGGAATTTGTGGCTCCACTGGGGCATGCTGATCGTGATTTGTTCGTCACCAGCGGGACCAGTGGTGGGTTAATGCTCGCCCTTTCTGTTCTGGTGAACCCAGGCGACGAAGTGATCGCTTTTGATCCCTGGTTTGTAATGTACAAGCACCTGGTGACTCTGGCGGGTGGAACTTGCGTCCAGATCGACACCTATCCCGATTTCAGGATTGACCTGAACAAGGTTCGAGACGCTATTACACCTCGCACCAAGGCCATTCTTTGCAACAGTCCCTGCAATCCGACCGGATACGTGGCGAGCGAAGAAGAATTAAAGGGACTGGCAGAACTGGCTCGCGAAAAGAATATCTGCCTGATCAGCGACGAAATCTACCGAGTCTTTTGTTACGACAAGCCGTTCGTCAGTCCTGTAAAATGGAATGACCAGACGATTGTGATTGATGGATTCAGCAAGTCTCATTCGATGACGGGGCTGCGACTCGGGTTTGCACATGGACCGTCACACATCATTCAGCAGATGATCAAGCTGCAGCAGTTCACTTTCGTCTGTGCCCCGCAACCTGTGCAGTGGGCTGGCCTGGCCGCACTGAAGTGTGATGTTTCCGATCGTGTTGCCAACTATGCCCGCAACCGGGAATTCCTGCTGAAGGAACTTGGCGGAATTTACGACATCCGGGGAAGTGGCGGAGCCTTCTACCTGTTCATCAAGGCCCCCTGGGGAACTGGAACCGAGTTTGTTTCGAAAGCGATTGAGAACGAACTGCTGATTATTCCCGGCAATGTCTTCAGCCAGCATGATTCTCATTTTCGCGTCAGCTTCGCGGCCGACGATTCGACGCTGCAGCGTGGTGCTGAAATCCTGAAGCGGATCGCTTCAAGACCGTAGATTTTCCTCGGAGTTCCCGATGTCACGCCCATTCCTGAATACTCCGTTTGACCTGACGGGACGAGCAGCGCTTGTCACGGGAGCGGGGGTAGGTATCGGCCGCTCAGCCGCGATTGAGCTCGCTCGAGCCGGAGCAATCGTCGGAATTCATTATCGATCGAGTCTCGATGGTGCGAACGAGACACTCAACACGATCCAGTCTCTTGGTGGCAAGGGAATCTTGCTGCAAGGAGATCTGGCACACGAATCCGCAGCGAATCGTGTCGTTGATCAATTCGTCGAGTTCGCCGGTCGAATAGACATCCTGTTTAACAATGCGGGAGACCCGTTGCGTCGATCAACAATTGAAGATTGTTCCACGGAACTTTGGAAGGACTGTTTTGACGTCAACGTTCATAGCGCCTTCATGGTGACTCGCCGGGCGATTCCGCACTTGAAGGCTACCGGAAACGGCAGCATCATCAATAACCTGTCACTTTCCGTTCAAACAGGTGGTTCAGGTGGTGCAGGCCCGTATGCCGCCGCCAAAGGAGCGCTGCAGGTTTTCACAAGGACTCTGTCGAAGGAACTTGCCCCGGTGGTGCGAGCGAACGCGATCATGCCGGGGGTTGTCGAAACTCGACACCACGAAGTCTTCACGTCAGCCGAAAAGATGGAGGATTATCGCCGCCAGACACCACTCGGTCGCAATTCCCAAGCCGACGAGATCGCTCAGACAGTGCTTTATCTGGCCAGTGACGCGTCCCGATTTGTGACAGGTGCCTTGATCGACCTGAACGGTGGGCGTTTCCTGAGATAACCCTATCGCTGCCGCAATTGCTGAGTCAGGTCGCGAACTGTATCGACAATCTGGTTTTCGACTCCTGGCTTCCAGGGGCCAGGCAGATTCGTATAACGCATCGCGCCACCGCCTTCGTATCCCCCTTCCTTCAGAACGCGTTCTGAAGGGATATAGGCCATCACATCGTTACTGTATCCGGCGACCCAGACGGGGGTCTCACCTAATTCTCGCTTCAATCGCAGCGCATAATCGATGACGACTTCACCGCCGAGTGTCACCATTGTCAAATCACTGCCAAACTGCAGTACTTGGACAGGAAACGGGTAAGTCTCGCGAATCTTGCCGTTCTTGTCGTGCTCAGCCAGCAGTGCCTCAACCCGCCGTCGCTCAAATTGATCTTTCGATTCACGTTGAGCCAATAGGGTATCGCGTGTGACGGGTTCAAAGGAAAGGTCGATTTCTTTCAACGCAAATCTCAGCGGCCCGCGAATCGGTTTCGGTTTTGGCAGCAGTGCAGCTTCAACGGATGTTGCGAGTGTTTTGCCATGTGTCATCGCCCACTCGATCTTCCCTCGCGGATACGGATTCTGGTCACCGCCACAGCCCATTACAAACAGCGCTGTCGCTCCTGGATGTGCTTTTTCAATTTCCGTTTGAGCGAACCCCGCGTAATCCGCATTGAACTGAAGCAGTGCCGTCGTCGTGTTGTGACAGGCATAGCCAAAAGCGACGGCTCGCAGTTTTCCGTCCGGGGCTTCCACTCGAAGCACTGGGACGTCATGGTCAACGGGACCATCGGGATACGGGCTGTTCTGATACCCTTCTGGTGAGGGTAGGCGTCGATTCATTGCGACGCTGCAGCGAGCGTGACTGTACGACAGGATTGCGGGTTTCAGGTCGTCGATCGCCAGCCCAATCACGCCAATCAGTTTGTCACGCAGTTCGACGAAATAGGATTCAACCCGCCGCCGCTGCTCGGCGTCCAGTGGATACATGACCGACATTTCCAGATCATCACGAACGACCGGGCTGCAATGCGTGTGTGAACAATTCAGGAGTAATCCGGCAGGGTTCAGTTTGAACTGCTCGTGAACCCTTTGTGCCACCTGTTGACGCAATGGTCGAGGAATGCCGATCAGATCGGTCGTCACAATGACCGCTCGGTTTCCGGTCGAGTCCTCCAGGACCAGGGCTTTGGCATGCAGTTCCGAAAGCACCCCTTCAGACGGCTTGGTTCGGGATGCGTATCCCGCCATCCACATCGGCTGAGACGGAGTCACGGCAACCGTTGCGACTCCCGCTTTCCATTCGGTGGTGACATCGGCTGCAATTGTGAGGACCGGGCTGACAACTAAACCAACGATCATGAACATCGATGAGAATCGCAT
This sequence comes from uncultured Planctomycetaceae bacterium, assembly GCA_964609845.1. Taxonomy (GTDB): domain Bacteria; phylum Planctomycetota; class Planctomycetia; order Planctomycetales; family Planctomycetaceae; genus Schlesneria. The sequence goes on along the minus strand of CAZSTW010000090.1, from coordinate 10,456 downwards.
CGTGTGGACTCCTCTGCCAGTTCGTTGTCATACCCCTTGGTACAGTCGAAAACTGATGGAAAGTCGGTCTCGAAGCTTTCCGGACGATCAGGTTGTCGTCGATCCGACACGCGTGCCAAGGCGTTCACCAGCGATAGCACGTTCAATGTTACCGGGCTTCTGGTAATTCAGCACGACGATCGGAATATTGTGCTCCATGCAATGATGGATCGCCTGGGCGTCCATCACTTGCAGGTTCTGACGAAGCACGTCCTGATAGGTAATCTCAGAATAACGGACTGCGTGCGGGTTCTTGAGCGGGTCATCCGAATAGACGCCATCGACTCGCGTCGCTTTCACCACGACATCAGCGTCGATTTCACGGGCTCTGAGCGCAGCAGCCGTATCCGTTGTCACGAATGGGCTGCCTGTCCCCGCCGCCAGGATGACGACGCGTCCTTTTTCCAGATGTCGGATGCAGCGTCTGCGGATGAAGGGTTCTGCGACTGGTGGAATCGGGATCGCACTTTGAACACGCGTCGGAATGCCGAAGTGTTCCATGACATCCTGAAGAGCCAGAGCGTTGATTGCTGTCGCCAGCATTCCCATGTAATGAGCCGTTGCCGGGGCAACGACGGCATTTGTGCTTGAGAATTCCCGTCCGCGAAGAATGTTTCCTCCGCCGCAGACAATGGCAAGCTGGACACCCGACGCGACCACTCGCTTGATCTGTTCACAAATTCCCTGGACCTCTGTGACACAGATCCCTGATTCACCGGGTCTGGCGAAACTTTCGCCACTCAGTTTCAGCAGGACGCGTTTATAGCGAGGAGTGCTTCCGGTCATGTGACTAATTCCTTACCGAGTGACTCTGAAAGTCGGGCGAATATTTCAACGGGACTAAAACAAAAACGGGGGGCGAATTTCGCCCCCCGCATGAATCGTCAGGACCGCGTAACGCGATCGGTTGGGCAGCGGTCAGTTGCCAAGAATCCAGCGAGTGAATCCTGCAACCTTCAGGCCCGATTCCGCCAGAGCCTGGCTGACCGTCTTCGAATCGTCCTTGGCGAACAACTGGAAGGCCAGTACACCGTTTTCGGCATAGTAGGTCTTCATGCGGCCTTCGACAATCTTTTCGACGATGTTCGCTGGCTTGCCTGAGCTAGCTGCTTCGGCAGTCAGTCGAGCCTTCTCGGCTGCGACCTGATCAGCTTGCAGTTCTTCAGGATGCGAGACCAGTGGCTTCAGAGCAGCAATGTGCATTGCCACGTCTTTCAGGACTGGAACACCCTTCTTTTCGCCGGTAGCGCGGAACAGAACGCCAGTCTTGCCGTCGTGATGAGCGTATCCACCCACGGGGCCTTCCACGCGCAGAACACGGGCAACGACCATCTTTTCGCGGATCTTGCCGACAACTTCTTCCAGCAGCTCACCGAGTTTCTGGCCTGGACGATCAGGAACACCCTGAGCGAGCAATTCTTCAGGCGTTGTCGCGCCCGGTCCGTTCAGCAACTGCTTCACGAGTTGATCGGCCAGAAATACGAAGTCGTCTGCCTTGGCGACGGGGGCCGATTCGCACTGAATTTCGACCATGGCTCCGACAGAGCCATCTTCGGAAACAGCGACTCGCATCAGTCCTTCTGACGTTGCATTCTCCAGACGCTTCAGCATCACTTTCTTGTTGCGTTCTTTCAGCAACTCGATTGCACGTGCCTGATCGCCATCGGCATCAACCAGCGCCTTCTTGACGTCCATCATCGGCAGGTCGGTCAAATCGCGCAGTTCTTTAACTGCCTGCGCTGTGATCGCGGCCATGACTAGTACTCCTTCGTCGACTCTAGAAAAGAAGAAATCGGCGGCCAGACCCGAAAATCGGGTCTCAGCCGCTCGATGGTAATTTCAACAGAGACCAATCGACTACGACTGAATCGATGGGACAGCTTTGTATTGCTCTTCTTCAACCGGCTGAACGGCATCCTTTGGCAATGCCCCGCGGCCTTCGATAATCGCAGCCGTCAGGTGTTTCAGCACCAGTTGAATCGAACGGATGCTGTCGTCATTGCCAGGGATTGGCAGGTCAATCTGATCTGGATCGCAGTCGGTATCGAGCAGAGCGATGACCTTGATCCCAACCAGGCGTGCTTCGTGAACAGCGTTATGTTCCTTTCGCGGGTCAACAATGATGATCGCCTCTGGCAGGCGGTTCATCTGTCGCAGACCGTTGATGTTACGGAGCATGCGCTTATGTTCGCGGAGCAGATTGGACTGCATCTTCTTGGAATAGGTCTCGATCTCACCTGAATTGAAAATGTGATCGAGCTCTTCCAGGCGCTTCATCCGGCTGCGGATGGTGCGGAAGTTTGTGAAGATTCCACCCAGCCAGCGGTAATCGACATATGGCATGCCGGCAGTCGTCGCACATTCGCGAATCGTGTCGGCAGCCTGCTTTTTGGTTCCACAGAACAGAACGAGACTTCCTTGCGAGGCGACCTTTTGCAGGTAGCGCTTTGCTCGCAGCAGTCCACGAACCGATTCCTTCACATCAATGATGTGGATCAGATTTCGGCGGCCGTAGATGTACGGACGCATTTTCGGGTTCCACCGGCTCGTCCGGTGCCCGTAATGAATACCTGCTTCGAGGAAATCCTTCACCACGATCTCTGACACGTTGCCGACTCCTTCACACCGGTCGAGGGCGACTCGCTCGGTATCGACTATACGACACTGGGTCGGCGAAGCCGCCGCCCTTCTGGCCAATTCGGAAAACGCTATGGTAGCCGGTAGAAACAGTGGCGTCAAACCAACGGAAACACCAAACCAGGCAGTCGCATCAGCGATCGCGGATTGAACATGGAGGCGACGAAAGAGACACGGTTGACGGATTCTCAAAAAACGCACCAGCGAACGGATCTGGTGTGTGTTAGTTGTGAAATAGCAAAGGTTTGTGGCAAAGTAGCTCCCGGTGTTCAGTTGCTGGCTTACTCTGATCTCTAAAGGAACCTGGGGGCCGTACGATTCAGGGAGGTGGAGGTCGTTGCCTGGCCAAAATCGAAAAATCGCAAGCCCGATCCCGGGCAGGCACCCGTAACTTCCACGAACACTGCCAATTACTTTTCGATATCCAACTCGTAAAGCTCCTTCAACTCTTCCAGCACCACTCGACGTTTGTCTTCGCTCAAGTACTGCTGAATCAGTTCTGCCATTTCATCGCACATCCGATTAATGCGCGCTTCGCCAGCACGATCCTTTTTTGCCTTGGCGGCCTTTACGGCGGGAACTCGGATCGACAACAACTGCGTGAGAAAGACTTGTGCATCCGGCTGCTTTTTCAGTTCCGCTTCAGCCGCTTTCGCCAGTGGTTTGTCGTTCTTCTTAATTGCCGCCCGGATCTTGGCCGCAGCCGTATTGCGGGCTGCCACTGCTTCCACCAGCTGTCCCTGCAGCATGTACAGTTCCGCTTCTGCCTCCAGCCGCGATGAATCGTCGGGGACTTCCAACCGCATCTCTGGCAACATACCAGGAAGTACAGGGACGCGTGCCAACAGGTGCTTACCACTGTAGGCAAACAGCCAGATGACCTTGCCCCCGTTTGATGGAATTGTGATGCGTCCGCGGCGATCCGTCAGAACAGTTCGTAGTAGATGGGCATCCTTTACTTCGGGCGGCTGGTCTGCTTTAGGAATCTCTGACGAGTCACGCAGTTCAATCCGATGTCCCGTCAATGGAATCTGCGGCTTTGATTGTGTGACCAGTTCGACGGTTGTGGCGGTCGAATTCGCCATCGCTGTGACTGCCATCGTTTCGACACGACCTCGCTGCTTGCCACCGATTGCAGACCGCAAACCACTTTGCAATTCACATTTCAGGCGAGTCTCGTCAATGGATTCTGCCGTGAGATACGTCCACGGAATCGATTGCAGGCGGTCAATTTTTCCATCCCGGTTTCGACTCGCCAGCAGCGGCGTAAAGACCTGGGCTTCGCGTGACAATGCAAACGCCGGGTCGGGATTCGCGAGGGCTCCTCCCTGCATCACCAGTCGCACTTGTTTTCCGTCAACGTCGTCAACTTTGCCAATGGGCCGAAACGACATGTGGCTTAACTGAAGTACGGTGAGGGGAGCATCTTGCCAGTCGTAGATGTCGCGACCGATTGTGCCCGCATCAACCTCAATCGCGGGTTGCCACCCGTGAACGTCAATGCGGAACCCCGCACCATTCTTCCCAATGGCAGCCACCAGCCAGAGGTCAAACTTATCCCGGTCCGACCCCGTTCGCTTGTAGAGTTCCGCCGGTGTCAGTCGCTTCAAGCCATCCGCCGAAACGGGCTGCAACCAGTCCGCTTCCTGAATCGTCAAATCCCATTGAGCCCCGATTGAACGTCCCGCAGATTGTCGGATTTTTTCCAGCAAATCACTTCGCCGCGGATCTGACTGTGGCGGCAGATCGTTTGCCACAAGCAGCAGGACTCGGTACGGACGAAGTTCCAGGGGGAGAGTCTGGTTTGCATAAACCGGTGACCAGAAATTGATGAGCATCACGTAGGCAAGTAGCAACACACGTCCCAACATGGACGATGATTTGAGACAAGCAGGATTAAAGGGTGGCACTGGCGGTCGCCTTGGGCCGCCAGTGGCTTGCGATATCGACTGAAGAAGAACGCCACATCGTTTGCCCGACTCCCCATCCACCAAAAAGCCACTGGCGGCCCAAAGCTGCCGCCAGTGGCTCCCGATAGTCGTGGTTCGCTCCGCGAGCCTACGCCGCATATTCTTAGTGCAACTCACGTGTTCTCTTCCTCAGAAATCAGTCAAACAAAAAGAGTTGGTTCGCGGTGTGAACCACGACTGTCTCTTATTCTGATGGATACCAAGACTGGATATTCCAGCGTTCGATGTCGTCATAGGTATGGATCGGCCGATCGGGAAGACCGCTGACGTGTTTTCGAGCGACCAGGTGTTCGTCAAGTTCCCACAGCGGGATATAGCGTGCTTCGATCAGCAGATCGCCCAGCATTCGATGCAGCAACTTGACCGCTCCCGTCCAATCGTTACTTCGTTCCAGTTCCAGCAGCCCTCGTCGAGTCGGCTCCGATAACGCATGTAGTGCATCGATCCGGGCGGACGACTGCAGCGTCAGCAACGGCCAGAGTTCGGTCAGCGGTTCGACACATCGGCTGGTCCGATAGCAGATATCCCAATCGTCATGATCACCCTCCTCATCCAGCAGTTGCACGGTGATTCCGATCCGCCGCCAATCTTCAATCATGGCCAGGGAGAGTCTCCGAATTCGCTCGTTATTCGGGCAGATCATTTTCAGCACAGGAAGAGTGCCACCCATCTGCTTCTTTGCCGTCTGAGCGAGCGCTGCCGAGAGAGGTGGGGCGTAGTCAAATTGAGCCAGTTGCCGACTGTATCCATAGCTGTTCGAGGGAAATGGACATGTGATCAGTCGGGCAAGCGAATCGGGTGAGTCTTCGACGAGCGATTTTCGCAATCGTTCGCGAGGAACTCCGTGCAGCAGCGCTCGGCGAAACTGGCCATCCTGCAGAGATTTCGTCCGGGGATTGAACAACAGAAAATGTGTCCGCGGGATCGCATACGGAAGCACGAAGAAGCGTCCATCGTCCTGCAACAGTTTCAGATCGCGATATTCGGCATCGGACAGCATCGAAACTTCACCGCGTAACAAGCCCTGTAATGCCCGATCCCACGAATCGTAGCGGACCTCGGTGATCTCTTCGACACGGCGTTGCCGCGTCGTTGCTGGCTGTGTTCGAGCACGAACAAAGGTCATCTGCCCCGATGGACTCTCTCGAAGCGAGAATCTTTCCCGTCCCATATTCGGGCTCGATGCAATGTCTTCGTTGAGCAAGCGAGTTGCATTGTTGACGCCAACTGTTAACCGCCAGACAGCTTCTGGACGGAGCGGCAATTGCCGGAACATCACGCTGAATTCCGCGGGATTGTGCACTGTGATCCCGTCGACGTATCCGGCCATCCGTTCGTCGAACTGATCACTCTGGGGGTTGATTTTCGCAGTGATCTCATCAAAAACATCTGCCGCCGTGATGATCGCTCGCGACTCCCAGTCAGCCTGTTTCATCTTCAATCGAAACAGCACACGCCGTCCCAGATCAGTCGGCTCCCATGATTCAACAAACGACGACCGGTAACGGACACCTTTCACGCTGACACCCGCAGGCTCGAACAGCGTCGATTCGGTCAGAAGTCGAACGCGTTCGCGGGCTTCCGAGTGGATATCTGCTTGCACGGGTTCATTCGCCAGTCGCAAGACGCCAACTCGCAGAATCTGGTACTTGTCGTTCAGATCACGATGCGTTTCTTTCAGCCCTGGGGTTTCGGGCCAGAGATGTGCCGCTCGATCAATGGACTGGACCGCAAGCCGGGCCTGACCTTGGGATGACGCAGCCAGAGCATCCTTGATGGCCATAGCGGCGCGGTTTGTCAGTTCGTCTTTCCATTTTTGAATCACGGGATTCATCGGGTCACGAGTCGCCAGCCGATTGATGAAGTGTCGCGCCTGCCGAAAGTCCTGCCGTTCCACGCACGGTGTGATCAACAGTTCGGCAGTCTTTCCCAGTCGACTCGATAACCCTGGCACGTCACCGGACAGTTCTTCCAGTAATCGAAATGCAGGCTCGGGCCGCCCCTGATCAATGTGCAGATCGGCATCCTTGAAAACGAGCTTGTGATACGTTTCGTCGAACCTGGGCCACGAGGGAAGGTAATAGTCGTCCTTGCGAATGGCTTCTGGTTTTGGAAAGTCTTTTGGGCGTGCGAACCGAAGCTTGATGCGAACAGCGCGGAGTTCTTCTTCGATCTCTTTGATTTCGACTGCAATCCTTGTGACGGTCTTTTCGAGTGCAGCGAGGCGTCCTTTGGAACCGGGCACATTCTTGTTGACCGCAGCAGTCAGTCCTTCTTTTGAAGTTCGCAGCGTCGCCCGCTCATCGTCGAGAGACTTTATCTGACGGACGAGTTCCTGTTCCTCAGCCTCGAGTTCGGACTGAATCAAGGCGTTGTTTTCGCGATGCCTGCGGGCCACCAGTAACAGCAGGTCGTACGCCAGGGGAACTCGACCTTCGGCAATCAACTGGTCCGCGCGTCGTAGCACCAGGTCTTCAAAATGGACGACCGTTTCAATGTGCCGCAGATCGAGAATGTATTCGGGGTCGACGCTTCCGTCTCGAAGGGTGACTGGCAACTTGTAGGTTTGCGGCTTCAACGCGTCAGCACGTTCACGAGCCTTGTCGAGTTCCTCTTTCAGACGAGATTCCATGGCGTCGAATTCTTCGGCACGATTCGCGTTCTTGCTGTATTGACGCAGGCTTTCGATCTCTGCGATCTTGTAGGGGCGGTTTCTCAGAATTCGATTGTAGGTCTGCTGTGCAATGTCGTATTTGATGGTGACTCGTGAAATCGGATCGGGCCGCATCGAAACCGCGTCGACAACGACGACTTCCTGAGACTTCAAGACGATCCAGTCAAATGGCTTTGCCTTCAGCAGATCGACAGCTTCCGGAAGGACCATGTCAGGATAACGGGGCAATGACGTCTGTTCTTCCCGCACTTTTCCGACTGGCGGTTCGTTCGTGGTCTCCTGAGCGGTAACGCCAGGGCTAGTAAACAGGAGCAACAACAAAAGAGCGATGCAACGGATCAGATCGCCGATTCGTGCCGGACTCATGATATCGCTCCTTTCTTCAATAGTTCGACTCGCGTTGGACGATCGACAGCCGGCAGGGCAGAACCTGCTCGATGTCATTCATTGACGCGATAGAACGCCCCGTCGATTGCGGTGGCAAACAATCCTTCTCCGAATTTCCTGATTCCCATCGATAATGCTTGCGGAACTTGAATTCTTCGCAGTTCTTTTCCATCGGCATCGGCCACAATCACGGTTCCATCGCGTGCGGCGAGCCAGATTTGATTTGCGTCCAGCAGTGGGCCACCCGCTAGTTCCACTCCCTTCAGGTCCAGGGACCATCGAATCGGCAAGTCGCGACCACTTGAGACGGAATGCAGTTTTCCATCTCCTCCCCAGACCAACCATGTCGTTCCAACTGCCCATGTCCCACGGACGGGTGCAGCGAAGTCTCGCTTGCCATCCTGATCAAATGTCCGCCAGTTCAAGAGTTGAACCTGCCCCGATGCCAGCGCTGTCAGCAGGAAATCACCCTGGATGGCAGGAGTGACATTCACCGGTGTTTCCAATTGAAGTTTGGCCGATTCCGCCAGATGCGCGACATCGGCCGTGCGAACCTGAATGCGCTGCAGCAAACCTTCGCTGTTGCAGGCAAGGATTTCGTCTGACTCGAGTCGCAATAGGTGCTTCCAGGGAGCAGCAGGCTTGTCACCAACGGGAGCCAGCCAATCCTGCACCGGTTTTTTACCAGAACTCAACTGAAGCAATTTTAATTTGCCGGGGAGCGGAACGATCAACCCTTCGTCAACCAGAACACCTGCTGCCTGAACTGTTTCACCCTTGCCGAGCTTTGTTGAAAACTCCAATTGTCCCGCTGTTCCAATTATCCAGATCGCAGACTGATCACCGTTGGCCGCGAGAAACAATCGACCATCGTGCAATGTCGAAGTGACAAGACGCTGACTGACTCGGGTCGGCAGGGGAAGTTCGACGGCACTTTTCAGGTCAAAGCCACCCTGCCGCAGACGATCAACCCCTAATGTGACGACGTGGCCAGCTTCTGAGATGGCTACGAGGCCACCATCTTTTGACGCGGCGACTTCATGAAACTGTGCCCCCAGAACAATTCGCCAGGGACTGACCATGCGGTCACGATCAACCGAGGAGAAAACCACAGCATCATGGAACGGGGCCTTACGGCCAACGAAGAACTGATCTCCGATCTGCTGCAGTTTTTGCGAAGCGATGCCAGCTGCGATGGCGTTCGCATCCATATGAATCGAGTCCGCTCCCAATTCAAACCGACGGAATGCAGAACTGGCACCCCAGAACCGTCCATCAGGTCCCAGCACCAGATACATGGGAGCACGCGCGGCAATTGCTGCTGGCAGGAAATTCTCGATCGCTTCAGTTCTGTCGTCAATCTTTTCGGCTGCTTTGGGGTCTGGTTTAGCGGCCTTGCGCTGATTGATTTCTTCGTCTTCGGTCACCCGGTACTGAGCAACGGGCGCCAGACCTTCGCGTCCAGCGGCATCCGTGACAGAAAATGCAGCCAGTTGTTCACCACTCGATGGAACCATCAGCTGGTTTCCTCGTAAGACGGGTGATTCACGAACTTGTCCAGTTACGCGGAGTTCTTTGGCCGTTAATTCGACAAGAGGCTGCCTGGGATTTGCAGCATTCCATAATCGCAATCGCGCGGAATCTGCCCGATCGTTTTCGCAGAGAAGGTAGAGCTTTCCCAACGCAAGTGGCGGAGCCACGATGGATCCGGCAGCGTGATCCGTAAACGTTGTCGCTGCGGATGCGAGTGGACGCATGGAAAGAGCATAGATCATCGCCATTTCCCCTGGAACCAGCAGATGATTTCCATCCGCAGAAAGAACGGGCGGTCCCTGGACATTCTGCGAGAACGTGATTCGTTCCGTCAGTCGGCCGGTTTCAAGATCGATCCGGCAGAGTGATCGGTCCTCGGTTGGCAGGTAGATCTGCCCTTCATGAATCAGCGGAGCGGACCGCGGTCGCCCGTCAAGCGGTTGTCTCCAGATCAACTTCCCTGTTAAGGGCTGACAGCAGAGCAGCGATCTCTGATAGCCATCGTAAATCAGCGTGAAAGCCTGCGTTCCTGTCGCGGTGACGGGGAAGAACGGGGTGTCGAATCCGATCACTCGTCGCCACACAAGTTCACCCGTCACAGTATCGACGGCATAACAGCAGTCCTTTCCGACGACGTATGCAACTCGCCCGAGCGAAGTCTCGTCAGTTCGTGTCCGTGTATGGAAAATCCCCAGCGCTGGCTGCGAACCGGCAACCATCCTTTCGGAGGTTTCGGCCGCACGTTCCTGGTCGCTGGTCTTGATAACGGATCGCTCCAGATCGAGTGCCTTCTGGAGTGACTCTTTCACTCGACTGACACTGGCGAATCCTTCATAGACTCGGACCAGTTTTTCACGTTCTGAAAGGGCCACCATTGGTTTGTTGGCGGCGAGTGCTGCATCGACGGCGGCCATGCTGTCATCGAAGATTTTCTGTTTTCCAATCGCCAGAACTGCGGCAACGCGTGCTTCCTTGATTCGATTTAATGCGGCAGTGGGCGGCGATGCCGGGTCAGAATAGCGTTCGAGAATGACTTGAGCGTCTTCGGAAACCGTCAACAGTTCGGCATCGCGGGTTGCGGCAGCAGTACGAGCGGCCCCTAACGCGATTTCTTCTCCGTAGCGATGCAGAACGGGAGTCAGGTCGGAGAAGTCAGACTCGTTCCGGTGTCTGGAAATCAGACTGTGGACCTGTTCGAGACCTTTCTTCCAGGCTG